>MDLA01000207.1 GCA_001730015.1 Chromatiales bacterium (ex Bugula neritina AB1) | reverse complement strand
TATAGCAGCATCTAAGGGGCAGTACTCATTTTTACTGAATATCACCTAGAATGACCAGGCTCAATCCAGTAAGTACTCCGTGCAGCGCCTTTTATACAGCTCTATAAGTTCCTCGACTAAAAATCTCATGTAACACCAGGGTAAATTATCAGTAGTTTCATGTGGTGTGAGTTTTGTGCATTCATTCTGCCTTAATCGTTGGTATACTTTTTCTTCATGGAATAATGCGGGCTAATAGTCCATTTAATTCGCATTGAGTTGTTGTTAAACCTGTGAAAATGCTCGCCGGTCTTCATCACTCTTCGCGAACCAGCAGCCTGCTTTCGATGAGATCCGCTGGTACCGCGTGGACGTCGTTTCACGCTTCATTCAAACCGTTCGTCGCATAGTGGTGGCGACAGGGCTCACTTCGGCCGAAACTTCAATCACACACAGCAACTATTGAAGCGAGTAAGGCGTGAAAGGAAAGCTCCTGAGCAAAGTATGGCCCGGTTGTTTTATCAGGCTGTTTGCGGCATTTATGGCGGCAACTGCGTCGTGTTTGACCATGGCCGCCGAAGTCGGCCTGATGCAGTGGTCGTTTAAATACTACGATGAAAATGTACCGGTGTCGGTCTGGTTTCCAACCACGCATGCAGCTATTGACATAAATGCCGGTCCTTTTACGCCACGTGCAGCAACCGGGGTTGCCGTGCAGCAGAGAGAACATCCGCTGGTGATCATTTCCCACGGCACCGGAGGCTCGGGTATTGCTCATCATACTATTGCTGAAGCGCTGGCATCCGGTGGCTACCTTGTTGCAGCAATGAACCACCCCGGTGATAATTATCAGGACCGTTCTCTGGTTGCTGATGAACGGTACTTCATTGAAAGGCCGCGTCAGATACAAGCTATGTTACACGCCATCACAAGCGATGAAAAACTCGCTTCAGTGATCGATCAATCTCGTATCGGTGCGATAGGTCATTCAGCCGGGGGGTATGCCGTTGCTGTGGCACTCGGTGCGCAACCGGATCGCAAAGGTCTTATAGAACACTGCAGCAAGACTGGCGATGATCCTTCCTGCCGTTATCGTGATCCTGCACTCGGGGTTACTTCACCACGCGGTCAGCCTTTTACATTGCCCGCTGAGACCACACCCCTCAACTACGCTGCTGATTCAAAGATTCGATCTGCGGTACTGATGGCACCGCTTGGCAGTGTGATATCCGCTGCGTCACGAATCAACCCGGATGTACCAGTGCGGATTATAGTCGCCGAGAGCGATGAAATCCTTCCGCATCAGTATCATCTGGCCCGGTTAGAGAAGGTCGCACCCCATGCGACAACTCAGCTGGTGCCGGGGGCCGGGCACTTTAGTTTTATTTCACCGGTTAATGAGCAATGGCGAGATCAGCTAGGCGAGGTCGCCATTGATCCACCCGGTTTTGATCGAGTGGAATTTCACCGGACGCTCGGCCGCGACCTGCGCGAATGGTTTGATGAATCTCTGAAGCGCGTAATCTACGAAACGGTTAATCGATAGTAATCACTCTGCAAGTGAAAAGCATGTGCGGTTTGCTTCGAACCTGCAAGTCATTGTAGACACTTACCTCTGCAACTGTTCGGAATTTGGCGAGTTGCTCACAGGGGGAAACCCGATGCGTTAGCGAGAATCTATACGCTGCATTGCTCGCTCGCGCGTCGGCTTTCTATCGGTGGAGTTATTCAGCGTAGAGGCTCTTTATGTAAATAAGCCTCTGAACCCGAAATTTAATGCAACACCAAGGTAAATATTGCCACTCAAGATATCTAGAGCAACTCTCTAACTCAACGGGTTTTGCTCTAATCTACTGATAATCAACAACAAGGAAAAGCACTATGAAAAAAATCACGACACTGAATTTAACCACTCTTACCTGCGCTCTGTCGTTTTCAACGCATCTATACGCGGCTGACCTGGTGGTATACGTAGCAACAGTGGAGAAGGCTGAAGGGAAGTTGTCAATGGCTGTTTATGATAACGAAGCTGATTTCAGCAAAACGCTGGCTTTTGCACAGCAACTGCCAGCGGTTGAGGGGGAAATGCAATTTATTTTTACTGACCTTGCGGCCGGCGAATACGCGGTTATGGTGTTCCATGATATCAATGATAATGGCAAGCTCGATACCAATCTGCTCGGTATGCCTAATGAGCCCTGGGGCGCGTCGTTGCAGGGTAAATCATTGTTCGGCCCTCCGGGCTGGTCTGATACGCGCTTTAATTTTTCCGACGATGGTTTGTCAGTTACTATCACATTAAAATAGGTCGATCGATATGCGTGAAGCGATTAAATCATCCGCTAGACGATCATTCTGTAAAGCAGCACTTGCTGCCGGATCGGCTTTGATACCGGAGTTGTCCGCGGCAAGGCTGCGAGAGGGGAGTGAATTATTACCACATCAGGCTTTCGCCAGCAGCTTTGAGCAAGTCCCCGAGTTCTATGGGCCAACGGAAGTTAAATTTGATCGGCCACTGCCCGAAGCATTGCAGGGAACGCTTTATCGTAACGGGCCAGCACGAATGCAGCGTGGGGAAACACGGTATCACCACTGGTTCGATGGCGATGGCATGGTGCACTCATTTAGCCTGCAGGGCAATGCACTGGTGCACCGTGCGAAAATAGTTAAGACTGAACGCTATCTGGAAGAGACCAGAGCCGGACGATTTCTGCGTGACGGGTTTGGCACGGGCTTTACAGATTCACTGGCTGTTCTGAAACCCGATGATCTAAATGTAGCGAATATTTCTGTGCTGCCACTCGACGATGAAGTGCTCGCTCTGTGGGAAGCCGGATCGCCCTGGCAGCTCGATGCAGACACTCTGGAAACACTGGGGCGTAAAGTGTTTTCTCCTGAAACCGACCGGCTACCGTTTTCAGCGCATCCGAGAATTGATCCACAAGGGCGCATCTGGAATTTTGGTTATCTGAGTGGTTCGGGAAAACTGGTGTTATACGATCTGGAACCCGATGGAGAACTCAGGCGCGTGTCGGTAATTGACGCGCCCAATGCAGATATGGTGCATGATTTTGCGATCACAAAACGCTATCTGGTGTTTGTACTTCAGCCACTGCATCTACAGCCGGGTAATGCGCCCTCGATACCTTTTTATGAGCGCCTGCACTGGGAAGACGGCGCCCCGGTACATATTCTCGTTGTTGACAAACAGAATTTACAGGTGGCTCACCGATTCGAAGTGCCCGCTTTTTTTGCCTTCCATATGGGCAATGCCTGGGAGGACGGCTCCGCTATTCATATCGAAGTCGCAACGGGAGAGTCGTTCAAGCCGCTGATGGAGACAATTCGCCAGGCAACCAGAGCGCTGCCTCTAAGTACTCCACAGGCAGAACCTGCGACTATTGAAATAGTGCTTGATACCATTAATCATCGTGCAGCTGTTACACGATTGCCGGGTAGCGGAGTGGATTTCCCGAGATTTGACCAGCGTTTTACCGGGCTGCCGACACAGCAATTGTTTATGATGGGAAGGTCACCGCAAATGTCAGACGGGGTTTTCGGGTTCAACCGCGTGTGCGCTATTGATCGGTCTTCGGAATCTGAAAAAATCTACGACTACAATGCTGAAACATTGGCAGAGGAGCATATCTTTGTGCCGGCACCCGGGTTTGATCAGGGCAAAGGCTGGTTAGTTGGAACCAGATATAACTGGCGGTGTGGTCGAACCTCAGTGTCGGTATTCGACGCACAACACATTGATGATGGTCCCCTTGCGGAATGTCATCTGCCCTATAGTCTGCCGCTTGGGCTACATGGTCAGTTTGTACCCGCATAAGAATCTGGTATGAACGATCTGGTGCCGGGTGATCCTCCAGCCACCTCCCTGCGATCGAGACTGCCGAGTTATGAATAGATGAAAAAGAAAACTAAATGAACCAAATGGTCGAGCAAAATCAGCCAGCCGATTCACGGCGTTACCCGCTGCTGATTATTCTGCTGCAGAACTTTGTATTCTGCACGGTTATCGCGTTAGTGCTGTGGTTGATGGTGCCATCACTCGGGCAATATGGTTTTTATAATAATTTTGTACACGCACAGGCGATTGGCAACAGTATTTTTGTGCTGGCCACAACGGTGAGTTACGTTATCCGGTTACTCGATTACACCAGTCGCTGGATCAGACCTCTGTCAATACTTCTGGTGATACCAGTCGGCGTAATTACGGGGATGTCACTAGCGGCCCGCTTGCTTGATCTTCCGAGTAATACGTTTGCCCTAATGGGCAGCGAAGAATGGATTGCCTCGATGGTAACCACGTTGCTGGCGAGCCTTGTATTTACCTGGCATCTGGGAAATAAACAAAAACTTCTGCGGCTTGAGTTGGCCGCTTCAGAGGATCGTCGTCGGGCGGATCATGCTCGGCACGCGATGCTGCAGGCACAGCTCGAACCTCACATGCTGTTTAATACTCTGGCGAATTTACGCGCACTGATAGCCATAGACTCTGAGCGCGCAATCGAAATGCTTGATCGACTTGACAGCTTTCTCCGTGACACACTGGGTTCTTCACAGTCGATCAATGCATCGCTGGAAAATGAGTTCAGGGTTATGGATAATTATCTTGCACTAATGCAAATCCGGCTGGCGGAGCGACTGTCTTGCCAGCTCGATCTGCCAGACAACTGCAAATCGATTACTGTGCCGTCATTGCTCCTGCAGCCGTTGGTGGAAAATGCAATTCGCCACGGTATTGAGCCAAAGATTGAAGGGGGTACGCTGTTGGTATCTGCCCGCCGTGAGAGCGATCAGCTAACGCTGGTTGTGGCAGATACCGGCGTTGGCATGAATCAAACTGAAATTAATCAGGCCACGGTTGCGGCTGAGCTGCCTCAAAATTCAGAGCAGGGTGGGTTTGGTCTGGCTCATATTCTAGAACGGCTGAACGTATCCTATGCGGATGAGGCGAGCCTGCAAATTGAATCTGTAAATACCAATCCCTCATTCGAGGGCACACGCATAACGATAACGCTACCGGTTAAACCGGCAAGCGCCACGGCGGACAGCAGGGCCAGCGATGAAAAATAACCCGACAGCAATAGTCGCTGATGACGAAAAACTATTGGCCGAATCGTTAATCCGGGATTTAAAAAAAATATGGCCGGAACTGCAGGTGGTGGCCACTGCCGCTAACGGTGATCAGGCTGTCAGTTTAGTTCTGGAGCATTGTCCGGATGTTGCGTTTCTCGATATACAAATGCCGGGAAGTACTGGTATCGAAGTCGCACAGGCGATTGCGGAAGACTGGCCGGACGACCCCGGGCACACATCACCGCCACTGATTATATTTGTAACCGCTTATGACAAATGGGCACTTGAAGCGTTTTCTGCAGCGGCGGTTGACTATCTGCTAAAACCGGTCAAGCCAGAGCGCCTTGGCAAAACTGTCGGACGTCTGAAACAACACTTGCACCAGTCAGATACCCTGAGCATCAATGCACTTGGGGCACAAATGAGACAACTGCTGGCCAGTGATTCTACAATGAGTACCAGCGCCAGTCAGCTGCGCTTTGTCAGAGCCGGTATGCGTGATGGAGTCAGGATGATTCCAGTGAACGAGGTGGTGCTGTTTGTATCAGCGGATAAATACGTGACGGTTCATACCCACAGCGGTGAGGCACTGATTCGTGAATCACTGAAGAGCCTGCTGCCGCAGCTCGATCCGCAGCGGTTTGTACAGATTCATCGAGGTTCAATTGTCAATCTCGATTTTGTTGAAGAGGCTATGCGTGATGATACCGGCAAGGTAACGCTGAAACTCAGAGACCATCAGCAGCAGCCGGTGGTGAGTCGAATTTACCGGCATCTGTTCCAGGCGATGTGAAACTGCTTATGTGGAACTGCTGATGCAGAATTAAATTGGTGTCAGTTGCGATAGACCGGATTTGATCTGATAGTCTGGTTGTTTTAGATTTTACTAGATGAGTAGGTGATCGTGGTATAACACTCCGCAGAATCGATCAATTGTGCTATCGAGTGTTAATACAAGGTAAGACAACATGGATCTTCCTCAAATCAGGAACTTTCTCTCTCTGGCCGCCACACTTAACTTTACAGAGGCGGCACATCAGGTCGGAATATCGCAACCGAGCCTGACGCGATCCATAAAACGCCTTGAAGAAGATCTGGGCGGCGCTCTGGTCTATCGAGACGGCAGAGATACCCGGCTCACGCCGCTGGGCCGGGATGTGCAAATTGAATTTATGGGTATTCTCAAACTTGAGGCGCGGGTGCGGGAGCTGGCCGAAACCCGCGTTCACGGCGAGCGCGAAACACTGACTATCGGCGTGGCGTCTACGCTTTCTCCGGTTGCTATAAGCAAATACCTGAATCATGTAATCGAACAGTTGCCGTCACTTACCTTGACACTGTGTCCGATTACCAACGCCACGGGAGTCGAGGCGGTGTTGACGGGTGAGCTGGATGGTTGCTTTATATCCGGTGGATCAGATTCACACCCGAAGCTTTCGATTGTCGAGTTGTTCAGTGAGAAGCTGGTGCTGTGCTGTTCCGAAACACACCGCTTTGCCGCGCTCGACGAAGTCTCTGCCATTGATCTGCCCGAAGAACTTTATGTTGATCGACTGGCTTGTGAATTTCGCTCTGAAGCCATAGAGTGGTTAATGGATAACGATGTCCTGATGAATCCTAGAATACGCTCGGGCCGCGAAGATCTGATTCAGCAATTTGTCGCCGGCGGTGAAGCAGTTTGCCTGTTGCCTGAATTCTCGACGGTAGCCAGCGGGCTTGTACGCAAGCGTGTGACCGAGCTTGATCTGTGCCGGCAGATTCGATTTGTGGCGGTGACCAGTGCCGGGTACGCAATGGCGCTGCGGCAAATGGTGTTGATGGCGGAGCGCTTTGACTGGAGCCATACACTTAACGCATTAAAACTATAGCGCTCGCGTATTGGGTATTGAAGCCAGTTGTCCCTAGTATTTGATCTTCGACAGATTCTTAACTGGAGATCACCATGTCGCGCTATGAAAAAACTTCTGAAGCACTCGCAGGCCTTACCGACATACAGCGCCAGGTTACGCAGAACAATGGCACCGAGCCACGCTTTCGCAATGAATACTGGAAGCATGATGAGCCGGGCATCTATGTAGATGTTGTCTCCGGCGAACCGCTGTTTTCATCGCTCGATAAATTCGACAGCAAAAGTGGCTGGCCGAGCTTCACCCGACCGATTAACCGCGAGTACGTCAGCGAGCATTTTGACGAGTCTCATGGTATGCGCCGCACCGAAGTGCGTTCAGCGCAGGCAGATAGCCATCTGGGGCATGTGTTTTTAGATGGCCCGCGTGAAGAGGGTGGTTTGCGTTACTGCATAAATTCGGCTTCGCTACGATTTATCGCCGTTGACGATCTTGAAAAGGAAGGTTATGCCGAACTGGCGCAGTTATGGAAGCAGAAAAATAACACCGGTTCAGGCAGTTAACTTTACATAGACACAAGGATACAAGACATGACTAGTAAAACAGAACGTGCAGTGCTGGCCGGTGGTTGCTTCTGGGGCATGCAGGAATTGTTTCGCAAGCAGCCGGGGGTTATTTCAACCCGTGTAGGATACACAGGCGGAAGTGTCGATAACCCGACTTACCGACATCATCCGGATCACGCGGAAGCGATTGAAATACTGTTTGATCCTGATAAAACCAGCTATGCGATGTTGCTGGAATTTTTCTTTCAGGTGCACGATCCAACGACTCCGATGAGGCAGGGTAATGATCGTGGTAGTTCTTATCGAAGCGAAATTTTCTATGACAACGCAGAGCAGAAGCAAACGGCTATAGAATTGATTGCCGATATCGATGCATCGGGGGGCTGGCCGGGTAAAGTGGTTACAGCGATCAGTGCGGTGACAGAGTTCTGGGCGGCAGAAGCAGAGCATCAGGATTATCTGCAGCGCCGACCCAATGGCTATACCTGCCACATTATTCGACCGTGCTGGGTATTGCCGAAGCGCACGATTACAGCCTGATAGCGATGGTTTACTCCTGGGGTGAGTATGAAAAACACAATGATAAATGAAATGGCACCTGAATTGCGGGTGCCTCTGTGGCTTGACGCCAGCGGGGAAGAGCGTCAATCGTTACAGCTTGCCGACCTTGGTACACGCTACAAGGTTATTTTCTGTTTTCAACATTGGTGCCCGGGTTGCCATTCGCACGGGTTTCCGAAGCTCAAATCAATGGTAGATAAGCTAGCTGCAGAAGAGTTCGGGTTTGCCGTTGTGCAGACGGTTTTTGAGGGAAGTGAAACCAATACGTATGAGCGCATAGGCGAAAACCAGCTCAAGTATGCGCTGGATGTGCCGTTTGGACACGATGTCCCGCAACAGGGACGGCGTCTTCCTTCGTTGATGGAAGATTACCAGACCGGTGGCACTCCATGGTTCACTATAATTGATCCGGACAATCGCATTATTTATTCAGATTTTCATATCAGTCTGGATAACATATCGAGCTGGGTGAAAGATAGAAATTCCAGGTGAGAAACTGTATTGAACGGTGCCGGTGAAATAGTGCGCTGTACAGGCAGGTATCAGGTGCGGGTAATGTCGTTCGCGTGCGCGGCCCGTATTGGTTCCTGCCTGTATTTGTTCCAGCTTTGTACATATCGCTACAGGGCAGACAGCGCTATCTTCAGTTAAATTAGTTACAACCAAGGCAATAACGTAATGAATGAAGAGTTTCCACTCCTGGTTCCCGGTGCCACTGTCACCGGAGACCAATTGACGGTTACAGCACCCTGGGATCAGACATTGATTGCAGAAGTGCCGGTTGCTGATGCCCAGGTAGTCGAGCAGGCAATGGCTAACGCACAACGTCTGTTTAAAAATCGCGATCTCTGGCTCAGTGCCGGCAAACGCATTGAGGTTCTCGAAAAAGCAGCGGCCATAATGCAGGAGCGTTTTGAATTGCTGGCACTGGAGGCCGCGCGCGAGGGCGGCAAGCCATTGATCGATTCCCGTGTTGAAGTCGCACGCGCTATTGATGGCGTTAAAAACTGTGTTGAGTGCCTGCGTGCCGATTCCGGTCGTGAAATTCCCATGGGATTGAATGCGGCTTCTGAACACCGGCTGGCCTTTACCCGTAAAGAACCCATAGGGGTAGTGGTGGCTGTCAGTGCCTTCAACCACCCCCTGAACCTGATTGTGCATCAGGTGGCACCGGCCGTCGCAACCGGCTGCCCGGTGATTGTCAAACCGGCCGAAGATACGCCGTTGTCGTGCTTTAGATTTATACAGATTCTGCACGAGGCAGGATTACCGGCAGACTACGCGCAGGCTCTGGTGGTGCAGGATTTAGCGGTTGCCGAGCAACTGGTGACCGATACCAGAGTCGGTTTTTTCAGTTTTATCGGTAGTGCAAAAATCGGCTGGATGCTGCGCTCGAAACTTGCGCCGGGTGCACGCTGCGCACTCGAACACGGAGGAGCTGCACCGGTAATTATTGATCAATCAGCTGATCTGGACGACACCATGCCATTGATCGCAAAAGGCGGTTTCTACCATGCCGGACAAGTATGTGTATCGGTACAGCGGGTGTATGCCCCGCGTGCGATTGCCGCTGACGTCGCCGCGCGTCTGGCAAAAATCGGTGAGCAATTGACCATTGGAGATCCTACGCTTGAGTCGACCGAAGTCGGGCCGCTGATCCGCACGCGCGAGGTTGATCGTGTGGCAGAGTGGGTAGACGAGGCGATAGCAGCCGGAGCCGAATGCATTAGCGGTGGTAAGCGACTAAGCGACTCAAGCTATAGTGCCACTGTGTTACTGGATCCACCGATGGATGCCCGCGTGAGTGAGCTGGAAATATTCGGTCCGGTGATATGCGTTTATAGCTACGATGACGTCAATGAGGCAATAGCTCAGGCCAACGCACTGCCATTTGCCTTTCAGGCTTCAGTACTGACCGGCAACCTGGATTTTGCCCTGCGCTGTAACCGGCGTCTGGATGCGGCGGCCGTGATAATAAACGATCACACCGCCTTCAGAGTAGACTGGATGCCGTTTGCCGGATTGCGTCAATCTGGTTATGGTGTTGGCGGTATTCCTTATACTATCGAAGACATGCAAATAGAAAAATTAACGGTTATTCGATCAGCCGAGTTGTAAGCGCCAGAGAGTCATAATACCAACTCTATATCCGTCTGAAAAACAACTGCTCCGGACCAAAAGGTCCGGAATACTGCCAGCGATGGTAATTAAAAAAATCCTCGACCAGGGCTAAAAATATCCGGACGACGGGCGTTATAGGGTTTAGGAAACAGAGGTCGGATACGATCTGGTCGCGCATCCTGCGCAGTTATAGGGTTTAGGAAACAGAGGTCGGATACGATCTGGTCGCGCATCCTGCGCATGCGGGTGCGTCGTGAGCCCGTTTGTCGGGAGGTAGCTACTGTTTTTGAATCCCTTCCCGGGTAGATTGATCAGTCACGCGTACTTGCATCGCTGGCTATTCAGTACGGTAACTGGTATGAACCAACCGATTGCTAGAAACAGAAGACAGATCAGCGGAAATAGAGTCATTTGTCCCTGCTCTCTGGAATTCTCTAAAGTGGATTCCTTTAGTTTTGTTGAGGTAAATAAAAAAGGGTTGCTGGCATTTAATGTTCGGGGTGGTTCTTTTTATTGTAAGTTTCAATTTACTGAATCAACTGTTGAGCAGGTATTGCTGCCTGATAAAGCGTCGCCTATTAACAACCTGAAGCTTGCACCTATCGGTGAACCGGAAATTGTAGTCGGGGCAATCCATGCACGGTTCCTCAGGTTTATCGGGTCAGGTGAGGAAAGAGGCATGGTCATGCGTTTTGTAAATTTATCGGAAGAGCAAATTGATCTGATGAATTTGTTGACTACTAAGCTATTGAAAGTCGACGCTGATGAAGCGAGTCAGGTTAAGGAGCTTTTCTCCCGGCTTCCGGATAAATAATTCCCCGGTTTCCACGCGATAAAAACTTTACATCAAGTGCTATGGGCTAAGGTGTTTATTTATCCAGCGCCATCATTCCGGTGATACCAATGGCACTCATACCCCCGTCGATGACCAGATCCTGGCCTTTGATCCAGTGACGTTTTTCGAAGCGAGAAATACAATGACCTTCGCAATTTCTTCCGGCAGGCCGGGGCGCCCGACAAGGGCTATGTGCTGCGCGACCTTTTCACCGAAGGCTGTTGTAAAGTCCGTAAGGATACGGGTGCTTACCGCCGCTGGACTCACATTGTTCATGCGGAGATTCCGCTTCAGCAACTTTCTGTTTCAGCTATGGTCATCTATGACGGCTTCTTTCGACAGCTTATAGGCTCGTACCGGATCGATGTTCCGTGCAGATATAAAAGCACCCAGCCTGGTCGGGTCCAGTGCCATTAGCGCTTTTTCCTCTTCTATGTTGTCGCGCCACATTGCCCGGGCGCGGGATGCCGTATTGACTATTGAAGCACCCGGCTGGAGTTTGTCGATCATACCGTCAAGGAACAACTTAAGACCAAAATAGTTGACGCGCAAAATAGCTTCTTCGAGACCGTCGCGTGGGGGCAGACCGGCGTTGTTTATTAATACAACGTAGCGGCCGTCTGCACTGGCAAGTGCGTTGTTGATTGAAGCGGGATCACTGAGGTCGGTTTAGATCCAGCGATCAGAGTTTGCCGGCGGCCCGGATATATCAAAGGCTGTAATATCGCCGCTATCCTGTTTGAGTTTTGCCGCCACTGCTGCACCAATTCCGGTAGCCGCTCCTGTCAGTGCTACTCGCATTATTATTCCTCGGGTGTTGTTGATTTCGCTATTGCGGATGAATTGGAAGGTCTGATAAATCGCCCGGACTTAATAAATGGGAAAGTCCTGGCACAGACGTTTGCTTATCGCAGCGGCAGTGGCAACGCGCCCGGCACGGTTGCTGTTGTCGGCGGTTAGCACTTGTCCGATAGAGTGCCCCAGACCTGTAAATTCTTCCTCCTTAAAACCCCGTGTGGTTGCTGCTGCGACCCCGAGTCTCAGGCCGACCCAGTTTTCCGGGTTCGTAGAATCAAAGGGTACCGGGTTTTTGTTACTGGTAATATTTATCTGTTCGAGAAGCGTTTCAGCCTGGCGGCCTGACAGGCCGATAGCTGTCAGATCAAGCAGTGCAATGTGCGTGTCGGTTCCGCCGGATACAATATCGATACCCTGTTTTTGCAGAGAAGAAGCCAGTGCTCTGGCGTTGCTGACAACCTGCTGCGCATAGGTTTTAAAGGAGGGCTGAAGCGCTTCACCGAGGCAGATTGCTTTGGCTGCCAGAACCTGCGTATGCAGGCTGCCCTGAACTCCCGGAAACACCGATGATTGCAGTTTTTTCCGCCAGCTTGCATCTTTCGATAATATCAATCCGCCACGCGGACCGCGAAGTGTTTTGGTGGTTGTGCAGGTAACAATATCAGCGTGTGCGAGAGGTGAGGGATGAACCCCGCCGGCAACCAGTCCGGCAATATGGGCCATGTCGACCAGAAACAGTGCGCCCACCTGCGTGGCGATTGATGCCAGACGTTCGAAATCAAGTGTTCTGGGATAGGCAGATCCGCCGGTTATCAGAAGCTTCGGCTTGATTTCCAGCGCGCGTTTTTCGACGTCGTTGTAATCGATGACGGCGGTGTCTTTGCGAACGCCATAGTGGTGTGCTTCAAACCAGCGTCCGGATAAATTGGCGCTGAGTCCGTGACTCAAATGACCGCCTGCCGCCAGATCCAGGCTTAACACTTTGTCTGCGGGTTTCAGTGTTGCGAAAAATACCGCCAGATTAGCCTGGCTGCCGGAATGTGGTTGCACATTAGCGTAGTCGCAGCCGAAAACTTCGCAGGCTCTGTCGATGGCGGCTTGCTCGACGATATCAACATTGCGGCCACCGCCGTGGAATCGGGCGCCGGGATAACCCTCCAGAGTTTTATTGGTCATTTCGTGGCCGAGTGCATCCAGTACCGCACGGCTGACTATATTTTCAGATGCTATCAGCTCAATCTGATTCTGTTGTCGTTGCAGTTCGTCATTCAGGGCGGCTGCGATGATCGGATCAGTCTGCTCAACAGGCGCTGTGAAATAGCTGGTCATTGATATCTCTCGAAAATAGTTATAAAACGGATTTACGCGGGTGATTGAATCCGTTCAATCGCAATGTTTAACAGCACCTGGCGCTTCTCGGTAGTGGCAACATGTATGGCACGATCGAGCGCGGCAGGCAGTTCATGGCCATCGCTTACGGTTTCTGTATAGGCGCGGCTGGCCTCTGCCGTTATAGTGAAGTCAGGGCTGGGACGAAGCGAGGTCAGTGGCACATCATTCGATTTAGAAGCTTTCCCGCCCTTATAGAGACCTGCCACTGAATGGCGTACGGCTGCCCATTCCTCGTTGTTTAAAACAAGGGTGATCACTGGCAGCTTCAGGGCTTCACACACCTGGTGGCAGACTACAGGATTGGCGAACATATAGCTGCCGTCTCCCATCGTTGCAAAAACCAGTCTATCCGGGTCTGCCAGCTGGGCGCCCATCGCGGCCGGCAGACACCAGCCAAGGCCGCCCGAGTGCGGTTCCTGGAAATAGCTTAAATGATGTTCCAGTTGCAGCGGTGGCAACGGGCAACCGAGTTCGTGAAACACGCTGGTCTTCCGGCCGCTGATTGTCCGCTCTTTGACGGCCCGGCCCAGACAATAGCTGACCCAGTCTTTTGTCATCGGGTTGTGGCACCCGGCTTGTGCTTTTTCGCTGATCAGCTCGCGCTCACTGCTGGCCAGAGCGGTAATTTTCCGGTGGCGTTTTTCAATTAGTGCAGTGGGCCGGGTGTGCTTGCTGGTCGCGTTAATTAGTTGTGACAGAGCAGTAGCAGTATGCCCGGTGAGAGTGACATCCGATCGAAAAGTCCGCATTGGTGAAGACCGTGCAAACAGCGGGTCTGGTCCCAGCTGGATAATTTTTGCCTCGGGTGCAGGCGTTGCCTGGTCAGGCCACCACGGTGCCAGCGCATTTATAACCAGAATTACATCAGCCTTTTTTATCATTGAGCCAGGAGACCAGCTCACATGCATCGGGCTCGACATGGGAATGGCGATCTGATTTGCCCAGTAGTGCGAAAGGGGAATTGCCCAGTCGCTGACAAATTGCGTGAGTGCGTCAAAGGTTTCCTGCGACCCCGCACCACGCTGCGCAATGATCAGTGGTTTTTTTGCGCCGGCCAGCAGTTGCGCTGCGGCCTTCAATTGTTCCGGATCAGGGGATGTGAATGCTGCTTGCATCTGCGACGGCTTATCCAGTCCATCGGCGGGGCAGGGTTCGCACAGTACTTCGCGCGGCAGGCTTAAATAGACCGGGCCTGTCGGGGTGGAATTGGCTATAGACCAGCCTCTGTCGAGCACATCGGAAACCTGATCTGCGAACCTCAGTTCATAGTCCCATTTGCAGGTTTCACGAACCAGTGCGGTTTGATCGTACATTTCCTGACCCCAGCCGATCGGCACTGTTCGTGCACCAAAGCGACCGCTCTCGGTAACCGGCGTGCGGCCGGACATCAGGAACATGGGGATCTGATCGCAAGCCGCGTTTATCGCGCCGGTAGCCGCATTGGCAAGCCCGACGTTTGTGTGTAGCATCACCGCCTGCGCTTTGCCCGAGATTTGATAGTAGCCATGTGCCATGCCAACGGCGACGTGCTCGTGCGGTACGGTAATGGCCGCTGGCAGATCGAGGTCTTTATCGCGTGCTTCGATCAGCCCTTCAATAACAGGCGGGAAATCGGTGCCGGAATTAGCGAAAACATAGTCAACGCCAAGCGCTTTTAGTTTCCCGAAAAGCGCACCGCCGGCGGTAACGGTTGTGGATTGATCGGGGTGTTTGTGCATCTGACTCTGGCTGTCGCCGGGTGAGCGGCCGGGTGAGCGGGAAGATTAACCCTGATCTGCGGTAGTTGCGGTCCGGAAAACCGCAGCCGCGACGATGCCAGACCCGGGTCTCGAATAATGGTATTGTGCATCATGTCTGCAGGCACTGACCGAGTCAAGATTGCAAATGAAAAATAACCGTATTCTAGAATGATAAAGCGACGAACAAACGCGATGGTGCAATCGTGAGTAGAAAACCCAATATACTGTTTATAATAACCGATCAGCAACGCGCTGACTGGCTGGGTTGTTATGGACACCCTGTGCTGAAAACGCCGAACATCGATTCGCTTGCTGCCACGGGCACACGCTTCGACGAGTTTCACGTAGCGAGCCCGGTGTGTATGCCCAACCGGGCGAGCCTGATGACCGGCCGCTATCCGTCGGTGCATGGCCTGCGCTATAATGGCTGTCTGCTGCCGAAAAATTCGGTCACTTTTGTGGATGTGCTGGCTGAGGCGGGCTATCACACGGCAGGTATAGGTAAATCGCATCTGCAGCCGTTTACCGGTATCGCATCAGAGCCACGCGTGGCGGACGACGAGCTTGGGTATTATAAAGAAGCGAGAAATACCGATAGCGCGTCTTATGATATAGAAGAGACGGCACACCTTGAAACGGGGTTGTCGCACGCGGTGCCAGAGCTTCCCTACTATGGCTTTGAGCAATTGAATCTGCTGACCGGCCACGGATTTAAATCGGGCGGGCACTATACCCAGTGGTTGTTGCAGCAAGACCCCGACGGCCTGGAGTTGCTAAAGCCCGGTAATCAGCTGCCGCATAATTACAGCTGTCCGCAAGCCACACGGTTGCCGATTCCAGAGGAGCTTTATCCTACAACTTATGTCAAGCAAAAAGCGTTGAACTATCTGGACTCAAGGCAGGGCAGAGACGAACCGTTCTTTGCGTTTGTATCGTTCAACGATCCGCACCATCCGTTTAATCCTCCCGGACGCTACTGGGATCAATACAAGCCGGCAGAATTCACGCTGCCTCCTGACTATGAGCAGCTCGTTAACCCGATCCCGCCAATGCAACGGGCACGTGAAGAGTACCTGAGCGGGCAGCCGCCGAAGACAATGGAAACTGTTTTTATGGCCTCACCCGATCAGATCCGGGAGGCAATGGCATTGACCGCCGGGATGATCTCCATGATCGACGACGCCGTAGGCGAGATCATAGACAAGCTCAAAGCCACCGGCCAGTACGACAACACGGTTATAATTTTCACATCGGATCACGGTGATTTTCTCGGCGACCACAGCCTGATGCTCAAGGGTGCAATTCCTTACCGGGGCATCACACGAGTACCGTTTATCTGGTCGGATCCGCTCAACCGCAACGCTGGTAGCTGCAGTTCACTGGCCTCAACGGTCGATATAGCCCCGAGCCTGATCCGGCGCGCTCAGAGCAAACCCTACTGGGGGATTCAGGGGCGCGACATTACACCGCTGGTGATGAATGAGCCAGCCGCCGGGCGCGAGCAACTGCTGGTGGAATATGAAGATGGCATGGTTCGTTTTGGTTTTGACCAGCCGGCAATGGTGCGCTCATTGCTGAGCAAGGATCATCGGCTAACCCTGTATAAAGGCCAGCCTTTCGGTGAGTTGTATAATTTGTCTGACGACCCGTTTGAAAGCCATAACCGCTTTGATGACACTGACTACCGCGCTGTGAAAGCGTCCCTTACCGAATCACTTGCACAGCAGATGATGCACGCGATGGAAACATCACCGCGAGCCAGCAGACGAGCCTGATGAACTTGCTATCAGGTGCACAGGGTATAGGCAACTAGAAAACACCCGGCAGTGACCGCAAAATTGAATAGGCTCAGCAAGGAAAATCGAGCCGCCAGATCATCGGGATGCTGGTCAGAGATCAGCATTGGCATGCCGTTGCAGGGTTTGCGTATGACATTTTCAACGCGGTCAGTGGTTTTCTGATCAAATAAATCACGTGAAATATTTTTAGCACGTGTCACGGCACTATTCCATTCCTGCGAGTCCAGCTCACCGTTGTGATCGGTATCGAACTCTTCCAGCATCCAGGGTTTATCCTGTTTCCAGCGGCGTAATAGATTCGCCACTTCGGCGTTTTCATTATAGGAGGTAACCGGACAGCGTTCGGCTCTGATTTCGCCGATCACATACATTTTTGCACCGTAGTGTATATATTTAGAAGAGAAGAAGGCTCCGGCACTTGTCCAGCTTCGTTTGCTGGCGGATATCACTTTTGCACGGTTCGGGTCTACCACGCACAAGCCAGTATTATCTCTGATGACAAATGGTAGTGTGCTCGCGCCAATCTGTAGAGGTATCGGGCGTGGACGAAGAATAAAATAGCGGTGCCAGACGCACGGCGGTCCAGACATAAACCCCTGTATTTCCCGATTACCGTAGAACTCACAAGTGCCCTGAAGTTCGGCAAATCCCTGCGCGGCACTGACTGTTTTTGAACGAGGGGTATCAGTTATATAGCGATGAATTGCTTTGGCTTTGAGTGCCGCCCAGAGAGCAAAGGCTCCCGCAATCGAATAGCCGCCGATATTCACCAGCGGATTGGAGAAATCGGAGAATACCATCAGTAATACAATGCCGAGGGCGATAGCATCGATCACATATGGTGATATAAATCCAATCGGCGAACCGAGTGAATCATTCGGTGCTGATAATAGTCTGTCTGCGGATACGGCCATACACCTGTCTTCTTGTAGTCCATTAAACCCTGGTGCTGCATAAAATTCCAGCCCGGAACCGCTGCACTGCTTCTATAGCAGCATCTAAGGCGCTGTACTCGTTTTTCCTGAATATCACTTAGAATGACCAGGCTCAATCCATTAAAAACTCCGTGCAGCGCCTTTTATACCGCTCAATAAGCTTCTGAACTCGAAATTTAATGCAGCACCAGGTTAAATACACCGGCTGGATGATCCAGCCTTTCCTGATTCAGTGTCCTGGACACCGTTTCTTCTATAGCTTTTCTATAACGGGTTCAGGCTGCCCTGGAGGGTCGGGTCAGGCTGCGAACAATTTATCCAGATTGACGTCTGCAAGCTCCCGCTCACTGACTTCGAAATGCTGCGCTTGTGAGAAGTTGAATTTACCGGAAATTATATTTGTCGGGAATTCATCAACAACTATATTGTTAATATTTACTGAATCGTTGTAGTACTCGCGTCTGTCGGCAATTGCATCTTCGAGCGAACTGATACGCGATTGCAATCGCATAAATGCGCCGTCGCTCTTGAGCTCGGGGTAGCTTTCAGTGAGGGCGAACAACCGACCCAGCGTGTTTGACATAATGGATTCAGCAACTCCCAGTTCAGCCATGTTGCCGCTGTCCATTGCACTGGACACCTGTGCACGTGCCTGGACTACTCGCTCCAGTGTGTCGCGTTCGTATGTCATGTACTGGCGGCATGTAGTGACCAGCTTCGGCAGTTCATCATGGCGTTGCTTCAAAAGCACATCAATGTTGCTCCACGCTGTTTTTACGTTGTGCCTGAGCCGCACCAGGCGGTTATAAGCCAGTATGACGTAACCAACAAGCCCGACAATTGTAAGCAACAGTGCAAATGCGAAGATGTCCATTGAGGCACACTTATATCCGGTGGAGTTTGCAGGATTTTCGGCACGGCACAGCGGTACTTGATTATTACCGGGTGATGCTGTGGGGAGGGCAGCACATCGAAACAAAAGTGCGATGAATTCGACGCAGTGGCTAGCCCGGTATGGGCTGCAAAGGTGAAGCCCGGCTGTAATTCCGTTCGCGGCGACGAGCGCTTTTTGTAGCTATCCGCAAGGTCCATCCAGTGCTTTGCGCAATGCCCGAAAGGCAGGTGCGTTAATCGGCGCAACAGTGGCGGGCCACTGCTATAATGCCCCGTTGATTCTGGCGGGTTACATGCCACTGCGACCATAATCTGCACACCAATTAGCAAAAGTATATGAAGAGTACAGTCTTATGCGGATGAGCCGCGACGAATTCCTTAACTGGCCGCGCAAGCGAGTGACACTTCTGGGTATGTCCGGGGTTGGCAAAACCCGCCTGGCCAACTTACTTCGATCAGACGACTGGTTTCATTACTCGGTCGATTACCGCATTGGCACCCGCTATCTCGATGAGCCCATTCTCGATAATATTAAAATTCAGGCGATGCAGATTCCGTTTCTGCGAGACCTGCTGCGCTCCGATTCCATAGCGATCAGCAACAACATAACGTTCGAAAACCTGCATCCGCTGTCAAGCTTTCTAGGCATGCTTGGTAACCCGGATCTGGGAGGGTTGCCGCTGCGGGAATTCAAACGCCGGCAGCGCCTGCACCTCGATGCCGAGATTGCCGCCATGCGCGATGTTGGCTCCTTTGTCGACAAGTCCTGTAGTATTTACGGCTACGATCACTTTCTTAACGACGCCAGTGGCAGCTTTTGTGAAATTGACGATCAGCAAGTCATCCGGTCTGTAGCTGAAAATACCGTGATGATATACATTGAAGCCAGTGCCGAAGATGAAAAACATCTGATTGAACGCGCTGCCAGTCACCCCAAACCGCTTTACTATCGCGAAGCTTTTCTGGATAGTATGCTCGACACCTATTTAACCGAAAACAGTCTGGAGTACACCACCGCTGTTGATCCGGCGGACTTTGTTCGCTGGGTTTTTCCCCATCTGTTTCGGGCCCGGGTACCACGCTATGCCGCAATTGCTCGCGAGTACGGTTACACCATTGCAGCCAGAGACGCATTCGAAGTGAAGAATTCTGCGGAGTTTCTAGAACTTATTGCAGGGAGCCTGTCCAACAATGAATGATCTACTGCGGACGCGATATTTTGGCCAGCCAGTGCGATCGATTTCGTTGAATATGAATAACTATTCGCCCAAATCGATCGCACGATCTGGCTCAAAATCTCACGCCCTCGCTACGACCCTCATTGTCGGACAGGCTCCCGGCGCACTGGAATAAGCTATGCCTCTCGTCGACCACAATAATCTGCCTACCTTCGAACGGCTGCGAACTGAGGGGCACCGGATCCTGTCACCGGTTCGTGCAGAGAATCAGGATATACGCGGTCTGCACATTGGTTTGCTGAATATGATGCCGGATGCCGCAATAGAGGCGACAGAACGGCAGTTTTTCAGACTGGTGAGCTCCAGTAATCCGATTTCGCAATTTTATCTGCACCCGTTCACGCTCGACAGCATTCCGCGTGGCGAGGCAGCTCGAGCGCACATTGATCAATACTACGAGCCTTATGAGTCAATTCAGCGGAAAGGTCTGGATGCACTGATCGTCAGCGGTGCCAATGTAACCCGCCCGAATCTCTCCGAGGAAGTGTTCTGGGATCAGCTGAGTGAAGTCTTCCACTGGGCTGACAATCATGTTACTTCCACGCTTTGCTCCTGCCTTGCCACGCACGCACTGCTGCTGTCTCGCTACGGTGTGCAGCGCAGAGGACTGGCAAAGAAATGCTGGGGGGTGTTCGAGCACGAAGTGGTCAGACGCGAGCATCCGCTGGTGTCGAATATCAACACTCAGCTGTTTGTGCCGCATTCGCGCTTTAATGATATAAGCCGGGAGCAAATGGATGAAGTCGGCCTGCATATTCTTATCGAAGGCAAGGAGCCGGGCGTGCAGCTGGCAGTGAGCCCTGACGGCTTTCGCACTGTGTTTTTTCAGGGGCACCCGGAGTATGACGCGATCAGCCTGATGAAAGAATACAAGCGTGATGTCGGTTTATATTTTGATCAGAAAGCAAATGTATATCCGCCGGTACCGAAACACTATTTTGATGCATTCACCTGCGCACTGCTTGAAGAATATAAAGATCGAATTGTGTCAAACAGGGAGTCGGGCACGCCGCCGCCGTTGTTTCCGGAGAATCTGATACGCCCCCGGATACACAATAAATGGCATGATAGCGGTGAAGCACTGATCGGCAACTGGATCGGCATGGTGTACCAGATAACCAATCGCAAGCGTTCTATACCGTATATGGACGGGATTGACCGCGATGACCCTCTCGGCTGGCTCAGCGGTGATGTTTCGCGTTTGATGTAACCGGAAAAGTATGAACAATACAGTCGCCAGTCTGATCGTCGATAGTTTGATCGCCAACGGTATAGAAAATCTTTACTGTGTGCCGGGTGTACAGAATGACCACTTCTTCAATGCCTTGTTTGACAGGCAGGATCGCTTAAAACCAATCCAGACACGCCACGAGCAGGGAGCGGCTTACATGGCGCTGGGTGCCGCGCTTGCCACGGGTAAGCCGCAGGCCTTTGCTCTGGTTCCAGGCCCCGGTTTTCTCAATGGCTGTGCCGCCTTGTGTACTGCCTACGCACTCAATGCCCCGGTATTCGGCGTTATCGGGCAAATACCCTCAGCTGCAATTGGCAAAGGGCTGGGTTTATTGCACGAGATAGAAGGTCAGTTTGAAACCCTGCAAACGTTAACCAAATACGCAGAGCGAATTGTCACTGGCGCTGATGCAGCACGGCAGCTTGAATCAGTATGGAATGCGCTGCACACCGGTCGGCCACGCCCGGTGGCTGTAGAGGTTCCGGTTGACGTCTGGCTGCAGAAGGCGGCATATCAGGCAGATTCTCTTAGAGTGTCGACGCCGCGCGCTAAAGCGGTTGATCCGGCACAGATCGCTGCTGCTGTGCAACTGATACAGGCCGCGAAGTGCCCGCTTATCGCGGTGGGTTCAGGCGCACAGGACAGCAGTGCTCTGATACGCGAATTCGCCAGTCGGGTAAGTGCAGGGGTGATGGCATTTCGCACCGGGCACGGGGTGCTGGATTCAAATGATTCCTTATCCATCACCATGCCGGTCGGGCATAAGCTGTGGCAGGAATGCGACCTCGTTATCGGGCTTGGTACGCGGCTGGCAGCGCAGAAAAATGAATGGGGTGTCGATGAAGATCTGAAAATTCTGCAAATTGATCTCGATGAATCGGAATTAAATCGAATTAAGCCAGCCTCGGTGGGGATACACGGGGAGTTAAAAACCGTACTTCCGGCAATTACTTCCTCACTGGGTCAACAGACCGATCGGTCTCACTGGCGGCAGCGAATCAGCGATGAAAAAAGTGCTTTCTCTGCCGAAATCAGCAACCGGCTGGAGCCGCAGCTGAACTGGTTACGCGCCATTAGAAATGCGTTACCCGAAGACGGTATATTTGTTGATGAGCTGACGCAGATCGGCTACGTTTCGCGTTTTGCTTTTCCCACTCGCTCGCCACGGACCTTTTTGTCTACCGGCTATCAGGGCACGCTCGGCTACGGCATAGCCACTGGCCTGGGCGCTGCGCACGCGCGGCCGGATACACCGGTGGTTTCAATAGCCGGAGATGGCGGCGCCATGTTCACTATTGCCGAACTCGCAACCGCGGCCCACCATAATATTCCACTTAATGTGGTGGTGATGAATGACAACGCGTTCGGTAATGTAAAAGGTATACAACGCGATAAATACGACGCCCGGTATATAGCCTCTGATCTGACCAGCCCCGATTTCACCATGCTGGCGCGCAGCTTTGGTGTTAGCGCTGCACGTGTATCAGCTCCCGATGCCTTGCAGGCAGAGCTGGAAAAAGCCATAGCCAACCCCGGCCCCAATCTCATCGAAGTAACCGTCGATGAATTTCCATCGCCGTGGGAATATATCTTACTGCCGACTATCCGCGGGAAGTAGTGAGTGGCTTTAAGCGTCTTCGATTCGCGACTGTGTAACAGCAGAACCTGAGGAACAAAACCCTCCCGAGTGAATGTGCAACCGGTTGCAAAAAAAGCTTGCAACGTAGTCCGCGCACTCGCATAATTATCGCAGACTACGAGCAAAACATAGTTTGCGTGCGTCTGCGCACCTGGGAGGGTTGTTGATTAGTTTCGCCATCAATCACGTCACTATTGCTAATTCAGGTTTCAGAGAGCTGGTCGCTCTGTCAGCAGATCTCGGTTGCGTGGGGGTTGAAGTCCGCAATGATCTGGCTGGTACTCTGTTTGATGGCATCGAACCACCAGTGGTCCGGCAACTCCTGAACGATAAACGTCAGCGCCTGCTCGCATTGGCCGAACTTGTAGCCTTCAACGATTTTTCAGATCAAAAGCTCGCTGAGGCGGTTGATTTATGCGCAATTGCTACTGACTTTGGCGCGGAAGCGGTGTCGCTTATACCGCGCAACGATGGCCACGATCTCGACCTCAAAACACGCACGGCTAATTTGAAACTGGCACTGCGGGAACTCAAACCCGTATTCGAGCAAGCCGGGTTAACAGCGTTCGTCGAACCGCTGGGGTTTGAAAGCAGTTCAATTCGCTACAAGCATGAAGTCGTATCAGCAATCGAGGCACTGGATGCCAGTGGTACTTATAAACTTGTACACGATACCTTTCACCATTGCCTCGCTGACGAGAAAACCTTTTTCCCCGGACATACCGGTATCGTACATGTCTCGGGCGTCTCTAATACCTCACGCCCGGTCACTGAACTGCTTGATGAGGACCGGGTTTTGGTCAGCACGGGTGATCGCCTTGGCAATATTGAACAACTTGAAGCTCTGCATTCGGCAGGTTATGCGGGGCCGGTTTCCTTTGAAGTTTTTGCACCCGAAGTGCACGCCTTAGCCCGACCATTTAATTCTATAAATAATTCTATGGAACACATTGCGTCTGTGATCAGGCGATCGACAATAGAGAATGTACCGGCATGGCACTGAATTTCAGTTTCAGTTCAAGCGCTGGCAAAAGGCGCATAGTTAATCTACGTAACGAGTGTCAGCGCCTAAACAAGGACAAAAGGAACGAGGACAAAAGGAACAAGATTAAAAAGAACAGGGACGAAAAGGCAAGTCAGATGGGTGTATTCTCTGTTGCCGCTCGCCTGCAGTCGATATCGCTTGAAATTAGTAAGATGTAAAACCGCAGCCCCTTGGGGCATCCGGCTGAAACTACCCGTGTGCCGGACACGATTATTTGGAGATAGCCAATTGAAAACTAAATCGCTAATCGCAGCCTCGGTTGCACTCATGCTGTCAGGACCTGTACTGGCTGAGACACTGGGTGTGTCGATCGCTAACTTCGACGACAACGGTCTTACCATCATGCGTAACGGCATGACGTCGCATCTGGAAACACTCGAAGGTATTGAGTTGCAGATGGAAGATGCACAGGAAGATGTAGCCAAGCAGCTGGATCAGATTAATAACTTCATTGCGTCAGGTGTGGATGCGATCATTGTAAATGCTGTTGATACTGACGCGACTGAAGCAATGTCACAGGCAGCAGCATCTGCGGGTATTCCGCTTGTTTATGTAAACCGTCAGCCTATAAATATGGCAACTCTGCCAGACGGTCAGGCTTTCGTGGCCTCTAATGAAATCGAGTCCGGAACACTCGCGGCTTTCCGCATGTGTCAGGATTTACGTGCAATGGGTAAATCAGGTGGTGCAACTGCTTACATGCTGATGGGACGGCTGTCTAACCAGGCGGCTGTTCAGCGCTCGAAAGACTTCCATGATGTCATTGGTATGGACATGTGTAAATTTATCACTCTGATCGACGAGCAAACAGCAAACTGGTCACGCGATGAAGCACAGGACATGATGGCTAACTGGATTGCTTCGGGCGAGCCTTTCGATGCTGTGTTTGGTAACAACGATGAAATGGCCATTGGTGCGATCCAGGCAATGAAATCATCCGGCATCGCAATGGAAGATGTTGTCGTCGGTGGCGTAGACGCGACACCTGACGCACTGGTTGCCATGCAGGCAGGTGAAATGGATGTGACTGTATTCCAGGATCTTGCCGGTCAGGGAGCAGGCTCTATCGATACCGCGATCAAGCTGTCCAGAGGTGAAAAAGTTGATAAAACAGTTTTCATTCCATTCAAGCTGGTTACACCTGAAAACGTTAAAGATTTCATGTAAGTCTATTACGTTCTCGTGCTAAACACGGGCGCTGCCAGATACCTGGTAGCGCCGGTGTATTAAAGTATTTGTATATTTCCGGTTTATTTTTTTCACTCGCAATAGGCTGATGTTTAGCCCGCGCAGGAGAGGGGGCGTTTATGGTTGATTCAACACAAGGCACAGGGGGGCTCAAGTTCGATCAAAAGCGGCGCACCTGGCCCAATGAATTAAACATTTTAATCGCGCTGTTTTTGATCATCGGTATTTTCGAGGCGCTTGGGCAAATCTTGCCTTACATGAATGATCAGAGCTTTCTCTTTGATACCCGTGATCGATTTGACTCAATTTTTAATGAGGCGCGCTTGCGTATCATTATTCTGCAGGTTGCTATCATCGGTATTATCGCGCTGGGGGTAACTCAAGTTATTATATCCGGCGGGATCGATTTATCGTCGGGACCCCTGGTTGGCGCGACAGCCATGATAGTTATGTCGTTTGCGCAAACTGAACTGGTGAACGGTAACCCCAACCCCAAAGCTGTATTTGGTGAGTGGGCGTTTGATTTGCCGGTACTAATACCGATTGTAGTGGGGCTGGCGTTCGGGGCGCTGATCGGCTGTATTAATGGCTGTTTTATAGCCTTTACTAGAATTCCGCCATTCATCGCAACGCTCGGCATGTTTCTGATTTGTCGCGGCATTGCACAGGCATGGACGCGCGGCAAGCCTGTTTCGTTCCCGACCGAAAGTTTTACCTGGCTGGGGAGCGGGATGATGCCGGTGTTCTGGTTCCTGGGGCTGGCGGTAGTGTTTCACTGTGTGCTCAAGTATACGGTATACGGTAAGCATACCTATGCTATCGGCTCTAACGAAGACGCAGCGCGTATGTCAGGTATTAATGTTCAAAAACATAAAGTACTGGTGTACATGATTGCCTCAATGTTAGCTGCCTTCGCGGCAATAATATTAAGCTCCAAAAACCTCACTGCGCAATCCGGTATGGGAATTTTCTATGAGTTATATGCCATCGCTATGGCGGTTATTGGTGGAGTCAGCCTGACCGGAGGCAGAGGATCAATTATAGGAACTGTGCTGGGAGCTATGGTCTTTGGGGTTATTCAATCGGGTTTTACCTATATAAAGCTTGACGCTTACTACCAGTTGATGGCGATGGGGGCGATTATTATAGGGGCGGTTGTTCTTGATAAGGTGCGCCAGGAACGCGCCGCAAAGCGAACATAGGAGACGGGAAATGACTGAGACAACTGCCGAAACTATTCTTGAAACCAAAGGCCTCACCAAGCACTACGGTGGAGTGCACGCGCTAAATGACGCTGACTTCGTGCTTAAAAATGGTGAGCATGTCGCGATCATGGGCGACAACGGGGCCGGTAAGTCCACTTTCGTCAGACAGATCACCGGAGTAGAGCAGCGCACGAGCGGGACGATCACCTTCGATGGCGAGGAGGTTCATTTTTCAGGCCCCATCGACGCGCGTGAAGCTGGTATAGAAACAGTATTTCAGACTCTCGCACTTGCCGATGATCTGGATGTCCCGGACAACCTGTTTCTGGGGCGGGAAATTACCAAATTTGACTGGCTGGGGCCCTTTCGTCTTCTCGATTATAAGGCCATGAGGGAAGCAACGCTGGAGGGGCTTGAGCGCACAGCGGTGAAAATTCCCAATATACGCAACTCGATTCAAAATATGTCTGGCGGGCAGCGCCAATGTGTAGCAATTGCCCGAACGGCAACGTTTTCGTCGAAGCTTACCATCATGGATGAGCCGACAGCCGCACTGGGGGTGCAGGAGACTGAGCAGGTCGAGAATATCATCAGAACCCTGAAAGAAAATGGCGAGCCGTTAATTCTGGTGAGTCATAATATGCGTCAGGTATTTGATCTGGTGGATCGCATCATCGTTTTCAGACGTGGACGGATAGTCGCCAATCTATTGAAAGACGAGACTGATGGCCAGGATGTCGTGTCTTATATAACCGGTGCCAAGACAGGTGCCGAATTCGAGGGCGCTGCCTAACCGCTAAGAGATCGGTCTATGCAACTATTTGATCTACAGCAAGACTTCTTCCGACCACTCTGGATCCGCGTTGCCGTGGTGGCAGTGTGTCTGGGGTGGGGTGTTTTTGAGTTTGTTACCGGTGCCACGTTGTGGGGGATTATATTCACTGGTATGGGGCTATTTGCACTGTGGCAGCTGTTTTTTGATGGTTGGCCCGGGTCTGAAAACAAGTCCACTGAATAGTGGCCAATCCAGCTGCTAATTTCAGATTCAGAGCCATAGAGCGGTTTCACTGACGTGTCGGTAACGCTGAAAGAGGTCGCTGAACGAGCCGGTGTTTCACGATCCGCGGTGTCCCGCACCTTTACCCGTGGTGCGTCGGTGTCTGACAGCATGCGGCTGAAGGTTGAGAAAGCGGCGGCTGACCTGGGCTACGCACCTAATGCACTGGCGTCGAGTTTAACCACCGGGCGAACCCGTCTCATCGGGCTGGTGTCTAATAACTTTCACAACCCTATATTTCTGGAAGTTTTTGATTTGTTTACCCGTGGTTTGCAGGATCGAGGTCTGCGCCCGCTGCTGGTAAATTTAACCGACGAAACCGATCCGGCAAATTCAGTGAAAATGCTTCAGCAGTATTCTGTCGATGGCGTTGTGGTCGCCTCATCCACACTGACACCGGCTTTTTCGCAAGCGTTTCGAGACGCGCAAATTCCGGTAGTCCATTCTTTCGGTCGGCACTCAAGCACACCGCAGGTGCACGTTGTCGGTATCGATAACGTAGAGTGCGGGCGCATGGCGGCGCGTGAGCTTGCGGCCCGTGGCTATACATCGGTCGGTTTTCTAGGTGGGCCTGAAGCGGCGACTTCAACACAGGATCGGCATCAGGGGTTCATGTCTGAATTAGCACAGCACGCTGATATTACGGTAAGTTGCTCCTTCGCCAGTGCCTATTCGTTTGAGGCCGGGCGCCTGGAAATGCAGCGACTTCTGCAACAGGATCTCGCACAGGCTTACTTCTGCGGTGACGATGTCTTATCGATTGGTGTTCTCAGTGCAATTCAGGATGCCGGTATGCAGGTCCCCGGCAACGTCGGTTTGATCGGCTTGAACGATATGGAAATGGCCGGGTGGCAGAATATAAATCTTACAACCATTCATCAGCCTGTGAAGCAGATCATCAGTTCATCGATTGAATTGATTGTTGCAATGCTCGATGAGCCAGACCGCTACCCTGAAGCGAGGTTGTTTCCAAGTAAAGTTATAGAACGCGGGACACTGAAACCGCGGCTCGATTCCGTGTCAACGTAATGCGGATATCCCTGGTTGCAACCAGAATTTCGCCGGAAGGTATCAGGCTCCTAGGAGTCTGTCTCAGTTCTCGGACAGCCACTTGGTGGCTTTGAGGCTAACAACATTTCATTGGCCACCACTCGCACGCCGTTGTAACTTGACCTGAACTTTTGTACCACGGTGAATCCGAATTTTTTATACAGTGTAATTGCCGGTTTGTTTGATCGGGCAACATTTAATGTTGCCGATCCATCAATTCGGCTGATCAGATATCTGAGCAGTTTAGCGCCAACGCCATTGCCTCGAATATTTGGATGAACGTATAGAGCCCGGATCTCACGGTGGTTGATAGCACCGTAGGCAACGATGCAATTATTTTCGTCTATGGCCACATAGATATCAGAATCCAGCAGTCGCTCCAGGCGGCGGTGATCTTCCAGTAATGGAATCAGTGTATGCTGCCGGCGTTCGAATTTTAGCTCGTCCAGTTTAGAGCTGTTGTATATTGCGGTGACTGCTTCAAAATCGGTGTCGCAGTAGCGACGGAATTTGATTGCATTATAGATCACGGTTAACCCTGATGTTGCATAAAATTTCGAGGTCAGAAGATTATAGAGCTGTATAAAAGGCGCTGCACGGAGTTTTTACCGGATTGAGCCTGGTCATTCCAAGTGA
>MDLA01000206.1 GCA_001730015.1 Chromatiales bacterium (ex Bugula neritina AB1) | reverse complement strand
TATTCTACTCGCTGTGGTCTCGCCATACTCTTCACAATAACACACTAGTAACTGAATATTAGACTTGACCCCTTATGCTGACCCCTTATGCTATCGTTTGGTAATGAGAGTGAGGGGGTGAGTAGTTACTCTTTTATTAATAAAATCACATCTTTTGAAGAAGCCTCCGGAGCAGGGTATATGTCATCGTCGGCCTTCAAATTCTATGCGTTGCCTGTCACTGCTATTTTCACGCCGTTCATTCTCATTTCTATTGTTTGACTCTGCCCTTTGTTCTTCTTCGTTCCTTCGATGCTCTGCTTCTTCGATTGTCTCGGAAACCTCATGATCTTCATCGAAAGAGGTCTCGTCTACTTCTCTGCTACCCAGACCTGGCGGAAGTGCTGGCGCGTCATTGTTAACGACTTCGCGATCGCGACGCTCATCCTGGTCGTCCTGTTCGACGTTTGTCGCTTCCAGATTACTCTGCCATTTGATCCCCTGTTCCACAATTTTAGCCTCGTCGCGTTCAGTTTTGTAGTTGGCTCCCTGTTCAATTAATAGGGGCAATTCGTTGTTCTGATTATCACGAACCCGTTCAAATTCACCGGATTCAACGGAGTTTTGATAGTACTCGAGCATATAAAGTTCGTCTCCGAGTGATATGGCGTGACGATCATAGAGTGCTTTCAGCCGTACACGGTCTTCGGGGCGTAGTATGATGTTAAGCGTGCCATCGTGGTATTTGAACGTTAAAGTTTCTCCGCGGCGACGACGGTGTTCATGGATCGTTTCAATGGCGTAGGCTAGTCTGTGTAGTTGTCGGTCTCGATTTAGAATATCTCGTATAAAATCAGGTCTTGATAAGTCACCTCCATCCTCACCACCACGGCCGCCTTGCTGATCAAAAAGTTGCGCCCAGACAGACGGCACTCGTTCAAATTCGAAAAAGCCGTCTAAGTTGCGGTCGTGTCGGTTCATATCCAGCATGCCTATCTGGGTGTAGATATCGAGGGGCGAATGATTCCATCCGCTGGTTGCCTCAAAGTGTTGCATGAGTGTGTTCCATTGAATGCGGTGTGAAAGGGAACCGTGTTCAATGCCGGCGCCAACATCATTGGGCATATAGCCCGCAATAAGTAGATTGAAGAAATCCCTTTCTTCAAGTATTCCATCAGGGAGTATGTTCTCTGTGCGGAAGCCATGGGTCGCCTCGCGACTCTCAACGGCCTGCAGTACAGACTGTTCAGCTTCTGTAGCACGCCGAGTGAGTTCAAATTCGTCCATTTGTCTTGGACGGGTTTCCCCTAACTCGAAATTCACGTCTGTCGCCAGACCACGAAGGTAGTTGGTAGTGACAGTGCGGCCGTTGTTTTCTGTCAGCATCAGATATTGTATGCGACCGAGGTCTGCTGCCAGAGAGTCGCTCATACCGGTGCCATCAAACAGGCGCAACAAGCGTTTTTTGAATTGATCCGACCATTCCGCCTCGCTGTTCGGTGGTGAGTCAAGGTTTTTCAGAAACTGCATTTTGTTCCCGAAATCCAAACCGTCCAGTCGCTTACTTTCATTGAATAACTTCTGGTTTCGTGACCAATCATTCGCACTCAGCTTTTCCCCCTTGCGCCATCCGCCATCGGAGCGCCGTTTCCACTGATAGCCGAACGATGTTGCAGGTGGCTCAGTACCGCCTTCGATGGCGGCAACTCGCCGATCAAGATTGTTCAGGGTGGCACTGTCCGCAACAGTGAACATGGCCACCGCGTCGAGACGATTATTGAAAGCACCCTCAAATGGTTGATTTTGTCTAGCCGCGCCAAGCTGCCGCTCTGCGGCTGCTGCGAACTCTTCAATACCAATGCGATCAAGTGTTGAAACCCTTGCTTCCAGGTTCTTATAAAAGCGATCCCGCAACCGTTTATTCCCTTGCGGCATACGAGTTTGATCATAATTTTGTAATGCGTCCCGGAACTGCTTTAAAAAAGTGGCTTGATCTGTGTCGCTGATGCTTTTGTTCTTCAGAGCAGCATCGAATGCGGCAACCACGGTCGCCTGTGAAGTTGCCCATGAATGAGTCGGAAAGCAAAGAAATACAGCGATATAGATAGCACTGAAAGTTAAACGAACACATCTATCTTTGGAAGGTGCTGTCGTTGTTGAGAAGCTTTCACAGGATAAAAACACTCTAACCGGACTCATCTCAATTTCCTCACCTATTCGCTAGAGACACAGACTTAAAAATAATTGGGAACCTATGTGCGCACCGCACTCATAACATTCGAAAAGACCATCTATAGCTAAACACGAAATCTCAAGTCAGGCTAGTCACGAGCTCGACTCCGACTTCTTTCCTCATCTTTTTGTTCATTGTCGACATTCTTATCGTTGCTTTCAGTCAAGGTGTCTTTCGCCGCGTGTTGCGCAGCGTCCTCCACCGTAACGGCGATGTCGTGTGTTCTGTCTAAATCGTCTTCGCTGAGTTCTGATTCGGTTAAGGCAGAGGGTAAGGGAGGTGCTGCATCGGTCTCGGCTTGCGGACGACTAGCCCGGTCCTCTCTGCGTCTATTTGAGTCAAGCCTTTCGGTAGTCGCACTGGCAACATCGTGTGTCTCGTCGGTGCCTCTGTCAGTGATATTGTCCGCCATTTCTTCTGGAATCGCTGGTACGATTCTGCGCTGATGATTTCTCTCGGCACGCTCAAGCTCTGTTCGATCCGCTGTTGTCGCTAGTTTCTCTTCGGTTGGCATCAACAGTTCAAGTTCATGCTCGGAACCGTCTAGCGCTGTTACTTTCGCTTTGTCATAATTTCCACTTCTCTCTTGATCGCTATATTTCTCTTGCTGGTAGAAATGATCGAAATAGGTATCGAGCGCATAGTTATATTCTTCCCATTGCCTTGTAGTCGCGGACGTACCGGGTCGCGCTGGCAATGAGCGGCCGGCATCATCGATAATCTGCCTTGGTTCAGGAGCACTAAGAAAGGCAACCATACCGGTCGGTGTAAACGGTGTGCTGGAGGAAGGCGAGCTGTTCCAGATAGACACTTGTTTAAGCCACTCATCAGCGAGAACTTGTCCTGCCTGTCGTCGGTCGGTATATTCCTTGTCCAGTGCAGTCTGTAATGAAGTGAGTTCACCCGATCTACTAACCACATCCCTTACGTCCTCCGGGTGCGTAAAATCTTTGAGCGTCTTGGTCGAACTACGATCTGCCATATCAAAGACCTGCGACCAGATCTCTAGAGTGTAGAGCTCCTGATCAAGCGGCACCTCATACCCGATTGAGATTTCATCACGAAGTTTTGCGTCATGCTCTCCCATACGGGTGAAGATTTCGAATGGTGAGTAATTGTACCGATTGGGGTTTGCTTCATAGTCTGAAATGACAGCACGCCATTGAATACGATGAGTGAGTGCGCCATGGTGAATACCCGCGCCGGGGTCATTCAACAGATACCCCGCCTGAATCGTTCTCAGAAAATCATAACGCGGCAAAAAGCCTGTAGGTTGTGGCTCTATTTTCTGAAATCCATGTTCAGTCTCCTTGCTCTTCAAGATAGCAGACATGGATCCTGTGGCGGTCGAAGTAATTTTCTGGTTTAGTTCCTCAAGCGCGCCTACCGCTGCCTGTCGTGGTTTATCATTTACCATTTCCCAACCCGTCATCAGATAGTGAATCTGTGCCAGATCACGTACCAGCCTGGTATCAACGACGTCACCCTGCACCTGAAAGATTCGCGTGAACCGTTTTTCGAGCTGAGTGACTTGTGTGTCCCTGTCTGTACTGGCCAGTTCTTCCGCTATCTTTTTATTAAAAAAGTCATTTCTGTGCAATCCGGGGAATTTTTGTCTGACAGCGCTGAACACTTTTTTGTTACGGGCACTTGCATGATTGTTTAAATCTGCTTCATGATCGTTTCGAAACTGCTCCCGCCGACTCATATATTGTTCGTGTGCCTGATCAGCACTGCGCCAATCGTCCATTGACATTCTGGTCGTATCACGCGGGCCCTCTGCCAACTTTCGGCGTCGCCACTGGAATTTCCCGGAGGGGTCATTGGCTTTGGTCAAAGTGGCGTCATTTGCAATCGTCTGGAAAACCACAGTATCGATTATCCGCCTTGTCTCTTTTTCTACAGCGGGTCCGGTAGGATCGTTTTTAAAAATATCGACCAAACGGTTCAGCTCTGCTTCATCCGTTTTCTTAAACCGATCCGTTAGATTCACCTCTACCTGCCGCCACACATCATTCGTATCGTCTGCACGCAGAGTATTCAGTAGATAATCTTTAGTGGTTGTTGTCAGTTGCACTAACATACGAGCCTCCTCTGGCGTAGTGGCAGGCGAGGCGCCGCGTAGTATGCTCACTTGTAAATTAAGTGCGGTGAGTGCAGTGGTACCGTCTGTCGGTGCGCCCGCTGCAGGCGGAGACATTTGCAAAGCGATGAGAAGAAAATACACAACACATGCTAATTTGCCGGTGCGAGCGAACATAAACTTCTCCTTTAGGGACGTGCTTTGTAGCCATGGTCCCAAACCCTGGGCTCAAATCTCATCCAGGCATTGGTTTTCGCCGGGTCATCAAACCACTCGTTGCCAAAGCGTCGACCGGCTGCCGTGGCTAGCCGCAGATGTTCACCAATTTCGTTGCTTAACTGCCGGCGCAGCTCCTGCCAGATTATCGGATCATCAAAAAATAATGGACTCAGGAGCTGGCTCAGCGGCCGCAGATCGAAGAACAGTGGAACTTCCTGCCCGGGTGATAAGCTCCAGCCCTGACCACGGCTCAGAGCGCCACCGTACGTACCGAAAATACGGCTGTCATCTGACTTTTGCGCCTCCTGCTCGAGACGCCTTCGATCCGACACACTGCTGGAGGCGCCAATGTTCAGACTGGCAGGGCCTTCACTTTCCTGGCTACAGCGGCAATCGTCAGCGCCACTTTTTTGAGAAAAAGAAAAACTCGCCTGTTGTTCAAAGCTGACTTGTCTTTCCGTCATGTGGGCCACCAGTTGCTCAGAGTATTCGGTTTCCAGGAATGCCATTCCACCGTAAGTGACCGCATAGGGATAATGAGTGCCAAATTGTCTGATTATATGCTGCATGGATACAGGCTCTTGCATCAGTAACTTGTCTCTAAGGTGCAATACTTCGCGACGAAATTCCGTACCGAGTTTTATATTCGCGCGATCCAGCACCAGTGCGTAGCTTGTCTCTGTGGTGCGGGTGATGCCAACCACTACCTTTCGAGATTCCCGATCCTCGCGTTGGCGCGCGTATTCCAAATTCGCTGAATAGGAGGCTCCAATACCGTCGAGCCCAAACCCCAGATTGAAACCGAGACCGACTGACCAGGCATGCTGGTACTGTGAAGAACCAGCCACCATCACGGTGTGTTCGTTCTCCGCTCCGCCGAGATCACTCTTGTAAAACATGCCAAGCGGTATGATCAGGTTGTTATCTGTGGTTCGGTAATTCCTGCTTTCATCACTGGGGTAGGCAAACACATGCTTTTTAATGCCATGACTCTTGAGATAGTTATGCGGGTTTAACTGAGTAATGTCGTAGCCCACGAAATTCGAGCGCACGTTGGAGGGACGGTGCGGCAGTGCAAAGGTACCGCCCCATGCGATACGGTCGGTTGTGGATTGTGCTACGGGTGTGGCACGCACAAACGGACCTGGTAGAGATTGCTGTGGTGCCCCAACCGAAATTTCAGTATCGTCGCGTGCTAACTGCAGGTGCCAGGCGTTGTCGGCCATACCACGGATAGTGCCGGGGCCTTCATTGGCGTCTTTATAGAACTTATGATGTTCCAGTCTATGCCCACCAATCTGCACCTCGCCGCAAATATCGCTGTTTGCTATCAAGCCATCACGCATCAAATCGCGATCTGTCCATTGGTGCAATACGTTGGTGTGCTCATCGAATATGAAACGAGTCAGTGTCGGCGTAGTAAACAATCCATGCAATCCTGGTGCACTTTTCTGGTGACGCTTATGGTTGGCGAACAGCGCTTTCTCGTCGTTGATTCTTGGCTCGCATGCATCGCGCTGTACCCAGAGTGAGTCAGTCAGTGCTACCAGACGTTTCTGCCGTTCAGGTACTTCCAGGTTCTGATAGATCAACGAGACTGCATGGTATTCACGGTTTGAAAACTGTCCACCGGCGGCCGCAGGCCTGGGAGTTTGGTTGAGCGCGATACCAATCAGTCTGGAAAATGCAGGTAGCACCAGACGGAACGGATCGGACCAACCATGGCGATTCTTTAACACCGGCAAGGGACCTGTGCTCGTAAGCACCCTGACGGCACCGATCTCAACGGAGTTGTGAAGACCTGCGAAACCGGTGATTTCTTGTCCCTGATCCAGGTCCTGAAACTGCCAATTGACGATTTTCATAGCTCTTGCACCCTGTTCAGCGCCGGGATCGTAGCCAATCTGTAGTTTTCGAGCTTCACCTGCCAGGCGTTCGCGTTCAAAATTATCGCGCGCAGCTATAGAAAGACGTGCAAGCTCATTGAGCTGAAGTTGTTCATAGCTTGTCCAGTCAGAGCGTTGCGGCAATATCAGTGGTATATGCCGTTCAGCGGATAACTCAAATCTGAGATCGTTAGTTGAGCTGTTCTCATTTCGGTAATACACGCGACTGACCTTACGCCTTTGCACGTCAGACGGAAGCCGTACCCGGCGCAGGTTGATGATTTCTTCCTCGCCCAATCTGGCCAGATCTGCATGGACTGTGCTCCACGCGGGCTCAGAGTAATGAAGCGTTGTACGCGCATCAGTGAAAATGCCGTAGGCGATCAGATGATCGAGCAGATATTCGTGGTGGCTGCTATTCCAGTCGGGTTTTGGTTGACCATAGTGAGAAGACGCCCACTTGAGCGCCTGCTCATCGAGTTTAAGGCTCCAGAAACGCAGGGAAAGCAGACGACCGTTTAAGTGCATCTCCGGTGCATCGCAACCAATCACCAGGTCTTGCCCCTTCAGCCCGGCGTTGCCAAAGGTGAATGACCCCGGGTATAGTTCCATGATGGCGTCACCGCCGTCGCCAGGTTGACGCGGTGCCTTGCCGTCAATCAGCATCGACGTCTGGCCACCGGCAGTCCATATCGCTACATGGTGGTAGGCACTGTCAGAGAAATCAAAACTCGTTGTATAGGTATGTTCCGGCGTTCTAAGGGTGATGGCCCGCCGCTTTCGGTGCATCCAGACGCTGAATACCTCATTGTTCTCGCTGCCCAGGCTAAAAACACATTGCCCGTTTTCAGAATCTCCGGCTGCTGCAATCCAGAATTCAACGGTACCTTCCCCAACCAGCGTGAGCCGCGGATCAGCCGGAAACGTGTGCCGTACGTTTTCGTTGATCAAAAGGGGTTTAAAACTCTCCGCTGATGCATGCGTTGCAATCAACGTTAAACCACACAAGGCCATTGCCAAGCTTACGAACGCATTCCTTCCTCCTAGAATACACATAACTAACTCCTTTACATAGTGTGTACTGATCACAATATACGAACAATTCTGATGAATTCCCACGGTATTATTACCGCGCTGATTGAAAATATGGATCGGCTCAGGCATGCCGTGGCCGACCAATACGCAGAGGATATTCAACACATGATGCGACTGGAGGCAGAGGAACAATCTGACCAAATCGAATTGCCGTTTGATGATCCAATCGACTTCTGAACCAGCGGCATGATCAACAGCCAGTGGCAGCCATAGCCGCTGGCTTCACCGTCTACTATCCTGCGGTGTACAAAAGTCAATGGGGTCATGTCTACTTTTCAGCTATTTCTGCTCTCAATAATTCATACTCCGCCAATATTTTTCCATCTGATCCCATGAGTTTATTCAACTTTCCCACTGTCGTTGATATCGCGCTGTAGCTCCC
>MDLA01000205.1 GCA_001730015.1 Chromatiales bacterium (ex Bugula neritina AB1) | reverse complement strand
TAACTGTGGAATCAAAGATCAAGTGAGATTCCGTCAATCCCGTGAATAATGCGGGATAGGCAAATTAAGAGAACATCGCCTCCACTCTAAGCTCTAAGCTCTAAGCTCTAAGCTCTAAGCTCTAAGCTCTAAGCTCTAAGCTCTAAGCTCTAAGCTCTAAGCTCTAAGCTCTAAGCTCTAAGCTCTAAGCTCTAAGCTCTAAGCTCTAAGCTGTTTAGTAAATTACTATTGCCCAGCGGGTTTAGCATATATAATTTATTCTATGTTTTACAACATCAGCGGCTCTCAGATTATTTTTTATATATAATCAGCCAATCCAATAACAAACTCTCACCACTAGCGAACACCGCCCCCTATTCTGCCGTTCAACCAACTCCCAATACGCTCTCAGCCCAAAATAAATTTTTCCTCAGCAATCTCCCGCAACCGATACTTCTGAATCTTCCCGGTAACTGTCATCGGAAACTCATCCACCACCACCACATACCGTGGCACTTTAAAGTGCGCAATATTACCGACACAAAATTCCCGTATCGATGCCTCTGTCGGAGCTTCGCCATCCGCAGCCCGCACAAAGGCACACACCTCTTCGCCATATTTTGTATCGGGAACTCCGACCACCTGGACATCTGCCACCTCTTTTGAAGTAAACAGATAATCTTCAATCTCGCGCGGCGAGATATTTTCACCACCCCGTATAATCAGATCTTTAATTCTGCCGGTAATATCGATATAGCCGTCTTCGTCCATTACCGCTACATCACCGGTATGCATCCAGCCTTCCTCATCGATTGCCGCTGCGGTTTTTTCCGGATCGTTCCAATAGCCCTGCATTACCGAATAACCGCGGGTCTGAAATTCCCCCGACTCACCTCGATTAACCGTTTCATTGGTTTCCGGGTTGGCGATTCGTATTTCTACATGCGGATGCACCCGCCCGACACTACTGGTGCGGTGTTGGAGGGAGTCGTCAGCGGCTGTTTGCGTTGATACCGGCGATGTTTCTGTCATGCCATAGCATATGGTTACGCCATCCATATGCATTCGCTCTATCACCTGCTTCATTACTTCTATCGGACATATAGAACCGGCCATAATTCCCGTACGCAGGGAACCCAGATCAAACGAATCAAAATCCGCTTGCGCCATTTGAGCGATAAACATGGTCGGTACGCCATACAAGCTTGTGCAGCGTTCTTCGGCTACTGTTTCCAGTACCGAGCGGGGCTCGAACGATTCACCCGGGAATACCATGCAGGCCCCATGTGTTGTTGAACCGATATTGCCCATAACCATACCAAAGCAGTGGTATAGCGGGACTGGTATGCAAACGCGATCTTCATGCGTGTAACCACAGCCCTCCGCCACAAAAAACCCGTTATTTAGAATATTGCGATGGGTAAGGGTTGCACCTTTTGGCAGTCCGGTTGTGCCGGAGGTATATTGAATGTTGATCGCTTCGGTGTTGGAGAGCGATGCGGCGCGTGTAGCTACAACTTTATCTTCGATTGCATTACCAGCTTTTAGCATGGCATCCCAGCTTGACTCACCGAAAATAACTGTGTGTTCAAGGTCGGGGAGTTCGGGATGCACTTCAGCTATTTGCGCTTTATAGTTACTGGTTTTGAATTGCGGGGCGGTGGCGATCATCCTCGCACCACTTTGTTGCAGCACATATTTCAGTTCTACGGTACGGTACGCTGGATTAACGCAAACCATAATAGCGCCGATTCGAGCTGTCGCATATTGAATAAGTACCCACTCAATACGGTTAGGAGACCAAAGAGCCACCCGATCTCCACGCTCAATGCCAAGCGCGATCAGGCCTTTGGCTACCTGATCTATCTGCAGGTCAAATTCGCGATAGCTCCACCGAACCGATTGATGGCGCACAACAATGGCTTCGCGGTCAGGCCAGCGCGCTACAGTTCGTTTAAGATTCTGATCAATGGTTTCTTCGAGCAATTCCGGCGATGTTACACCGTGCGCTATTGCTGGTTGTGCCATGTGTGCTTTACCTTGTTGATTCGCCTCGTCAAGAGCTCAATACTCGCATAGCATCTAAACGGGTTCTAGTTCATTTACCCACGAGTAGCGCCGTTTTGTCGAATTTTTATGGATGCGGATAGCAAAAACCCCGGTTGCTCGCCCGTGCTTCATGGCCACGGCACTCTTTCCTCTTTAGCCAGCCGCTGGTGTTATAGTCGTCGGTACTGCGGCGGCGGGTAGCTTTCAACCGACCATTTATTGTCAGCCGCGCTCCGCACCATTCGAACAATGTAGCCCAGGCATGCGATTACCGATCTATTTTATCTTTCTCACCGTCGTTCTCGATTCAATGGGAATCGGTATTATTATGCCGGTGATGCCGGATTTAATCAGGGAAGTGGGCAATATCGATCTCAGTCAGGCGGCTATGTGGGGTGGCATTCTGACTACGGCATTTGCAGTCAACCAGTTCCTGTTTTCGCCGACTCTCGGCAGCTTGTCTGATGCTTACGGACGTCGACCGGTCTTGCTGGCTGCACTTTTCGTGATGGCGCTGGACTATCTGGTTATGGGCCTGGCTCACGCTATGTGGCTATTGCTGATCGGGCGTATTGTCGGTGGTATTACCGCGGCGACGCAATCGACCGCCAGCGCTTACATGGCGGATATTTCAACCGATGCAGACAAAGCAAAAAACTTCGGCATTCTGGGTGCTGCTTTTGGTGTTGGTTTTATATTCGGGCCAATCCTGGGCGGGTTGTTGTCGGAATTCGGCTCCAGAGCGCCATTCTATGCTGCCGCGACACTGGCGCTACTGAATATGCTGTTTGGCTATTTTGTATTACCGGAGACAGTAACCGAATCTATGCGGCGGCCATTCGACTGGCGCCGTTCAAACCCGTTTGGTGCGTTCAGGCACATGAGAAAGCAACGCACTATTCTACCGATTATTCTGGTGTTTTTTCTTTTGAATCTAGCGGTTTTTGTCTACCCGGCGGTATGGGCCTATTTTGGTCGGGCGCAGTTTGGCTGGGATGCGCGTATGGTTGGCATTTCTCTGGCAAGCTACGGTTTCGGCATGGCGATTGTGCAGGGCTTTCTTATTCGCCCGATACTCGCAAAGCTAGGTGAGACACGCACTGCCCTGCTCGGCATGAGTATTCATGTGCTATCGTTTTTTATCTATCCGTTCATGAGCGAAACCTGGCACGTGTTTGCGGCACTGCCTATTAATGTTTTCAGCGCTATATGCGTACCCGCACTACAAAGCATGATGAGTAATCGGGTTACGCGGGATGCACAGGGTGAGCTACAAGGTGTACTGGGTTCAACTGTAGCACTGGCAACAATTTTCAGCCCGCTGATCATGACTCAGACATTCAGGATTTTTACCAGCGATGACTCCCCCGTTTACCTGCCAGCAGCACCTTTTCTATTGTCTGCGCTGGCGGTAATCTTAGCTATTACAGTGTTTCAGCGGTGGCGTGTGGCACACACACCCGCGTAGCCAACCGCCATGGAGTTACCGAATTTACTCGCATTCCAGATCAAACAGGATCGCATCCTGCTTTGCGCTGCAGCGGTTGGGGCAGTCGATCAGCTTATCTATAATGCCTTTTCGTTGCATGCCGATTTTTTCGAGCACCCGGGCAGATGCGTGGTTTTCAACGGCACAAACAGCAACTACTCTGCTTATTTCCGGTACCGAAATCAGTTCCGATAATACTACGGTGGCAGCTTCCGTCGCCAACCCCTGCCCCCACACCCGCCGATCGAATAGAAAGCCGATATCTGCTGCCTGCTGTGCTACCCGGCAGGAAATACTTCCTATAGCTCTTGGGTTATGCAACCGTGTAATGACCCAATAGAATTCTTCGGCACGATTCCACTTGCCTTTGTAAGCAGCAAAATCCTGTTCGAACTGAGTTTTGTCTGTACAGCATGGCCAGGCAAGCCATTCGGTTACGAGTGGATCTGAACAATACTGATAAACTGCTGACGTGTCGGTGGCAACCGGGCGACGCAGCAATAACCTCTGACTGCGCAGTGTTTCCGCCACTACCATGTGTATTGTTGTGTCTGGTTTAATAACCTATAGGTAATCAAGCTACTATCGACACAATACAACACCGGCATGCTACGAAGGACCACCTACCCGTTCGACCGACAGTACGTTGCGCAACTGCCGTAATTTTTCCATGGTGGCGACCATTTGCTCAATGCTGTGAACACTGAGCGTAATTCGAATGCGGGCACTTTGATCTGTGCTGTCGGTCTGCGAGTTCATTGCCGTAACATTCACGTCTTCGTTGGCCGCAATTACGGTTATATCTCGTAGCAGGCCGCGGCGATCATAGGCGACCAGATCGAGCACGACGGGGTAGTCTCCGGAGACACCTTCTGTCCAGTCTACTTCAATTAGACGCTGCTGCTCATGCGGGCGCAAATTCAGTATATTGGCGCAGTCGTCACGATGCACGGTAACACCTTTACCCAAGGTTATATAACCAACGATTAAATCGTTGGGTACCGGATTGCAGCACTGTGCCATTTGCGTCAACAGGCTTCCGACACCACTGACTTGAATGTCGTCGTCATTTTTACGCGGCACATAGCGCCTGGGTATACGCTCGGCAACCGTTAATTCTATTTCCTGCAGGGCATGGATTTCGGCCACTAGACGATGCTGGCCAATTTCACTGCGCCCGACGGCAATATAGAACGGATCACCCGATTCAACGCCACATTTTTCAGCAAGTGCTGTGTGTGAGAGATCGCGAGCATTCATCCGCTTTATTTCACGTTCGACAATCTGCCGACCATCTTCCAGATGGGTTTCCTGATCGCGTACATTAAACCAGGCCCTCACCTTGGCCCGCGCGCGGCTGGTATGCAAAAATCCGCTGCTTTTGGTCATCCAGTCACGACTGGGATTGCTGAGCTTGCCGGTTAGTACTTCTACCTGATCACCGTTTTGCAGTTGGTGCCCCAGCTGCACGATACGGCCATTGACTTTTGCACCGCGGCAGCGATGACCGATCTCGGTATGCACATGGTAGGCAAAATCAAGCGGTGTTGCGCACATGGGTAAATCTATAATCTGCCCTTTCGGGGTAAACACATAGACACGATCCGAAAAGACTTCTGTCTTGAAAACATCGAGCAATTGCTCGTCGTCATCGGTGGAGTTCTCTAGTATAGATCGCAATGAATTAATACTTTTCTGCAGGCGGGTGTCGTCCTCACCACCTTCTTTATAGCGCCAGTGCGCGGCAACTCCCAGCTCTGCATCGGAGTTCATTTCGCGACTGCGAATCTGCACCTCAAGTGCCTTGCCTTGTGGCCCGATCACAGCAGTGTGCAGCGACTGGTAGCCGTTTTCTTTCGGGTTGGCGATATAGTCATCGAACTCACGCGGCAGGTGCTGCCAGCCACTGTGTACTACACCCAGAGCGGCATAGCATTGTTGCAGGTTGTCTACCAGCACGCGAACGGCTCTGACATCGTATAGATCTGAAACTTCCACGCGCTTGCGCTGCATTTTTTTCCAGATTGAATACAAGTGCTTTGGCCGGCCTTTTACTTCACACTGCTTGATTCCGGCCTGCGCCAGTCGCTCTGATAATAACTCGACAAAGCTGCCGATATAGCGCTCGCGGTCTTCGCGCCTTTCTTCCAGCGATTTCGCTATTCTTTTATAGGTATCGGGTTCGAGCAACCGGAACGACAAATCCTCCAGCTGCCACTTCAGCTGCGCAACACCGAGCCGGTTGGCCAGTGGTGCGTAGACATCGAGAGTTTCCCTGGCCACGGCAATGGCATTGTCGGAGTCGAGCTTCAGCAGCAAACGCAATCGCTCTACCCGGAACGTCAGCTTGATCAGAAGGGCTCGCACATCCTCGATCATTACCAGCACCAGCTGCCGGACTCTTTCTGCCTGAACTTTCCCATCAGAGATTATGTCGGCGCCGGTTGAGGTGGTATGACTGCCACTGGTCACAAAGCTGTTGAGCCAGCGTACGCTTTCTATAAGACGACGCTGCTGCTCGCTGTAGTCTTGCTCCAGTGCTTCTTTGGGTATTGCAAGGCGTGCGGAATGGCAGCCGAGTAACGCCGCAATAATGCAGTAGCTGTCTGCCCCCAGTTCTTTCAGGTGAGCGCCGACCTGCATTGGATCGGGTATGTTGTTATCAACATGGCGCAGTTCCCATACCCTCTCGACGGCATCGGCAATCAAAACGCATTGCGCCGGTGCGCAGTTCTCGGAGAGATAACTGACTGTCGATTCTATAGTGCCGAGTCGACTGGTATCGGGTTCGTAGTTGTGCCGCATGGTTTGGTTGCTGTCACAGTCCGTTCTGTTGACGTGGTAAATTATTCCGGTCGCTGTGCCTTTGCCAGTTACCGCTATCTGTATTTCAGTACAATCATTTACTGAACAATAAAAAGCTATTCATTATATTTATAACCGGCTGCCCTATACCTGGCTGCGAATCACAGCCATGGGCGACTGACGCAACACCGGCAATGTCGCAAGCGTACCGGCCAGCCATATTCCCGCTATTCCAGCCACTACCCCGATACTCCACAGCCAGCCGTTAAACTGGTAGTCGAGTGACATGACTCTCTCTACTATTACCCAGGCCATAATGGCGGCAATAGACGATGCCATCAGCCCTGCTAATGCACCAATCAGTATGAACTCACGCGATACACTGCCGGCCAGATAACGCCGCGATGCACCCAGTGTTCGCAGTACAGCTGCCTCCTGAAAGCGTTCGCGCCGACTGGCAAGCACAGCGGCAATCAGTACCAGCGCTCCGGCAATCAGGGTGAATCCAAAAACGTATTGTACCGCAAGTGCGGCGCGATCCAGTATGCCTGTCACTCGCTTAATAATAGAACCGATATCAAGCACGGTAACACCCGGAAAACGGGATACCACATCGCGTACAAAGTCCCCGCCCGCATCTTCAACATGCACACTGGTGACAAAGCTTGCCGGTTGCTCACGTAAGGCCGCCGGGGTGCCAACAACAAAAAAGTTCACTGCGAACGATTCCCACTCTACTTCGCGAAAATTGCTCACTGTTCCGGATACTGCTTTGTCTGCGATGCGAAAGTGCAATACATCACCCATGTTGATTCCGACTTCCCGGGCAAATTCCTCTTCTACGGAAAACAGGTTTTCTTTGGTATCCTCCGGCCACCACTGACCTTCAACCACGGTGTTATCGTCACGAGCTGCCGCCTGATACGATAAATTGTAATCGCGCTCTGACATCCGCCGGGCGCGGTCATTTTTGTAGCCATCTTCACCTATGGGTCTATCGTTTATTGCTTCCAGCCGACCGCGCACCATCGGGTATAACACCTCGCCGTCGATGCCTTTTTCTTTCAGCAATTCGCGCATGCTTTCGACTTCGGCAGGCTGGATATTCACCATAAAGTAGTTGGGTGCATTGGCCGGAATCTGCCGCTGCCAGGTATTCAGTACATCTGTCCGTACGATAGCCAGTAGCATCAGCGCGAGCAGTCCAACGCTGAACGCGGCTATCTGCAGACTGACACTGTCAGGACGACGCCGGATGCCTTCGAGCGCACGGCGAAGCGCTGGTACGCGCGTACGCGCGGCCAGAGCGACCAGCAACCGGGATACCAGCCACAGCAGGCCAACCACAGCGACAAGACCGGCCACCAGCACCAGTCCTAAAAAGACATCACGCGTCAGCCAGATGAGCAGCACCAGCATCGCCAGCAAGGCACTGCCCACCACCAGCCAGGTTGACGGACGAGCGACGGGGAGATCACGTCGCAATACCCGCACAACCGGCGAGTCGGCCGCTTTTGCAACCGCTGGCAGGCAGAAGCCGCCGAGTGCCAGCAGTGCGCAGCTGATACCACCGATCAGCGGCAACAGTGAAGGTGGTGGTAGTTCTGTAGCGAACCAGCTGGCGAGCATTGCGGCCAGTCCGAACTGTGCGGCGAAACCAATGGCGCTGCCGACCAGTGATGCAATAACGGCGATGGCCGCCAGGCGTATCAGGACAATTCGAATAACCGACCGCGACCCGGCCCCAAACGCTCTGAGCAGGGCGCTGGTGTCCATATCGCGCTCTGCTATCTGGCGCGCTGACAATGCGACAGCGGCCCCGGACAGCAGCACTGCAACGGCCGCCGCAAGACCTAGAAAACGCCGGACATTCAGTAGTGCTGAGCGAACTGCAGGACGACCCTGCTCTACTGTTTGAAATTTTATATTAGCGTCATCATGCGATTCCAGCCAACTGGCAAAATCATCGAGCCCGGAAGGCTCACCTGCGACCAACAGTTTGTATCTGGCTCGACTGCCTTCATTGAGTAAGGCACTTCGCGGGATATCGTCAGCAGACATCATGAGCCGCGGCGCCATCTGGAACACGCCCCCGCCTCGATCTGGTTCAAACGCTATAAACCGGCTTACCACAACCTGGATATCGCCAAGGGATAATTCATCTCCCGGGCTAATCGTTAAAGCACCCGCCAGACGGGAATCTACCCAGACGTTACCGGCAGCCGGTCCGCCGGCATCGGCGCTGTGTTCAGCACCATAGAGTTCATCGCTAAGCAGCAACTCACCGCGAAGCGGGTATTTATTTCCCACTGCTTTGACGGCCACCAGGGTGCTGTCTCCGTCTTCGTTTAGAACTACGCTCGGGAACTGGATCACATCGGTCCCGGTCAGGCTATGTTGTGCCGCCGTGCGACGAACAATTTCCGGCACTGGCAACGCTGAACTGACAATGGCATCAGCTGCGAGCAAGGTTGCTGCCTGTGATTCAATGGCTCGCTCTATACGATTGGCAAAAAAACCAACCGATGTAACGGCCGCGACTGACAACACCAGCGCCAGTGTCAGTATCAGGTATTCGGATACTCGCATTTCCCGACGCAGTTGCCTGAACGCCAGTTTAGCTTCGGTGCGCAAGGGGATATTCAAGTTGCTCGCCCACCCCGTTGCACCGGTGCAGCCATACTCATTGCAGGCGACCATCCGTCATCGTCACAATGCGATCACAACGGCTCGCGAGCCGTTGGTCGTGAGTGACCAGAACCAGTGCACAGCCAGACTCGGCACGCATGTTAAACATCAGTTCGACAATGGTGTCTCCAGTGTTCCGATCAAGATTTCCGGTGGGTTCATCGGCAAACAGTACTTTCGGTTCGGTGACAAACGCACGTGCCAGAGCAACGCGTTGCTGTTCGCCGCCGGATAATTGCGACGGTAAATGCTGCTGACGGTTTTGCAATCCAACCTTGTCCAGCTGCGCGGCGGCTCTTGCTCTGGCATCACCGATTGCCGCCAGTTCCAGGGGCAGCATGACATTCTCAAGTGCGGTCAAACCCGGGAGTAACTGGAACGACTGAAATACAAAGCCAACCTGCCCGGCTCGCACCGCGGCGCGGCCATCTTCGTCTAGTTGGTGCAGTGGACTGCCGAGAAGTTCGATTTCGCCGTCACTGGCTGAATCGAGACCAGCCAGCAACGCCAGCAAGGTCGACTTGCCGGACCCGGATGGCCCGACCACGGCAATCGCCTCCCTTGCCATCAGGTTGATGTCTACATCGTGAAGTATGACAAGCTCACCTTCCGCTGTAGTAACGCGCTTGCACAATCCGGCAGCCTTTATCGTATTCATAACGTGACTATCTTGTTAAATCAGTCCATCTTCCCGCCGCACTAAGATAAAAAAACAGCGCTGCGTCGTGCAAAAACGTTCTGGTTGACTTGAAATATCCTGAATACACCAACATGAAGGTAAAGATGAAAATAACAAGCACCCTGAGTCACCGCTTCGCTGCCCTGTTGTGTGTCATTTTCCTGTCTCTGGCAACAGCAACAGCCACCGCTCAAGATAAAAAAATACTGGTTGTCGGTGACAGCCTCAGCGCTGCCTATGGTATGGCGGTAGAAGATGGATGGGTGGCCGGATTACAACACCGGCTGGATGGCACGCGTTACCAGTACAACGTAATCAATGCGAGTGTCTCCGGCGATACAACGGCCAACGGATTAACAAAATTACCGGCTCTGCTTAAAGAATATCAACCTGAAATTGTCCTCATAGAACTCGGCGGCAACGACGGTCTGCGCGGTTTGTCGTTGAAAAAAATGAAGCAGAATCTGATCGAGATGTCACAGATGGCAGCCGACAGCGATGCAACAGTTATTATTCTCGGTATGAAAATACCAAGTAACTACGGTGCGGCTTATACGCGCTTGTTCAGTAAGACTTTTGTCACCGCAGCTGAAGAAAGCAACGCACAGCTGATTCCGTTTTTTCTTGAAGGGCTGGAAAAGTCGATGGAATGGTTTCAAAGTGATGGTATCCACCCCAATGAAAAAGCACAGGTCATTATGCTCGACAATGTCTGGCAACCTCTGGTGAGTGTGATTGACTCACTCGAAAATTAGCACCTCTAAGGAGTAGCATCGCCAGTGACTCCACGATTTCTCAATAGCCAATACGGTACCTCTGATCAAGCCACGCGCATTGCCCTGGTTGAATCGCTGGCATCAGCAAGCGATTCACGCCCTGCAGTGCTTTTCTGTGGTGGTTTTAAATCAAACATGGGAGGCAGCAAGGCGCTGGCGCTGGAGCTGCTTTGCCGCCGCCACGAAATTTCCTATACACGTTTTGACTACTCCGGGCACGGCATCTCTGAAGGTGAGTTCGTCGATGGAAATATAGATCACTGGCTTACTGATACGCTTACGGTGTTTGACCAGTTTTGCCCTGATAAAAAAATTATTCTGGTCGGGTCTAGTATGGGAGCCTGGATTGCAACTCTCGCCGCAGTGAAGCGACCGTCTCGAATCGCCGGCCTGATAACTATTGCCGCTGCGCCGGATTTCACAGAGCGGCTGCTGCTTCAGCGTTTGACCAGCAAACAGCAGCAACAGCTGCACAACGGGGAAAACCTGTTAGTTCCCTCTGAATACGACGATGGCACACCCTACCCGATTAGCCTTCAGTTAATCGAAAACAGCCGCAAACACTGTGTGCTAACCGGCCCGATCCCTATAAATGCACCTGTACGGCTTTTGCACGGCGACGCTGATATCGACGTGCCCTATGAATTATCTATAGAATTGATGCAGGCAATTACCTCATCAGATATTCAGTTGACTCTTGTTAAAAACGGCGACCACCGGTTGTCGTCCCCCGAGCAGCTGGCGCTGCTGGAAAAAACGGTACTGCAACTGACGGAGTAAGCAGCAATCGTTTCACCATTCAGCAATGTTATTCCGGTAAGGCAAATTAAGCCGGACGTACGATAGCCGGTGCCAGTGCGAGCAATTCTGTTAGATTGGTAATATTTATATCTGCCGGGTCTATATCATCCGGGTACACCAGCCCGCCACGATTGATCCAGGCGGTACGGCAACCAGCCTGGCGCGCCCCTTCAACATCAGTATAGGCGTTATCGCCGACATGCAGCACGGCTTGTGGTGAAACACCGAGTTCCTCACAGGCGCGCAGAAAAATTCCGCGCGCGGGCTTGGCTGGCAGCTCAAGCGTCGCATAGAGCGCTGAATCAAACAGATGATCGACACCGATTTCCGCTAGATCTGCATTGCCGTTGGTAATTGAACCCAGCCGGTAGTGAAACGATAAATCCTGCAGCGATGACAACACTTCATCGTAAAACGTAACACCCTGCCGCGCCTGGTAAAACGCCTGGAACCCGGCTTCAGCCAGTGCTTCGTCACCGCCATACCGCTGCAGCAACTCGCGTGTAGCCTGCCTGCGCCACTCACTGACATCACTGGCGAGCTCCGGTCTGCGGTCAAGCATTGCATGGCGTATGGCTCGTAGTGATTCTTCCTCGTGCTCAGCGAGCGCTGCCGGACAATGCTCTGCCAGCCATTGCATGTAGACCGATTCAGCATGTGAAATGACGGGGGCACAGGGCCACAGCGTGTCATCCAGATCAAAGGTGATTGCCGCTATACCCATCTCGGAGAGATTCATTGTTGTATTTCCATGTAGAAGCCAGAACACTTGATATAAACTGAAAAACCCCATCCTGAGAGTATCACGGTGAATTTTTTCTCTGGCTTCGTATTAGCCTTGCTGGTGCTGGCTGTTGTCGTTATTGCTACGGCTGTAAAAATAGTCAGGCAGGGCAAAGAATATACCGTAGAGCGGTTCGGTAAATATACGCGTACGTTAAGACCGGGTCTGCATCTGATTGTGCCATTTTTCGATCAGATCGGACATAAAATGAATATGATGGAACAGGTACACGCGGTTCCATCACAAGACGTAATCACAAAAGACAACGCGGTGGTTCAGGTGGATGGCGTTGTGTTTTATCAGCTACTCGATGCCGCCAAAGCCGCTTATGAAGTCAACAAGCTGGAATCGGCGATAATCAATCTGGTTATGACCAACATCCGGACCGTTATGGGCTCTATGACCCTCGATGAGCTGCTGTCGCACCGCGATCAGATCAATACGCGATTGCTGACGGTTGTAGAAGATGCGACCTCCCCATGGGGCGTTAAAATCAATCGTATCGAAATCAAAGATATTGCACCGCCCCGGGATCTGGTCGATTCAATGGCAAAGCAGATGAAAGCCGAGCGTGAGAAGCGCGCTGCTATTCTCAATGCCAGCGGCGAACGGGAGGCTGAGATTCTCATTGCGGAGGGTAAAAAGGAAGCTACCATATTGCAGGCTGAGGGGCGCAGAGAGGCAGCATTTCGAGACGCTGAAGCTCGTGAGCGCGAGGCTCAGGCAGAGGCTCGCGCAACGACACTGGTTTCAGACGCTATTGGTGAAGGCGATCAACAGGCACTAAATTATTTTATCGCACAAAAATATGTAGAATCCCTTAAAGAGATGGCACTGTCACCCAACCAGAAAACTATTTATATGCCTCTGGAAGCAAGTGGTCTGATTAGCAGCATCGGTGGAATTGCGGAACTGGCGAAATCAGCGCTCAGCGATACTGATAAAAAATAAGGGATTTTAAAATGGATTTTATCACCGGGGAACTGTCTCCGTGGCACTGGCTGACGGCAGGCGTACTGATGTGTGCCATCGAGCTGTTTGCACCGACAACATTTCTATTGTGGCCCGGCACGGCAGCCATACTGACCGGTCTGATTACCTTTCTGATTCCGATCCTCGGTTGGGAACTGCAAGTTGCGTTGTTTGCCATGCTGACGGTTGCCACCACTCTGGCCGGGCGGGTGTTTTTCAAGCGCGACATCAACAGCGATCAGCCTTCACTGAACCGGCGCGGAGATTCTCATATAGGCCGTGAGGTGACGTTAAGCGAGGCTATTGTCAATGGTACTGGCGCGGCTATAATCGACAACAGCCGATGGCGTGTAGTGGGAACGGATGCGCCGGTTAATACCCGGGTAACGGTGACCGGCCTGAACGGCGCTTCATTGGAAGTAGAGATAACCGCAGACAGCTGAGGGTTTAGAATTAGAGCAATGTTTGCACTGTATTGAAGCAGTACCCCAACCCTCTGAGCAGGCCGGTTTCTAGTTTGATATAGAAAATTCTACAACGACACAATTACCACAGCCGACATACTTCATTGATTCACACAAATGGCGTGCAATCAGTAATCCGCGACCGTGAAGGCAATCTATTTCCGGCTGTCCAGAGAGCACCTGCTTGTAGTCGAACCCTTTGCCACTATCCTGAATAGCAATCCGCAGGAGTTTGTCATTTTCTTTATCAGCAGTGACGCGAACCGTTCCAACCATTAAGCGCTCCAGGCGAAGCAAACGTTCGGCCTGATAGCGATCAAAGCCGCCTGGCTCACTTTTTATATCGGAGTCGAGCTGCAGCAGCCCGTGATCGATGGCGTTCATCATCAACTCACCGAGCACCATATGCAGGCGTGGTCGGGCAGAATCAACAGTACATTGCTGGCAAATGGCCTCGACCTGATTGGCGATCAGATCGACGCTTTTCAATTCGGCTGCACTGTACCTCCAGTGCCAGGAGTTTCTAACTAGTTCGGACTGCATTGACGCTAATTCAGGATTGTATGGAAAACAGCTTGTCGAAGTTGGCGATAGAAAGTACACGTTTTACATCGGGAGTCGGATTCACCAGCAAAATCTTTGCCGCCCGGCCGACATGCTCACGCAGCATCAACAACATACCCAATGCACTGCTGTCCATGGAATCTGTAGCACTCAGATCTATATTAATTTGCGTATTCTGCTCAGGCAGGGAACTATACGATGCCTTGAATGAGTCATACACACGGTAGTCGAAGCGTCCTGCAACACTGACGGTGGTCTCTTCACCGTTGCTTGATTGTTCTATCGTTACGCCCACAGGAATACACCCTAATCACGAGTTGGCTGCCGGATTCTGCATGTCGATTTGACTGCCCGAGTAGGAATACTCGACTACGGTTACGATCCTCCGGTCTGGTACTTTGATCGAAATTTTTCAGTACTAAAGATGTATCGTCAGCAAAAATCTTAACCTGAATCAACGACCTGGAAATTAGCGCTCTACTTTCGGCGATCTCTGAAAAATTTTTGAATCAGCGCACGCGATTCATCACTCAGGATGTTTCCGATCACTTCAATTTTGTGGAAATGCTGCAGTGCGTCAAAATAGTTTACATTCCCGCTCACCGCTCCGGCACGAGGCTCCGGTGCGCCATAAACTATTCGATCAAGTCGTGCGTGCATAACAGCGCCTGCACACATCAGACAGGGTTCGATACTGCTGTAAATGGTGCAGCCGACCAGCCGGTAGTTTTCGACCACGGTTGCTGCCAGACGGATCGCACATATTTCGGCGTGGGCCGTCGGGTCGCAGCGGCCGATGGGCTGGTTGCAAGCCTCTGCAATAACATTTCCACCCTGAACAATCACCGCACCTACGGGCACTTCACCGTGCGCTGCGGCGCGTTGCGCAAGCTCCAGACAGCGGTGCATATGGCGTTCATGATCCACGGGTTCGACGCTCACCTGGTTGGCCTTGAGTAATATAACCGGGTTTGGTTGGGTCTGAGCTTTTAAATTGCCTGTACCGCTCGATGCATTCGCAGGCTCAGGTTTAAAGGGCTCTAAAAGCGCCTTGATAAATGGCGGCAGTGCGCCTCACGGGTGAATAAGTAAAAAGCCGGACGGGATAGAATTTCCGCCCGGCTCAGCTGCCCGCCAGGTAGCAGGCAGGTTATCCTTCTACGATTCAGCCGGTGCTTCGGCTTCTTCGGCAGTAACGGCTTTCATGCTCAGGCGGATCCGGCCTTGCTTGTCTACTTCGAGCACCTTCACGCGAACTGTCTGCCCTTCGCTCAGCTCATCTGCCACGTTCTGTACGCGGTTTTCAGAGATTTGCGAGATATGCACCAGACCGTCTTTACCCGGCAGGATATTTACAAAAGCGCCGAAGTCCATGATCTTCTGGACCTTGCCTTCGTAGATAGTACCGACTTCTACATCAGCGGTGATCTGCTCTATACGTCGACGAGCTTCTTCACCGGCAACGCGATCGCTGGAGGCTATCTTGATCACACCATCATCACCGATATCGATTGTTGCACCGGTCTCTTCGGTCAGTGCACGAATAACTGCGCCGCCTTTTCCGATGACCGCAGCAATTTTCTCTGGGTGGATCTTTATGGTGATGAAACGCGGAGCATGCTCGGAAAGCTCTTCACGTGGTGACGACAGAACCTTATTCATTTCGCCTAGTATGAACAGACGACCTTCTTTAGCCTGTTCCAGCGCAGCTTCCATGATTTCACGAGTGATACCATCAATTTTGATATCCATCTGTAACGCGGTAACACCGTCTTCTGTGCCCGCTACTTTGAAATCCATGTCGCCAAGGTGATCTTCGTCGCCGAGAATATCGCTCAGAACGGCAAAGCGGTTATCGTCTTTGATCAGGCCCATAGCAATACCGGCTACCGGTGCTCTCAATGGCACGCCGGCGTCCATCATTGCCAGGCTCGATCCACACACACTGGCCATGGAACTGGAACCGTTGGATTCAGTGATTTCCGATACCACACGAATGGTGTACGGGAATACTTCATCGTCCGGCATAACCGCTGCTACGCCTCGACGAGCCAGCCTGCCATGACCGATTTCACGACGCTTGGGGGAACCGACAAATCCGGTTTCGCCAACACAGTACGGAGGGAAGTTGTAATGCAGCATAAACGCATCACGTCGCTCGCCTTCCAGCGCATCGATAATCTGAGCATCGCGGGTGGTACCGAGAGTTGCCGTTACTATGGCCTGTGTTTCACCACGGGTGAAAAGTGACGATCCATGGACGCGCGGGAGAATTCCGGTTTTGACCGCAATGGGTCTTACAGTACGGGTATCGCGGCCATCTATACGCCGCTCGCCGGCGAGAATCCGGCCGCGTACCAGACTTTTTTCGAGGCTGGAAAAAGCACCTTTGACTTCACCCTCACTCGGCGCATTATCTTCACCGGTTGCCAGCTGCGCGACGACCGCATCACGGACTTCACCGACTTTCTGCTGCCGTTCCATTTTATCGGCAGTGGTGTAGGCTGCTGCCAATCCGGATTCAGCGGCTTCGGAGACAATTGCGGCCAGTGCATCGTTGCTGACCGGCGCCTGCCAGTCCCAGGCTTCAGCGCCGACTTCGGCTGCCATTTCGGTGATCGCTGCAATTGCTGTCTGCATTTGCTCATGACCAAACATAACGGCGCCGAGCATGACCTCTTCCTGCAGCACCGCGGCTTCCGACTCAACCATTAATACCGCATTTTCAGTACCGGCGACGACGAGGTCGAGATCTGATTCAACTACCTGCGATGCCGTCGGGTTCAATACATAGTTTCCGTCGATGTACCCGACCCGGGCAGCACCGATTGGACCGGCGAATGGCATACCGGAACACGCCAGTGCTGCGGAGGCGCCAATCAGAGACGGGATATCAGCCTGGATTTCAGGGTCCAGTGACATAACCGTTGCGATAATCTGCACTTCGTTGCGAAAGCCTTTTGGAAACAGCGGGCGCAACGGGCGGTCGATCAGTCGCGAAGTCAGTGTTTCGCTTTCTGCAGGCCGGCCTTCCCGCTTGAAAAAGCCGCCGGGAATTTTACCGGCGGCATAGGTGCGTTCCTGGTAGTTGATTGTCAGCGGGAAAAAATCGACATTCGGATTAGCATCTTTTTTCCCGACTGCTGATACCAGTACGACGGTGTCACCGACGCTGATCATTATGGCCGCGGAGGTCTGTCTGGCGATCTCCCCGGTTTGCATGACGACTTCATGGTCGCCAAATTGAAATGTTTTGCTTACGTGAGTCACTATAAGTCCTTGAGTTTCTGTCTGGGAGGCCGGATCTAGCGGCGCAAACCTAGTCGCTTGATTAAGTCCTGATAGCGAGAGAGATCTTTTCGCTTCAGGTAGTCGAGCAGTTTGCGGCGTTGATTGACCATACGCAGCAGTCCACGACGGGAGTGATGATCGTGCTTGTGAACCTGGAAGTGCTCGGTCAGGTGAATAATTCTGGCGGACAACAATGCTACCTGTACCTCTGGTGACCCCGTGTCCGAGGAGTCTCGCTTATATTCGTCAACAATCTCCGCCGTTCTTTCGGCGCTTAAACAACCCATGTGTCATCTCCAATGATGAATGTTTGCCACGGCAGTTGCCGCAGCCATGAAAAATGGCGGTTATACCGGTCATTGCAGCTGGCCGCCAATAATACGGACGGTTTCAAGACGTCCGTCAGAAATTTTTCCCAGACCGAGGAATTTTTCACTCGGATCATAGATTCGCAGAAGATCTTTCGATGGACCACCGGATTGATCCTCTGCTGTGTCAGCACTGGCTGACGTTGTCTCTACAGCGTAGTCGATCTGTGGCTTCGCACCATGACGAAACAACATGGCACGCTCGCTGTCGAGCGTCAGGCTTTGCCAGTCACTGATCACTTCATCGACCGCCAGCAACAGTGAATCTTTGTTTTCGATCTGTTGAATCTCATCGATGCTGTACATACGCTGCTGCTCAAAAGGCGATACTGACACCCGCCGCAACCGGCTGACATGCGCACCGCAGCCGAAGCTGTCACCGATATCACGCACAATCGAGCGAATATAGGTTCCTTTGGAAACGCACAGCCGCAGACTGAAACGATCAGCGCTGAATGCTAGCAGCTCGATCGATTTCACCTCAATTGCGCGCGGCTCAAGCTGTACTTCAACCCCTTTACGTGCCAGCTTATGCGCTCTGACTCCGTTGCGCTTAATTGCCGAGTACGCGGGCGGCACCTGCATGCTATGACCCAGAAACCCCTGCACTGTCTGGTGCATCTGTGCCTGTGTGATAGCCGGTACCGGACCTTCGGCAACAATCTCGCCATCTGCGTCTTCCGTGTCGGTTGACTGGCCCAATACGCCTTCAACTTCGTAGGTTTTTTCGGCGTCGAGCAAATACGCGCACAACTTTGTACCTTCACCGAAGCAAATCGGCAACATGCCGGTTGCTGAGGGATCGAGGCTGCCAGTGTGCCCGGCCTTTTTCGCGCCGAACAGACGCCGGACCTGCTGCAGCACACCATTTGAAGTGCAGCCGACAGGTTTGTCGAGCAGCAGTAATCCGTCAAGCGCGCGCATATCAGGCATCGCCGGCGGGACGGTTGAGGCCGGGGTCGATTTCGGCGGAGTCGTCGGGGGTGGTATTGGAACGCACGGCATCATCGATCAGTGATGACATTCGAACGGCGTCTTCCTGGACGGAATCGTAACGAAAATGCAGCGTAGGCACGATACGCAAGCGCATTCTACTGCCCAGTTGCCTGCGCAGATAACCCGAGGCTTTGTTCAGGGCAATAACTGCTTCTTCACGTATCTCCTGATCTTCTTCCATGCCGAACATGGAAACAAAGACCTTTGCGCTGGAGAGGTCTTTACTGACCTCAACGCCTGCGATCGTCAGGGTTGACGGGACTCTGGGATCTTTCACGCCAAAGCGGATTATTCCGGATAGCTCACGCTGAATCTGGTCTGCAACACGATAGCTGCGCGGGTAGTCTTTAGCCACGAGTGACTTCTTCCCGCACCGTTAAAAAAGGTATGACAATATCCATGGTTACAGCGACCGGGCGACTTCCTTGCGTTCAAAGATTTCGATCTGATCACCAGGGCGTACATCGGTGTAGTTCTTTACGCCGATACCGCATTCGGTACCCATACGGACTTCATTGACATCGTCCTTGAACCGCCGCAGCGACTCGAGTTCACCTTCATAGATAACGACGTTATCCCGCAGCACGCGAATAGGTGCGCTCTTCTTGACCACGCCGTCGACCACCATACTGCCCGCAATGGAGCCGAATTTCGGCGATCGGAAAACGTCTTTAACTTCGGCCAGTCCAATAATACGCTCCTGAATTTCCGGAGGCAGCATGCCGCTGGCTGATGCCTTAACGCGATCAATGACTTCGTAGATTACGCTATCGTAGTGGAGCTCGATTTCCTGTTCATTTATGACCCGCCGCGCGGTGTTATCTGCACGTACATTAAAGCCGATCATCACCGCATTAGACGCTGCTGCCAGTTGCGCATCTGATTCGGTGATTCCACCGACTCCACCACCGACGACCCGGATAGTGACTTCGTCAGTCGACATTTTTTCGAGTGAATCGCGCAGTGCTTCAAAGCTGCCCTGCACATCGGTTTTGATCAGCAGGTTAAGGGTGCTGCTATCACCGGACTTGATCTGCGAGAAGACATCTTCAAGTTTTGCGGGTCTGCGATCGGCCAGACGCGCATCACGGGATTTCTCGTTACGCAGACCGGCCAGCTCACGCGCACTGCGTTCATCTTTGGAGACCAGCATATCTTCGCCAGCGTTTGGTGCGTTGGATAATCCCAGTACCTGAACCGGAATAGACGGTCCCGCTGAATCAACCTGATTACCGGCATCATCAAACATTGCACGTACACGCCCGAACTCCTTGCCGCACACCATGATATCGCCGCGCCGCAAAGTACCATTTTGAACCATCACCGTGGCAACCGGACCACGCCCTTTATCGAGGGTCGCTTCAATTACAACACCACGTGCGGGACCTTCTTCGGTTGCTTTCAGCTCCAGAATTTCAGCCTGCAGCAATAGTGCATCGAGTAGTTCGTCGATACCCTGCCCGGTCAATGCGGATACGTGAACGAACATGGTGTCGCCACCCCATTCCTCTGCGATGACTTCGTGCTGCGATAAATCATTCTTGACGCGCTCAGGATCAGAGCCTTCTTTGTCTATTTTATTAACCGCAACGATCATCGGCACGCCTGCAGCACGCGAGTGCTGAACCGCCTCTACCGTTTGCGGCATCGCGCCATCGTCTGCGGCTACGACCAGAACCACGATATCGGTAGCCTGTGCACCACGGGCACGCATTGCGGTAAACGCCGCGTGACCCGGTGTATCGAGGAAGGTAATGGTGCCTTTGTCGTGTGCGACGTTGTAAGCGCCTATATGCTGCGTAATTCCCCCGGCTTCACCAGCTGCTACACGGGTGGTGCGGATGTAGTCGAGCAGAGAGGTTTTACCGTGATCGACGTGGCCCATAATGGTAACCACTGGCGGCCGCGCTTCCATGCCTTCTTCGGGAATCTCATTTGCGGTGGCGGTAATTTTATTCTGCAACGCCAATTCCAGATCGTCGGCAGAGCTCATCGTGGCGCGATGGCCCATCTCTTCAACGACCAGCACTGCAGTATCCTGATCAAGCATCTGGTTGATGGTGGCCATAACCCCCATGCCCATCATGGTTTTGATCACTTCGCCTGCCTTCACAGCCATGCGATTCGCCAGCTCGGCAACCGTTATGGTTTCAGGTACGGCAACGTCACGAATAACCGGCTCTGTGGGCTTGGCGAACGCGTGCTTGGACTCGATGGTAAGGCCAATCTCACGTTTTGAACGCTTCTCGCGCTTACCGCCACGACCTCCGGATACACGCAACTCTTTGCGACCACCAGCCGCTTTGCCACGACCACGCCGACCGGCTCGACCACTGTCTGGTGGCGGAGGCGCAGGATTGTTCTGTTGCAGCTTTTCGCGCTTGGCAGCAGCTGCCTTGCGTTTTTCTTCTTCTATACGGCGTAAATCGGCCTCGGCTGCAAGCCGCGTTGCCTCAAGCTTCGCCTTGCCGACGTTTTCAACACCCTGCTGCAATTCAGCCAGAGCTGCTGCTTCAACAGCACGCCGAGCCGCCAGCTCTGCCGCTGCTCGTGCTTCTTCTTCACGCGCCAGACGTTCTTCTTCTTCGCGCTCGGCTTGTGCCGCTGCATCGGCATCGGCTGCCGCCTGCTGTGCGCGCTCTGCCTCTTGCCGGGCTTCGACTTCAGCTTTCTCTGCTTCGTGGCGGGCTTTGTCTGCTTCAGCTACAACGCGATCTGCCTCGGCTACAATTGCCTGCTCTGCGTCGCGCTTGATTTGTTCCTGGGCCGCAACCAGTGCCTCGGCTTTCCGGCGCTCCCGGTCCAGCTCGGCCTGTGCTTCCTGTTGCGCCAGCAGTGCTGGATCTACCGCTTCAACAACTTCGGGGGTCTGCTCCACCACAGGCGGTTTAGCGGTTTCGGGCGTTTTAGCTTCCGCCGACACTGATGGCGCAGGAGCCTCTGCTCCGGCCTCCTTCGGGGCGTCAGTTGCTGCCTGGCGAGCAGCTTCCTGTTGGCGAAGTTCGGTTTGCCGCAGCATTTCCTCACGAACTGAATCATCGCGCTTGGCGTAGGTTCGCTTTCCGCGAGTCTCGACTGTCACCGCTTTGCGACCGGGACCACCGAGTTTTATCTCGCCACGCTTTTTACGTTTCAGCGTAATTTTACTCGCGCCGGAAGCTGTCTTTTCAACCCCGTGCGCCTGACGCAAAAACGACAGCAGTTTTGATTTCTCTGCGTCCGCAATTAAGTCGTCAGCCGCAGTCTTCGCTACGCCCGCGTCTTTCAATTGTTCGAGCAGTTTATCGACCGGTGTTCCCACCGTGTCGGCTAACTGTTTTACTGTGACTTCTGCCATATATATTCTCTACCCCCCGCTAGCTTCGGCTCCTGCCTCGACCTCTTGTTCCTCATCCTGGAACCAGCTTTCGCGCGCCTTCATTATAAGTTTGCCGGCGGTATCTTCATCCATTCCGTCGACAACTAAAAGTTCATCCACCGCCAGATCTGCCAAATCATCAACAGTGGTAACTTCGATTTCTGCCAGAGATACAGCAAGCTCTGCACTTATTCCTTCCATTGCCAAAAGCTCGTCTGAAGGCTTGAAAGTTTTTATCTTCTGCTCGGTAACCAAAGCCTGAGTAAGGAGAACGTCCTGCGCTCTGCTGCGCAGCTCCTCAACCATTTCTTCGTCAAATTCATCTACATCCAACAACTCCTGCTCCGGCACATAGGCCACTTCCTCAACACTGGTGAAGCCTTCCTGTACCAGTATTGTGGCGACTTCTTCGTCTACGGTGAGTTCTTCAACAAATTTCTCTATAAGAACCCGCGCTTCGGTTTCGTTTTTCTCATCGGCCGCTCCTTCGTCCATCACGTTGAGCTCCCAACCGGTCAGTTCACCGGCGAGGCGAACATTCTGACCTCCGCGACCTATAGCGAGTGACAATTTGTCTGCGTCGACGACTATATCCATGCTGTTTTTTTCTTCATCGACGATAATCGAAGCAACTTCCGCCGGTGCCATCGCATTGATTACATATTGCGCCGGACTGTTGTCCCACAAAATGATATCGACACGCTCGCCTGCCAGTTCATTAGAGACCGTTTGCACTCGCGAGCCACGCATACCGACACAAGCACCTACGGGATCAAGACGCGGATCATTTGAGATAACGGCTATCTTGGCTCGACTGCCGGCATCACGGGCGGCACCACGAATTTCGATCGTACCCTGCCCGACTTCCGGCACTTCCAGCTTGAACAATTCAATTAGAAACTCGGGGGAAGTGCGGCTGGCAAACAGCTGCGGACCACGTGGTTCAGGCTGAACTTCGCGCAAGTAGGCACGCAGTCTGTCACCGGTACGTACCGCTTCCCGCGGGATCATTTCCTCACGGCGAATATAAGCTTCTGCATTATTACCCAGGTCAATATAGACACCACCGCGCTCCGTGCGCTTGACAATTCCCATGACCAGTTCACCAACCCGGTCTTTAAACGCCTCTACCACTCTGGCGCGTTCCGCTTCACGAACTTTCTGAACAATTACCTGCTTGGCCGTTTGTGCTGCAATACGACCGAAATCGACTGATTCTATTTCGTCTTCAACCCAGTCGCCGACGGCGATTTCCGGTTCGTCTTCGCGAGCCGCTGACAAAGTCATTTGCCGCAACGGGAATTCCTGGAGTTCATCGTCTTCACAGACTTCCCAGCGCCGGTAGGTCAGGTAGTCTCCACTTTCTCTGTCGATAGCAACTCGCACCTCAATCTCTTTACCACTGCGCTTGCGCGTCGCCGAGGCGAGTGCGGCTTCGAGTGCTTCGAAAATAATACTTTCATCCACGCCCTTTTCATTTGAAACTGCGTCGACGACGAGAAGTATTTCTTTGCTCATAGTTGTCTAAACCTTATTCACAAATCGCTGCAAAGCGTAAGTGCAAAAACATGCTCCGTGTACTTACAGGTTGAATCAGGATTACCCCCGACCAAATTGCGCCACAAGATTCGCGTTATCAATATCACGAATCGCTAAATTATATGATTCCCCATCTATAGCCAGAGTGATCTCATCGCCTTCCACCTGCTCGAGAACCCCGGTAAAATTTCTCCGTCCATCCTGTGGCACTAACAAACGTGCCTTTACTGTACGGCCTATCTGCTCTGAAAATTGCCCGGCATTGAACAGCGGCCGTTCCAACCCCGGCGACGATACTTCCAGACAATATTCACCGCTCAGTAATTCTTCCACGTCGAGCCCGGCACTTACCACGTTACTGACCCTGCCACAGTCATCGACAGTGATTCCGTCTTCGTGGTCAATATAGACCCGCAGAGTTAATCCGGACTCTGCCTGCCCCAACGAAACACCGACAAAATTGTAGTGCAACCCTTCGACAATTGGTGAAATGAAGTTCCAAATACTTTCAGGTGCCCGACGCATCCGATTCTGTAAGTCCTGTTCGCTGGTTCAGCTAAGCGGCAGGCATAACCGCCAGAGCGTAAATCTGCTGTTTCTTCTTGATACCGGTAATCCCGATCAAGCAGGTCATAACCGGGAGACCACTGATACAATAATTTGAGACAATAATTGACGGCAATAAAAAAGCCCCTTAAAAGGGGCCTTTTTCAAAGATCCTTGGTAGCGGGGGTAGGATTCGAACCTACGACCTTCGGGTTATGAGCCCGACGAGCTGCCAGACTGCTCCACCCCGCAACTGCAAGACCGAATAATAGAAGTTAATGATTCGGAATACAAGCTAAAAACACAAACAAGATGTGATTTTTTTTCAGTTTTTTATCGCGCCGCTAGCCAGCCGCGATTGCCGCTACACAGGCAGCCATGATCAAGCCGGGAAAAATACCAAACAAAATCATCGCCGCTCCATTGATGGTTAACCCCAGCTGCACATCCAGAGCTGAAGTAACAGCCTGAGTTTCAGCTGGCTCATCGAAGAACATGTATTTGATAACACGCAAATAATAGAAGGCCCCGACCACAGAAAATACCACGGCTACAACGGCAAGCCAGACCAGATCAACCTGAACTACGGCGTTCAGCACAGCCAGCTTAGCGTAAAAACCCACGGTCGGTGGTACGCCGGTCATTGATACAAGTAATATCATCATGACGGCTGCATACACTGGACTGCGCCGAAACAGACCACGCAGATCGGTTAACAGATTAATGTCAACGCCTGCCCTGTCCATTGCCAGCAGGATTCCAAACGCTCCCATACTTGTTAGTGCATAGGTTATGGCATAGAACATTGACGCGGAATAGCCCTGATCGGTTCCAGCGAGGATGCCCATCAGGATAAACCCGACATGGGAAATTGTTGAATAGGCCAGCATGCGCTTGATGGACACCTGTGCCAGCGCTATGACATTACCGATTACGATCGATAACACCGACAGTACGATCAACATTCCCTGCCAGCTGCCATGAGTGGTTTCCAGTCCATCGACCAGAAAGCGCATCGCCAACGCAAAAGCGGCAATTTTGGGTGCTGACGAAATATAGAGCGTGACCGAAGTTGGTGCGCCATCGTAGACATCCGGCACCCACATATGAAACGGCGCAGCTCCAAATTTAAACGCAATGCCCACAACCACAAACGCCAGGCCGAAAACAGCTGCGGTGGAACTGGAATCTTCACCGAGTTTTGCAGCGATTGCATCGAAGTGCAGACTGCCTGTTGCGCCGTATATCATTGAGATTCCGTACAACAAGGCTCCGGATGCCAGTGCACCGAGCACAAAGTATTTCATAGCAGCTTCAGATGAACGCTCGTCTGTTCTGTTCAGTGCGACCAGCGCATAGAGCGACAACGACAGTAACTCCAGCCCGAGATATAGCGTCAGCATGGTACTTGATGAAACCATGATCATCATGCCCAGCACCCCGGACAGAGCCAGCGTGTAGTATTCGCCCTTCATGATTCGACGCGCGTTGAGGTAATCGCGCGAGTACAGAAACACCCCGATTGAAACAACCAGAATCCATGATTTGCAGATTTTGCTCATCGGATCAACCACAAAACTGCCGCCAAATGCAGTTGCAGTGCCGCTGTCCGGTGCCGCGATCCAGGTGAGTATCAATGTGATGACCAGGCTAAGCTGCGACAGCAGATACACCATCGACCGGCGGCTTTCTGAAAGAAAGAGGTCGCCGATTAAAATTGCACATATTGCGCACAGTAAAAATATTTCGCCAGTGGCCAGGCCTATATTATCCATCGCCGCTGCGCCCCTAAAGTTTCGACACGGTGATATGACTCACCAGGTTACTTATTGATGCATGCATGACGTCAACCATCGGTTGAGGCCAGATACCGAAAAACAGAACCATTGCTGCCAGTAACGCAAGCATGATCACCTCTCGACGATTGACATCGGTCAATGCTGCGACGTTATCGTTGGCCACTTCACCGAACACCACTCGCTTAACCATCCACAGGGTATAGGCTGCGCCGAGAATCAAGGTGCTTGCTGCGAAAAAGGCGAACCAGAAATTGGCTTTGAAACTTGCCAGTATCACCATGAATTCCCCGACAAACCCCGATGTTCCCGGCAAGCCGGCATTTGCCATGGCAAAGAAAACCATAAACGCCGCAAACACCGGCATCGTGTTGGCTACCCCGCCGTAGTCTGCTATCTGGCGCGAATGCATGCGGTCGTAGATCACGCCGACACACAGGAACATTGCAGCTGATATAAAACCATGTGAAATCATTTGCACCATCGCCCCTTCCAGCCCGAGTACAGCATGACTGGTGGACTGGCCGTCGATGTCTTTAGCCAGAATACCGAACGTGATAAACATCCCCAGGGTGACAAAGCCCATATGCGAAATAGATGAATAGGCGATCAGCTTTTTCATATCAGCCTGGGCCAGTGCAACAAACCCGATATAAACGACGGCAATCAGAGACAGCAAAATCACAAACCAGGCAAGTTGCTGGCTGGCGTCAGGAACGATAGGTAAGCTGAAACGCATGAATCCGTAGCCGCCCATTTTCAACATAATGGCAGCCAGTACTGCGGAGCCTGCCGTTGGCGCTTCAACGTGTGCATCCGGAAGCCAGGTATGCACTGGCCACATCGGTATTTTCACGGCAAAGGCTATAAAAAAGGCAAAGAATATAAGTGTCTGCGCAGTAGACCCGATTGGCAGTTTATGAAAATCTGTTATTGCAAAGCTGCCAGCCTGCCCGTAAAGGTAAATCAGCGCAACCAGCATAAATACGGAACCCAGAAACGTATACAGGAAGAATTTGATTGTGGCGTATACACGCCGCGGCCCGCCCCAGATTCCTATAATCAGAAACATGGGCAACAGCGTTGCTTCAAAGAATACATAAAACAAAATAGCATCGGCGGCGGCAAATACGCCAACCATGAAGCCTGTCATGACCTGAAATGAAGCCAGGTACATGGCGGGTTTGTCCTGAATAACTTCCCAGGCGGAAATGACGACAATAATATTGATGAATGTGGTGAGCAGGATCAATGGCATGGCGATGCCGTCAACTCCCAGCGAGTAGTTGATCCCGAAAGACGGTAACCAGGCTACATGCTCTACAAACTGCAGTTCGGCTGTGCCGTTATCAAAGCCGAAGAATAGAAACAGACTGAACACGAACGCCAGTATGGATACACCTAGCGCGACGGGACGACAGCGGCTGTCACCGGCGAACAGCACCAGGAATCCACCGAGAATCGTCAACCAGATAATTATGCTGAGGATAGGCATCAATCGCGACCGGCTAGGTAGTAAAGATAAAAATAGAGAGCATCGCCAACAACCCGATGATCATGGCAAACGCATAGTGATAGAGGTAACCACTTTGCAGCGTTCTGACGACTTGCGCAAACAGACCGATGCTATTGGCAGTGCCATTGACCATAACACCATCAATTAACTTAACGTCGCCGACGCTCCAGAGTTTGTCTGCAAGCCGCAGACTACCTCCGGCAAATACCTTCTGATTGAAGTCGTCAAAGCCGTATTTGTTGTCGAGTAATTTGTGAATAAACCCGAATTTGCGGTAACACCACTCTGCAATACCGGGATTATAAAGATAGATATAACCGGCCAGCAGTGTCCCGGACAGCGCCAGATACAGTGCCGGAGTCTTGAAACCATGAAATACAAAATTAAATGCACCATGGTAATGCTGACCGAGCTCGGCCAGTACATCATGGTTTTCGGCCACCTGTATCGCACCACCGAAGTAGCTGCCGAACAGCATCGGGCCAATAGTGAATGCTCCGAGTATTACTGACGGTATGGCCAGTAGTATCAGCGGCACAGTTACTACGCGTGGCGACTCATGCAAGTGCTCGCGGGTATGCTCGTCGAACCGTTCCTTGCCATGAAAAACCAGAAAGAACAGCCGGAAACTATAGAAGGCAGTAATGAATACCCCGAGCAATACGCAGATATAAGCGAAACCTGAACCGGTGATATGCGATCCATGCACTGCTTCTATTATTGCGTCTTTCGAGAAAAACCCGGAGAAACCAGGAAAGCCGATCAATGCCAGAGAACCGATTAATGAAGTCCAGTAAGTGACGGGCATATACTTTTTAAGCCCGCCCATCTTGCGAATATCCTGCTCGTGATGCATGCCCATAATCACACTGCCAGCGGCGAGGAACAGCAACGCCTTGAAAAACGCATGTGTCATCAGGTGAAATATTGCCGCACTATAAGCAGAGGCCCCAAGGGCGACGGTCATGTAGCCGAGTTGCGATAACGTGGAGTAGGCAACCACTCGCTTGATATCATTTTGCACAATGCCAATGAGCCCCATGAGCAATGCCGTCAGCGAGCCGATAATCAGTACAAACGACAACGCTGTCTCTGACAGCTCGAATAACGGTGACATACGGGCCACCATGAAAATTCCGGCTGTTACCATTGTTGCCGCATGAATCAATGCCGAGATAGGCGTTGGCCCTTCCATTGAATCCGGCAGCCATACATGCAGCGGAATCTGTGCAGACTTGCCCATCGCACCGATAAACAGACAAATGCAGGTAACAGTTAATACAGACCAGGCAGCGCCCGGGAATATTTCCATTGTCTGCCCGACCAGCGCTGGTGCTGCGGCAAAGGTTTCACTGTAGTTGAGGGTACCGGTGTACATAAGTACGGCAGCGATCCCCAGTAAAAAGCCGAAATCACCAACCCGGTTAACCAGAAAGGCTTTCAGGTTTGCAAAAATAGCGGTCGGCTTTTTGTACCAGAAACCGATCAGCAGATACGACACCAGACCGACCGCCTCCCAGCCGAAGAACAGCTGCATGAAATTGTTGGCCATTACGAGCATTAGCATGGCAAACGTAAATAGAGAGATATAGCTGAAAAAGCGCTGGTAACCGGGATCGTCGTGCATATAGCCAATAGTGTAGATATGCACCATCAACGATACTGACGTGACGACAGTCATCATTACAACGGTAAGGCGGTCAACTAGAAAACCGACTTCAAAGGTTATTCCACCGCTGATCATCCAGGTGTAAATGGTTTCATCGAAAACCGCACCATCACCGGAGAGATTGGCAAACAGCGCAATCAGTGAAAACAGAAAAGCGATGCCAACACCTGCGATTGTCGCCCGGTGAGAGTTGACACGCCCCAGCTTTCTGCCGAAAAAACCGGCCGCTATAGCACCGCACAGCGGCGCAAGAGGAGTAAGTATATAGAGAAGTTTCATATGCTAGCCCTGCAACTCGTCAAGGTCAGCTACGTTAATAGTTCCCTTGTTGCGGAACAGAACGACCAATATCGCCAGTCCGATGGCCGCTTCAGCAGCCGCCACTGTCAGTATGAAAAATACAAAAACCTGACCTGCGGTATCTCCGAGAAAATAAGAGAACGCGACAAAATTCATATTTACCGCCAGCAGCATCAGTTCAATTGACATTAAAATGATAATGACATTTTTGCGGTTCAGGAATATTCCGGCGATACTGAGACCGAACAGAATGGCGCCAAGTGTTAGAAAATGAGATAGAGGGATCATTCGAATCAGTTCTCCGGATCCATAGAGACAATACGAAGCCGGTCTTCTTTTTTGACGTTAATCTGCTCACTCGGTTGCTGATACTTGGTTTCCGGTCGACGCCTCATGGTGAGCGCAATGGCAGCGATAATCGCAACCAGCAATATCACAGCGGCTACTTCAAATTGCAGCAGGTAATCGGTGTACATTGCTTTACCGAGCTCCTCAGTATTGCTGTAGTCAGCTTCACGTGGCGTTGGCACAGGATAGTCTTCTGCTGAAAACCAGCGCACCCGTATTAGAAAAACCATCTGCACGATAATAGCCCCTACAATCAGGGCGCCTAACGGCAAATAACGGGTAAAACCCTCGCGGGTCGGCAAGGTGTTGATATCGAGCATCATAACGACAAACAGGAACAGCACCATCACTGCGCCTACGTAGACAAGCACCAGTGTTATAGCCAGGAACTCGGCTTCCATCAGCATCCAGATAATCGCGCTGTTGAAAAACGCCAGTACTAGAAACAAGGCTGCCTGCACCGGATTGCGCGTGGTGATAACGCCTATGGCCGCACCAATCAGTACCAGGGAGAAAATCCAGAAAACGAATAGTTTAAAGTCCATTATCCGGCCTCAGCGAAACGGTGCATCTGCGGCACGGTCGGCAGCGATCTGATCTTCGAACTTATCGCCAATGGCCAGCAGTTTGTCTTTGGTCATTATCTGCTCGCCTCGCTTTTCAAAGTGATATTCGAAGATACGCGTTTCGACAATGGAATCTACCGGACAGGCTTCTTCGCAAAAACCGCAAAATATACATTTAAACAGATCGATGTCGTAACGTGTGGTTCGGCGGGTATTATCTGCTCGTTCTTCGGAATCTATGGTTATTGCCAGCGCCGGGCATACCGCTTCACACAGCTTGCAGGCAATGCAGCGTTCCTCCCCGTTCGGGTAACGTCGCAACGCATGCAAACCGCGGAATCTTGGCGATTGCGGGGTTTTTTCTTCCGGATACTGCACAGTGAATTTACGCGCGAACAAGTAGCGTCCGGTGAGACTCATGCCTTTGAGTAACTCAAGCAGCAGGAAGCTCTTCACATAACTTTTTACATTTCCAGTCATATCAGGCGGCTCTCAGTGCAAACCAGGGTTCGATCTCAAGCAAAATTGCAACGGCTTCAACGGTGAGCCATAGAATGGTCACCGGTATAAATACCTTCCAGCCCAGACGCATGATCTGATCGTAGCGATAGCGGGGAAAGGTTGCTCTAAACCATAAAAAGAAAAACAACATGAACGCGGTTTTGGCAAAGAACCAACCAATGCCATCCGGGATGAACGGGATCGGTGACAGCCACCCGCCCAGAAACATAATCACTGCCAGCGCCGCTATCATGATCATGTTGGCGTATTCGGCTAGAAAGAACAACGCGAAGGCCATCCCGGAGTAGTCGACATGAAAGCCCGCGACAATTTCTGATTCACCTTCTGCGACATCAAACGGTGCACGGTTGGTTTCTGCCACTCCGGAAATAAAGTAGACGATAAAAAGAGGGAACAAGGGCAACCAGAACCAGCTGAAGATACTGCCTTCCTGTGCTCTGACAATATCACCGAGATTGAGACTGCCGCTCACCATCAGTACGCCAACCAGCGCAAACCCCATGGCGATTTCATAAGCGACGATCTGTGCCGCTGAGCGCATAGCACCGAGAAATGCATATTTGGAATTCGACGCCCAGCCAGCGATGATCACTCCATAGACACCCAGTGAGGTAAGCGCCAGTACATAGAGTAGTCCGGCGTTAACATCTGCCAGCACGGCGGTATCACTGAATGGTATGACGGCCCAGGCAGCAAAAGCAGGTGCAAGTGAAAGAATGGGGGCAATTAAAAACAGGAAGCGATGCGAGTTAGTGGGTACCAGAACTTCTTTGGTTAACAGTTTTAGAACATCGGCTATCGGTTGCAGCAAGCCGCCCCAGCCAACGCGGTTCGGCCCTTTTCTGACTTGTATCGCACCAATAACCTTGCGCTCGGCGTAGGTCAGATAAGCCACGGTCAATAACAAAGGCACTATGATAAGCAGTATCTTCAACACCGTGATGATCAGCAGCCATAAACTTTCGAACATACCCATAACTTAGCTACCTGGAACCAGAGTTACTGGCTGGAACAAACTCCCGAATCCCGCCACATCGGTGCTGCCGATCGGCAACCATGCACATCCCCGGGGCACGCCATCGTCCTGCACAACTTTTAACAGGACTGTCGATTCATCCTGACCGACGCTGACGACCGCGTTGTCTTCAAGATTCAGAGTGGTCATATCAGCGCTGTTCAAGCCAACCACATTTTGTTTTGAGTCGGCGGTTTTTTGCAGTGACCGGGCACGCCGCACCAGCATGTCGGATTTATAGGCCGGAAGATCACCACAACGAATCAACTGTTTGGTATCTGAGCTCTGCGGCGGGAGTTCTACTGCCCCGGCCGTGTAGCTGTTATCGAGCTCGATCTCGCGACACAGGTTTTTCAGCTCATCACGTACTGCAGTGATCTCCTGATAATCGAAACCATCAAGACCCAGTTCGTTACCCAGTACACGCAGGATTTTCCACCCCGGACGACCTTCTCCCGGTGGCGGTGCTGCTCCGTTGAACATTTGCCATGCACCAACCGCGTTGACGAAGGTTCCGGCAGTTTCAGAAAAAGCGGCAGACGGCAACACGACATCGGCGTGATCAACTGCATGCCGGCTTAAATGGGTGGAAATGATAATGGTTGTGGCATTAGCGATCTGCTTTCTGGCCAGCGCGCTGTTTACTTGCTCATACCGGGGTTCAACGCCCATTAATAACAGTGTTCCGAGCGGGGCATCCAGCATCTGTGCAGCGTTGAGACCGATTGACTCTGTCGCAACCCCACCAGCTGTACGGTGCGGTACGCATCCGGCGAGCCAGGCACCAGCGGTATTGCCCCCCTCCGGCAGATAGCCGAACACGGCGCCGGTTGCATTGGCAATGCAGCTCGCCAGTGACCGGATCGATGCATATTCAGGATGCATAACTGAAGAATTGCCCAACAGTACGGCGGTGTTTTCACCGCTTCCCAGGCTGTCGGCAATTGCACGATGACTGTCTTCTATAGTTGCCTGTGAAGCCAGTGCAGTGACAATGTCTTCTTTGCAGTCACAGGCAAGCGCAACGGCGAGCAGATGTAAAAGCAAGTCACGTGGAGAAGCGCCAATGTTGCTCTGGGTTTCAAAGTTCATCGGGTAGACACGTGGATTGATCAAACTGATCGTTGCGCCCTTAAGAGACGCTTTACGCAAACGCAGTGCAGCTAATGGCTGTTCTTTACGGATGTTTGATCCGATCAATAACGCCGAGTCTAGTTTTTCGAGATCTTCCAGCGCCATACCGAGCCACGGCATAACCGGACTTTGCTGTTGATCGGAGTAGTCGATCTGGCTCAGTCGATGATCGATGTTATTGCTGCCAAGCGCTCGCATAAGTTTCTGCAGCAAATACTGCTCTTCGAGAGTTGACTGCGCCGAGCCCAGTGCTGCAATTGACTTCGGTCCGGATTTTTCAACAGACTCCTGCAGTGCTTTTGCCGCCGCAGAAAGGGCCGTTGGCCAATCAACAGGTTTCAGTTCGCCATCGATACGCAGCATCGGCGATGTGATGCGATCATCGGTATAGAGACCTTCGTAACTGAACCGGTCACGATCGGATATCCAGGTTTCGTTAATGGTTTCGTTTTCGCGGGGCACCGCGCGAGCTACGGAGCCGTTGTCGACGTGGACATAAAGATTACTGCCTACGCTGTCGTGGGGAGAAACCGTTGCATGTTGAGTAAGCTCCCAGGAACGTGCTGAAAACCGTGACGGCTTGGCGGTCAGTGCTCCAACCGGACACAGATCGATCACGTTGCCGGATAATTCGGAATCGACACTTTTGGCAATGTAGGTTCCGATACGCATGTTTTCACCGCGACCGGTTGCACCCAGCTCGCGGACCCCGGCAATTTCTTCACCGAAGCGAACACATCGCGTGCAATGAATACAGCGAGTGAGTTCAGTAGAAATTAAAGGCCCGATGTTTTTATCCATCACCACCCGTTTGGTTTCGATGTAATCGGACGAGCTATTGCCGTAGCCCATTGCAACGTCCTGCAATTCACACTCGCCGCCCTGATCGCAAATAGGGCAATCAAGCGGGTGGTTGATCAGCAGAAATTCCATTGTGCCCTGCTGTGCACCGGTAGCCAGTTCCGACTTTGTTTTCACCACCATGTCCGGCATCACCGGAGTCGCACAGGCCGGCAGCGGCTTCGGTGCTTTTTCTACTTCTACCAGACACATGCGGCAGTTTGCTGCAACACTAAGTTTCTTGTGGTAGCAAAACCGTGGAATTTCTATACCCGCTGCATCTGTTACTTCTATCAGCATCTGCCCTTTGCGGGCTTGCAGCGGCTTACCGTCTACCGTGATGTTGATCAGGTCGTCACTCATGCGGCGGTACCCAGTTTTTCAGCAACCAGACTACGTTTATGCTCAACGTAATATTCAAATTCATGTCGGAAGTGGCGCAACATGCCCTGAACCGGCCATGCCGCCGCTTCACCGAGCGCGCAGATTGTGCGACCCGCAATTTTTGCTGCGATGTCATCAAGTTTGTCGATATCTTCAGGACGGCCTTTGCCCTCTATAATACGAACCAGCATTCGATAGAGCCAGCCGGTACCTTCACGGCAAGGCGTACACTGGCCGCAGGATTCAGAGTAGTAGAATCGCGAGATACGGCACAGCGCTTTGACCATATCGGTGGTTTCATCCATAGATATTACCGCCCCGGAGCCAAGCATGGACCCCGATTTGGCGATCGAGTCGTAATCCATGTTAGTGGCTAGCATGATATCTCCCGGCAGTACCGGCATAGACGATCCGCCAGGAATTACCGCTTTCAATTTTCTACCACCTCTAACACCACCAGCCAGTTCCAGCAATTCGCTGAACGGTGTACCCAGGCTGATCTCAAAGTTGCCGGGGTTGTTCACATGGCCTGACATCGAAAAGCACTTCTGACCGCCGGAATTTTCAACGCCCAGATCCTGAAACCAGTCGGCGCCTTTTCTCATGATAATTGGCGTGGAGGCTATTGATTCGGTGTTGTTTATTGTTGTGGGTTTGCCATATAAACCATAATTTGCCGGGAACGGTGGTTTAAATCGCGGCTGACCTTTTTTACCTTCCAGAGATTCAAGCAATGCCGTTTCTTCACCGCAGATATAAGCACCGGCACCGAGCGTACCGATCACATCTACATCGACACCGCTTTGCTTGATGTTTTTTCCGGCGTGGCCATGCTCATACGCTTCGGCAAGCGCTCCCATAAAGCGTTTATAGGGTTCATCCATCCACTCGCCGCGCATATAGTTGTAACCGACGGTCGCCCCGATGGAATAACAGGCAATCAGCATCCCTTCAATCAGAGAATGCGGATTAAAGCGATGTATATCCCGATCTTTGCAGGTGCCCGGCTCTGATTCATCACTGTTGACCACCAGATAGTTCTGCCCGCCTTCTGCTGGCTTGGGCATAAAGCTCCATTTAAGTCCGGTGGGAAATCCGGCGCCGCCACGACCACGCAAGCCCGAGGCTTTTATCTCGGCTACCACGTCCTCCGGTGGAATTTTCCCGGATATTATTTTACTCCAGGCTTCGTAGCCGCCCACTTTGAGGTAGTTCTCATAGGTCCAGGGCTGATCGAACTTGAGTGTGGTATAGCAAACTTGATTGGGTTCGTGTTTCACGCTGGCTAGTCCAGTGAATCCAGAATTTCGTCGACTTTTTCGGGCGTAAGTTTCATGTGATAGACATGATCCACCTGCATCATCGGCCCGCCATCGCACCCCGCCAGGCACTCTTCTTCTACCTTTAGATAGATCTTGCCATCTGCAGTACTCTCGCCAAGCTTGATTCCGTATTTGCTCTCGACGTGGTTGACGATAGTGTCGCTGCCCATCAGCATGCAACTGATGTTGGTGCATATCGCAACGCAGTGCCTGCCGACCGGCCGGGTTTCATACATCGAATAAAACGACGCCACTTCATAGACGGCAATATTCGACATATCGAGTTTGTCGGCTACCGCATCCATTAGATCGACGGTTAGAAAGCCGTCATTCTGGTGTTGCGCTGCGCGAAGTGCTGCCAATACAGCGGATTGCTTTTGATCAGCAGGATAACGCTGCAGCCATTCGTCTATTTCTTCCAGCGTATGGGCATTTAATACGCTGCTGCCTGGGTCCAGCTCACTCATCGATCCACCTCGCCAAACACGATGTCCTGTGTACCAATGACGGCGACTACATCAGATAGCATGTGCCCCTTCACCATTTCATTTAGTGATGCCAGATGATAGAAGCCCGGCGCGCGAACCTTCAAGCGGTAAGGCTTGTTAGCGCCATCAGAAACAAGGTAACAACCGAACTCGCCTTTGGGGTGCTCAACCGCTGCGTAGGACTCACCTTCCGGCAGACAGAATCCTTCAGTAAACAGTTTGAAATGATGAATCAGCGATTCCATATCGCCCTTCATCTCAGACCGGCGAGGCGGTGCGATCTTGTGGTCTTCCGTGAGTACCGGACCTTTGTTATTGCGCAACCAGTCAATACACTGCCTGATAATATTATTTGACTGGCGCATTTCTTCGACACGAACCAGATAGCGATCGTAGCAATCGCCTTCTTTGCCAACCGGAATATCAAAATTAATCTGCTCATAGACTTCATAGGGCTGCTTCTTGCGCAGATCCCATTCTATACCGGAACCGCGTAACATCGGGCCGGAAAAACCTAACTGCATTGCACGTTCAGGGGTAACAACGCCAATTCCAACCAGACGTTGCTTCCAGATCCGATTATCGGTCAGGAGAGTTTCATATTCATCGATACAGCCAGGGAACCGATTGCAGAAATCTTCAAGGAAATCGAGCATGGAACCCTGCCTGGCTTCGTTTTGCCTGGCCGCCTGACTCTTACTCCGAAAACGCGAGGCTTCGTATTGCGGCATGGAGTCTGGCAGATCCCGGGCAACGCCGCCGGGACGATAGTAAGTTGCATGCAGGCGCGCGCCTGAGACAGCCTCGTAGCAATCCATTAGATCTTCGCGCTCGCGAAACGCATATAAAAACATAGACATGGCACCGACATCGAGGCCATGTGCGCCTATCCACATCAGGTGATTTAAAATCCTGGTTATTTCGTCAAACATCACACGGATATATTGCGCTCGCAACGGCGCTTCTATTCCCATCAGACGTTCGATGGCCATCACGTAGCCGTGCTCGTTGCACATCATCGACACATAATCGAGACGATCCATATAACCAATACTCTGGTTATACGGTTTGCTTTCCACCAGTTTCTCGGTGCCGCGATGCAGTAATCCTATATGAGGATCTGCGCGATCAATGACCTCGCCATCCATCTCGAGAATTAAGCGCAGTACTCCGTGTGCAGCAGGATGCTGCGGTCCGAAGTTTAACGTGTAGTTTCTGATTTCCGGCATCAGGCATCACCCTTCGAAGTGCTGGAAGTATCGACTGCTGTTCCGGTATTTCTGCGAGTTGTTTTGCGAATTACTCGCGGCACCAGCACTCTGGGTTCAATGCTAACGGCTTCATAGATAACCCGCTTTTTCTGCGGGTCGTAGCGCATTTCGACATTGCCGACCAGTGGGAAGTCTTTTCTAAACGGATGACCCACGAAACCGTAGTCGGTTAGCAACCGGCGTAAATCAGGATGCCCTTCGAAGTGAATTCCATATAGATCGAATGCTTCGCGCTCGGGCCAATCGGCACAGGCCCATACGTCAGTGACCGTAGGTACTACTGGAAATTCGTTATCGCTGGCGAAAACTTTAAGTCGTAAGCGCCGGTTATGCTTGAGCGATAAAAGCTGATACACCGCTGCAAATCGTGGTTCGCCGCCTACGGCAACAGAGACTTCATCGCCAAAGCTCAGGCGCCCGACTGAAGAGCCGGAAACTCCACGACTAAAGCCACCGGCAGCAGCGCTGTCGGTTTGCCACTCGACTTTTCCGTATTCAAGGTAATCGACACCACAGACATCCATTAGTTGCTCGAACGATAATTCGTCGCGCAACCGCAAAGCCACCGACGGGAGTTTATCGGCATCGACAGTGGCGGTAACTTCTGCGCAATCGACAGAGACTTCGACAATTCCATCGATGCCCGAGGTTCGAAGCTGCTCTGCGAATTCCTGTATTTTCTGTTCATTCATGGGATCAGATCAGGTTCGGGCAATAACATTGGGGCGACGAATCTTGTTTTGCAGCTGGATGATTCCATACAGCAACGCTTCGGCTGTGGGTGGACAACCAGGCACGTAGACATCAACCGGAACAATGCGATCACAACCCCGCACCACGGAATAGCTGTAGTGATAGTAGCCTCCGCCATTTGCACAAGAGCCCATAGAGATTACCCACTTGGGATCGGGCATCTGATCATAAACCTTGCGAAGTGCCGGGGCCATTTTGTTTACCAGGGTACCTGCGACGATCATGACATCTGATTGCCGGGGACTCGGACGGAATACAATGCCGAAACGATCGAGGTCGTAGCGGGAGGCACCGGCATGCATCATCTCAACGGCGCAACATGCCAGACCGAACGTCATCGGCCACATTGAACCGGTACGGGCCCAATTTACCAGCTTATCGGTTGATGTGGTGATAAAGCCCTTATCGAGAACAGCTTCTATTCCCATTCGAGGGCTCCTTTTTTCCATTCATAGATGAAACCGATTAATAGAATCCCAAGAAAGACGCCCATTGCCGCAAAGGCACCCACGCTTATTTCATCAAGCACAACCGCCCACGGAAACAGAAAGGCAATTTCAAGATCAAAAATAATAAACAGGATCGCTACAAGGTAATAGCGCACATCAAACTTCATTCGCGAGTCTTCGAACGCTTCGAAACCGCATTCATAGGGGGAGTTTTTTTCGGTATTCGGAGCGGTAGGTCCGACCAGCGTGCCAAGAAGCAGTAACACGGCCCCGAAGACCAGCGCGATACCGATAAATACCAATATTGGAAAATAATTAGCGAGCATTGATTACCCCGAACGGGTTGCTATAGCCTTGTTAAATTACTATTCTGCAGGAAAGTATGCAGCACTGAAAGAACTATGGGCTGATCCTGCCTGTGCCAGTTCGCTCCGGCCGGATCACCCGATGTACACCCCGGTCACCACTTCAACACTGAAATAAAAGATGGCTGCTACAAAAGGTGGTGCCGACGCCCGGACTCGAACCGGGACGGCTCACGCCACTACCCCCTCAAGATAGCGTGTCTACCAATTCCACCACGTCGGCTTTCAGTTACCACTAACAACCCGCGTATTTTAAACCAGTCTCGCCAGTAATATACGTTTTTATTTCAGTAACAGAGTTTGATGATGCCCGTCTGTGACGAGCAACATTTACTCTTTAACGGCTGGCACATCCGATTCACCCGAGGTTCCTTCCTGCGACGCACCGCCTTCTGAAACTGACGGTACATCCGCAGCTGCAGGGACGTCGGACTGAGGCACGACCGGCGTATCCACAACAGGTACATCTACACCGTCTACAACACTACCAATAGTCGCGTTGCGTTGGGATGCAAGGAAAAAAAGCACCATACTGGTACAGAAAAATGCCAGCGCAAACAACGTTGTCATGCGTGTCAGGAATGAACCCGAGCCACGAGAGCCAAATACGGTGGACGAAGCACCACTGCCAAAAGCAGCGCCTGCATCTGCACCTTTCCCGTGCTGGATCAGTACCAGGCCAATAACACCGAGCGCTAAAAATACATGTACTACGAGAGAAATAGTCTCCATCAAGAATTTGTTCCGTAATATAAAATGTTGTTATAACCTTGCTGCATTACATACGCTGAGAAAGTCTGCGCTTTTCAATGCCGCACCACCAATTAGACCACCGTCGATATCGTCTTTGGCAAACAACTCGGACGCATTACCCGGGTTGACACTACCGCCATATAAAATACGAACCGCCTGTGCACTGTTTTCATCCCGGGAGGCGACAAGGCCACGAATAAACTGATGCACTTCCTGCGCTTGCTCCGGCGTAGCCGTTTTGCCTGTGCCGATAGCCCAGACCGGCTCATAGGCAATCACAGCCCGCTCAAACACCGATGCGCCAGCGACAGAGAAAACAGCCTGCAGCTGCTTTTCTACCACTTTCATTGTATTGCCTGACTCACGATCCTCAAGGCTTTCGCCTACGCAAAAGATTGGTGTCAAACCGGCAGCAAGTACTGCTGAAAAACGATTCGCACAGGCTTCTTCGTTTTCACCGAACAAACTCCGACGCTCGGAGTGACCAATTATCACATATTCGCAGCCATACTCTGAAAGCATCTGCGCCGATATTTCACCGGTAAACGCACCACTCTCCTGAGCGGCTGCATTCTGTGCGCCGAGTTTCACAGCAGTGTCTTTGATGTCTGTGGAAACTGCATCGAGATGCACTGCAACCGGACAGATCACAACCTCAACCCCGGCTACCGGGCTTGCGGCGATTTCACGGGCAAGAGTAGTGGCACTGGATCTGGAACCATTCAGTTTCCAGTTGCCAGCGACGATGGGCAAACGCATGAGGAATATTCTCTATCACGAATGTGACGGTTTATTGCAACGCCCTCAAAAAGGACGTCCGAAAACGCGCAAGCGTACCTTGCGCGCCACCAAATTGCAATCAGTGGTCTGACTTACAATGGTAGTTTAGTTGCTGCTGCAGAATTTGCGACAGTGGAGCATTCCGCTGCCGCAATTCCGAAAACTGATTCCGCGCCCCTGAGCCACTGACCAGGGAGTCGCTATTGTCACGGCGTCGTTTCGCTGGCAGACAACCACCTACCCAAGCACACGACCCACTGCTTCGGCAACACGATGGCAGATTTTTTCTACATCGTTGGCAACGCGCCCCTCAACCATTACCCGCACAACAGGCTCTGTGCCTGAGGGTCGCAGCAATACGCGCCCGGCATCACCAAGCTCTAATTCTGCTTCTGCAACTACTTTTTGAACTTCCGGGTTATCGTTCAGCGCTTCCCTCTGGCTCAGCGGTACATTAACCAAAACCTGCGGATAGCGTGTCATTCCGGCGCGCAGATTAGCCAGTGATTCGCCTGATTCCTGAATATAGGCAAGCACCTGCAGCGCCGCCACCAGACCATCGCCCGTGGTGGTGCAATCGAGGCATATAATATGACCGGATGATTCACCGCCCATTTTCCAATCGCGTTTACGCAGCTCTTCCAGCACATAGCGATCACCTACTTTGGCACGGACAAACTCGACTCCGAGCTCCCGTAAACCATGCTCAAGCCCGAGATTACTCATGAGCGTGCCGGCCACGCCGGGTACGTGTTCACTGGCATCAAGACGGGATTTAACCAGAACGTATAACAGTTCATCACCGTCGACAATTTCACCCCGGTGATCCACCATAATCAGGCGATCAGCGTCACCATCGAGCGCAACCCCGACATCTGCACGCTCCATCAGTACATGGGCACGCAGCAAATCCGGTGAGGTAGCGCCACAATCGCGGTTGATATTCAGACCATCCGGATCGGCTCCAATAGCAACAACCTCGGCACCAAGCTCTTCAAATACGCCTTTGGCAATATGGTAGGCAGCGCCGTTAGCGGAATCGACAACGATCTTCATTTTGTCGAGCCGCAGACCGGTCGGGAAAGTACTTTTACAAAATTCGATATAGCGACCGGGGGCATCATCAATTCGTGTTGCCCGGCCGAGATCCGCCGAGTCAACGGTTTCCATTTCCTCGTCCATCATCGCTTCGATGGCCGCTTCGGTTTCGTCTGGTAACTTGGTACCATCTGCCGAGAAAAACTTAACGCCGTTGTCGTAATAGGGATTGTGCGACGCGCTGATCACAATACCGGCAGCCGCTCTGAAGGTACGGGTTAAATACGCAACCGCTGGGGTTGGCATGGGACCGAGCAAGCGGACATTGATACCGGCTGATGACAGGCCCGCCTCCAGAGCTGACTCAAACAGGTAGCCGGACACACGAGTGTCTTTACCGATGATGACATCGCGATTACCTTGGCCGGCCAGCACTTTACCCGCTGCCCAGCCCAGCTTCATAACGGTTGCAGCAGTCATAGGCTCAGCGCCTACCCGCCCTCGCATACCATCGGTACCAAAATACTTTCTCGCCATAGGTCTCCAACCACAAAAATACAAAAACTATCGACTTGCCGCACCAGAGTGGGCGGCGAAGAGACTGGCAGTACGCAAGTTCTGTGCTACTCCTGTTCCGGGTGCAGTCACAAAACCACAACCCTTACCGCTGTACAAGTGCTTGCTGTACGGTGGCATCCTCTCCCGGGCCTGACGGTTAATCCGTAAAGCTGATCGATATCAGGCTGCAGGATCCGGATCAGCAACCGGGGGCGTATCATCATCCGCTGACGCGTCGGTTTTATCAGTTACCGGGGCACCACCGGCTGGCTTGTCACCGTCACCACCGCCGCTGTCAGTCCACCCTGAAGGCGGATCAGGCTCGCGTCCCTCCATTATCGAATCAATCTGTGCTACGTCGATGGTTTCATATTTCATCAATGCATCGGCCATCATGTGCAGCTTCGACAAATGCTCCTGCAAAATATTTTCCGCACGATCATAGTTGCGGTCTATGATTGCCCTGACTTCAGAATCTATTGTTTCCTTGGTTGATCCCGATATCTGTTTTGGCTGCGATGTGCTTCGTCCGAGAAAAACCTCTCCCTCCTCTTCACTGTAGGCCAGCGGGCCGAGGAGTTCAGACAGGCCCCATTTCGTGACCATATTACGCGCCAGCTCGGTAGCACGTTCTATATCACTTGAGGCCCCCGTAGTTACTTTGTCTTCACCGAATATAATCTCTTCCGCAACACGTCCGCCATAGAGTGATGATATCTGGCTCTCCAGTCCCAGTTTACTTAAACTGTAGCGGTCCTGTTCCGGCAGAAACATGGTGACACCGAGCGCACGACCACGTGGAATTATAGTTACCTTATATACCGGATCGTGGTCAGGGACCAACCGCCCGACAATGGCATGCCCGGCTTCGTGATATGCCGTGAGCAATTTTTCGTCTTCGCTCATCACCATTGATTTGCGCTCAGCACCCATCATGATTTTGTCTTTGGCCTGCTCAAACTCGGCCATTTCCACGAGCTTTTTATTCGAGCGAGCTGCAAACAAAGCTGCCTCATTAACCAGATTTGCGAGGTCTGCTCCGGAGAAACCGGGGGTACCGCGAGCTATCAGATCAGGCTTAACATCATCTGCCAGCGGGACCTTATTCATGTGCACGCGTAAAATCTGCTCACGTCCACGGACATCAGGCAGCGGCACCACAACCTGCCGATCAAAGCGGCCGGGTCGCAACAGAGCCGGATCAAGTACATCAGGGCGGTTGGTTGCCGCAATGACAATGATTCCTTCATTACCCTCAAAACCATCCATTTCAACCAGCAGCTGGTTGAGGGTCTGCTCTCTTTCGTCGTGTCCGCCGCCAAGGCCTGCCCCTCGATGTCGACCTACGGCATCGATCTCATCGATGAAGATAATGCAGGGCGCGTGTTTTTTTGCCTGCTCAAACATATCTCGTACGCGGGAGGCCCCGACACCGACAAACATTTCGACAAAATCGGAGCCTGAAATAGTGAAAAACGGGACCTTGGCTTCACCAGCAATGGCTTTGGCCAGCAACGTTTTACCAGTACCGGGTGATCCCACCAGTAAGACGCCACGCGGGATTTTGCCACCTAGCTTTTGGAATTTGCCCGGATCACGCAGAAACTCGACGAGCTCAGATACCTCATCTTTTGCTTCTTCGACACCGGCGACGTCAGCAAAGGTTACCTTGACCTGATCTTCGCCCAACAATTTTGCCTTGCTCTTGCCGAACGACATAGCGCCCCGACCACCACCGCCTCCCTGCATCTGACGCATGAAATAAATCCATATACCTATAAACAACAGGAATGGAAATGTATTAAGCAGCAGTTGCAGGAAGAAATTAGGGTTTTCGGGAGGTTCAGCCTTGATTTCCACGCCGGCATCAAGCAACTCACCGACCAGAGATCGATTATCCGTTTCAGGGCTATAGGTATTGAACAGCTGGTTGGAAGCGTTCAATCTCCCCTGTATTTCACGACCGGAAATTGTCGCCGATTCTACCTGACCCGATTTCACGTGATTGATGAAATCAGAGTAGCTCATCTGTGCTCCGACCTGCGTCGGGCCGCCCAGATTATTGAATACCGCCACCAGTATGACGGCAATCACCACCCATAAGAGTACGTTCTTTAACAGGTCGTTCAAACTGAATTCGCCTCGTGTTGTATTTGTTCGCTGCGCCGCCAGACGCAACTTGTTGACTCTACTCTAGCTTACACTACCAACTTGCGATACTGCGCCAGGCCTTTATTTAGTATTGCGCTCTACACGCTTTACCCGCCTACCTCTACCGTTTATTAACTGCGAGGAGGTAGATTTCCCGACTTCTTGGTCGCGATGCAGACGGCTTTCGTGACTTGCAGCTGGCAAACTTACCCCGGATATTTTTTGTCAACTCCTCTATCCCGGCCCCCTGAAACGCCTTTATCAGCAGATTGCCGCCCGGTGCCAGAAACTCTTCACACATATCCAGTGCCAATTCCGCCAGATAGATAGAGCGTGGTTGATCAACGGCCGATTGTCCAGTGAAGTTGGGGGCCATATCAGACAAAACAAGATCTGCCGCACGCCCATCCAGCATTTCCCGAATCTGCTCGAGTGCGTGATCCTCTGTAAAGTCTGCCTGCAATATGCACGCATCCTCGACCGCATCCATAGCCAGTATGTCCACCGCCAGTAAATAGCCGTTTGGTGACAATTTTCTGGCGACATACTGTGTCCATCCACCCGGGGCGGCGCCAAGCTCTACCACACACATATCCGGCTTTATCAGGCGATCCCGCTCATCAATTTCCAACAGCTTGAAAACAGCACGTGAGCGCCACGATTGTTCCTTCGATTTACGCACATAATCGTCGGAATGATGCTCATTCAGCCAGCGCTGACTACTTTTGCTACGACTTTTACCACGACTCATCGTAACGAACCCGTGTAGAATTGCTGATTCCCACTGATGCTCGCCATCCTAGACATAATGACTCCCAACAAAATCCAGCTTCGCTTTTTGAAAACCCGTTGTCACGCCCTTGACCCTGTTGTTCGAATCGGACAAAAAGGGGTCACCGAGGCCCTGATGTCTGAACTTGAGATTGCACTGGCACACCACGAATTAATCAAGATCAAAGTTGGTATTGGTGATCGGGATGAACGCCAGGCAGCAATCAGGCAAATCGCTGAAAACAGTAACGCCAATATTATCCAGCAAATCGGGCAAATAGCCGTACTGTTCAGAAGAAATCATGAAAAGCCGGTAATCGTTTTCCCAAAGTAGTTGCCGGCATTATATCAAATGCGAGCACCAGTCAGCTAACCCGAATGGCTGACCCGGGCTCTCTGCCAGCCTGACAAAAAGGACCGGGCTTACGCAATCGGCCGGGCTTACCTGATCAGATATAGCTAACCTTCTCGATCTCATACTCTCGTACGCCCCCCGGCGCTTCGAAAGTTACCTCGTCTCCCTCGCGCTTACCGATTACCGCACGCGCCAGCGGCGAACTGTAACTGATCAGGCCTTGCTTTATATCTGCTTCATCATCACCGACAATCCGGTAGGTGACTGTTTTGTCGGTATCGAGATCAAGAAGTTCGACAGTGGTACCGAAAATTACTTTTCCGTCTGCCTTCATTTCGGTTACGTCTATAACCTGCGCGTGCGACAACTTGCCTTCAATGTCTTTGATACGCCCTTCAATAAAGCTCTGCTGCTCCCGCGCTGCGTGATACTCCGCGTTTTCTTTTAGATCGCCATGTTCACGCGCATCGGCAATAGCCTGAATCACCCGCGGCCGCTGTACAGATTTAAGATCAGTTAGCTCCGACCTCAACTGTTCAGCACCGTGCGCTGTCAGTGGAACCTTGCTCATGTAACTCCCGCAGACTGTAAATTGTATGGATCGGATTTTCGGACAATGCCGAACAAATTGCTGCACCGGCAGCGATTGTTGTCGCGTATGCAATTTTATGGTTCAAGGCTTCGCGTCGAATAAGGAATGAATCCGCAATAGCACTTTTGCCATCAGTGGTATTAATTATTAATGATAACGCATCATTTTTTATTATATCAACAATGTGAGGTCGACCCTGCTTGACCTTATTGACAACCTCGCAAGGCAACGAAGCCGCCAACAGTGCACGCTGCGTACCAGCCGTAGCCATCAGCTGGAAACGTGCCTGGTGCAGTTGTCTGGCAAGTTCGACCGCGCGCGGCTTGTCTGCATCACGTACGCTCAGGAAAGCCACTCCCTGTTCCGGCAATGGCATACCGGCCGCCAGAGAGCTTTTACAAAATGCTTCGGCAAAGGTCCGACCGCTGCCCATGACCTCGCCGGTTGACTTCATTTCAGGCCCCAGCAGCGGATCGACCCCGGGGAATTTATTAAATGGAAAAACCGATTCCTTAACTGCGTAGTAGCGCGGAAGAACCGGCTCACTAAAACCCTGTTCCGCGAGTGTAGTTCCGGCCATACAGCGCGCAGCTACAGCCGCCAGGGGAACACCGGTTGCTTTCGATACAAACGGGACTGTACGGGATGCTCGCGGATTGACTTCGATAATATAAATATCATCGCCCTTGATGGCGAACTGCGCATTGCACAAACCAACTACCCCCAACTGCAATGCCAGCTGAGTCATTTGTGCGGCCAGTGCGTCCTGCACAGCCTGCGACAAACTGAATGGCGGCAGCGAGCAACCGGAATCGCCGGAGTGCACTCCAGCCTGCTCAATATGCTCCATAATGCCGCCGATGGTTACTGTTCCACCGTCGCAGATCGCGTCGATATCGACCTCTATAGCGTCATCGAGAAACCGGTCAAGCAGCACCGGTGAATCGTTCGATACCGACACCGCTGTACTCATGTAACTGAGTAGTTCTTCGTCGCTATAGACAATTTCCATTGCCCGGCCACCGAGCACATACGATGGACGTACCACCAGCGGGTAACCGATTTCAGCAGCAACACGCAGCGCGGCATCTTCGGTACTGGCAGTCTGGTTGGGCGGCTGCAGCAAGCCGATTCGACTAACCAGTTGCTTGAAGCGCTCTCGATCTTCCGCAAGATCAATAGCGTCGGGCGAGGTGCCTATAATCGGCGCGCCATGTCGCATCAGTTTGTCGGCAAGCTTTAACGGTGTTTGCCCGCCATACTGAACGATCACGCCTTGCGGGTTTTCCACATGCAGAATCTCTGACACGTCTTCAAAGGTCAGTGGCTCAAAGTACAATCGATCTGAGGTATCGTAATCGGTTGATACCGTTTCCGGATTGCAGTTGATCATTATGCTTTCATAGCCATCTTCGCGCAGTGCAAGTGCGGCATGAACACAGCAGTAATCAAACTCTATACCTTGCCCGATGCGATTCGGCCCACCACCTAGAACAACCAATTTATGGTTATCGGTTGGCTGCGCTTCACATTCTTCATCGTAGCTCGAATAAAGATAAGCGGTATCCGTGGCAAACTCGGCTGCACAGGTATCCACACGTTTATAGACCGGGCGCAGACCCGCCTGATGCCGCAACGCTCTGACTTCATCTTCGCTAACATCCATAACGCAAGCTAATCGGCTATCTGAAAACCCCTTGCGCTTTAACGATCGCAGTTCATCCAATTCGAGAGACTCGAGCGAGCGCCCGCGGAGTGCTTGCTCACAAATTACCAGGTCTTCAACGTGCGCTAGAAACCAGGGATCGATTCGAGTTAGCGCGTGCACCGACTCCAGACTGTGCCCGTCGCGAAATGCTTCAGCCACATACCACAAACGCCTATCACCGGGCTGACTCAGCTGCAGCTGCAATTCGGCCTCTCGATCCTGCGGCGACAGGCCGGGTGGTAATATTTCATCGAGCCCGGCCACCCCGATCTCCAGACCACGCATCGCTTTTTGAAGTGATTCCTGCTGATTGCGGCCGATCGCCATGACCTCGCCCACAGACTTCATCTGTGTTGTCAGGCGTCCGTCAGCAGCCGGAAATTTCTCGAAGGTGAAGCGCGGAATTTTGGTTACCACATAATCGATTGCCGGCTCAAACGAGGCGGGGGTCTGACCACCAGTGATATCATTGCGCAATTCATCCAGGGTGAAGCCGACAGCAAGCTTCGCGGCAACCCGGGCAATCGGAAAACCGGTAGCCTTTGAGGCAAGTGCCGAGGAACGCGAAACCCGCGGATTCATTTCTATAACGATAAGGCTGCCGTCTTTTGGATTCACCGCGAATTGAACATTTGAACCACCCGTTTCAACACCAATCTTTCGCAGTACCGCAATTGAAGCATTGCGCATAACCTGGTACTCCTTGTCTGTCAGGGTTTGCGCCGGTGCAACGGTAATCGAGTCACCTGTGTGCACGCCCATCGGATCAAGGTTTTCTATAGAGCAGACTATAATGCAGTTGTCGGCGGTATCGCGCACGACTTCCATTTCATACTCTTTCCACCCCAGCACCGATTCTTCCATCAGAATCTCGGTAGTGGGAGAAAGGTCAAGCCCTCGCTGACAAATTTCGGTAAATTCATCACGATTGTAAGCAATACCGCCACCGCTCCCACCCATAGTGAATGACGGCCGGATAATTGTTGGAAAACCGATGATAGCCAGGCCGGCATAGGCCTCTTCCATGGTATGAGCAATCTGTGCCGCAGGCGTTGCCAGCCCTATTTCTGTCATGGCATGGCGGAATTTATCGCGGTCTTCTGCCAGATCGATGGCATCGGGTTTTGCACCGATCAGCTCAACATTGTATTTATCGAGCACGCCGTGATGAAACAGATCCAGCGCACAATTGAGCCCGGTTTGCCCACCCATGGTCGGCAGTATCGCATCCGGTTTTTCTCGCTCTATTATTTTTTCAACTATTCGCCATTCCACAGGCTCGATATAGATTGCATCTGCCGTTGCTGGGTCGGTCATGATCGTGGCCGGATTGGAATTGACCAGTACAACCCTATACCCTTCCTCACGCAGCGCTTTACAGGCCTGAGCACCGGAATAGTCAAATTCACAGGCCTGTCCGATAACAATCGGACCAGCCCCGATAACCAGAATAGTGCTTAAATCACTTCGACGTGGCATGCTGTTTGTGCTTTTCAATCAGGTTAATGAAGCGATCAAATAACGAGGCGACATCGTGCGGCCCGGGACTGGCTTCCGGATGCCCCTGAAAACTGAAAGCTGGCAGATCTGTTCGCTCAATACCCTGCAATGTGTTATCGAACAGTGATCGATGAGTAGCCCGCAGGACCGACGGCAGGCTGCTTTCATCCACCGCAAACCCGTGATTCTGACTGCTGATCATGACTTTGTTACTTCGCAGATCAAGCACTGGATGGTTGGCACCGTGATGACCGAATTTCATTTTCACCGTGGCAGCGCCACTCGCTAGCGCCAGCAACTGATGCCCTAGACAAATGCCGAACACGGGTATACCCCGCGGCAGTAGCTTACGTATTGCATCTATTGCATAAGTGCAGGGCTCAGGGTCTCCCGGGCCATTCGAAAGGAAAATCCCGTCAGGCTTCAAAGCCATGACTTGCTCAGCTGTTGATTTAGCATTGACGACGGTTACACGGCAACCGCGATCCCCGAGCATCCGTAGTATATTGCGCTTTACGCCGAAGTCGAAGGCAACCACATGACTGGATGTGTCACTGGCGACTACCCTGCTACCGTCGAACTGCCAGGTACCCTGACGCCAGTCATAGGTTTCTTCAGTTGTAACCTGCTGCGCCAGATCCATACCGGCAAGACCAGCAAAATTTGAAAGCAGTACCTGAGCTTCGTTGTCACTGGCATTTGCCGAACAATCTATAACCCCGGCCTGCGCACCATGTTCACGCAGGTGCCGGGTTAGACGCCGGGTATCGATGTCTGCAATCGCCGCTATATTATGCTGCTTCAGGTAATCCGGCAATGATTGCTGACTGCGAAAACTGCTGCTCAGCAACGGCAGATCACGAATGACTAAGCCGCAGGCATGTACTGCTGCAGATTCTTCGTCTTCCGTGTTGACCCCGGTGTTGCCGACATGCGGTACGGTTAGCGTGACGATCTGCCGTGCGTAGGAGGGATCAGTGAGAATTTCCTGGTAACCGGTCATCGCGGTATTGAATACCACTTCACCAATACCAACGTTGCAGGCACCGATCGATGTACCCTCGAAAACAGTGCCATCTGTAAGGGTAAGTATTGCGTTTTTACGCAATGTTTTATCTCTGGTTCGGGATAGGAGCGGTGACAGGCTCACCGCAGGATGCCGCTATTCTACGGTAACTACTGCACACTGTCTAACTCGTTTGGATCACCCGGATTTCCTGCGCCGGCACTTTCACACCAGGCTGGAATAACATGGTGCTAGAATTGAGCAAAAATTCAGGTTACGAACCTTCTCAGGAATGCAATAAAAGCGCTTAATGAACCATCAAAGCAAATCAAGCCAGTGCAATAGCGCGAGCAAAAACAACCGCAACCTTATTGCCTCCTGTTCGGCGATAGCGGTTTTTGGTCTGGCCTTTGGTATGACTGCGCCGTTACTTTCGCTGATTCTGCAGGATAAAGCCGTGTCCTCCGGAATTATCGGTGTGAATTCCGCCATGATGCCTGTTGGCATTCTGCTTTTTTCGCCGGTAATACCTTTTATATCAGAACAATGGGGCGCACGTAACGTAGCCCTGATTGCAGCATTTGCTACCGCCCTGTTAATTCTAGCCTACAAAGCTTTTGATAATCTTGGAGCCTGGTTTGTAATCCGGCTTCTCAATGGCATGTCGATCTCTACCTTGTTTGTGCTCAGCGAAGCCTGGATTATAGGATCAACAGTCAGCACGAACCGGGGTAAAGTAGTTGCAATTTACGCGAGTATTCTGTCAGCAAGTTTTGCTGCAGGCCCGGCGCTGATAGGCGCTATGGGTATCGATGGCTGGATGCCTTTCATTATAGGTACTTCGGTAATCCTTATCGGCACGATCCCGATTGCCATGATCCGCGAAGAGGTGGTCAGCTCGCCGGAAGAAGCACCTGCCTCGGGAATATTATCGTTTGCGCCGAAAGCACCGATGTTGATCGCTGCTGTGGGTTGCTTTGCGATCTTCGACGCGGCGACCTTGTCACTGTTACCGGTTTACGGCGTGCAAAACGGCATGTCGCAAAGCGAGGCTGCTTTTGCGCTCACCGCACTGATCGTTGGAAACATCGTCCTGCAATACCCGATCGGCTGGCTGGCAGACAAATACCCGGCACGATCAGTACTTTTCTGGTGCGCCACAATCACTGCCCTGTTGGTCGTGCTGTTGCCGTTTCTGCTCCACACGGATTGGCTATGGCCTCTATTGATTATCGTTGGCTCAACCGGCTACGGAATCTATACCGTATCACTTAAATCTCTGGGTGATCGATTCAGCGGGCGCGAACTGATTAACGGCACCTCGGCGTTTGCAGTAATGTGGGGAATCGGTGCCTTGTTCGGGTCCTTGTCGGGCGGCTGGTCCGTCGGCTTGTCAGTAAAATACGGATTGCCGATTCTACTCATTGCTGTCTACAGCCTGCTCGCTGCAGGCCTGCTCTGGCGGCAGAAAAAAGCAGGAGCACAAGCTCAATGAAATATCCTCCCATCGAATCAGTCATAGAAACTTCTAAACGAATCGCTGATCATGTAATTCGCACGCCAACGGTACCGTACTACGGCCTGACCGGACTCGACACCCTGTTACCCGATACAAAAGTGTGGCTGAAAATGGAGCTGACCCAGCGCACCGGCAGCTTCAAGGCACGCGGTGCGCTGAACGTTTTAATGCACCTTGACGAAGCCCGGCGTGCCAACGGCGTTACCGCTTTTTCAGCAGGCAATCACGCCATAGCCACAGCGTTCGCTGCCAGGGTCATTGGCACCAGTGCAAGAGTGGTTATGCCAAAAACCGCCAACCCCTATCGGGTAGCCTGCTGCAAGGCGCTTGGTGCTGACGTTGAATTCGGCGAAGACATCAGTGAATTGATCTCTATTGTCAATAATCTTCAACGCGATGAAGGCAGAACGATGGTCCATCCGTTTGAGGGACAGCATACGTTCGAGGGCACGGCTACCATCGGACTAGAGCTGTGCAACGATATCCCCGATCTCGACGCGGTTATAGTTCCCGTCGGCGGCGGAGGTCTTATCGCAGGCATCGCCGCTGCGGTAAAGCAACTGAATAGCAATTGCCTGGTATTTGGTGTCGAGCCGGAAGGTGCACAAGGCATGAGTCAAAGCCTGAAAAACGGCGCACCGCTGGATCAGGTTAGTGTTAACACTATAGCTGATAGTCTCGGCGCACCGATGCACCTGCCGGAGTCGTATGCTATTGTCGAATCGCTGGTGGACGATCTGGTAACCGTCAGTGACGATCAGCTCCGCTCGGTTATGCGCAGCATGCTCACCGATCTCAATCTGTGTGTTGAGCCTGCTTGCGCCTCTGCAATGACTGCACTGCTACATCCACTACGGGAACGACTCGGCGGCAAGCGTGTCGCCATTATATTGTGCGGCAGCAATATTGACCTGAATACATTCAATAGAATAGTCGAGTAAACCGAGGCCACACATGAACCTGAACAACCTGCCTGAAAATTTACCGGCACCGGAAGATGATGGGGCTTGTGACCATCTTAGCGGGTTAACTGTAGTCGACACCGGCTTCCTCGCAACCACTGGCGAAGAAATTAACCTCGCCACGCTTACCGGCCGAACAATACTGTATATTTACCCAATGACAGCACAACCCGGCACGCCGCTCCCTGAAGGCTGGGACGAAATCCCCGGCGCTCGAGGGTGCACACCGCAATCGTGCAGCTTTAAAGATCACCACAATGAGCTTCAGGAACTTCGCGCCCGGGTATTCGGCCTGAGTACGCAAGCAACAGAATATCAAATAGAGGCGCAGCAACGATTGCACCTTCCGTTCCCTTTGCTCAGCGATCAATCGATGCTGCTCAAGCGCAAAATGCGATTACCAACCTTTGATGCCAGCGGTATGGAGTTGTACCGCCGCGTTACTCTGGTGATCAACAATGGCTCAATAGAAAAAACGTTCTACCCGGTTTTCCCGCCAGATAAAAACGCAGATGAAGTTATCAAATGGCTTAGAGACAACACCTGAAGCGTAATCTGCGCTACCGGGAGGCGCGGCAACAAATTATTAAACGCTATGCTTACCTGCCAAAGCAACAGAGGCAGCATCCAGTGCACCATTTCCATGCTCAATTCCGAGCGTTTTAAGGCCGGTATCAATACTGCCCAGAACGCCCATTACCATTTGGCGGTTAACATGTCCCATGTGACCTATTCTAAAAAAACCATGCCACTCGGGATCGGATCGATCAGCCATGCCCAGACCGATGCCGAGTGTCACACCGGCCTGTTCTGACAGCCAGTCGCGTAATTGTGTGCCCTGTGGCGCACCAATGCGTACTGCTGTGACCGCACAGCTACGATGCTCCGGATTAGTGATATTCAGCTCCATTGGACCTTTGGCGCCCCAGGCCTCGACTGCCGCATGAATACCACGGGCCAGTAATTCGTGCCGCTCCCACACGGCTTCCATTCCCTCTTCGAGAATTATGTCAAGCGCAACACGCAAACCGTAAAGCAGATGCGTTGGCGGTGTACCGCAAAAGTATTCATAGAATTCATCCGGCGAGCATCTTTTTGTCCAATCCCAATAGGAGCTCACGAGCCTCATTTGCGCGCGCACCTGAGCAGCCCGCTCACTGAAAAAAACAAAACCCAGCCCTGGAGGCGTCATTAGCCCTTTCTGACACGCTGCGACCATGACATCGACGCCGAGCGCATCTGTTTCAAAGGGATCGCAACCCAGTGAGGCTATGCAGTCAACCATCAGCAACCCCGGGTGGTTGGCTGAATCTATAACGTCTCGCAAGCCTCTTATATCATTTCGCACAGATGTAGCGGTATCAACGTGCACCGCCAGTACGGCTTTATAGCGATGATTGACATCTGCTGCCAACGCATCGGATACCCGCTGCAAATCAACAGGAGATCGCAAGCCGAAGTCGATCACTTCAGTTTCTATACCCAGTTGCCTTGCCATTGTCGCCCAGCCATGAGCAAAGCGCCCTGTGGCCAGCACCAGCACCCGATCACCGCAGGCAAGCACATTCGCAAGCGCGGCCTCCCAGGTACCATGTCCATTGGCAATGTACATCGCTGCGTGCTGCGTTGTACGCGCAACTTTTTTCAGATCTGCCAGTAAACCAGCCTGCAAATCACCCTGCGGCTGACCATAGATGTTCGGCCCCGGCCGATGCATTGCCCGCAACACTTCGTCCGGTATGGCAGAGGGACCGGGAATAGCCAGATAGTGGCGGCCATTAGACGCGCTCATACGAACACTCCAGAGTACAAAGATTCACTGATAGAGAGCAGCTTTTCAATAAAGCGCTCGGCAGAGAAATTCGTTATACCGGGTTAATCGTGCTTTGAAAACAGGCCACCAGGAGCTTGCATGAGAAAGAGGATCTACTGCGGACGGGATACTTTGGCCAGTTATTCCGATCAATTTCGTTAAATGAAGAACAACTATTCGCCTCTGATGATCAAAATATCTGATCTAAAATCTCACGCACTCGCTACGCCTCTCATTCCCGGACAAGCTCTTGGTCGTGAGCTTCCCCGCCAATTAGGGGAAGCTCAGCAACGTCCAGCATACCTGCTATTTTATCCCATCACGCGAGTAATGGCTGAATCGATTGCATCAACGATCTCGTCAAGATCTGCTGGCGTGCATATTAAGGCCGGGCTCAGACACAGGGTGTTGTTATGCTTTTCGAAGCTTCGGTTGGTGCGGCCAATTATGACGCCATTGCTCATGCAATCAGCTGCTATTCTTGCTGGAATCGATTCATCTACCGGTTCTTTTGTAGCCCGATCCTTTACCAGCTCCATCCCGACAAATAGCCCTTTACCGCGAACATCACCGATGATCTGATGCTTCTGCTGCAATGATTGCAACTTCTCCATCAGATAAACACCCATTTTCTCGGCATTCTCGACCAGACGCTCTTCCTCAATGATACGCATGTTCTCCAGCGCAGCGGCCGGACCGGAAGCACAGCCACCGAATGTGCTGATGTCCCGGAAGTAACTCATCGGGTCGTCTGCATCCGTTTTAAAACGCTCGAATACTTCCTCTGTGGTAACCGTGCAGGAAATCGCGGCGTAACCACTGGCCACACCTTTCGCCATGGTGACGAAGTCGGGCTTAATTCCATAGTGCTGATACCCGAACCATTTTCCGGTTCGACCAACTCCACAGACAACCTCATCGATATGCAACAGCACGCTGTACTTTTTACAGATTTCCTGAATCGTCTCCCAATAGCCTTCCGGCGGAGTGATAACACCACCGCCTGCAGTCACAGGCTCAAGAACCACTGCACCCACTGTTTCAGGCCCCTCTTGCAAAATGACTTTTTCCAGCTCACGGGCGGCTCGTTCGCCATAGTCTGCGACATCACCATACTGGCTGCGGTATTCCAGACAATGCGGCATTTCAACAAAGCCCGGTGCAAATGGACCGTACTGTGCCTTTCTCTGAAATTGCCCGGTTGAGCTCAAGGCTCCAATGGTTGTTCCATGGTAGTCGCGATCCCGATAAATAATCTTGTGCTTAACACCATTGTTCTCGATTGCAGCAAGCTGCCGAACCATTTTGTAAGCTTTTTCATTTGCCTCGGAACCTGAATTCGAATAATACACACGGCTCATGCCGGGCATTTTCTCGATGAGCTTTTTAGCAAATAAAGCACCCGGAATATTGCCTGCAGAATTGGCGAAATAGCACATCTTCACCAATTGATCACGAACCGCATTAGCTATGCGCTCTTGCCCATAACCGACATTGACTGTCCACACCCCACCGGAAACAGCATCAAGAAACTCCTTGCCGTTTGCATCGGTGATACGCATGCCTTTACCACTCACCATGACTGGCGGCTTGGCAGATTCAAACCCCTTGTGCTGTGTGAGATGGTGCCAGACATGCGCTTGATCGCTGTCCAGAACCTCGTCTATGTTTACCCCGTCTTCTTGATCCAAGCTCATCTTTTTAGCCTCTTATCCAGTACGAAACGTACTTGCATGTTCGCACAATGCCCAAATAATCCATCGGGTAAAAGCGACAGCGACGTAACTGCTATAGGTCCAGTTGCTGCGTGTTTGAAGACACACTGTGTTAGTGTTAGAACACAAATTAACTGTCTGCAGCAGAATTTCATTTCTAATACAGAATGAATAAACTAATGAGCGCTCGGGTCTCAATAATCATAAAATGAGGCAATATGCTCACAGCCGGCTGCCGTTGCTCAAGTTGCCATTTTTTCCGTCAAAGCACGTATTTGCTCTGGAATACTACTTAGCGGCAACACGGTATCAACAGCGCCAATAGCAACCGCTGAGCCCGGCATCCCCCAAACCACGCTGGATTCTTCATCCTGTGCAATAGTCGGGCATCCGGAGTTTCGAATGTTCAGCAAGCCACTGGAGCCATCTTTACCCATACCGGTTAAAATAACGCCTATCGCTCTGTTGGCCGCACTATAAGCTACTGAATTAAACAACACATCAACCGATGGCCGGTGCCGGCTGACCGGCTCTGTATCAAGCAGCCTGCAATTAAAAAAAAGACCATCGCGAACCACTTCCAGATGCTGCTCTCCCGGCGCCAGATAGGCGTGTCCCTGCAGTATCGGTTCACCATCAACGGCTTCCCTGACGATAAGACAGCTATTTTGATCAAGCTTTCTAGCAAGTGCCTCACTAAAGGAGCCAGGAATATGCTGCACAATGACTGTACCCGGTGAATTTTCCGGCAGACCATGCAACACATGCTCCAGAGCCTTGGTTCCACCCGTTGATGCACCCAGTGCCAGCAATGACTTTGCCCTTGGGTGCTTTGCTTCCACACTACAAAACAATGGGCGATTCTCTTTTTCGCGAGTCTGCCGCAACTGCTCTTTCTCTATACCGGCCGCAGCAATCAGTTTCTCACCGATTTCTTCACCGAAATTTGCCAGCGCATCACCGCAATCGGTACTCGGTTTGCCAATGCAATCAATTGCACCTAACTCCAGCGCAAGCAATGATGCAACCGCACCTTTTTCTGTAAGGGAGGAAACCATTACTACCGGCATAGGACGTAAACGCATCAGGTTTCTCAAAAACTGATGACCGTCCATACGGGGCATTTCGACATCAAGCGTGAGCACATCCGGATTCAGTAACTTGATTTTGTCGCGTGCGATAAACGGATCTGCTGCGGTACCCACAACCTCAAGTCCAGGATGCCGGTTTATCAGGGCCGTCAAAACCTGCCTGGCAACCGCTGAATCATCTATAACCAGAACTTTTTTCTTAACAGTCACTGCACTTAACCGCACTTACGCAATAAATCATCACCACCATCGGAATCCGGGCCATTGTCGAGGCCGCTATCAGGCGCTTGCTTCCCGGACGATTGCGCTGAATTCTGATGTAACGACGGTAGCCTCTTGACCATTACCTTGCCAGTCACCGGGCTAAATCGAATTTTACGCGAAAAGGGTAATCCTACATCGCGCCCTACTACCTCGATATGTTCGTTTTTCAAGTACTCGTCTGCGAATTTTATATTGCGCTGGCCAACATCCTGCTCACTGGTGAACATGGCACCACCACCGAATACCTTGGCCTCCAACCCCGACTTCCGCGCGCCGAGTTCTACGAGTGTCGCAATCAGCTCGTTCATAGCGAAATTACCATAGCGAGCGGCATCAGCTGTCCCCGCAATTCTCTTGTCTCCCTCCGGTAACAAATAATGATTCATCCCTCCGAGGCGTGCCACAGGATCGTATAGACAAACTGAAATACACGACCCTAGTACCGTTGACAACAACTCGTCTCTCGACGAAACATAGCAATCCCCGGGTAGTATCTGTACGACCTCCATTCCCAGAGCATTATCCATGAACCTTAGCGGATCTTTACTCCGCCTGTCAGACACCACAGGACCTGAACTTTGTAGTTCACGTATCCAGGAATGAACCTCTCTCATCTACTTCCCCAATCCGGCTTTCCCACTTATACAGTCATGAGCACTATCCGAATAGTGATCACAAGCAACACCGTTCCCGCTGGAACCCGATACATGACCTCCCGGGAACCAGCGCTGTTGCTGTGATTGCGGGTTATACTGGCAGAAATAGATTTCCCTGCCAGCGATAGTCACTGTACCGCCCTACAAGCTCAGGCCCAGCAATTTAGACGAGTTGCTGAACTCCTCGGACGCTCCGACGATTTCCAACGGTATATTTAAATCTTTGAGAGAAGATGAATACGACCAAAGCAGTTGAAATGAAGCGGAATCCACACACCTGACCTGCGCCGTATCGAGGGTAACGGACTTAACATCCATCACGCCGACCAGGCTATCTTTCAAGCTATCGAGCTTTCGCATTGTAATATCAGTCGGCAAAGTGATTGAGCAGGCACCTTCATCGCTTACATCAATAGCGATTTCCTGATCTTCCTCACTAACGTCGTTACCAAAAACAATTAAAAACGAATCATCATCCTCTTCATCCAGTTGGACCGATGGTGCCGCTGCAGTAGCTGCCGGAGCTGCCTCAGCCGGATCGTCGAGTAAAACGACAAACGTATCATCCGACTCTTCCTTTTGAACTTGGTCTTTATCAGTCACACCATTTCCTTCCCTGGTCGCGGTCTTTGTCGAAGCCGCATTATCCTCTAGCGTGGCTCCATCCACCGACGCTGGCCGCTCGTTATCAGCAGCCGTAGTCACGCGATCAGTATCCTGCCCGTCGCTAGCCGCCTTATCGTCAGTTGTCGGCAAGCTGGCACTTTCTTTGATGGCGCTATCAGACCCTGCACTGGATTTAGCATCCTCTGCTATGCTATCCAGAGCTACCGCTTCTTCTATAACCACCGTGCCGGAATCACTATCCGGTTTAGAAACAACTGCTACCTTCTTCCGGGCAGACGGCTTTGCTGCTCCCCGGGCTTTTGCGGGTACAGTTGTCCCTTTGGCTTTTGTTTTCGCTTTAGCTTTAGCTTTAGCTTTTGTTTTCGCTTTAGCTTTAGCTTTAGCTTTAGCTTTAGCTTTAGCTTTAGCTTTAGCGTTAGCGTTAGCGTTAGCGTTAGCGTTAGCGTTAGCGTTAGCGTTAGCGTTAGCGTTAGCGTTAGCGTTAGCGTTAGCGTTAGCGTTAGCGTTAGCGTTAGCGTTAGCGTTAGCTTTAACGTTAGCTTTAGCTTTTACCTTCGCTTTTACTTTAGTTTCAGCCTGAACCTTCGTTGTGGCCTTTTTCTTCGTCAGCGCCTTTTTCCTGGCTGAAGCAGACGTGCTTGCCTCCAACTCTTTTTTACTCGAAACGACAGGCTTTTTCTCCGAAACAGCTGACTTTTTTCCAGACGCGGCTGAAGCAGATTTAGCAGTTTTCTTTGCGGTTGCCCGGCCTGTGTTCGATTTAGATGCAGTCGCCGTTCGTGCGACAGCTGACTTTTGCACCTTACCTGCATTGGCAGCACCAGCTTTTACAGCGGCGCGCTTCTTGTTCAATACCTGTTTTTTCTTCGCCATTTGAGTCTACCTATCTCCATTTTCAAATGTATACTCACGCACCTTCACATTTGGAAGCCGCTTAATTTAAAAGGTGTATCTCACGAATTTGCCGCGTTAACACCAGCCACACCCGGAAGGTTCGCCCGTGGATGGATGGACCGCGGTCTATTTCCGGTGTTATCCCCGATATCAAAGAATCCAATTAAACTGAGCAGGTTATCCGCCTGCTCCGTCGTTGACTGACTCGCAACAGCACCTTGTTCCACAATTGCAGCATTTTTCCGGGTGGCCTCGTCAAGCTGATGTATGGTTTGATTAACCATCGCTACATTCACGGACTGCTCTTGACTCGCCTCTGAGATTTCAGAAACAATTTCCGTAACTTTTTTAACCTGAGAGATTAATCCATTAAGTGATCGGCCGGAATCATTAACCAGCTCGGCACCATCTTCAACACGAGTCACGCTATCTTCAATCAGATCTTTTATTTCCCTCGCCGCGGTTGCACTTCGCCCGGCAAGGTTACGTACCTCACTGGCGACCACAGCAAAACCCCGTCCTTGATCACCCGCCCGTGCTGCCTCTACTGAAGCATTCAGTGCCAGCAGATTTGTTTGAAATGCAATATCATTTATAACACCGATAATCTCTGATATTTTGTGGCTGGACTCATTTATTCCCTCCATAGCCTCTACTGCCTGGCCAACTATCTGACCACCCTTCTCTGCTTCTTCTCTGGCAGACAACGCTATGGCTTTAGCTTTCATCGAATTACTAGCATTCAATTTTATTGAGGAGGTCATCTCTTCCATGCTGGATGCTGTCTCCTGAAGACTCGCCGCCGTGCGATCAGTTCGCTGGCTCAAATTTATACTACCGGCATTTAGTTCGTGAGAGGTCTGATCAACGTTACGGGCTACAGCACGAATATTCCGGACTATTTCAGTCAGAATTCCAACGGACAGATTGGCATCGCATTTTACATCGGCAAATGAGCCGGCGTAGTCTGCATCTATTGTTTGGGATAAATCACCCTCGGCAACCCCCCTCATAACTATTTTTACATCTTCGACCATGCGCCGGGTAACATCTAGTAATTTATTAACACTATTGACCAGGGGCAGGTACACGCCCGCCTTTTTATCACTTTCTATCAGATCGTTAAATCTACCCTCACTGGCGGCCCGGACAACCGTATCAACTTCCTCCATAACACGCCGCTCATCAGTGACATCAGTCCATTCCATTGACGTCCCGAGTCGCGCACCGTCATCATCCCGAATGACGTTGAGCTTTATGCAAATTACCCGATCACCGGCAATGAATTCAGCCTCATGAAGATCAGACAGCCCGTTTATAATTGCACGGTATGAAACCGGATCATCAGTAAGTGCCGCGAGATCCAGTTGATCCAGTGAAGTTGTCGCCAGTGAAGTTGTCGCAAGTGACGGGTTCAGTGAAGCCAGTGCACCACTATGCTCAACTAAATATTTGCGCATGCTGGAATTAGCGAAAACAATAGAATGATCCTCCGAAGCAAGACAGATCATTGATCCCAGATTCTCCAGCCCATTTTTCAACCGCAACGACCGGACGCTGCGTTCACGCTCCGAGAGCATGCGCTCTTTCAGATCGGCCTGCATCGCATACATCGCTTTGAGTGTGCCTGACAACTTTTGACCATTCTCCGGATTCCGCAAAAAATCACCGGCCGCAACCTCCGAAGCGATCAGGTTGAGCTCGGATGGATCTGCTCCAAGTTGCCTCTGCGTGATTCTGACCATCACAAGGGCAACACCTATCGCGAACAACATACCCACCGCTAACACCGATACAGCAGTTTTATCCAATAGATCTGGAATTGACAATGCCTCTTCCAGATTCTGCTCAACTACTAACAACCATCTGGTCCCAGACACATCGATTGTCTCAGTGACTCTAAGCACGGCAACATCATTGATGTCTACAGCCGATTCAGCGGACCCGCTCCGCCCGGGCTGCAATGAATCAACCGATAAGGTCAATACGGTGTTCGTATCGGTAAATGGCATCTGCGTTAGCAGTAGATTGTCCTCATCCACCAGATAGGCTTTGCCGGTCTCTCCGATACCCTGGGGTTCGACGATAGCTTCATTAAGCACCGCCAGTGGTAACCGGTAGATCAATACACCGACGGTCTCCGCCTTATCCCGGATTGGCGCTGACACGAACACAGCCGGTTGATTGTAGGAAGGAAGATAGCGATGATCAATTCCCGTCTGGTACGCTCTACCCGCAGGCAGAGAAATGGCGTTCTCAAACGCTTCCGCTATGCCGCTGTCGGAATACGGCCCCGTTTTCAGGGAGGTAGCATAATCCAGTTCTTTACGAACACTGTAGACAACATTTCCACTGGCCGAATCTGCGATTAATAAATCATCGAATCCGTAAGCGCTCGAAAACTCACTCAGATAGTAGTGATGTTCTCTGTGCACCTCACTGTAAGTGCTTCCATCGGCGGCGGCGTTTAATCCACTTTTGTAGTCAGGCTGGTGCTGATTTCCCGCAATATAGTGATTCTGCAGGTACCTACCGGCCCGGCTTGTCGGTATAAGCGAACCCAGCCCGGCTTCAGTGTGTGCGAATTCATCAATGAGCTTTCTCCCGAACTGATTTTTATAGTATTTTTTTAACGCAGAACGGTATTCCTTCGAGCCTCTTCCATCTGACCTGTCAAGGCCACTGCTCGCCCCGGGGTAAATTGGCTGAGCACTGTTCAGATCATTAAATGACGAGGTAAAGTCCTTCGCGGCTTCAACTATAGACTGATCGCGGGACATCAGCCCGATTTGAACGTGCACAGATTCAAAATAGGAATTGAGTGAATCACTGCGTGCATGCAATGCCGCCTCAAGCGCCGAAACTGCTGAGTCCTTTAATACCGCCTCGACCTTGGCTCTTAACAGATAGGACACTCCAGCCAATGGCACAATTGACACCAGCGCAAACGCAATCAATAATTTTGATTTTAATTTCAACAGAGCTGATCCCGACTCAAAATTGACGTTGCTACGCCACTTCCTTTTCTGACTCCAGGCTTGGTATCCAGTCTGAGACAAGCTGATCTATATCAAGAATAATCACCATCTTATCCTCAACGGGTATCAATCCTTTCACAACATCTTTGACTGGTTGATTCTCAAACTCCGGATTACTCTGAATGGTCCCATAATCAAATTTGTACACCTCTGATACCGCTTCAACAACAAGACCAAGTACATGCTCATTCCCCTCAAGCACGGCTTGGACCACAATGACAACAGTTCACCGATTTGAACTCCGCGGACTTCAGTTCAAATTTAACCCGCAGATCTATTATGGGAACAATCGCATCACGAAGGTTAGTTATCCCCAGCATGTAGTCCGGGGTATCAGGAATCAGGGTAACTCCATTCCAACCCTGAATCCCTTTGCACTGAAAGAATATCAACGCCGTATTCTTCTCTCCCAGGTATGATGGTGAGAAACTCACTGCTGTTGTCCGCACTTTCAGTACCATCTGTACTCATGTATTAATCTCTGATCGCATATCCGTATTTTTTCCATTGAATTTCATATAGGCCGGCTTTTCACTAATCAGGCTGCGACAGACAACTCAACGTCCTCGGGAGCTAGTGATCCATTATCCTTGAGGTTTTGCAACAACCCGGGTATATCGAGAATCAAGGCGACTCGCCCGTCCCCCAGAATAGTGGCACCAGTCACTCCCTCCACCTTTTTGTAATTTTTCTCGATACTTTTAATAACGATTTGCTGTTGCTCCAGCAATTCATTAACCAGTACCCCGAACCGGATATTTTCGGTTTCTACAATAACGAGCAGATCAGCCGGTTTGCCATCGGGTTTTTGCTTTACCCCGAATTCATCCGCTGCACGCGCCACGGGTATATAGCGATCACGCAACAAATACACTTCGCCGCTACCACTCACTGTTTTAATCTGATCTGGCAGCACTTGCACTGTTTCCACAATAGACAACAGCGAAATTACATAAATCTCGGAGCCGACACGAACTAACTGTCCATCCAGAATAGCCAGCGTAAGCGGCAGACTGATTCGAAGCGATGTCCCTTTACCCGGAACGGACTGTACGCGGATCTGCCCGCCCAGATCAATTATATTGCGACGAACCACGTCCATCCCCACACCGCGCCCTGACACGTCGCTGACCACCTCTGCAGTAGAAAACCCGGGATGGAATATCAGATTATCTATACGCTCATCGGAAAGATTCTCTTCGGCGGCGACCAATCCCTTTTCTACTGCCTTCTGCATGATGCGCTCACGATTGAGACCAGCACCATCATCTTCCACCTTGATCACCACGTTGCCACCTTCGTGAGCTGCACTGAGGTGCAGCGTGCCAGTATCAGTCTTGCCGTTACGAACTCGCACATCGGGCAACTCTATACCATGATCAAGTGAATTTCTAACCAGGTGGACCAGCGGATCGCTGAGTTTTTCAAGTACCGTTTTATCGACCTCGGTATGCTCCCCTGACACCACCAGATTGATCTTTTTACCCAACGTGTTGCTAAGATCCCTGACCAGCCTCGGGAACCGGCTGAAGCTGGAATTAATCGGCAGCATCCGAATTTGCATGGCGCTTTCCTGCAGCTCTCGAGTGTGGCGCTCCAGCTGTATTAAGCCATCCCTGAGTTCGTCAATTACATCAGGGTTATAAAATTCGCCGAACCTTCGCAGCATGGACTGGGTTATTACAAGCTCACCCACAAGATTCAACAGCGAATCAACCTTATCTATACCAACACGGATAGACGAAGATTCTGATGACGCCTTTTTCTTCGGCTTCGCCGGTCCGGGCGCTGCCTGTGCAGCAGCTGCAGGCAAAGCTTCAGCTTTTGGCTGACCGGCAGCCGTTGCGGTATCCGACGCAGATTCGCCTGCTTCGCTGTCATCAGCGCAGTTAATTTCGAGCTCACACTGCTCAGCAACCCACGTGAACAATTCGCTAATCGCTTTATTATCAGTCGCGGCTTTGAGAAGAATATTCCACGTTACATGCAGCTCTTCCGGATCCAGATCCTGGAAGCTGGGCAACCCCTCTGTATCTGCTGTGACTTCCACTTCCCCGAGCTCAGATAGCTCTCTAAATATAATGAGCGGGTCATTACCACTATGTAGAATATCGGATGATGGCTTAAAGGAAATACGCCACTCCTTCACCTCTCCGGCAGCTACCGCCGCTCCATCAGTCGAATCAACCGCTTCAGACACTTGATCACCAGACTGAACAGCGCCATCTGAATCCTCCAGCATTTTTTTTATACGTACATCCAGTAGTTCACGTGCGGGTGAATCATCGGGCTCACCGTTCTTCAGGTTTTCGATCATGCTGCCAATGCAATCCACTGACTCCAGCAGCAACTGCACAGCATCCTCAGTCACCTCGCGATTGCCATCACGAATCTGATCAAGAATCGTTTCAACACCATGCGTAAAACCCGAGATTCCGAGAAAACCGAAAGTTCCGGCTCCGCCTTTTATAGAATGAGCTGCGCGAAATATATTATTAACGATCTCCAGATCAGCTGCACCCAGGTCAAGACCCAGAAGCCCGCTTTCCATCACTTCCAGGCCTTCGGCGCTCTCTTCAAAGAATACTTCGTAAATTTCCGTAAGATCAAGATCCATGACATTACTCTCTCGGCGTCAGCATTCAATTGCACAGAACACGTGTCAATTTTTTCCCGTGTCAATTAGCAGGCATTAAAACCGGATGACAAAACTATCCGGACGACGATCGACGCTAAAATGCCGCAACCCCATGCCCATTAAGCACGCAATTACACTGACAATAATATGGAACAGGAATAATTTTCTGTGAATACCGAAATGCCACGTCAGACACAGTAATTCTCACAGCCACATTAGTAAGTTCGCTACAGAGAAACCTGCTGCCTGAACAATCCATGTGCCTTATCGGTATTTCTTTTCACTAGAATCAACAACAGTGCCAGCGCTTAAATCAGGAGCCTGCAACAGGCTCTCTCCAAAACTTTATCGGCGAAATGGAAAATTATTTAGTAATTGGCTCCTTCGCACATTTTGCAGCCACCTTGCAACTAAAACTCTGATACGCGGCACTATCAAGAATCCCGCCGGAACACCGCTAGCTGTGATGCGACTCACACCCTAATCACGGAACGATCAAGGATGCAAAGCAGTGCACCCAAGCTTAGTCTAGCAAAACAAAAAACCGAAGAATTCAATCGAATTCAAAAGCTTGTTTATAAGCATACCGCTATAGTCATCGCCGATGACAAGCAGGATTTCGTTCGCGCCCGAATCTCAAAACGAATGCGAACCCTGAATATCCAAACGCTGGGCGAATACTGTGATCGCGTTGAGTCCGGGAGGGAGTCACTGACCCAGTTTACCAATCAGGTAACCACAAACCACACTCACTTTTTCCGCGAAAACCATCATTTCGATACGCTGGTAAAGCATCTGGCTGAAATCGGCCCGGAAAACCGGACTATATGGTCTTCCGCCTGCTCTTCAGGTGAAGAGCCCTATTCAATCGCCATTTCACTTGCAGAATATTTCGAGGACATATTCTCCAGTGATATACGAATAATTGCCTCGGATATTGACCAGACGATCATTGATAAAGCCGCTCAAGCTATCTATTCCGAAGACAAAATAGAATCACTCGATCGTACTCGTAAAAAATTTGCTTTTGTCAAGGGTAAAGGGGAGCTGGCCGGAAAAGTCCGGGTCAAAAAACCACTGCGGGATCTGATCGAATACAAGCGACTAAATCTGGTTGAACCATTCGACTTCAATAGCCGCATTGACATTATTTTCTGCAGGAATGTCGTTATCTATTTTGACAAAAGCACCAAGATAGATCTGTTCAATAGATTTTCAGAATTACAGGAGCCTGGCGATCTATTGTTTGTCGGTCACTCGGAGAGCTTAAACGAGCTGTGCGATTCCTATACCTGCCTCGGTGGCACAACCTATCAGCGAAAGTAATATATTCATAATTAGAAAACCGGAAATATATATTTTTATTAATTTTTCACCCACAAGATACTAAGGCTTTTACAAGCTCGACCGAAAATATCTACTGGACATCATCACGAGAGGGAGACTCATGAAGATTTTAGTTGTCGACGATAGCACAGCGATGCGCTTAATGATAATCAAGACCTTGCGTCAGGCAGGGTTTGGTGGAAACGATGTAGTACAAGCAGCCGATGGCTTGCTTGCGCTCGAGGAAGTCGCTAAAGATCAACCCGATCTAATTCTAGCAGACTGGAACATGCCGAACATGACCGGCATAGAACTACTTAAAAAACTACGTGAAGATGGAAACGAGGTCACCTTCGGTTTTATTACCACTGAAGCAACACCGCCTATGCGCGCTCTGGCGAGCGATAACGGTGCGAAATTCCTGATTTCGAAACCCTTCACTGTGGAAATGTTTGAAAAAGTTCTCGGCGCAATAATCGGATAAGAAAATGGCAAAATTATGTGTTAGCCCAACGGCTACATCAGTTAAAGACCTACTGGGTGCACTGTTCGGTAACGATGTAGAGGTCAGTGACGGCACAGCGGTTGATCCCGCAGGCGGATATATCGCAAACTATATCAGTGATGATGACAAGCCAATCTGCCTGTGCGTAGCCAATATAGAAATGGTAGCCTATTCCGGGTCAATTATGATGATGATACCCAAGGGTGGAGCAGATGACGCTGTCGAGAGTAAAGAACTGACCGAAGTCATGCAGGAATGCTACTACGAAGTAGTGAACATTCTGACACGAGCAGTTATGAGCGGCACTTCGGAGCATCTGAGATTGGAAAAGGTCTACCCTCCGGGAACTAAAACAGAACTGGTTGCTGAACTCGGGGATGACGTGGAAACAGTCGCCTTCAAGGTGGACGTACCCGGTTACGGCCCGGGGGAGCTTACGTTCATCCTGATGTAAACTCCCGGCTTAAAGATTTAATGTCCAGAGATTATTACTCAGTTTTTTCGGGCGGAATGCATAACACCAGGCAACGTACCGTCTAACTCGTGTACGATACGAGTTAGCGCGGTATTGTCCATAATGGCATCGATGCATTACAATTGCTATTTTCTATCATATGCAATACGACACTGAAGAAAATTGAATATAATCTGGTTATCCGACCTGCATTTTAGCGCGCAGGAAAACGTTCTGAATCATAACCCGCAAGAGCGATTGTCTGCGGCTATCGATTTCATCAACGAAAACCATAGCGACAGCTTATTCTGCTTGATTTCCGGTGATCTGGTTAAAAGACCCTGGAGTTGCATAAAATTCCGGCCCAGTACCACTGCACTGCTTCTATAGCAGTATCTAAGGCGCTGTACTCATTTTTCCTGAATATCACTTAGAATGACTAGGCTCAATCCAGTAAAAACTCCGTGCAGCGCCGTTTATACCGCTCTATAAGCTTCTGAACTCGAAATTTTATGCAACACCAGGGTAGAGGAAGTCTCGAAGATTACACTTCACTCAAAGATCGCCTGGACACATTAAATATACCCTACTACCCGATGGCGGGGAACCACGACAATAGATTCCTGCTGCGTTCTACTTTCACGCTACCAGACAGTTGCATGCGTGAATACATTCAATACTCGATAAAAACGCCAGAACGAACATTTCTATGCCTGGACACATTAAAGCCAGGTTCTGACGCCGGTGAACTCTGCAAGTCCAGACTTGATTGGCTTTCTGATGAATTGCAAACCGCAAGTGATCACCCCGTTTATCTATTCATGCATCATCCTCCGATGAAACTGGGCTTGCCGATGCAGGATACGGAGAAAGTCGAAAGCGGCGATGAATTCCTTGAAGCCATTGAACATTCTCAGCAGTTAAAATACATGTTCACCGACCAATCTCTGGCAGTATAAAGGGAATCCCTTTTTCTACCATGCGCTCAGCGCTATATCAGGCGCCAGCACCCCGACCGCAATAGGACTGGAACAGCTTTTCGCCATCAAGGGAAGCCCCACAGCTTGGCGTCATTTCACTGATCGACCAACAACTCACCATTCACTTCACTCAATTTTGTAATTATAGTCTTGGTAATTAACCCGCATTATTCACGGGATTGACGGAATCTCACTTGACCTTTGATTCCACAGAGAGCTTTTCCTCTTACAAATATCAGTAAGTATGCGACGCGAGAAGAATATCCACTTTGAAAACCCTCGCCGTGAATAATGCGGGTTAAGCCTGGATCATTCATACGGTTGGAGATTACAATACTCTAGAATATCTTCCCCGGATTCATAATATTTCCCGGATCCATCGCCGCTTTTATTGTTGCCATAAAATCTACGGTATCGCCAAGTTCTTCACGCAGATAGGCTTTTTTTCCCTGTCCGATGCCGTGCTCGCCGGTACATGTGCCACCCATACTTATTGCCCGATGACTAAGCCGCTCGGCAAACTGCTTTGCTTCGAGTAATTCGCTTTCGCTGTTCATATCGACCAGCACACTGGTGTGAAAATTACCATCGCCAACATGGCCGACTATCGGTGCCAGAAGGTTATGTTCTTTTATATCCTGACAGGTCTGTTCAACACAGGCGGCCAGTTGCGATATAGGGACACAGGCATCGGTGACAATAGCTTCAGCCGACGGCCGCAGCCCGCGAGCGGCCCAGTAGGCATCGTGACGGGCCTGCCATAACTTGCTTCGTTTTTCTTCATCGCTAGTCCATTGAAAATCGGAACCACCGCAATCACTGACAATTTCGCCGAACATGGCCGATTGCTCAGCTGTGGATGCGTCAGAACCGTGAAACTCTACAAATACTGTGGGCTTTTCTGCCAGATTAAGTTTCGAGTACGCATTGCAGGCAGCTACCTGAACCGGATCCAGCAATTCAATTCTGGCGATCGGGATCCCGTACTGGATCGTTTGAATGGCCGCCTGACAAGCGGAGCTGATATCAGGAAAATTACAGATACCACCGGCAACGGACTCCGGTAAACCATGCAATTTAAGCGTGACTTCGGTTATAACACCCAGAGTACCTTCTGACCCGACCAGTAAACGTGTGAGGTCATAACCCGCCGCTGTCTTTCGCGCCCGGCTTGCCGTTTTGATTTCACGCCCGTCTGCCATTACGGCACGTACCCCTAGAACGTTGTCCTTCATGGTTCCGTATCGAACCGCATTGGTGCCCGACGCCCGGGTTGAAGCCATACCGCCAATGCTTGCATCAGCTCCAGGATCGATGGGGAAGAACAAACCGGTATCTCTCAGGTAACTGTTAAGCGCTTTTCGTGTTATTCCGGGCTGAACAGTCACGGTAAGATCTTCGGGATGAATCTCAACGACCTCATTCATCTGCGACATATCAATAGACACACCGCCTTCCGGAGCATTCAGCTGTCCTTCCAGTGAAGAACCCGTGCCGAAGGGTATCACCGGGCAATTATGCTCGGCGCAGATCTCGACAATCAACGCAACATCACTTGAATTTTCTGCGTAGACCACGGCATCAGGCGGCTGATTTCTAAGATAAGTAAGCGTGTGAGCGTGTTGCTCTCTAATAGAATCACCGGTTAAAAACCGTTCACCAAAACGCTGTTTCAATACCTCACTCGCGAGCTGCACATTTCGCGTCGATGCCAGGGTATGGGTCACTTTCTCCACCTTACAATGAGTTTCGCTACATTATGACATGTTGCAATGCGAGATGGCTTCGACAGTACACATCTCAAGGTGCGAGTTAATCAGCCGTTTTCCAGTAGATATCCCTCGAACCGGGTTATCCCCTGATGAAAAAAATATTCTTCGCAATTGCCGCCGCGTGTTGCTCTCTGGGAAGCGCCAGTCTGCAAGCCGAGACACTGGTTTATCAAGCCATATCCGACTTCCCTTCGATAGAGGACGGCGTTGTTCCGTACTATAAAGATCAAGCCAATGATCGTGATGCGCTGGCGATCAATGCCGGCCGACCAGAGAACAGAGACCTGTTCGCCCGCGCCACTGCCCCGTTCACCGGTACCGGCGGCAACTACGATGTCACTCTGGATACACTCGGTGAAATTGACGGCGAATGTGATTTTCGCTTACTGGTCAATGGTGTAATAGTCGGTACCGCCACCAATGCACGAGTCAACGAAGACTGGGGCATTCAGTCCCATATATTTGAAGACGTCGCAATACCAGCGAACGCCGAGATTTCGGTTGAGTCAAACGCAGTCACTAACGGATTAATTCCGGAGGGGGCAATAACCGCATACGCTCGCGGGCGCTGGCGCACGCTGACAATGGTCTCTGACGATTCAACCGGAGCGGCCTCCGACCTGGCCATACGAGTTTCAGTCGATACCGGCACGCCGGGACAATCCGGAAGCGCTGCATACAGTATTGATATAGAAAACACCCATGAAACGACAATAGCCACTTCCCCTGTCTTATCAATGGAACTCCCTGCCGGGCTAACCCTGGAGCCGACGAGCCGATGCAGTACGGCCGACAACGCCGTTAGGTGTACTCTGAGCGAGATAGCACCCGGCAACCTTGCGCAAATTACCCTGATTACAAGTGGCAATGTGACTGAAGCGTCCGAAATAAGATTCTCTGTCTCAGCAGACCAGTCAGACATCACTCCAGCAGACAATACTCAGACTATTCAGGTGTCGCCACAAACGCACGTAACGGTTACACCGACAGTCGATCTGCGTATGGAACTCTCTGCTGATTCGTTACAAGCGACAACCGGCGATATCATTGTAGTAACACTATCCAGCACCAATGACAGCAACTCAGTTACAGCAACCACGCCAGTCGCTGGTGCCGCGCTGCCGGATGCATTTTCTTTTGTGGCAAGCAGCGACTGTTCCATTAATGGCAGTGCGGTGACCTGTGCACTTGCGGAGATCACACCCGGTGAAACCCGTAGCAGCAACTTCTCCGTTATGGCTATCCGTCGCGGACCAGCCACTATTTTCGCATCTGTAAGTTCTGTAGAAAACGAGTCAGTTACAGCGAACAACGAGAAATCACTTGAATTCACGCTAACAGGCGATGCTATAGATCCGGTGGACAATAATGCGTCTACACAGTCTAAAACGATCGTCACATCGGCAAGCGGCGGTAGTGGTGGCGGCGCAATGAGTCAGCCACTGCCAGCGCTGTTGGCTATATTTCTGGTGGCTGTAAATAGAAGAAGACGTAACCCGCATAATTCACGGGATTGACGGGATCTCACCTGACCTTTGATTCCACAACTAATTTTTTCTCCAGCAAATATCAGCAGGTATTCGACGCGAGAGAACAA
>MDLA01000204.1 GCA_001730015.1 Chromatiales bacterium (ex Bugula neritina AB1) | reverse complement strand
GCAGAAGCGTTGAACAGAGTATTGGATACGCCGGTATCGCCTGAACTGGTGCCCGCCGAGTCAGACACACAGATGCAGGAGACCGAGTCAATTATCGGTCCTTATGAGTTGCATGATTTTTTTATTTATCATTCCATTCGCAGCGGCTTTGGTGCAGCAAAAATCTATGCTCTGGCGAAACTTACCTTCATTGACCTCTATGATGCAGAAACGATCAAAAAGTGGCTGGCGGTATTTTACCGTCGTTTCTATTCTCAGCAATTTAAACGTACCACTCTGCCCGCGGGTCCGAAAATCGGTAGCGTCAGTTTGTCGCCACGAGGTGACTGGAGAATGCCGGATGAAGCAGACGTATCTGCGATATTGGCAGACATTGAGGATTTTCAGCCTTGATACTCATGCCTGTAAGCGTTGTATCATGGCTGCCATTTTTGGTATCTGGAACATCGATCTCATATGACAACCACAACGCCGGTAGCACGTATTAACTGTCAGTTCGATGCTGGCAACATAGAATATCTGTCAAGCGATACTGACCACACTCTGAATCTGGCTATTCGCAGTGACAGCAACTCGGATTTTTACCAATGGTTTTACTTCCGGCTGACGGGTACAACCGGTGAACGCTATTACCTGAATCTGACCAATGCCGGCGGGTCATCCTATCCGCGAGGTTGGGAAGACTACCAACCGGTTGTCTCGGATGATTTAAAAACCTGGTACCGCGTACCAGCTGAATACAAGAATGGCCAGCTTTCTTTTTCGGTGAAGTTGCAGACCAACAGCCTGTATGTGGCTTACTTCACACCATATTCTCTTGAACGCCACACCAGTTTCATTGCCGAAATTCTGTCAGGGGACTGTGCTGAATTGATCACAGTGGGGCAGACAATCCAGGGTCGTGACCTCGATGTATTGCAGCTTGGGGATAGCAGTGGGGATAGCGGGGCACGGCATAAAGTCTGGGTCATCGCCCGGCAGCACCCCGGTGAAACTATGGCGCAGTGGTGGACTGAGGGGTTTGTACGCAGGCTGACGGATCGCAATGACGCGGTGTCGGCACAGTTGTTAAAGCGCTGCGTGTTCTACGTCGTGCCCAATATGAACCCCGATGGCAGTTACCTGGGGCATCTGCGCACCAATGCCGTCGGCGCAAACCTGAATCGCGAATGGCTGTCACCCGACATCTCGCGCAGTCCCGAAGTCTTTCTGGTCCGGGAAATGATGCACCAGACGGGTGTCGATTTGTGTCTGGATGTGCATGGGGATGAAGCTCTGCCTTATAACTTTATAGCCGGTCCGCAGGGCACCAAAAGCTGGGACGACTCCCGGGAAAATCAGCTGCAGAGTTTTAAATCGACACTTCAGGCGCTCAACCCGGATTTTCAAACAACGCATGGTTATCCCGTTCCGCCGCCCAATAGTGCGAATTACGGCATTTGTGCAAGTTATGTGGCTGAGACGTTTAACTGTTTGGCCATGACACTTGAGATGCCGTTTAAAGACACCGTTGACACGCCTGATTTGGAATTTGGATGGTCTGCCGAGCGCAGCGCAAATCTGGGTAGATCGACAGTCGATGCCATGTACTGGTATCAGCAAAAATTCTGGCAGGGCCAGTAGTGTCATTAACACCGTTCGAGTTCGCGGGCGGTGTTTCATTGGAGTTCCACAGGACAGGTGTACTTCGCATGGTCCGGCCAGTGGAGCAGTACCCGATATCTGTGGTCTGCCACCCGATTCCGGTGACAATCATGAATTAACCGGCCCGGTTCGGCTAAAAGCGCAGCAAGCCCTGCAAAAAGGGGATCTATCCCCCGTATTTGCCCCGGATTCCGACACTCGTTTGGCTCGGTTCATGAAGGTCGGGACTACGCTTCGGACAAATACAAAAAATGACACAGGTACTGATTCTCAATCCACCTCGTCGGGCTGATGGCAAGTCAACACTGTTTAACAATGCGACACTTGGTCTGGCCAGTTACCTCCGAAGAAATGGCGTAAGTGTTCGCACTGAACCTTTGATGGGACCGTACTGGATTGACCGGCTGGAAATGTTGCTTGCGACACACCGGCCTGAAATCGTTGCCATCAGCTGTAAATGGTGGGACACACTGTACGGCGCTGTAGAGCTGGCAGCACTGATACGTCGACGGGCACCGGCAGTTAAAATCGTCGCCGGCGGCCAGACAGCGACCTACTTCGCGCGTCATCTGGTACAGAAAACCGAGTTTGACGTGGTGATCCGTGGTGACGGTGAAAAGCCATTACTTGAACTTGCTCAGGGGCAACCGTCGTGCAATATGGTGTTCAGCAATCTGGTTGAGTATCCGACCACCTACGTTCAACAAAGCAACGATGATCTGCGTTTGTATGATGATTTAACAGAAATTGCCGACGAAACCATGCTGCGGGCAATTGGCTACGATGCGCCTTTTATATGGACTGGCAAGGGATGCAAACTAACGTGTCTCTATTGTGCGGGCAGTGCGCTGGGGCACAAGCGGTTGTTCGGTAGAAAAGGTTATATGTATCGACCTGTCGATCAGGTTCTGCATGATATGGAAGTGTTGGCGCCGTGGTCGGACGGGGCGTTTCTGTTTGACTTTGATCCGGTCGGCAATCCCGAGAAGCGTGAATATTATTTGCAGATATTCGAACAGATGCCTGCAAAGAAATACCATACCTATTTCTATTGCTGGACCCTGCCCGATGATGAGTTTGTCGAAACAGTTGCGGAGAAGTTCATTAGTGCGTTTGTATCTCTAGACGCACAGGCGTACTCAGAACCGCACAGGAAAAGGCTGGCAGACAAGCGGATGATTAAACCCTTTCGCAGTAATGAACAGTTTGAAAACACCATTGCCAAAATTGCTTCCTACCCGCATCTGGATGCGGGAATTTACGGCATCATCGGTCTGGCAGGAGAGACTGCGGCAGATATCGAAAATACCGAACAATGGATAGCACATCTGCTGCATGCCTACGGTGACGGTCTTGGTGAACTCGCAGTGACACCTCTGGCAACCGAGCCGGGCTCGCTGGTACATCGAAATGCCGGCAAGTACGGTATGAAACTCGTGCGCGAAACGTTTGAGGATTATCTAGAATTTACCCGATTGAAGTACCTGGGTACTGACGGTATACACGAGCAGCCCTATGATCCTTTCCTGCCTCATCCCTACGGCTTGCATGATGAAAGTGATACTCCGGATCGCGTCTATCAGGACTATCAGCGCATCAATAGCCGCATAGAAGCGACGTTCAGTGAGAAAAGGATTAGCAAAATGGAAGAATCACTGAGTGTGCATGGGGAGAATGCCATGCTTGTGCTTCGCAATCGAAATCATGTTCGTGCGATCTGGGATTTTGTAATCTGGGCATCGTCCAGCGCCATGCAGCGTGGCTGTAGAAGACTGATAGTTGACGCCACAGAAGCGTTTATCACTGTACCGGAGACCAGCGTTCTGGAGTTGACTGGCACACATGACTACACATTGAG
>MDLA01000203.1 GCA_001730015.1 Chromatiales bacterium (ex Bugula neritina AB1) | reverse complement strand
ACTCGCTTTTCCTGAATATCCCTTAGAATGACCAGGCTCAATCCAGCAAAAACTCCGTGCAGCGCCTTTTTTACCGATCTATAAATTTCTGGTCTCGAATTTTTTTATGCAACACCACGTTAAAACGACACCCATCTTAACTCATCGCCATGAATACAGCATGCCTCCATTATTGCTCACCTGAATCCTCTACTAAGTTGGGTGCCCGATTAGCGCGCAAAATAATAATTTAGGGTAAGTCACCTATCCACTGCAGCAAATTCAGCGCGAATCCATTGTTTAAATACTTCAATTTCGGCTGAAACGGATTTCTCGTTTCCAGCTTCTGTTTTGACAAGAAAGTGAGACTGTTGCAATGGTATTGGTTCGCCGACGATGCGAATGGACCTCCCTGCTTCAATCGACCTTCTCGCAAAACGTTCTATCAAAACCGCACAACCGATGCCCGACGCTACTAAATCGCAGGCTAGAACAGAGGTGTCAACCTGTAAGCTCGTGTTCTCGGCGGTGCTTGTATTCGAAAGTGGTTCGAAGTAATTCATATAACGCGACCAATGATCATCGTAGCCCACTATGTGCACCGGCACCTGTTTGCGTAAATCTTTTAGTGAAAATATTTTTTTGCCTGTGTGTTGCCCGCAAATCGGCACAATAAATTCATCAGAAAGCTTTTCAGATGACTCGGTCTGCTTGTGACTTGGCATCAATACAATATCGATGTCTACCTTTTGAGTATCAATCGGATCGGGCCAGAATGATGTCACAAGTTTGAGTTTGATATTCGGGTGTTGTTGACGAAAGCAATTCAATCCGGAAGTGAGCCAGCTTAATACGGCGATAGACGCCCGCACCACAATGGTCCGGTTGATATCTGAACCAAATAAGCCATAGGTAGCATGAGTTAGTTTCTCAAGCCCTTCGCGCACCGATGGCAGGTACGCTTTACCGGCTTCCGTCAACTGTACTTTTTTCGGATGACGAACAAACAGGTCGTGCCCCAATTTGGTTTCAAGCGATTTAATTTGCTGACTGACCGCAACCTGCGTTAATCCAAGTTCTCGTGCGGCAGCAGAAAATCCGGACAATCGCGCTGCTGCTTCAAAGGTTCTCAACCAGTTTAAATTTAGATTAGATTTCATCGATAATAAAATTTGCGCCTTAGACAAATATAATACTATTTTATTTATCCAGTTAATACCTCTAACGTATACGTATCTATCCATCACCCAGCACTCACAGGTCGAATTATGAATACAGAATTACAGCGTGCAATAACCGTTAACGAAATCGATGCTTACCATCGCGATGGCGTTGTTCTTGTAAAAGACATGTTCGACTCTGACTGGATAGATGTGCTCAAGCAGGGGTTAATGACCAACGGTAAGAATCCGACCCACCGTGCGCGCACCTGGGATCGTGACGCCGAAGGACGAACGATGTTCTGGGACAGTCAGGCCTGGCAAGAGGTTGATGAATACCAACTGTTTATTTTTAAGTCCCCCGCTGCCGAAATAGCCGGCAGACTCTTAAAAGCCACCGAGATCAATTTTTTCTTTGATGCGGTTTTCGTGCGCTCACCCGGCACACAGTTTTCGACTCCGTGGCATCAGGACGAGCCCTATTGGTCAATAGAGGGCTATGACACCTGTACAATCTGGATGCCTCTGGTACCGGTTAAAAAGAAAAATGCATTGGCGTTCGTACCAGGCTCGCATCTGAATAATCAGATTTTTGATCAACCCAATTTCGGCGATCTAAACCCGGACGGGAAAACCGATGTCGATCAGGTGAATTTCTCCGGTATAGCCGAAGAATCCATACCCGACATTGACGCTAACCCGGATCGGTACGGCGTTGTGAGCTGGGATATGAAACCCGGAGATTGTGTCGCTTTTAATAGCCGTATCTTGCACGGCGGATCAGGCAAGCTCGACGAAGATCAGGAACTACAAGTGTTTACGACCAAGTGGCTCGGAGACGATGCGCGTATTAAATTTAGAGAGTGTGGGATGGACCCTGACCACAGTGCCATCATGACCGAATACGGACTTAAGCCAGGTGATCGTCCCGGCACGGACTTATATCCTAAGGTCTGGCAACAATGCCAAGACTAATCTTCATTAATAACATAACACCACAGGATTTTCATTATCATTTGCCGGTGGAAACCCCAAGGCCAATCTGAATCGCATTATGCGACACATCAATGGCCTCTATCTATACGCAACGATATAATCGGCTGAAACACACAGATGCTCCATTGTTCAGCCTGGATTATTCATGGAGTGACGGCATCTCACTTGATCGTTGAATCCACAGCGACTTTTCTCTTTTGCAAATATCAACAATCTAAATACCCCCTGATGTTGCATATAATTTCGAGGACTGGAGCTTATAGAACAGCATAGAAGGCGCTGCACGGAGTTTTTACTGAATTGAACCTGGTCATTCTAAGTAATATTCAGGAAAAACGAGTATAGCGCGTTAGATTCTGCCATAGAAGCAGAGCAGCGGTTCCGGGCCGGAATTTTTTTGCAACACCATGGTAACTACACGTCGGCGGTGAAAGATCGCGTGTCCTGAGGGATCCGCAGTAGCGCTGGTTTATGGATGGGCAACAGCTATCCCGCCTATACAAATCAGGCAACAGCGCCGGACTGGCTAACCCGCACATTAAACTATCGTATGTTAGGGCAACGAAATCGTTTCGCGGGTTATCAAGCCTACGTGGCAAAGTGAAGCGGGGAAGAGCTCATGCAGTTTTACAGCACTGGAAATCTGACTGGGATACCGGAAGGGAAAACGTTCCGCGATGATATAAAAGAAAGAGAAGGTGCACTACCGGTGTCAGTTGACCCATCACAGCCTTTGTCGAAACGACCAGATTTGAAGTCAATAGTCGCTGCGGTAGCCAGAGGATTTAAGACGACACAAGTCGAAATAGTAAAAAAAGAACGAGGTCGAAACCCAAGTGACAGTTGCGCGGCAACTCGCGGTCTGCTGCTGCCAGCAACCGGGAGATCTGTCCTTTCGTGAAATAGCAGATAATTTCAATTTCACCAATCAAGGCAGTGTATCAGGTGCGATAACTACGATGAAACGGCATCTGAAGAACGGAGAATTGACCGGCGACTACAGAAAGTTAGAAAGGTTGCTTGATATGGTATCTAAATAGCGTAATAGGATTGACCCCTTATTTTGCCCCCTTTTCTTCTTATTTCTCTCTTGAAAACATCATCGTGGCACATTTTCACTCATGTACTTCATGGTTGTGCCACTTAACCAGCATACGCAATACCCAGCTCCTGAGCAATATTTTCCAATCGCTTGTCGGCTGTCCATAATTGAGTATCTGGCACTATCAATGTCGATGCTAGTAAGTGCACATCGATTAGGCCTATGCCTCGGCTGTAAAGCTTCCTGGCTTCTATAAGCAGCAATACCTCCTGTGTAGAAACCGTTGGCAATGCAATCAACTCCTTTAAGTATTCGAGTGTTTCTGCTCTGGCTTTCAAACTACCGCACGCCATCTCAGCAACTACAAACTCATGCGAAACAACAGACTCAGATCCCAGCAATTGAACCACACGTAGATTGGATGTTTTGAAATGCCTAATCCATACCGACGTATCGAGTAAAACATTCACTATTTTGAACGACGTCGCGGGATGTCTTTTAATTTCGGATCGGAACCACCAAGTTTTGCTAAGCGTCGAGCACTCTCCCGGGCAATCAGCGCTTCCAGACCTTGCCGCACCAAAGCTGTTTTCTCATCAATACCAGTCAATTCTTGTGCACGGTGTAAAAGTTCATCATCAATATTAAGTGTGGTTCTCACGGGGCTTCTCGCAACAATTCGGCTACATAGGCACTATTATATGCACATAGGTATGTACAATCAATATGTATGACCCATGAGGTACTAACCGTACCGCTTGTCATGAATTCACACCATCGACTTTATTCACCTGCCTCTGCACCGAAGTTCTCAAGCTGAATGTCGAACAAAAAGCTTGTGGGGTCAAAAGCTTATGGGGAAAAAGCTTATGGGGTCAAAAGCTTATGGGGTCAAATCTTGAAGTATACACTTATACAAACGATTCATACTTCCATCATTCGCCAATTGTTCATTAGTCCGCGTAATTGACCTCGACACTGCACTATCGCTTCCTACATTAAATAGCTCTGCCATCTCACGCAATTTCATTCCTCCCTGCTCCTGACACAACTTCATCGCCAATCCACGGCCTGTATTGTCAACTCCACGACCACGTTTTGACTTCAAAAGCGAACTCTTTGCACAACCCGTATGCTGTGCTACTGCTAACAAAATCTTCCGCGCACTGATAACCGTTCGCGGGCGTTTTACCTCCTTACTCGCCGCATTGGATTGTAAATAGGCGTTTTCTGCGAATCTCTCACTCCCACGTACTGCAGGCCACTGATTCTTTGCGTAGAATTTCTCTGTCTCCTCATCATTACCCTGCTCCACAAAACGACCATACGCTTTTGTTGGCTGGCCGGACTCCAATTCACTAAATACTGCCTCCTTGTATAACCACCCCGGACACGCTACCTGATTACGGTACACCGGATAGCTCGACCAGCAGTAATCTTCCAGCCTCTGTACCATAGGTTTACTGGTTTCTACCGGATTTCTGTGGATATATCGACTGACTTCCAGCATGTAGCTCGGTGCTTCTATATTAATCGACTTATATCGACCTCTAAACAACGGCCCGTCTGTATTCCTTAGGTAATTGTGGTACTGCGTATACACTCCATTTATATGACGCATCGCTCGCGACAGATTCCCTCTCGGGGTACGAACCAGCAGGTGATAGTGATTTCCCATCAAACAATACGCATGGCACTCCAACGCGAAACGGTCGTGGGCCTGCTCCAGACACAACAAAAACCTCTCGTAGTATTCCTTACCGTGAAACACACGCTGTCTGCCACTTCCACGGCTCATCACGTGATAATAAGCTCCCTCGTATTCTACTCGCAGTGGTCTCGCCATAGATCCAATATATCATTAATTATGTATATTACAAGACTTGACCCCCATTTTGTTTCATTTTGTTTTCATGTAGTTTTTTAGAATGACTAAACGCCCGCATGTGGTAGATGAAACCTCACGCACCCGAGTGACCCTCGCTACGCCCTGGTTTATAGACGGAAACTAACTGAACGACCCTCGTCTGGAAGACGAGGGGTTCGTTATTGGTCGATTGGAAAT
>MDLA01000202.1 GCA_001730015.1 Chromatiales bacterium (ex Bugula neritina AB1) | reverse complement strand
CGGTAAAAAAGGCGCTGCACGGAGTTTTTGCTGGATTGAGCCTGGTCATTCTAAGGGATATTCAGGAAAAGCGAGTACAGCGCCCTGGATGCTGCTATAGAGGCAGCGCAACGGTTCCGGGCGGGAATTTTAAGCAACACCAGTGTTTAGCTCACCGTGAATTGCCCCATCATGCCCCGATCCTCGTGCTCCAGAATGTGGCAGTGGTACATATACGGGTGTTTGCTGGTCGCTGGAAAGTCAAAACGCACTATAACCTCAGACCAGCCGTCATCATCGACTGCAACAGTATCTTTCCATCCTTGCTGAGCCAAAGGAACGGCTTCGCCACCAATTTTCGCTATTAGAAATGAACAGCCATGAATGTGAAACGGGTGCTCTCCCTGGTCTGAGCGTATGCGCCAGCGTTCCCACTCGCCAAGCTTAACCTGTTCATTAATTGTATCCATATCCATGGCAGCTTTGTTGATGGTCATATCCATGAGGCCGTGGTGGCCATGGCCGCCACCGTTATTTTCAGCGCCATCCATCTCAAGTATGAAGTCACGGGTATTTTTGATTTCACTTTCTTTAGGGCGGCTGATCGTGCTCAATTGCTCTGGCAGCGGCTCGGTATTGGCGGTGAGTTTTTGATCAACGAGTAGTGTTAGCGATGGCTTCGCCGTTGTTTTGTCAGATTTAGAGAAAATACTGAGCAGGCTGTTAATCAGACCTTCTCCATCCTCGTCTACTTCATCTTCAAACAAGGTGAGTAACTCTGCCGGATTACCGTCTGCCATATCTACAATAATCTCGCAACGTTCGCCCGGCCCCATTTCTGTTGTTGTTAGTGCGACCGGGGCGGGCAGTAAGCCTCCGTCGGTGGCTATTTTATGAAATGTACGTTTGTCTACAAACCCGACAACATAAAAGCGTGCGTTGGAGCCGTTAAGTATTCGTAAGCGAATTTTTCCGGCAGGCACATGAGTCACTGGCGTTATCGCACCGTTAATCACCACGGTTTCGCCCAGCCAGCCATCTTCACCGGCGTCGTTCAGGGAATACACCAGGTTCCCCTGAGCATCGAATGTACGATCCTGAATAATAACCGGTAGATCATCGATGCCGTATTGCTTTGGAAGCGGGAGCGAATCGGAGTGCTCGTCGTCTATAATCATCATGCCGGCTAATCCGCTATAAACCTGTCTGCCGGTACTGCCGTGGGTATGAGAGTGGTACCAGCAGGTTGCTGCTCTTTGTACGATCGACAAGGTAGGTTGCCAGCTTTCGCCCGGTGCCATGGCCAGTTGCGGCCCTCCATCAACGTCGCCGGGTACATGCAGGCCGTGTCCATGCACTGCTACAGGTTCATCCAGTGTATTTTTATAGTGCAGCGTTAATTCGCTATTCTGCCGGGTGCGAATTGTCGGGCCCAGGTAGTTTTGGCTAAAACCGAGTGTCGGGGTAGTGACTCCGGTCTTGAATTGCCATTGCCCGGTACGAATCTCCAGATCAACCGGTACGCCACTGGTGCCGTCGACGAGTGCCGGTATTGGTAGTTTCGGTGAATGGGTTCTGGCCCAGGCCCAGGGAAAATAACTAGCACTCAGTAAGGCCGTGCTACTGGCAATGAACTGTCTCCGGCTAAGTGGTAAGGGCATTGATTAATTCTCCATTGCAGGGTTGGTTGTATAGAATTAGATTCAGAGGGTTATCAGAATAATTAGCTGCGCTTGATTTATATAAATATTTTCAGCTGACCGGTGTGCCGGAGTCGAATCCGCCAGGGGGTAACCCGCTCGGTACGGCTGCCGGGACTAATTTGTCAAAGGAGTCATCATTTAAGGTTTCCAGAAAATCCTGAATTATCGCACCGCGCCCGTCATCCATTTCCGGAACTTCCAGTAGTTCCGGATCGAGATCACTTGAAGAAACATCAGGGTTGTTGGAGCTTCGTGGTTCATCATAGAAATCCAATGCGCTCCCCAGTGTGGCTCGTTGCCCCGCGTGGAAATAGGGTGCTGTTAAAGAAAGTTGTCGAAGTGTAGGTGTTCTAAATGCGAAGTTGCCATCGCCGGAATCGGGTTCAGCGACATCTGTGCCCTCTCGAACTCCAAGCACGTGCGGTTCAAAGTCAGAGAATAGCGGCCCGCTGTGACAATCGGCACAACCTGCGATAACGAATTCCTGCATACCGGAGATCTGCCGGTTTGTCATAGCGTTTGCCTCGCCGCGCATCCAGCGATCGAACGGTGTTTGGTTCGCAACGAGCGTTCTTTGAAAGCTGGCCAACGCCCGGGCGACATCCGTTATGGTGATTGACTCAGTCCCGAAGGCATCACTAAAGGCCTGCTGATAAGCTGGAATACGGTTCAGTCGCCCGGCAATTTCCGCGTCGATCCCGTTTTCGCTAAAGTTGTCTCCACGCATCTCCTGACGTGAGCGTATGGGTTCCAGCGCTTGCGACTCCAGGGATTCCTTGCGACTATCCCAGAACATCGGCGCTGTCGTCGGCTCGAACAGGCCCAGCTCATTGATGCCGTTCCAGGCCGTGTTCAGTACGGTCTGGGAATTTCTGGGTACGCGCCCGGTATGGCCGATAGTCCGTTCTTCGCCGCGCCCCATGCCGCCGACACCGATAGCCTGGTGCTGGCCGTCGGTGTAGCCGGCTTCGGGTAAGTGGCAGGTGGCGCAGGCTACATCACGATCTCCCGATAGGATCGGGTCCCAGAATAACAACCGCCCGAGCTCAGCCTGCTGCGTATTAACCTGCGGTGCTGATTCTGGCAATGAAGCCAGCACACGCTCCCGGATCTCGATAGTTTGTATGGCGCCGACTGTTACGATATCTTCCTGTGAGAAGTTTACCGGTGTGGCATCAAACCCACCACAGCCGGTCAGCGTGAGCGCCAGCAATGCGGTGCATGCCGTTGTATTCACCGGGCCGATTCCGGTTTGTGACTGTGGTGAAAATATTGATTGCATGATGAGTTTCTTGTATGAGGGAGCGGTTATGTTCAACTATGCTGGTAGAAAGAGTATCGGCTCTATACTGAACACATTGCTGACGCGAACTTGACAATTTTGTTAGAAAGAACTTTTTGGAGAAGTTGCTGGAAAGGGCAGGAGTGTGATGTTTCTTTGAGCAGACTGTAAGCAGGCGCTATGTTCAGGAGGCCGGGAATTGAACGGTCACCGCGAGTCCGTGATCGTTGCGGCCATCTGCCAGGGATAACCCGGCATCGTGCAATTTGCAGATCGCGCTCACCATGGCGAGTCCTAAACCGTAACCCTCATTCTGTCGTTGCTTTTCCAGCTGGTAGAGTGGCTGCAGCACTTTCTCCCGTTCGGCAGCGGGAATTCCAGGCCCCTCATCGATAAGCGACAGCTGCGTCCCCTGAACTCGAAGATAAATCTTTTGTCCGTCGGAGCCATAGCTCAGCGAATTTTGAATGAGGTTGCCAATCAGCTGAATAATCATGTCGGGGTCAGCTATTATGCTCGCTGGCTGGTTCAATTCGACTGTCATGCTCTGGCCGCGTTCTTCCACGACCGGACCGAATATCTCTACCACGTTATTGCTTAGATCCCCCAGATTGACGGCTTTGAACGATGCCTTGCGGGCGCCGCTTTCCACACTTGCTATGCGCAACAGAGCGTTGAATGTGTTATCGATTTGATCAATCTGGTGTAAAGCGGTATCAAGAATATTCCCGCTGACCGGTTCTCCGCGTTCTGTTAACGCTATGTGGCGTTCTTCAATAACAGAGCGAAGTCGTGCCAGTGGTGTGCGTAAGTCATGTGCTATATTCGCAGACTGCCTGCGCATCTGTTCCATGGCCGTTTCCAGTCGTGCCGTGGTTGAGTCGATGCGGCTGGCCAGTAGGCTTAGATCGTCCTCCGGGCCTTCCTGTAGATTGATTCTGCTGGCCAGGTCTCCCTGCGATACGCGCGCGAGCCCCGAACTGATTTTGTCAAGACGGGCCTGATTTTTCCAGGCTATCCAGAAACCGGCTACACATGCCGCCAGCACCGAAATCACAAGCGCCAACTGCAGGCCTAACAGCAGGGTATCCGTGGTCTCTTCGAGGCGTTCGACGTTTTCCCCGGCAATTATGCGAAACCCCGGCGTATCGCGAATTAATAGAACAAAGTCTATCTGACCCGACTCATGCTTTGATTCCAGGTGGTGATAGCCGGGAGGCTTCCCCGCCAGGTTGAAATCTTCGGGTAACGTACCCTGTTGAACGCCAGTCGAGGATATCTGTGCCAGATATTGTCCATGGCCCGCGCCCGGGAGTGGAGCGTTTTTTTGAAGCGCAGTGAAGGCGCTGTCTGCCAGCGTAGCCAGGCGTAACTCGACCAATCGATTGGTGTCACGGACAACCATCCAGTAGGTTGCAAGCCATGCGATAGTCGTGATCAGTGCAAAGACACTCAGTAATGCCAGTGTTTGTCGAATAGCGGTTGAGCGCAGCAGCGATCGGGCGGCGTTAAGTCGGTTCAAAAACATAACCGGACCCGCGGATTGTGCGTATCAATACATCACCAAAAGGTTTTTCTATTTTGCGCCTGAGGCGACTAATATGCGTTTCTACCACGCCGGAAGTCGGGTCGAAATTCATATTCCACACGCGTTCCAGCAGCATCGATTTAGTTTGCACGCGACTCTTCGATCGCATGAATACTTCTAATAACAGAAATTCCTTCGGGTTCAATTCTATCGACTGGCCTTGCCGTGTGCATGTGCGTTTGTGCAAATCGATTGATAAATCTCCGGCTTCGAGTACAGACGAATGCTCTTCGGAATTGTTCCCGCGGCGGGATATAACTTCAATTCTGGCAATAAGCTCGGTAAAAGCAAAAGGTTTGACTAAGTAATCGTCACCGCCGGCCCGTAGCCCCTCAACCCGATCTTCAACTTCACCGAGTGCAGTAAGAAATAAGGCCGGTGCTGTTACTTTGGCTTGCCGCAATGCCTTAAGTACTGATAATCCGTCGAGTCGCGGCACCAAACGGTCCAGCACCAGTACATCGTAAGGTGTTATTGTGGCTGCAATTAGGGCTTCTTTACCGTCGCTGAATAAATCCACCACGTGGCCGGCTTCGGTCAGGCCTTTTTCAATCCAGGGACCTAATATCTGATCGTCTTCGAGCACCAGCAAGCGCATGGTTATATTTGTTCTCTGTGATTACAGCAGCTTTTCATGGTAATTTCTTGCTATTACTTTCTATACTGTTGGATGGAATAAATCAATGCTGGTCGAGTTGGCGGGAACTTTTACCAAAATTGCTTTCGCTCATGAGGTAGAGAGTTTTCTTTTGCGTGGATTACCGCAAAGGCCAGCAGGCAGATACAACCGGCAAGGTCAGGACGCTCTTTATCTGAGTAAAAACGAGGAGAGCGCCCGGGTAGCATTGCAGAAATATCGCAAACCTGATGATCCGCCGCGGGTTCTGGTAGAGTTTCAGATTGGGAGCTGTACCGTTGTAGATTTGCGGCATTCGGATGCGATCAATCTATTTCAAGCCTCGCGGGGCAACTGGCAGGATTCGCTAGCCCGAGGCGATACTCCGATATCCTGGGAAGTAGCAGACAGCATTCGCGATATGGGCCATGCAGGACTTATTGACCCTTCAAGAAAAAGACCAGATCTTTGGCATGTAACGCTGTTCCGGTGGAATGAGGCCGGAGCACCGGCAGTTAAAATGAAGGGATCACCGGTAGACTGTAGCGTTTAGCGAGGCACAGCTACCGAAGCTTTACAGAATATTTTGAGGAAGCATGAATGCAAGCAGCTCTATTTGATCTCGATGAAACGCTTCTTGATCGGTCGGGTTCATTAAGGGATTTTGTAACCTGGCAGTCGCAGGAAATCTTCAAGGCCGGGGATGCCAATACAAATACATTCATAGAACGCTTCATAGTGCTCGATCAAAAAGGCATGGTTTGGAAAGACAGAGTCTATGAATTGCTTATTCAGGAGTTTGGACTTAAGGGCTGGACTGTAGATCAGCTGCTTGATATCTACGTAACCAGATTCTGCGAGTTTTGCCGGCCTCGACTCGGGGCGGAGAAAGTTGTTGAAGCATTTCAACGGAGGGGTTTCAAACCCGGTTTGGTCTATAACCTGGTTTATTCGCGGGATTGACGGCATCTCATTAGATCTTTGATTCCACAGTACATTTTTTCTCTTGCAAATATCAGTAAGTATTCGACGCGAGAAGAAAATGCACTGTTAAAACAAATCTCCGCACGATATGTTCGCCACCCCATGAATAATCCAGGTTGACGGGAAATCACCATTTCAGGAAAAAAATTTCGCTGCACTTGGCTTTAAGGAAACATTTTGAATGTGTTGTTTCTGAAGCAGTAGGGCTTAGAAAGCCCGATAAAGCTATATTCGAGCTTGCATGCGATGAACTTAACGCAGAAATCAGCTCTTCGATTTTTATCGGGGATAACCCTGTATCAGATATAAAAGGAGCAAAAGAGGCGGGTTTGAGCACTATCTATGTTCCAGTAGAGTGCGTGCACAAGCCGTGTGAGTTTGCTGATCAGACATTCTATAATCTAACTGATCTGGCGGATTGTATCGAGCGGAAATACTGAGCAGCTAATTGTAGAACAGAACGGTAAGCCAGAGTCAATCGGTTCAATTTAACTCGTTCTAAACAGATTTACCAATCACCAGAAAAACTCGGTGTGGCCCACCGCGCGCATCAGAGACTCCAGATAATAATAGTCTCCGTAGGGCAGCATGTTGTCTGCGCGCCCCAGCTCTACAAATGCAGCGCCTTCTTTCAGTAGTCCCTGGCTGCTGGCATCGGCGGTAATGTCGTGGTGTTCCACCAGCCCCGACAATATTCTATCTGCAAGTTTTGTGTATTTCTCTGCCGCCTCAACAGATCCGAAACCCTGTGCCAGGGTATACAGGCCGGCAGCAGTGATTGCGGCAGCTGAGGTGTCACGGTAGGGGTGTTTTTCCTTCGGTAAATTATAGTCCCAGAGAGGTACGCCGTCTTCCGGGAGTTTGTCTTCAATGTAGTCTGCCATGTGTGCTGCGGTATCGCGATAACTGGAATTGAGCGTATGCAGGTAACTTTGCGCGTAGCCATGTATCGCCCATGCCTGGCCCCGGGACCAGCAGCTTTCGTCGGAGAGTCCCTGATGTGTATAGCCGCCAATGGGCTTACCCGTGCGAGGGTCAAATTCATAGCAGTGGTAGGAGCTGTAGTCGTCGCGGATCAGATACTTGCCGCAGGTATCAAGGTGCAGGTTGGCGATGTCGGCATATGAGGATTGTCCGGTTTCTTTTGCTGCCCAGAATAGCAGTGCCATGCCCTGCATACTGTCAATATTCAGTGTGCCGGTTTTGCGGGCGGCGAATTCTTCGCCGTCTCGTTTCATCGGGTTCCAGCACATCACAAAAGGCATCGGGTGGCGCCAGCGCGCTGCCAGAAAGTCAGCAGCGCGCAATGCCATTTTGCGTGAGGTTTCATCGCCGGTCAGTTTGTAGTCGGCTACGCAACTTAGCGTGAACAGAAAGCCCAGATCGTGATCATGCCATTGCGGGGTCTCTAAAACCTTGCGGAAATAGGGCCGCCGCATTCTGGCGCTGTTCTTAAATACCTCTCTGGCGGTGACTGAATGGGCCAGCCATAGTTGACCGGGCCAGAAGCTGGCAACCCATTCATCCGGTATGCAAAAATGGTATTGTCGAGTACCGGGTTTAGAAATTCTCGGGTTCCTGAGACCAAACTGCGGTATCAGGCTTTCGACTTTGGCAATAGCCTTCTCCAGCGCAGACGAGAACCTCTGTTCATGCGCGGTAGGCGGCTGAAACAAATCCAAAGCTACGTAGGATTCAGCGTTATCGGAGTCTTGGAGCTCTGCCATATCGATAGAAATCTCTGGTTATTGGTACACGATTGACGATCAGAATACTCAGGAAAACAATGTGCCGCCATTGATATCGAGATTCGCGCCAGTAACAAATGCAGCTTCATCGGAGGCGAGGTAACACATCAGGTTTGCGACGTCTTCCGAGGTGCCCTCGCGTTTAAGTGGTGTGGCATTGGCAACGTTTTTACGTACTTCGGGCTTGGTGAAGGTGTTATGAAAATCAGTATCGATCATACCCGGGCAGACTGAATTGACCCTAATATTCGGCCCGAGTTCTTTAGCCATGCCACGCACCATAGTCACGACAGCGCCTTTGGATGCTGCATAGGCAATTGCGCCCGGCCCACCACCGTCACGCCCGGCCTGGGAGGCAGTTACTACAATAGAGCCGCCGTTTACCATGTTCGGCAGTGCGGCTCTAACTAAATGCAAAAACGATGTTGCGTTCAGATCCATTACTGTCTGCCAGTGTTCGATAGTTAACTCGGGTAGCGGTTTGCGCGCCACCAGGCCGCCGGTAACGTGCGCGAGTACGTCAACGCTGCCGAATTTATCCATGGTGGCGGAGACGAGCTTTGCGACTTCAGCTTCACTGGTCATGTCACCCTGCAAGGCAAAGGCTGCTCCGCCTTGTGCTTCGATCTCGGCCACGGCAGACGTAGCGCCATCGGCACTGCTGTGATAATTAATAGCGACATTTGCACCGGCTTTTGCCAGTCTGAGCGCTGTGGCTCTGCCTATATCACGCCCGCCGCCGGTTACAATTGCTGTTTTGCCTGTAAGATTCATAGGGGTTCTCTGCTTGTGTGTGTATTGAAAGTATAGAAACGGAACGTTGTATTATTGCTTAACTGGAAAAAATTCGCATCTGCAGCAGGCTATTTGTTTGTAGTAGCTACGAGCCAACATCGAACGTTTTCGGAACTACAACTTTAAAGCTCCGATCTTCTGAGTCGGTGAAGTAGAGATCACAGTCGTATCCCTGGTCGTCGAGGAAATGAAATATCCGGCGCGGCGCTGCCAGCGGGTAGGGAACAATCAGTGTTGCTATCCTGTGCCGGACTGCTTTCGGATACCGTGCCGTCAGGCAGGTACTAACAGGTAGTCCGGCGTAGTCCGCCGGGTCAACATCTGCAAAGCCGGTTGTCTGGGATAATTCCCCTGCACCCGCTTCAGATCATAATATCTGCCCGTAAAAGCCGGCTTTTTCTCCGCTGTAGCGAAATGTTGTAGCACCCAGATCCATAGGGGAATTTGCATGCAGCAGCCAATCTATGCTGACCGGGATTTCGGCATCGATAGCATCGACAATAACAAAGTAGTTGTTATTAACAAAATAGACATCGCGCAGTACCTGTGTCACTCCCGGTGTGAGTGACTGATAGGCGGCAGTGGCATCACCCTGGATATAGATATGATCATCAAGTTGCTCGGCGATAGTAATATGCCCGGTTGAGCCTATAGCGCGGGATTTATCTTTCGCTGCATACTGCCCTTTGCCGTCAATTAAAATGGCATTTTTCGAGCGTGTCTGGCGGCGCCAGTTCTGGTGCATAGTGCTGTTGAATGCAACATAATAACCAGACTGTATGGCGAGGTCTTCGCCAAAAGCTGCCAGGCAAAAAGCATTCTGATCTCCGTGGCTGTGGCTAATTGAGCCAAACCTCGAAGATTTCATGACAAATTGAATGTGTTTGTCAGGTTCTGCCATATCTTGTTGAATAGCAACCCAGCCTATGCCTTTAAACCAGCGCAGGGTGTCGTCAGCGGCTAGTGGCTTCGCCTCTATAACGGGGAAGTCGGTCCGGTAAGCCAGTTCGTCGAAATTCAGATCCCACCAACCATAGTTGTAAAACGCCATTTCGGTGCCGGGATCATTGCGCTTTATTTCGTCGTAATACCACTGATATGCTCCGTTTCCGGTAACACCGGCGAACTGCCGCAGGTTATAGCCGATTTTTAATGAGGGCAGATCGCCCATGGTGCTGTCGTCGCCAAAGGTTGCACGGCGTGTGTCCGGGGCTTTGGTGTAGAGCGGGAAATCGCCCGTGTGCTGAAAGAATGGACGCTGGTATAAATCTATACTGGTATAGCTTTTTAAAAGATTTACGGCATCTATTAAATACGCCATGCCGGTCATCCAGTAATGTGGGCCTTCAGCCCAGCCCCCCTCCGCGTCACCCCAGGGTGAATAAACGGTGGATAAAAACTCCACTGCATAGTTAAGCCAGTCCTGCGCTTCTGGTTCGTCATCCAGCAATGCGATGGCAGCGGGTATCAGAACCGCCGATACCGCTCTAACCGCATGACTGTCGAAGGGGAATAGCTGAATATTGGCTTGCTTGATTATATGATTGGCGGTTTCCCGGGTGCGCACGAGCAGAGCCGTTCGTACCCGGTCTCGCTCCTCAGGTGTGAGTTCGTCATAGAGCCAGTCATAGCCCCAGGCCAGTGCGCTATTGACCCGAAAAGCCCATTCATCAGTGTAGGCGCGTGATGTGGTTCCAGACGGGTTCCACGCCGCCGCTACGAGTAACCAGTCTTTCGCGCGATTAGTTAGTGCCCATCCATAAACCAGCGCTACTGCGGATCTCTCAGGACACGCGATCTTTCACCGACCACATGTAGTTATTTAGAATGACTAAACGCCCACATGTGGT
>MDLA01000201.1 GCA_001730015.1 Chromatiales bacterium (ex Bugula neritina AB1) | reverse complement strand
CTGCTTTGAGCGGCTCACATTAAATACCCCCGGCTTTGCCGGGGGATCTTTATTTACGCGGCACACTGGCCAGACCTTCATCAGTCAGCGCAGACAAAGCCAGACTCTGATCCAGATGTTCCGCGCGCCAGCTCAATAATTCTTGTGCGCATTCCAGTTGCAGTGCCTGATAGCCAGGATCACCCGCAACGTTACGGGTTTCCTCTGGATCTATTGTCAGATCAAACAGCAATGGTGGCAAGCCGGCAAAGTGCGCATATTTGACATCGTCGCGGCGCAATACACTCATATTGCATTGCGTCGGGGCTAAGTTAAATCTCTGGCCGGTTGCATTATGCGGAATATTGCGAAAATCAAATTCCCAGTGTGCGGCATTGCGCCAGCTGGAAGGTACAACCCCTGTTTCAATCACCGGCTGCAGAGATTTTCCATCAAGCTGCTGTGGTATATCGGCACCCATACGTGCGAGCAGCGTCGGGAAAATATCAATGCACTCTGTGAATTCCGCCATACGACTACCAGCGCTGGTTGTAGCAGCCGGATCACGTATTATCAGCGGTATATGGTAACTGCTGTCGAAAAAACCGTGCTTGCCGAGCAGCGTGTGATCACCCAGCTGTTCACCGTGATCCGAGGTAAAAACGATCAGGGTATTATCGTAAGTGCCGTTGCTTTTTAACGCCTCAACCATGCGGCCAATCTGCGCATCGACTTCTGCTACCATTCCAAAATAAGTCGCAGCAATCTGCTTTAGATCCTGTTGCGTCCATTCGCGCGCAAGACCCTGTGCACCCGGTATAAACCGGTCTTTCGAGTTTGTTTCTATTATCCATTCAAGCAGCGGGTGCATAGCGGCGACAACATCGGGATCAGTTGAGCCGAAAAAATCTGCCACATCATCTGCACTAACCAGAGTGTCGTACGGTGCGGGCACGGTGAACGGTGGATGCGGCCGCAAAAAGCTGACGTGCGCAAACCATCGATGATCCGGTTGCCTGGAACTCTGCAGCGTCTGCTCACTCAGCCAGCGTCTGAATTCATCGACCAGATAGGCAGTCTCTGTATGTTCAGCACGGTAGCGTGGCACCCCGCCCTGCGGCGGGTCGTCGACACCCGTCTGTGGTATGCACATATTGACGCCACTCAATGCTTCGTCATAGCCTTTTTCTTTGAGCCAGGATAAAAACGGATACTGGTGATCAGGGATGCTGATGCGCCAGTTAAAACCGGGAAGCAAGCCTTCGTAGCTCTTCAGTTTAGGATCGTTCGCATGCACACCGCGAGGATCCTGAGACTGATCCGTATAGCCAAACAATGTGGGGTCATAGCCAAGGCGTCGAAACGCAAGCGCCAGTGTGTCGTGCCGCTGATCCAGTGGTGAACCGTTTATACAGACCCGGTTATTCATCTGGTATAAACCGGTATAGAGACAGGCGCGCGCGGGCGAGCATGGTGCAGCGCCGGCATAGTGCTGCTCAAACAATACACCTTCACTGGCCAGTTTATCGAGATTAGGGGTTTGAACCAGCGGATGGCCAACAGCAGACAGGCAATCTGCCCGCCATTGATCAGCGGTGATTAATAGAATATTGGGACGTTCAGTGGATGTCATCGGTTAGCAGCCTGAGTAATACTATAATTTACTTCGTTGTTCCAGCGCCTGCTGTGGTGGTTCTGCGCTAGTCACACCCATTTCCGCCAGTGATTTATCTGCCGCCTCGACAACCCCCAGCATAACCGATGTATCCATCTGCCCGATACAGCCGATACGAAAGCTGTCTACCACAGTCAGTTTTCCGGGGTAGATTATATATCCCTTCGCTTTCATCAGCTGATAGAACCTGTCAAACTCAAAGGCGCTGTCAGCCGGATTGAAAAATGTGACGATAATCGGGGACAACCAGCGCTCCTGCAGCAACGTTTCAAAACCGAGCGCTCGCATACCGGTGACCAGCGTATCCCGGTTCTGCGTGTAGCGCTCAAGCCGCGTCTGTACGCCGCCCGCCTGCCGATGCAATCGCAATGCTTCTATAAACGCTGCCACCACATGAGTCGGGGGTGTGTATCGCCACTGCCCGGTCTTTTCCATCTGTACCCACTGATCATGTAAATCCAGACTGAGTGAGTGGCAACAGCCTTGCGCCTGTTCAAGTTCACTGCGGCGCACCAGAATAAACCCGAAACCGGGAACCCCTTCTATGCATTTATTCGCTGACGATACTATCGCCTCGAACCTGAGACCGGCGATTGTCAGCGGCAGTGCGCCGAAACCACTCATGGAATCTATAAGCAGCTTGCGACCGGCAGCATATACAACCTCGGATAGCTCTTCGATCGGATTTAGAATGCCGGAGCTGGTTTCGCAGTGTACGACCACCACATGACTGATCGCCGGATCGGCGTCCAGAGCTTCACGAACTTCGTCGCCACGTGGCGGGAGGTAATCGCCTTTATCGATGATTGCGTGGTCCCGACCGATACGTTCAAGCGTTTTGACCATCCGCTGGCCATAAGCACCGTTTACAAGAACCAGCGTTTTACTGTCACGCGGTAACAGTGTCCCGAGCATCGCTTCGACAACAAAAGTACCACTACCCTGAATCGGTACGCACTCGAAATCATTTTGTGTGTCTTCGATCATTGCCAGCAGCTCTGATCGCAGCTGCCGGGTCATGGAGCGAAAGTCTTCGTCCCACGAGCCCCAGTCCCGAAGCATGGCCTGTTTAACGCTTATCGCCGTTGTCAGTGGGCCGGGGGTTAATAAATAAGGCTCACCACCGGCGGGTGGCTGCACGTTTTCGTTAGAATTTTTATTGCTCATCACCGACAGCATCCGTCCGTATCTTTATATCGTGGATGGTAAAAGCGGCAGCCTGCGGTGTAAAATCGAATATCCCGATCAATTGATAACATTCATCGATACTCCGCAACAGCGCAGTATCCGGCATCAATTTCTACGATCAGATTACCACTGGATTAATCCGCCCGGTCTATACTGCGGGTACCATCAATGCTGTCGAGGCTTTCTATTAAACGGGTTTCCAGCAACTGACCGCCACGGTATAGAATCGGATAAGCAAGCGTCACAACACGGCCGTTGAAGGCATTCAGTGACTGCAGTGTTTCCAGATGGATATTACTGGAATCGAAACTCACTGCGGAACCGTTGCTCAAGCGCCTTAAGTGCTTTTTCCGGCTGGTACGTTCCAGGTGCACCATCTCCGATTTCTCTTCAAGCAGCAGTCGCGCGCTTTCGAGGTCATTTGAGATCAGAAGGTTCATCGCCAGCGTCAGGTTTTGCAACGCCCGTTCATGCATGGCGATCAGCTCATCACTGCCATCGCGTGACAGCCGCACACCGTCATCGGCTTTTTCCTGCGCCAGGGTAAGCAATTGCTTGCAGACGATATCCCCGGCCGTTTCCAATGCTATCGCGTATTCAGTGAGTTCCCGCGTTTGATTACGCTGCTCCGAGCTCATGTTATCATCGGGGATCGATGCAACGTAGTGCTTGATATCGTCGAGTGCGGCATTGACGATGGAGTCCTGCGCTCTGATCGCATTCATTCGCGGCAGGTCAAAATCGCTATATAACTGCATCACCGGGGTGATCATGCTCTCGACAATTTGCGCCATGCGCAACACCTCACGCCGAAGACTGGCAATGGCAAGTGGTGGTTTATTGAGCGCAGAATCATCGAGAGCTGACCGCAGAATCGGGTTCTCCGGCTCGGTGGTCTGCATGGTCGGCAACAGCACCGATACCGGTCGCTCAAACGCTTTACAGGCTGGTACCGTAAGCAGGAGCAGCAGATTAAATACGACATGCACTGTGATCAGCGCCTGAGCATCACCCATGGCCAGCATCCAGTGCGGCAGCACCAGACGCGAAAACACCAGCAGGGTTAGTATCGCTCCCGTGCCGCGAATAAGAAGGTTGGCAACCGGCAACCGGCGGGCCTCGGAATTCATGCTGCGGCTGAGCCATACCGGTATCAGTGCCGACCCCAGATTGGCGCCCAGCACCAGGGCGATTCCGGCGTTAACCGGCAGCGCTTCTATGGAAACTATAGTGACGCACATGAGTACAGTGGCGACCGACGAATGCATGATAAACGCCAGAAAGGCACCGGCGATAAATGCCGTCAGCAGATCACTTTCCAGGTAGGCCGCAACCGCTGGCAGAAAGTCACTCTCGCGAATGGGAATCATTGTTTCGCGCAATAATCGCAAAGACAATAATATAAAAGCGATGCCGAGTATAATTCGCCCTGCCTGCTTCAGTCCGCGACGATCTGATTTTATAAAAAATCCGCCACCGATTGCCAGCAACGCGGGCATCAGCCATTCGAGATCAAACGACAATACCTGTATCAGCAGCGCTGATCCCAGATCTGCACCAAGTATGATCGCCAGTCCGGCCGCAAATGAAAGAGTGCCATTACCGGCAAATCCGGCGGCCAGCAGAGCGACCGCAGCGGAACTCTGCAACACAACAGCCAGTACAATACCGGTTATAGTCGCCGCCGCAGGCCCTGTTGTGCTTGTTACGTGCCGTCTGAATGAAGCACCGAATGCGCGCTCTATACCGGTTCGAACCATTCGCACTGCATAGAGCAGCAGCATAACGGCACCGGCGAGCTGTACAAAAAAATTAACAAGGGTCACATACTGCTCCGCTGCCCGATCCGCACCCGGCCGGAACGGACACCACTTATCCGTCGTATTGCAATACTATTATTTTTTGCTGAGTCAGGCATCTTCAACATCGTATCGAGCCTTTTCCCCCTGCCCGGCCAGCCGACTGTCGGCAGACTTTATCAGTACCGGTTCGCCAGCCAGCACTTCACTGCAGCGTTGAATTGTTTCGCTCTCCAGGCGATGCATCGCCTCGTGTGTATAGAAAGTCAGGTGCGGTGACAGCATAACCAGAGGGTGGTCGTACAATGCCGACATAGGATGCCCTTCGCGCGCCAGAGGTTCCTGCTGATAGACATCAAGTCCGGCGCCCGCGATATTATTTTGCTGCAACGCCGCTAGCAAAGCGCTTTCATCGACAATGGCTCCACGCGAAACATTAATCAAAAACGCCGTGGGTTTCATCGCCTGAATTTGCTGCTCACCGATTAAGTGATGGGTCTCGGGTGTAAGAACACAGTGCACTGATACAAAATCACTTTCCTGCATTAGTGCTTGAAGATCAGTGTATGGCTCGACACCCAGGACCTGCATTTCATCGGCGGGTGTGTACGGACTATAAGCAATCACCCGCGCTCGAAAACCAGCGCCGGCCATTCGAGCCATGCTTTTGCCAATTTTTCCAAAACCGATTAGTCCGACCGTTTTACCCGCTATATCTGACGCCAGCCATTGAGGTTCGGGCCAGGCCCAGCCTTGTGCTTTCATATGCCGGTCCAGCGGCAGCAGTTTTTTTGCTAACGCCAGCAGCAGTGTAAACGCACCTTCGGCCACGGTCTCCTCAGCATATTCCGGTACATTGACCACCGCAATTCCATGTTGCTTTGCAGTATCTATATCTATGGCATCGATGCCGACGCCATACTTAATAATGCCTTTTAGTTTCGGGGAAGATTCGATAACCCGCTTTGTTATGGGTGTGTAGCACATCAGCAGTAAATCAGCGTCCGCTGTTGCTGCTATCAGATTGTCTTCGCTGATTCCGTCTTCGAGCAACACCAGCTCGTGCCCCATTTGCTTCAACCTGGCATCGATTACCGGAGTCTGCAACTCCGCATCCGTTCTGACAATTTTCATTGCTCAGGTGTTTCCACAGGAGCTTGCCGTTGCCAAAATTGCAGATTCAACCACGCCCAGTGCATGATCGAGATCTGATTCAGCGATATTCATCGGAGGGGAAAGCGTCAGCACACAACCCTGTGAAATTTTAAAGCTGACACCACCATCGAGGCAGCGATAATAGATTTGCTCCGCCAAGTCATTGCCTCTGGTTTTTTTCTCGCGATCCTGCACAATTTCAACGCCGAACATCATGCCACGGCCTCGAATATCACCAATGAGCGGACACTCTCTGAGCGTTTCACGCAGGCGATCCATCGCGTAGTGACCGAGCCGTGAGGCGCGCTCAACCAATCCTTCATCTTCAATGATCTGTATTGTTGTCAGGGCAGCTCTGCTGGTAACGGGATTTTTCTCGTGAGTATAGTGGCCGATAGCAAAATCACCACACACATCCAGGGCGGGTCTGGCGATGACCGCCGCAATTGGCAGGATCCCGCCGCCGAGCGCTTTGCCGATCGTTACGATATCCGGCATGACGTCGTCGTGTTCGAATGCAAACATCCGGCCGGTCTTACCCAGGCCGGTCGGTATTTCATCCATAATCAGTAACGCGCCATGTTCGTTACAGGCCTCTCTGACTATTTTCCAGAAACCCGGGGGTGGTACATACGGAACCGCACGCATGGGTTCTGCAATTACCGCTGCGACATCCCCTTCGCGCTCCAGTACATAGCGGACCATTTGCGCACAGGCGATACCGCAGCTGTCGGGGCCCGGATGACCATAGGGGCAGCGATAGCAATCGAAAGGTGCAACGTGCTCGCTGCCGGGTAACAACGGCCCTGCAATATGGGAACGGAAAGTCGCCTCGCCGCCGACACTCGATGCACCGAAGCCGGCGCCGTGGAAGGAATCCCAGAACGAGACCGTTTTGAATCGGCCGGTTGCCGCACGCGCTATTTTAAGGGCGACTTCGTTAGCATCTGAGCCGCCTGTGGTAAACAAGACCTTGCCCAGAACTCCGGGGGCGATGGCGGCCAGTTTTTCAGCAAGCTCAACCGCGGGATCACAGGTAAAGCGTCGCGGCGCGAATGATAATTCATCCATCTGCTTTTTGATCGCCTCCAGCAGACGCGGATGACTGTAGCCGATGTGATGAACTGAATTGCCATGAAAATCGAGATAGCGATTACCGTCGTGATCTTCTATCCAGCTACCCTGTGCTCTGGCAATGCTCGATACACAGGGGCTGGATAGACTCTGGTGCAGAAAGGCGACTGCATCCCGCGCCAGTAGCGGCGCTGATTTTGGCTTGTGTGTCTTTTGCTGCCATTGCGCGCGTACCGAAGATGTATTCGATTCCCCTTCGGTGTGCGTGAAACCAGCCGACATTAAACAATCCTTTTTAGTTTTGAGTTCTAGCCCGCATTATTCACGGGGTGGCGAGGATATCGCGCCGACCTGATCTATTCACAGCAAGGGATTTCACAGTGGATTTTCTTCTCGCGTCGAATACTTACTGATATTTGTAAGAGAAAAAATTCTCTGTGGAATCAAAGATCAAGTGAGATTCCGTCAATCCCGTGAATAATGTGGGTTATTTAAAATGACTAGTGCTGATCCGCCTTCCTGCACTCTGGCAGTTGAAGCTCTGCTGTATCTATTATTAAGAGAAGCTATGACGGCCAGGGCAGTGAATAGGTTTTCACAACGGTGAAAAACTTCATCGCCTCAAGCACGCCCTCCTTCACGGCGTTACCACTATCTTTGACGCCGCCAAACGGTGACATTTCTATGCGGTATCCGGGCTGCTCCCATATGTTGCAGGTACCTACGTCCAGGCCTTCTATATACGCCATTGCACGGTGCAGATTATTGGTGCATACGCCCGACGACAGGCCGAACTGCGTACCATTGGATATCGCCATTACTTTTTCATCATCATCAGGTACGCGCACAATAGGAATGATCGGCCCGAAGGTCTCTTCCATCACCAGCTCGCAATCGTGTGAGACATGATCAACCACAATAGGCGGCAGCAACGCGCCCCTGCGCTCAGGGTGATATAAAATTTCAGCACCACCTTTTGCGGCAGTGAGTACCCGCTGTTCAAACAGCTCTGCAGCGGCCGCACTGATTACGCAACCAAGCTGGGTATCGGGATCCATCGGGTCACCGAATTTAAGCGCTTTGGCCTTTGCCAGCACCATGGGCACAAATTTATCAGCCACCGATTCCTGTACCAGTATTCGCTTTACTGCAGTACAGCGCTGTCCGGAGTTTCCGGTTGCACCCGCTACGGCAATGGTGGCAGCCTTGTCGAGATCTTCGTCGTTGAGATCATTCAGTACGATGAGCGGATCATTGCCGCCGAGCTCCAGCGCTGTGCGGCGATATCCGGCTTTGCCGGCAATCAGCTTACCTACCGGTACACCACCGGTGAATGTAATTAGATCTATGTTTTCATTGGTGACCATTTCATCACCGATATCCTGAGGTAAACCGGTAACCACCTGAAACATCTCCGGTGGCAATCCGGCTTCATAGAGGATATCGGCCAGTGATATTGCTGTTAGCGGAGTCAGTTCGGTGGGTTTGCACACCAGACAATTGTTGGTAGCAATAGACGGTGCGATTTTATGGCTCACCATATTCAACGGATGGTTGAACGGTGTAATTGCCGATATTGCCCGCACCGGCTCGCGCTTCGTATAGATTTTGCGCGCTTTACCGTGCGGCGTCAGGTCACAGGAAAAAATCTGGCCGTCATCAACTATGGCCATCTGACCGGCAAAGGTGAATACATCACAGGCACGACCAGCCTCATACAAGGCGTGCTGCTGACTGATACCGAGCTCAAGTGTCAGCCAGTGCGCCAGTTCTTCGCGCCGCTCACCAATTATTTCAGCCGTGCGCAACAATATTTTCTGCCGTTCGTAGCGGGTGAGTGCCGGCTTGTAATTAGCCGCTATTTCAAACGCTTTGGCTGCATGGGTCGCGTTGCCTGCGGGCACCGTACCAATGCACTCTTCGGTATAGGGGTAAATAACTTCAATGACATCATCGGTGAATACGTGCTCGCCGCCGATACGCATACCTTCATGGCGCGGCTGCACTTTGCCGTCTTTCAGCACAGAACCGTTCATACTTTTACGCTCGCAGCAGTAGTTGAATAATAAATGGCGTCGAAATTCCGCAGCTGCGGTTCATCGGGGATATCGATTTTACGATTCACAATAAAAGGAACCACCTGCTCGGTGAGACCACCGTGTGAGCGCAAAGGTTCTTTCAGTGCGGCTAGATCGTGCCCTTCCTCACTGGTACCAATAACTTTGTTTTCGCCGGAGATCATGACGATATCGCCGATTCTGTCTTCCGGGAGATCGAATCGCTCTACCGCATCTGCCTTACTGACTACTTCAAGCATGCCATCAATAGCCGCGAGGCTCGCAATGATGCTGTCGGTATCTGCATCAGCGGGTAAATACGCCGTCGCGAAGGATCCGAGTGCACCGTGGTGCACCACGTAGGGGTCGGTTATGGGCAGAATTACACGGGAGTTGCCCTTGCCACACAGCCCGTCGAGTACTTCCTGGGCATAGATTACGTCGGGTGAGCCATCAGCTTTGTGTTTGGGCTTCATGCCGTGATCGGCGGTGGTTACGATAACCGCGCCCATTTCGTCGAGCTGCCCGAGGTATTTATCGAACATTTCGTAAAAGCTGTTGGCGTCCGGATCACCGGGTGCGTGCTTGTGCTGTACGTAATCGGTGGTGGTCAGATACATGAGATCCGGGCGTCGTTCTTCAAGTAACTTGACGCCGGCTGCAAATACAAACTCTGACAGATCAGCTGAGTAGACTTCCGGCTGCGCCATACCCAGCCACTCGGATGCTTTGTCCATGCCGTGCTCACTCTGTGTCGAGCTGTCTGATTTTTCTGCTGAAAAGCAACAGGCACCGGCTTCCTCGAATTCAAGACCGGCACCGAGCAATGCCCGCAGCTTATCTTTGGCGGTGACGATAGCCACTTTAGCGCCCGCCTGCTGAAAGCGTCTGAAGACCGTGGGAACCCATAAAAACCGCACGTCATTCATCATGACTTCTTCCTGCGTTTCGGGGTCAAATAAATAGTTACCGCATATTCCGTGAACCCGGGGCGGCTGCCCGGTGGCAATAGAAAGGTTATTCGGGTTGGTGAAAGACGGAATAACACTATGCGCCAGACAGTCGGTTCCTGATTGACGAATCCGTTCCAGGTGTGGCATCAGACCGGCTGAGATCGCCGCATCAAGATAAGCGGGTTCGCAACCGTCGAGGCAGATAACAACGGCCGGAGCAATCGGGGCCTGGTAGGTGCGATTGTTCGCTTCTATGGGCGACTCTATTGGCATGTCTGGATTCCGTAAAAAAAATTATGAGAGGAGCATTTTCCCGTGAAATAATACATATGTAAAATTACTAATTTCAATTACTCTATAGGCACTTCCTATGGTAATTCCCGGAGCACCGGTTGAGCTACAGTCAGTTAAAAGCGTTTCACAGTGTGGCACTTTACGGCGGATTCTCGCGCGCATCTGAAAAAGTGTTCCTGACGCAGCCTGCTTTATCGGAACACGTGCGCCGGCTTGAGCAGGATCACGACGTTTTGTTATTCCGGCGCGAGAAAAAGCGTGTTTTTCTAACTCCTGCCGGCAGCCAGTTGTTTGATCTGACCAAACGATTTTTTGAAGTTGAGCATCAGATCAACGATTTCCTGCAGGAAAACCGTTCGGAAGTCGACGGGGTGCTTCGGATCATTGTGGACTCAGCCAGCCATATCTCGGACATACTCGGCAAGTTCCAGGCACAGTATCCGAGAGTATTTGTTTCAATGCAAACGTCCAACACCGACGAGATGATCAGCCAGTTACGCAGCTACAATGCAGAACTTGCGGTTGGTGGCAGTACAGAAACCAGCGCCGACCTGAAACAGGTGAACCTTGGCTCCACCCCGATCATTGCAATTGCGGCAAAAGGGGTTTTTCCCAAGACGCAGGAATCAATTCCCTTCAGCGATCTCCCCAAGCACCGGATTGTGTTTCGCGAGAAAGGGTCTAAAACCCGCCAGCTTGTAGAGCAGGAAGCGCTGCGTCGAAAACTGCATCTGAAGCCTGTTATGGAAGTCGAGGGCCGTGAGGCCATGCGCGATATTGTCGGTTCCGGTGCCGGTATCGGCTTTGTTTCCGAAGCGGAATTCGGCAACGATGATCGCCTGGTGCGGATGCCGATCGGCGATGCCGACCTGCAAATGCAGGAGTCACTGTTTTACGTTGCACAACGTGCCGATCTTAGACTTATACGCACCTTTGTTGAATTTCTGAATGCACAACCGGGCAATGATAAATAGCCCTATCAGACTATATCGACTATTTACCCTGTTATTGCATTAAAATCTATATTCTCCTGGTCCGGGTAATGGGCACTTGAATGGCAGAAGGTGGATGCGCTCCGCATATTCCCCTACTCTCAAACTACGCGGCGAATCAACATATTGAGAATAAGCGGAGCGCATCCACCAACAATTCAAAACGGCAGATCAGCGCTGGCGCCACGCCTGGGTGCGTTTGAGTATTTTTCGCGAAGCCAGCATGTGTACTGCACGTGCAGCTGCGTTGGTGTAGAAGATCATCATTCCCATCGCAGCAGCGGGCGCTATATCTCCGGCATCGTCCATATTCAGCACCGCTATTGAAGCGAGTGTTGTTTTCGGAGAATACAAAAAAACGACCGCCGATACTGTGGTCATTGCATTAACAAACAGGTATATAGAAATATCCAGAATAGCCGGCAGGCACACCGGGATCGTAACGCGAGTAAATACTTTCATTGCAGACTGCTTCAGTGAAGCAGCCACTGATTCAAACTCCCGATCCATTTGCTTTAGCGCGGTAACAGCCGTCAGGTGAGAAACCGTATAGAAGTGCGTAACCGTACACACCACCAGTATTGTCATAGTGCCGTATATCGCATTTAGCGGATTGGCTGGATTGTTAAAGAAAAAGATATAAGCCAGCCCCAGCACCATTCCGGGAATCGCCATCGGCAGCATAGCGATCATCTGAAAAAGGTTACGCCCGGTCTGGAAGCCACTGGATTTTTCCACCAGATAAGCGCCGAAAAACACAATGCAGGTGCCCGCTGCGGCCGTTAGCAACCCGAGTTTTATCGAGTTAAAATAGCTTGCCCAGCCACCGCCATCCATTTGATCGAACTGATAGTTATTCAGGCTAAGGCTCAGGTTATAGGGCCAGAATTTCACCAGCGCGGCATATTGGCACACCACAATCAGCCCGACTATAAACACACTGACAATAGCGCAGTACAACAGCCACAGTGAGTCCGCTTTTTTATCGGGCGACGGCTGAAACGGCACCGCACGCGCTGATAACAGTGCTACCTGCCGACGCTGCACGATGCGATCAATTGTGAAGGCCAGAATAGCCGGAATGATCAGCACCACCGACACCACCGCCCCCATCTCAAAGTTCTGCTGACCGATAACCTGCTTATAGATATCGACGGCCAGCACGTTAAACTGACCACCAATAACTTTAGGCAGCCCGAAGTCGGTAATAACAAGGTTAAACACCACAAACGCTGCGGAGATAATTCCATAGCGTGCCCCCGGCAAAGTTACTACCCAGAACGTTCGCCATGGTGAAGAACGCAGAGAGACGGCGGCTTCGTAGTAGCGCGAATCGGAAATACTCAGTGCGGTAGAAATAATCAAAAATGCATGGGGGAACGTAAAAAATACTGACCCAATAATGATCCCCACCGGTCCATAGATACTGCCGCCGAACATCAGCCCTTTGAGCATACCCTGGTTGCCAAACAGGTAGATCAGCGCAATACCGGGCAACAACGAAGGAACCAGTATCGGGATCATGGCAATCAGGCGAAAGAACGACTTAAAGCGCACACAGCTTCGACTCAGTGCGTAGGCAAAGCAAAACGCCAGCGTAACGGTGATCAGCGTGCTGATTAGCGCTATAAACAGAGAATTTTGTATCGACCGCATTAACGCAGGCGTGGAAAAATAACTACTGAAATTACCGAGACCGGTTCCGGCGACCGGTCTCAGCTGCACCCGCCTGAAGGTATTGGAATCGATTTCATTCCACTCGGTTCCGGTATGTAAGGTAGAGCCAATCAGATACGCGGCATGTTCGGTGGCGCCGCGAATCCGGTAGATAACCGGGCTGCGAAAGCTGAAGTCCGGAAAAAACAGCGTGGCTGCGAGCCTGCCATCTGAACTGGTATTAAGCTCATTTGCACTGACTGCCGCCTGTGCCGCATTGAGCGTACTGGCGAGCACCGGCTCTGTTTTAAATTCGCCGGCTTCATCGTTCACCTGAAATTCAAATTGACTGAGATCAAAATGATAGGTCGAGACCGACTTGGATAACATCGAGTACAACGGCAGCGCCAGCGTAATGATCAGGTAGACAGCGATCATCGCCATCCAGCAGCGCATCATTAAATCATCGCGGCTTACCAGCGGTTTCAGGTCCGCGCCCGCTGGCAGTATCGGCGGCTGTTGCGTCGGTTTTGTTGAACCTGTTGCTGAATCGTTTGACGGTTGCACTACACAAGACTCATGCGGCGGATTCGCCAGCAGCGAAAACCATCATGTTGTCTTCAGGTAGCTGAACAACCATTTCCCTGCCCGGTTCAAGCTCGAGCCGACGCACCGCGTTGGTCGAAAAATCGGCGATCAGGCTGGTGGACTTGAAATCGGCGTTTTGCAAATGACAGCGCCAGAAAGACCCTAGAAATTCCATATCCTTCAGCAAAACGCTGTGGTGGTTCGTCTCTTGTGATTTATAGTCTTGCGGATGAGGAACAATGTTATCCGGTCGAATAGCGGCAATTACACCAGCGCCAGTGGCAAAATCATGCGGGCGGCAGTGAAAGCCGCTGTCGCCGATACGCAGTTGCCGGCTTTCATCGATTGTTGCTGTAAACTGGTTCATCTCGCCGATGAAATCAGCCACAAATAATGTCTGTGGATTCTGGTAGATCTCGGTGGGTGAGCCGGTCTGCTCTATACGCCCTTCATTGATCACAACAATGCGATCCGCCATCGCCAGTGCTTCTTCCTGATCGTGGGTCACCATGATCGTGGTAACGCCAAGCTCACGCTGCAACGATTTTATTTCATGGCGCAAGCGAACCCGGACTTTTGCATCGAGTGCAGAAAGCGGTTCATCGAGTAATAACAGACCGGGGGACGTTGCAATGGCACGCGCCAGCGCAATGCGCTGCTGCTGGCCACCGGATAACTGAGCCGGGTATTTATTACCCTGCTCCGGCAGGCCGACCAGCTGTAATAGTTCGTCAACGCGGGTGTCGATAGCTGATTTTTTGCGCCCGGTATTCTCCAGTCCAAACGCTATATTTTTACGAATAGTAAGATTGGGAAACAGCGCGTATGATTGAAACACAATGCCGAAATCACGCTGTGACGGCGGCAGCAGAGAGACATCTCTGCCTTCCTGAACAATCGTTCCCCGGCTCTGGTAGTCAAGCCCCGCGATCGCTCTGAGCAAAGTGGTTTTGCCGCAACCGGACGGGCCGAGAAAGCACACGAACTCACCCTGCCGGACATTCAGCGAGACATCCTGCAAGGCGATAAAATTACCGAATGCCTTCCACAAGTTTTCTATTTGCAGATAGCTGTTTTCGCCACTTTGGCTCATAGATTCTCTTGCGTCATCAGATCACGACATAACAAACAACCGCCCACAGTATATCGTGGGCGGTTAGCAGATGAGTGTTACTTGGGATCAGATTTGGAATCGTAGCGTGACTGCCATTCAGATAAAATGCGTTTGCGGTTATTTGCTGCGAATTCGAAATCGTTGTCGATCATGGCATCGAGCAGGCCGTCAGGGAAGTGCTCAACCGGTTGCGCTATACCCGGCATACCAACAACCGCATAACCAACGTTATACATTCTATTGGCCTTTTCGGTGATCGACCAGTCGACCAGCGCCTGAGCGGCTTCAAGATTAGCAGTACCGGCAATAATAGCAGTGGCTTCCATATCCCAGCCAACACCTTCTGATGGCACTATGATTTCCAGCGGCGCGCCGGCAGCCTTCGATTTTGCTCCGCGAAACGCGAAAGACACACCAATTGGAATTTCACCGGAAGCCGCCAGTTTGCACGGCTTTGAGCCTGAATGCGTATAGCGGGCTATATTCTCATGCAGCGCATCCATATATTTCCAGCCATCCTCTTCGCCGAACATCTGCAACCAGCTGGAAACATCGAGAAAGCCGGTACCGGATGAATTCGGGTTCGGCATGATCACATGACCTTTGTACATGGGATCGGTGAGGTCCTTCCAGGAGGTCGGCGGCTTGAGATCGAGCTTTCCTGCTTCGACGGTGTTATAACAAACCGAAGCAACCCAGGCATCCATGCCAGTCCAGGCCGGTGGATTGGATTTATCGACAAACTTGGGGTCAAGCTTTTCTACACCTGCCGGTGCATAGGGTTCGAGCATTCCCTCGCTTTTCAGCAACAACAGCGAAGTAGCTGCAAGTCCCCACACAACATCGGCCTGTGGATTGTTTTTTTCTGCAAGCAGTTTAGCGGTAACAATACCTGTGGAGTCACGCACCCAGTTTATTGTTATGTCCGGATGATCTTCGTTGAAGGTATCCGCGTAGCGTTTTAAGTCTTCCGCCTCTACCGCTGTGTAGACGGTGAGTTCTGTTGCTGCAAATGACAACGATGTGGTCGCCAGCGCTGCGGCGGTGAGCGGTGCCCAAAGCAAATTTCGCATCATTAAGTGAATTCCTCCAGTTTACAAAGTTTCGTTATGCCGGCAACCCGGCTACTGAGCCAAGCCAGTGTGAATCCTGCCACGCAGAAATCAAATCGATAATTCCTAACAAACGATAGGAAATAGCGATACATGCATTCTACCCGCAACAATATCTTCATCTATAAGATCACGTGCATGGAGAAAACACAAACAGATATCGGAATCGTCGGCGCGGGCATTCTGGGGCTTGCCCATGCTTACCATGCTGCGCGAGCGGGTTTGTCGGTTGCCGTATTCGAGCGTAACAGCGAGGCACTGGGCGCCACTACGCGCAACTTCGGTATGCTGGCGGTTGCCGCTCAGGCGGAAGGTCCGGCGCTCGACAGTGCAATGCGCACACTCGCTCACTGGACTGAAATTTCGGCGCGAGCAGATTTCGATTTAAGCCACTGCGGCTGCCTGTTTATGGCTCGCGTGCGTGCGGAAATGGATGTACTGGAAGAATTCGCAGACTCAGGCAGTGTAATTGCGGCACGCTCAAAACGGCTTGCAGCAGCTGAACTCGAACAGTATGGCAGCGGCCTTAACTTTAAATCGTCCGTGGGAGGGCTCTGGTGTGCGGACGCATGGAAGGTTGATCAGCGCAACGTCGCCCGCAAAATTGCTTTGTGGCTGCAGCGGGAATACGCAGTTACGATTCACTTCAACACCGAAGTCCGTGCGGTTGAGCTCCCGTTTCTTCAAACCTCCACCGGCCAGTTTCGTTGCGATCAGTTTATTGTCTGTGGCGGCGACGAATTTTCTACGCTGTTTCCCGAGGCATTTCAGTCTTGCGGCATTACACGCTGTGAACTGCAGATGCTAAGAACATACCCGCAGCCGATGCAGTGGAAAGTACAACCATTTGTGCTCGGCGGGCTGAGTATAGCCCGCTATGACGCATTCGCCGCTTGCAAAAGCATCGCCGCTCTCAGGGCGTATCAGCAGCAGCACTGCCAGCAGTACCTTACCCACGGAATACATGTTATTGCCAGTCAGGAATCAGATGGCAGCATCACTATTGGCGATTCTCATCACTATGGCAGGGCTCATAACGAACCCGACGGCGGTATATCACAGCGTAACGCCAGCATCGATGAGTTAATGTTGCAGGAGCTGAACACCATGATCACCCTGCCGGAACATAGAATCCAGCAACGCTGGCTCGGGCACTACGCCTATAAGGCTGATACCAGCGTGGTGAAATTATCACCGGTCAATGGAACCACGATTGTTACCATCGTAAACGGCCAGGGCATGACGCACGGTTTCGCCGTGGCTGAAGATGTTATTAATACCTTACTGGGTAGTGATACTTCGCGAATCTGACACTGTCCAGCCAGGCCTTGTGTATAGAAAACCACCGGTCACAGATAGTGTAGATCCACTCAGCAGTGCTTCTGAGACAGGGGGGTTCTGAGATAGACTGATTCCCATGACCGATCATAAAATCATCGCGCTTTGGGCCCACCCGCGTTCCATGTCTACAGCAATAGAACGCATCATGCGTGAACGCGGCGATCTGCACTGTCAGCATGAACCATTCATGTACGACTACTACGTTAATCGACAGGTTCGCCGGATGCCGTATTTTGAGGTACGGGAGGATCATCCGGTTGCCTACGCCGACGTTCGCGACATGATTCTGGATCGTGCCAGGCAAGGTCCCGTGTTCCTCAAAGACATGAGCTACTACGTTGTTCCTAAGCTACTCGAGGACACCGCATTCTGCAAACGCCTGTGTCACTGCTTTCTAATCCGCAGCCCGTATGCGTCGATTGCCTCGTACTACAATCTTGATGCGGCAGTGACATGTGAAGAAATCGGCTTGCATGCTCAATGGCGCCACTTTTCCGCCCTTCTGAAAATGAACATCAGCCCGTTTGTGATCCGCGCAGAGATGGTAAGAACTGACCCGCGCACCAGCATACGCTCACTGTGGAAATATACAGGTCTGGACAACCTCGATCACGCGTTTAGCTGGCACGCTAAAAGCCCGGATGACTGGCAGCAGGTCAGCGGCTGGCACCAGGGTGTCATGGCAAGCGAATCAATCAGACCGATCGCCGCAGGCGAAGCAGAAAACGATATCGCACGCTTTGAAAAATTAGCCGGACAAGCGCCAATGCTGCGCGACTACCTGACCTTTCACCTGCCTTATTACGAGAAGTTACTCGCTCGTGCTCATGTGGCCGTCGGAGGATGAAGATCTACAGCGGAGCCATCTGCCTGGCTGGCTTTTGCGGTCTATTGGGCTGAATATGAAAAACCGCTCACGTAAATTGATCGTACCATCTAACTCAACTACTCACACCCTCGCAACGATCCTCATTCCCGGACAAGCCAGCCGGCTACATAAATTTGGTGCATTTCTCTACCTGCGAACACCGTTTCCAGACAAGCCAGTTGATTCAACACTCGATAAAGCAGGGTTCATCAACACGCGTCGATCAGCTGGTATCACCAATAATCGGTTGACATATACCGGCTCAATTATCATTATTGAACCCGGCCGGGGTAATGCCTGGTGGGTCGGCATTGCGCTCGAATCTATAAAACAACGGAGGATTCAATGAAATCAACCCTACTTAAACGTGCTGTTTTGCTCGCGGGCACAGCGGCACTGGCTGTTGCAATTGCATCGCCAGCACACGCTGCAAAAAAAGTACGATGGAAAATGCATGGTGCATTTGGATCGAATGTAGCGGTAATCGGGCCACCGGGGCCACGCATCGCCGAAGCAGTTAAGCGTATGTCCGGCGGTGACTTCGATATCAAATTTTTTGAGCCCGGCGCACTTGCAGGCGGCTACGCCTACTACGATCCGGTCAGTCAGGGTGGCTTCGAAGCAGCCTGGGGTACACCGGGTGCCAACCAGGGCAAAAACTCAGCATTCGCCTTTGCATCAACCTGGCCTTTCGGACCCGGAGTTGGTGAATTTCTAGCCTGGATCAAGCATGGCGGCGGCAATGAGCTCATCTCTGAACTGTATGCACGCGACAACATCAAGTATTTGCTGTGTGGCTTCATTTCACCAGAAACTTCTGGTTGGTTCCGCGAAGAGATTACTTCTCTGGATCAGCTGAAAGGCTTGAAAATGCGCTTTTTCGGTGTTGGCGCCAAGGTAATGCAGAAGTTCGGTGTATCAACTCAGCAGCTGGCTGGTGGCGACATCTACCCGGCGCTTGAGCTTGGAACTATTGATGCGACTGAATTCTCAATGCCTGCCATTGATCGCTCATACGGTTTCTACCAGATCGCCAAGTACAACTACTTCCCCGGCTGGCATCAGCAGGCAACCACCAACGAGCTGCTGATCAACATGGATAAGTGGAACGCACTACCTGACGAGTATCAGGCGATGCTGGAAACTGCATGTGATGCGAATATTACTCAGCAATTTGCTGACGGCGAATCTTCACAGTTCCAGGCAATGATCGACAACGAAGCTGACGGCGTGCAGAACAAAGTCTGGCCCGACGAAATCCTCGACCAGTTTCGTGCAGCGTGGGAAGAAGTGCTGGAAGAAGAAATCAGCAGCAACCCTGATGCGAAAAAGATGTGGGAAAGCTATACAGCTTTCCATGAGAAGTACAAAGTCTGGGGCGAGCGCGGTTACCTCAAATAGCAGCATCTTTCAGTAATATCAGACAGCGTACCTCCGGTACGCTGTCTTTTTTATGGTCGCACTAAAATATATAGAATTCACGCATCGGTTGAATATATGGTCAGCGTATTATGAGTAGCATCTTAAAACTGGCGGGCACAATGGACAGCGTTGCCCGGAAAGTAGGACTGGCTGTCGGCTGGGTCATATTGCCGCTGATATTCGTGATAATGTTCGATGTTATCACTAGAAAAATCGACCTGACCCGGCTGTATTTTTCAGGCTTTACAGCAGATTACGGCTTTTCTGTCTCCACCATTCTTCAGGATCTGCAATGGCACTTCCATGCGGTTCTGCTGATGTTTTCCTTCGGAATCGGTTATCTCCATAACGCACACGTGAGAGTTGATATCTTTCGGGAAATGCTGCCACGCAGAAAACAGGGCTGGATGGAGTTATTAGGCCTGCTGATCCTCGGCGTGCCGTTTCTGTGTCTCATGATAAAATTTTCCGGCGATATGGTAGCGTTATCGTGGAGCCAGGGCGAAGGCTCGGATTCCATGACAGGTATCCCGATGAGATACATCCCCAAATCATTTATGGTGCTGGGCTTTCTGGTGCTCTTTGCAGCGATCCTTGCGACCATCTTCCGGTTGTGGGCCTATCTGTTCGGGTCACAACCGGAACAGGATGAAGCCATCGACGGTCTGTCTATTTTCTCTGATCAGTCAACCGCGCTTGCCGATGCCCGTCGGGAAGCAGAAGAATTACTGCAACGGGAGAAGGCTGCTAAAGAAGCAGCAGCCAGCGCCTCGCAACAGCATAATAATTAAGAGCAGAGGCTATGTGGGAAACAGTTTACGATCACCTTTATGAGTTCATCGGCGCCTATATGTTCCTGGCTCTGGCGCTCACTCTTTTCACCGGCTTACCGGTGGCCATTGCACTTGGCGGCATATCCACCCTGTTTGGATTGCTCGCCTGGCAGTTAGAGTTTCTTGATTTTGCAGTCTTTTATCAGGTTGTGCAAAGAATCTGGGGAGGGGACGGTGCATCAGGTGCAGTGCAGAATCCAATACTCGTTGCCATTCCCTGCTTTATCTTCATGGGTACAATGCTTGAGAAATCTAAAGTCGCCGAGAATCTTCTGCATATTCTGCAGGTAATGTTGCGACGCATCCCCGGCGGTCTGGCTCTGGCCGTCACCGTTATGGGTACAATCATGGCGGCCACCACCGGGATTATCGGTGCATCGGTCGTGATGATGACACTGCTCGCTTTACCGACCATGTTAAGTCGAGGCTATAGCCCGGCCCTTGCCACAGGTACTATTGCATCGAGCGCAACACTCGGCATTCTCATACCACCAAGCATCATGCTGGTTTTGATGGCAAACCTGCTAGCAGTATCTGTCGGTAATCTGTTTATCGGAGCAATTATTCCCGGCCTGATTCTATCGGGTTTGTACTTTGTTTATATTATTACCGTCTGCTCGATTAACCCATCACTGGCGCCCCCCCTTCCAGCAGACGCAATTGTGCTCGATCCGGTTAAAAAGCGGAACGTAGTTTTATTTGCCGTGGTTTCGGCAGTCATCGTCGCGGCCGCCTGGTTCCTGACCAAAGCTAACATTTTCCCTAGCTTCAACTGGGGGCTTATTGCATTCCTTGCCATATTTACGGCATCAATGGTTATCGGGAAAATCGAAGGCAACACACTGTGGGGTGGAATTCTGCTCGGTTTTGTACCACCTATATTTCTGATAGTAATGGTACTGGGTTCTATCTTCGGTGGCTGGGCCACACCAACAGAGGCTGCCGGTGTTGGTGCGTTTGGTGCCATGGTACTCGCCGCTTTTAATGGCACACTGAATTTCAACGTTCTGAAAAGTGTTGTCGACCGCACCACTCTCACGACGGCAATGATCTTTTTCATCTTTGTCGGTGCAACGGCCTTCTCGACTATTTTCAGAAATGTATACGGCGAAGACTTGATTATCGAGTTTATCGAATTTCTGGAGCTCGGCCCGTGGATGCTGCTGATCTCTCTGATGGCAGTGATCTTTCTGCTGGGTTTCTTTTTCGACTTTCTCGAAATTATTCTGATTATCCTGCCGGTTTTCGCACCGGTCATACGCACGCTGGCTCCTGAATTTGCATCACACCTGGGACTGGAGGCCCCCGCCAACATGGCTGCCAGACAGTTCCTTGAGGCACAGGTAACGTATTGGTTTGCGATACTTGTGGCGGTGAATTTACAAACCTCGTTCCTCACGCCACCGTTTGGCTTCGCCCTGTTTTATATGAAAGGAGTAGCGCCATCGGTGGTTAAAATGCAGGATATCTACAGGGGAATTATCCCGTTCGTTATGCTGCAGGTTATAGGTATTCTGGTGGTCCTCATGTTTCCACAACTGGCGCTGTGGCTCCCGGATCTGGTGTTTGGCAGATGACGCAATACCGCAACAAATGCGAGTAAGTACCTGCGATCTGCACATACTTACTCCGTTGTTGTATAAGTATTTATAGTCTTACTTTTTGGAATCAGGTATCTGAATGGCAGGAGGTGGATACGCTAGCTTATCCACCGACAATCCTTGGCCACCGGGAATATCCAACGCATCCCATATTCATGCGGACACTTGATCCCGGCTCTGTACTAACACTAACCCGCACAAAAAGAGACGTTCCAGCGATCAATGTCGAAGCAAAGGTGTTTTTTATCTTTCTCTGCTTCCACTACAAATCACCAGCATCCGTATTTCACCACCAGTGAAATACAGCACAGTGCTGCTATATAGCGATCACGTCACCGTCGTTTGAGAATTGGCGTATTTTCGCAATTTACAGAGATGCTGCTATAGAAGCAGCGCAGCGATTCCGGGCTGCAATTGTATGCAACACCAGGGTTAAATTATCCCTGGTCTGTTACCGATCGACTACCACTAAATTTGTTACTCTAGTCCCGCCGGTACATCGACTCCCGGCGGTGTACGCAACAGCATCACCACAGCTACTGCCATCGCAAGCTCTATAACAGACAACCCGCGCAATACTCCGGAAGCGCTGTTGAAAGTGTCAATGGCATAACCCACCGGAACCGGTGCTATTGAAGCACCTACAACGCCAAACATCTGCCCCATACCCTGTATCGAACCCAGATGAGTCCGGCCGAAGTAACGTGGCCAGATATATCCGAACATAGTCATCATGAAGGCATTGGTGGCACCAAAGATTACCGCATACAGGACGGCACTGGCATAGCTTGAAACCAGAGTAATACAAATCAGCGCAAGTGCGTTAAATGTCAGTGCGGCAGCAATCACATAGCGGCTCCGGACGGCATCAAACAATCGACCAATCAGCGGCATGGTGACTACCATCGTTATTGCAGAGATAGTAAACAGCTGTGCGGCGTCCTGACTGCTAAAGCCCCGGTCACCGAGAATAGAAACCTGGAAAAAATGCAGTACCGTAACCAGACCGCCAATAATAAACCACACGGCGCACAGCAAATAGAATGCGCGTTGCTGTTTCGCTTCCGGCAATGTCAGTCCGTTGCCGCTGTCTGCCGCCGGTTCTGATGAACTAGTCTGCCCGCTTACCTCGTCATCGCCATCGAGTGTCAGGCCAATCGCCTCGGGTTTATCGTACGCCAGCAGTACGATTGGCGGCAGCATAACCAACCAGGTGAGAACCCCTAGAATGACCCATGCGGTGCGCCATCCATACTGCTCAATCAAATAACTGCCAAGCGGCGGATGAATAGCCATTGATGCGGCAAAGCCGAGCGCCATGAGGCTCATTGCAAACCCGCGCCTGCGCGAAAACCACTGTGAGACCAGATTCGCAGTGCACATCATGGTGGCTCCCTGCCCCATAAAGCGCAGCGCTGCAAAACCCGCCGCCAGCCATAGAAAATTCGAAGCAGCACCAAAAAACATACAGGCAACACCGAGCAGACATGCAGCTAGAATCAGTGCTTTACGCGGCCCGAATCTGTCGAGAAGTACGCCGGTGCGCGGCAGCAGGAACGCTGCAGCGAAAGTGGCAAAAGCGTAGGCCGTGGCAATAGTCGTGTGGGAAATCCCCAGATCCAGACTGATCGGATCGAGAAATACCGAGAACGTATACGACTGGCCGGGACCACTGGAAAACATCATGATTGCAGCAATGCCAACTATTGCCCAGCCATAAAAAAACCGGTCTCCGGCATAGGTCGCCGCTCGCGACCTTATCGCATCGATCATTTTACTTCCTCATTTATTATTAGAAAATGCCTGAGGCATTGCGCCGGTATCACACCAGAGACTGATAAGCCGCCGTTGAGAACTGCTCACCGACCGGTACAGTGGCGCCCAGATACTGAGTCATAACCAGACCTGAAAACTCGCGCTCCCGATCAACCCAGAAATAGGTTGCTGCAGCACCGGCCCAGCCCCCCTCTCCCTGCATGGTTAACTGCATCGCCTGCCCGGTGTTTACCATAACCCGGCCGAAAAGGCTCCAGCCATATCCAGCCAATTGATTAAGGCCGATTTTGAGCGGCTGCTGTCGCTGTGGTATACGGTTGTTCCACATTAATTCGACCATCGGTGCCGACAACAGCGGGTCGCCATTTGCCGTACGTCCGGTCATGAGAACCGGAAGAAATCGCATGTAGTCATCTGCGGTGGAATACAGCCCATGGCCGCCCCGTACAAAGTTGTGATCATGAACGGGATGTGAGGTATCGCAGTCCAGCGGATAGAGCCTTTGCGGATCAGTGACTGCGACCATTTCTGCCCCGAGCAATCGCTGACCGAACATTGGCAGCAGACGATGCTGTTCAGCACTTGAAACCGTGAAACCGGTATTTGTCATGCCACAGGGCTCCAGCACTCTGCTACACAACAATTCGGGCAAAGTTACTCCGGTTGCCAGTTCCAGTACGCGCGCAAGGACATCTATCGAGTAGCTGTATTTCCAGGCACTGCCAGGCTCGAAGCACAGCGGTTTATCGATTAGCGAATCAACCAGTTCCTGCAAAGTGATCGTCCCGGTTTCGGCAAGATGTGCAGCGCGATACGCAACAGCCACAGGACAATCCGGCAGAAAATCATAGGAAAAGCCAGCGCGGTGTGTGAGTAAGTGCTCGACAGTCATTACCTCTTTGACGGGGGTAGTGACTGCACCGTTCAGTACCTGCATTTCGGCCACCGCCGGCAGATACATCGCGACCGGCGTTGCCAGTGACAGCACTCCTTCTTCAATCAGCTGCAAGGCAATAACCGAGACAATCGGTTTGGTCATGGAGTAAATACGGTATATTGGATCGACGGGGAGATCCGCATTCGTCAGAGCATCTGCCTTGCCTCTGATTCCGCTGGCAACAACTTGCTCACGGTGACTGACTCGCCATTCTATGCTGCTGAATTCTCCGGACTTCGTGTGCTTTACAGCGAGGCTTTCGAGCCGCTGAAGTCGCGTGTGATCAATTTTCATGGAAAATTCTACTGTTGCAATGGCAGAAACAATTGTACCCGCCACCCCGGTAAATGAGAACATACGAAATAAAACCGGACCACTACCTGTTTCAGAGCGCACCTTGAGTATGACTGGTTTAAACATCCTGGAATTCCTGCAGAGCCAACTCGATAATCAGGGCTCCGCCTCCACCAAATACGAGAGCCTGTCGGCCGCGCTGGCACTGGCCATAACAGAGAAAGTTCTGCTCCCGGGAGAAAGCCTGCCCAGTGAACGGAAGCTCGCAGAGCAATTGGGAATCTCTAGAATAACGGTGCGAAACTCTATTGATTCTCTGGTCTCGGACGGTCTGCTGGTGCGACGCCAGGGCGTCAGAACAACGGTGGCACAAAAAGTAGGGAAGCAAATATCCAATTTAATCGGGTTTTCCGAGGATATGAAATCCCGCGGACTGCAGGCAGGCGCACAACTGTTAAGCACAGAGACCGAAATAGCGACAGCACTCGAGCGCGAGAAACTTGATCTCTGCGATGGCGATGAAGTCGTTCGACTGCGTCGAGTGAGGCTCGCCAATGATCAGCCAATTGCCGTTGAGATGGCAGTAGTGCCTTTATCAATTGTTAAATCAGCCGAGGCGATAGGGCCGTCACTCTATGCTTCTCTGCATGCAATGGACAAAATGCCGGATCGAGGCATACAACGAATTTCGGCGGAAACAATAGACGATGAAATGGCTCAGATCATCGACACCAGGCCCGGCACCCCGGTACTGGTTGTTGAACGATGCTGTAAAGCGCAGGACGGCACGCCGGTAGAATTTACCACTACCTACTATAACGCTGAAATTTTCGAGTTTATAACCGAGCTTCAACGATAGTACCAGTATATAACCTGTTGACAACAGGTTATATACTGGTACTATCAATCCGGCGATCTAAAACCCGACAGTTTCGGGATCGTACGGAGGCATGTGCTAGAACAACTACAAAACCAGCTGATAGTTTCGTGCCAGCCGATTACGGGTGGCCCAATGGATAGCCCGTCAATAGTTGCTGCAATGGCCAGCGCTGCAATCGCCGGTGGTGCATCGGCAGTGCGTATAGAAGGCATACGCAATGTAGAAGCCGTGCGTACAGTCACAGACAGGCCGATCATTGGTATTGTCAAGGTTGATCTCGACAGCTCACCCGTTCGAATTACTCCGCATTCACAAGATATACGTGATCTGATTAGTGCCGGCGCAGATATTATTGCGTTCGATGCAACTGACAGAACCCGCCCGGAACCCGTCGAAGCCCTGCTCCACACGGTGCAGTCACTCGGCGCTTATTCAATGGCAGACTGCTCTTGTCTTTCTGATGGAAAAAGCGCGCATGCACTCGGCGCAGATATTCTCGCCAGCACATTGTCCGGTTACACATCCGGCAGTGTGCCAGCCACACCGGACCTTGCGCTTGTCCGGCAGTTAGCCACACTGGACAAATTTATTATTGCGGAGGGTCGCTACAATTCACCGGAATCAGCTGCCGCAGCGCTTACCGCTGGCGCTGACGCTGTGGTTGTCGGTACGGCCATCACCCGCACAGAAGTTGTAACCGGATGGTTTCGGGAGGCAATTCACCGCTGATTCCACCAATCGGGATCCACAAACCGGAAACCACCACCCTGAATCCATAAATAGGTGCAACATCAATTAAACCCGAAATCAGGAGAGGAAAATGAAACAACTGAAGCGATGTATCATTAGCGGAATAGCAGCACTGTTATCCGCTGCACCACTCGTGTTAAATGCCGAAGTAACGGTATTAGGCTGGCCCGGCGGCCCTGAAGAAGTCGCACTTCGCGCGGTGTCAGAGGCATACAATAGCAAGGCTGAAGTTGCTGAAGAAGACAAAGTAAAACTGATATTCTTCAGCCGAGACGGCTTTTTCGACAAACTTCAGGCTGACCTTGCAGCCGGCACCGATTCATTCGACGCCAACCTGTTAGCAACCTATTCAATTGGTCGCTATGCACCATTCCTAAAACCGGTATCACTATCAGACAGCGCTGTAGAAGTATTCGGCGACGCCGTTCTATCAACAATGCAATTTGAAGGCAAGCAATACGGCGTTCCCACAGACCTCTCCCTTCATTTTCTATATTACCGCACTGATCTAATTACCTCGCTGCTCGAAGACTCATCTCAGCACAGCAAATACATGGATATTTCCGAAAAGCATCTAGGTGTTAGACTCGAACCGAAAAACCCGGATGACTGGACCTGGATGGATTTTACCGCCAATGCCCTGTACTTTTCCAAATCGGTGAATCCGGACAGCCCGACCCGCTACGGAACCGTTCTGCAATTAAAGAATCTGCTCTTCAACATGATGGTATTTCACTCATGGCCACGATCCTACGGCGCAGACTGGATGGACGCCGATGGCAATATCACGGTTGATTCAGATGCCTATAGAGAAGCACTGGGTCTTGTTAAAATTCTGGTCGATGCCGGCGCCACACCGAAAGACTCTTTCTCCTACGAGTATGCTGAAGCCAATGCAGCTTTCGGTTCCGGACAAGTTGCCGCCATGGTTCAATGGAACGCCGCCGCAGCTGACTTGAAAGATGCAGAAAAAACCCCGGCCACAGCAGAGGCAACAGCCACAATTGCGCCACCCGCCGGACCTGAAGGACGATTTACACACGTGCATGGACTAGGGCTGGGTGTGAATGCCAGCGGTAAAAACGTTGCCGGAGCAGAAGCATTTATACGCTGGCTTTCTACCGCAGAGGCGGCAAAATTGTACGCATTAAATGGCGGCGCACCGGGTTTAACAGCCGATGTCGTAGCTGAAGTGGCTAGCGAGCGACCTGACCTGGTACCTCTGGGAGAACTCGCTTCGAACTATGGGTTTGTGATGAACGGCGGCACTTCAGCCAAAGCGCTGTCGGTTTATGAAGTCCAGGCCAAAGAATTCACCGGATTCCTGTCCGGCGGACAAACCCTCGATGAAGCGCTGGCGAAGACTACCTCAAGTATGGAAGAACTGTTGAAATAAGCAGGGTAGCCGGCTGCCTGAGCGCTATGCGCAGGCACAATAGCCGGCTATTTTTCGTGCTTAACCGGGAATGAAAATAAACGTAGAAAACCGCATTCTCGCGACACCGCTGATTGTGTTTCTGCTGGCTATGCTCGGCTTTCCGGCTCTTATCGACATAGTTTATAGTTTTTCCGAAGTATCCTTTGAGAGCCTCCGGTCACCCAGATTACAGGGCATACAAAACTATCTGACCGTTTTGAATGATCCCGAATTCTGGGCTGCCGGCTGGTTTTCACTGAAGTTTGGCGTTACAACCGCGCTGGCGGAATGTGCACTCGGCCTGATGCTGGCCGTATACCTTGCCCCGCTCATCCGGAAAAACAACTGGATGATCGCCGTATTGATTATGCCCATGATTATTGCCCCTGCAATGATGGGATTAATGTACCGCCTGGTACTTCATGAGTTTGTTGGTTCACTGCCGCACTATCTCTATACCTGGTTTAACGACAGCCCGGCATTCCTGAGCCGCGAAAACGTATTTCTCACGGTCTTCACCATAGAAACACTGCAATGGACACCCTTTGCGTTTCTGCTGTTCTATATGGCTTACGAAGCAATTCCGGGGGATATCCGTGAGGCTGCAGCCGTAGATGGCGCCAGCGCCTGGCGCTTACTCTGGCATATAGAGTTACCGCTTATGCTGCCGACGCTGATCGTCGCATTTTTTATTCGCTTCATAGACGGCTTTCGCGTATTCGACAATATATTTGTTTTGACCGGCGCCGGTGCCGGCGGCTCTACCACGTCACTTTCTATTTATATCTACCTTTCCTTTTTTCGATCCGGCGATATCGGAAAAGCACTGGCCGCGTCCGCACTTTTGTTTTGTGTTACGTTTATTCTGCTGGTTCTGCTTGCACGCGCACTCAGGAAGCGCCGGGCATGAGTAACAGCGTGGCCAATTTCTTCCGCTGGATTGTTTTCGCCTTAGCGGCGTTTGCGCTTAATTATCCGGTAATATCGACGTTATCTGCCGCGTTCAAAACCAGCGCTGAAATCAGCAGAAGCCCCGGATTATGGGTCCATGCGCCTACTCTCGACAACTTTGCCGTTGTACTTGAAATCACTGAACGCCTGAATATCTATTTTTACCTTCAAAACAGCCTGATCGCCTCGTTGATTGGTTCGATATTACCGATCGTACTGTGCTTTCCAATGGCTTACCTCATCGCACGCAGAGGTTATGGAATCCATATTATTTTCCCCATCGTGGTAAACCTGCGTGCCATGCCATTAATTATTTTCGCCATCCCGCTCTACATGATGTACCAGACTGTCGGGCTACTCGATACCGCGCTAGGCCTGGGACTCATACTGGCAATAGTGAACTTACCGATCGCGTTACTGCTTCTATTGAATGCAATTGACGATGTCCCGAAAGAACTCGACGAAGCTGCCCGAATGGATGGCGCGCAAATATTCGCCATTGTCGGTCAAGTAACCCTGCCGATTTGCCTGCCAGCACTGACAACGGTTTTCATTATCAGTTTTATCACAGCCTGGAATGAATTTTTATTCGGGCTGATGCTGACCACAACCGACGCTGTGCCAATGACCGTTGGCGCATCGTTCTTTTTCTCATCCGGTGGTGGCGGTGTTCAATGGGGAGTTGCCGCAGCAGTTATTGTTGTCGCGTCACTCCCGCCTGTCATCATAGGCTTGCTTATGTACAAGCATATCAGCCGCTCAATGATCGCTGGCGCAGTCAAAGGGTAACTGGTTATTTGCGTATTTACACTCATTATTTTTTAACATAATTATCTATACGCGTATTTGTTGAAAATTGATCTTAGAGCTTACCAAAAAATAGCTGGCATTTAAGTCGTCTGTCCTATCTGACGCATCCCCCGGATTCAGATCCTTCAACCTCCAGCCGCTGGTATCATCTGCCTGCATTCGTATCTACTACACTTTCCTGCGTGCACTTGCCGCTGCGATCGACTTGCAAGCGGTTATAAACCACTGCACAAGTTCGACTCTGTCTGCCAGACCATCTGCATCGTTGTAATCCGACAGCCCCCGTATTTTGCTATGGTGGCTCCAAATGGAATAAAGGTCGATGCTTCATTAGAGGAATTTCATACGCAAACTGTTATCGAACGGGCGTAAACGCCAAGTATCGACGAAGACATTGAATTGTTCTTGCACTCAGTGCTTGTTGTGCGCTTGTTAGAGAAATTTGTGTAAAACCTCGGTTCCAGCTATGATCTGGTTAGCGTGTTGTGCAATGTTATGAAGTGAAGCAAAATTATCTCGTTGTACGTAGAGCACGAAGTTTTGCTCAGTTCCCGTCCCGGTAATTCTTTGTGGCATCAACAGCCAATTAAGTATAGAGAAAAGATGAGCCCCGACACGGACGAAACATTATTTTTAGATAAGCCAAAATTTGCATGGTGCATTACAGGACTAATTATATATTCAGTGTTTTGCTTTTCTCTTGAAACACTCCCTGACCTTACTCGATCAACAAAATTATTTCTCCAAGTATCAGAAATAGTAGTTATTGGTTTGTTTACAATGGAATATCTAATTAGGGTAGCTTCTTCCAAGGAGCGGTTACGGTTTATTTTCAGCTTCTATGGATTCATTGACCTAATCGCCATACTACCCTTCTATCTAGCTTTTGCTGTCGATTTGCGAACCTTGCGCTTAGTTAGAATTCTCCGTCTTGTTCGTATATTAAAGTTAGCACGTTATAATACCGCCATGCAAAGATTTGCACAAGCTTTATACATGGTAAAAGAAGAACTCATTATTTTTACCGTAGCTAGCTTTATGGCGTTGTATTTTTCTGCTTTGGGCATATTTCACTTTGAGCATGCTGCACAACCTGAGGTCTTCCGTTCTATATTTGACTCCCTATGGTGGTCTGTTGCCACATTAACAACTGTTGGGTACGGCGACATTTACCCTATAACCTCTGGTGGTAGATTTTTCACTTTTATAGTTTTAATGGTTGGACTTGGCCTCGTGGCGGTTCCAACAGGCATCGTAGCTTCAGCTTTGTCGGCGGTTCGTCGAGAGCAAGAAGCTACTACCAATTAAGGGCGCCGAGCCCGGCAAACCAGCGGCTTCGACTGCGACCGTGCTAAAGATATTGGATTTGAACGTAATATAAGGAATGCATATGAATATTTATACACGATTTAACAATAATAATATTCAAGATCGGCAGATAGATACACTGATTGGCCTTAGCAAAGGGTTAACTGCTGATGGCAAAATAAATAGATCTGAGGCTGATTTTCTCCATTCTTGGCTGGTGCAAAATTCACATACAGAGCACCCGATAACTATAAATCTACTTCAGAAAGTTTCATTAATGTTGGAAGATGACATATTTGATAGTGATGAGAGTAAGGAGCTGATGAGCGTTCTTCATTTAATTTCGGGTGAAAAATCTGAATTTGGAGAATTGGCAAAGACATCGTCATTGCCTGTTTGTGTGCCACCACCCAAAATTGATTTTGTCGGTAAGTCATTCCTATTTACTGGAACTTGTGCTTTTGGGGCTCGACGGATATGCCAAGAAGCAATAGTTAAATTAGGTGGTGTTAACGCGAAAAGTGTCAACAAAAGTCTGAACTATTTGATTTTAGGCACATATGTTACCGACAGTTGGATGCACGAGAGTTTTGGAAGAAAAATTGAGAAAGCAATGGAGTATCGGGAATCAGGATTGGCAATAGCAATTGTGACCGAGGAGTGTTGGCTAAATGAAGCGGGGCTATAGCCAAACAAGGCACTTTAGACCGACAGCGTTCGCGGTATCTACTATGTGGTGCCGCTGTCGATCCACTTTACAACAAGGCAGTCTGTGCAACTAAACAGGCTCGTGAAGGAATTAGACTAAACAGAGGCAACTTGTTAGTCATCGCAATTACACCACACTAATACCCCTCACGCCGCCAGGTGCCGGGGGTCAGTCCGGTTTGCTGGCGAAACCGACGGCTCATGTGGCTTTGCGACGAAAACCCTGCGGCGTGAGCAATTTCTGCGAGAGATATTCCCTGGCGGATCATGACTTTGACACGCTCTATTTGAATTTCCAGCATACGCTGACCTGCCGTTGTGCCTGTTGCCAATCGATAGGCACGAGAGAATTGCCGGACACTCAAACCCGTATCGGCTGCAAGGTCAACCAGACTACACTGTTCATCTACACAGGCTTGCAATCGATTTTCGACGCTAAGCAATTGCTGCTGCGACAACCCTCTGCCCGGTTGCTCGCATACCGGCCGCGCCAGTAAGCGTACCAGCATGCTCGAGACCAGATGCTCAAGCACCATCGAATCTGCAATTCCAGACCAGTTAACTTCAGTTATCAATCCATTGGCAAGGGTCTGCAGCAAAGAATCGCGACCAAAATGAACCTGTCGAAGCTCGCCTGCCGATCGCACACCGAGTGTCTGTAAATGGGAGTCATCAAAATACACATGCAGCACACCCACGTGCGCACTGTTGTGCCAATGGCTTTCATGCCCGGCTGGCAATACGCATATTGCGCCGGGACTGCCATTTATCTGCGGCCGACCGATCTCGCTCACGCCGTGCCCTCCCTGCAGATAAACGCTCAGGGTATGGTGGGCCGGCCTGACATAATGGATATCGCCACCGCCATCGCGGGACCAGTAAGCCAGCCCACGGGCACAATTAACAGCAGTTGTCTGTTGTAACGCCCTACCGCCATTTCCTGACATGGCCAGCGCTACTTCGGGTTTAACAAATTCGGTATTCATATGGCCCATTCTATGACGATTACACCTGCCACGGCAGACTGCAAGCCAAATTAATCCGTCCCGAGCCTGCCGGGCGTGTCCTTATCGTGCAAGAAAAAATTTCGGTAAGCAGCCAGACTGGGCTCATGTCAACAAGGGAACGTTTATGCTGCTGTTAGCCGTTGTAGTTATTGCATGGGGATTCTCGTGGTATGCAATCGCGCTGCAGGTCGGCGATGTATCGCCGCTGGTTTCCATCGCCTGGCGGTTCGGGCTAGCCGGGCTGACCTTGCTGCTCTGGCTACTCATACGCGGCCGGCTAGCGCTACCGCCATCCTGCTATCGGGTCAGAGTGGCGCTACTGGGTGCATGTCTGTTTTGCGCCAATTTTATTTGTTTTTATCACGCCACCCGTTTCATACCCAGCGGGCTTGTCTCGATCGTTTTCGCCATGGCAACTTTTTTCAATGTATTCAATCAATGGGTTTGGCTGAAGATCAAACCAGATCTCAGAACAGTAACGGGTGCCTTCATCGGCATGTGCGGCATCACACTGGTGTTCGCTCCTGTTTTACTCGGCGAATCAGACAGCGCTGCCGGTTCCACCGTCAAAGGGCTTGCGCTGTCGATACTCGGCACCTGTTTTTTCTCAGCCGGAAACCTGGTTTCTGCATCGATCACAAAGCACACACATCTGCCCAGCGTGGTAGCGATAGCCATGTTGTTTGGAGCATTCCTTTGCGCGCTGACAGCTATCGCCAGCGGGCATAATCTGTATATACCACGGGACATTATTTATCTGAGTGCGTTGGTCTATCTGGCAATCGGTGCATCGGTGGTTGCATTTATAGCCTACTTAACACTGATCGAAAACGAAGGCGCGGCACGGGCAAGTTATGCGACTATTCTCTTTCCACTTATTGCGTTAACCGTATCGAGTTTTGCTGAAGGCTATAACTGGACGGCAACAGCCGCTATCGGCGTTGCCATTGCACTATCGGGTGCCTGTCTGGTTTTTCACCGGCCAGACAAGCTAGAGTGATCGGCCCTGATCAGTTTTCGAACTTCAACTCATAATCGCGTTCGTTCAATAGCGAGGGTATCTGGGTTCTTGCGGCGGCAACCTGCTGCAGGTCAAGTTCAACAGTTTCGAGCCCTGCCCTCTCGCCCCCCATATCCAGCAGTACATTGCCCCACGGATCGATAACCAGGGAATGCCCCCAGGTGTGGCGACCATCATCATGTGATCCCACTTGCGCTGCGGCGATAACGAAACTACCGGTCTCGATCGCCCGCGCTCGCAGCAGCACTTCCCAGTGCGCTTTTCCGGTCGGCACGGTGAACGCAGAAGGTATAAACATCACCGCGGCTCCTGCCTTTGCATAATCCCTGTAGAGATGTGGAAAACGCAGATCGTAGCAGATGGAAAGACCCCAGTTGCCCCAGGGCGTCTCTGCTATAACTGCTTGTGTACCGGGTTCGTATCGAGCGGATTCTCCGGTAGGTGACTGACCTTCGAGAAACACGTCGAACAGATGAATTTTATCGTATCTGGCACGAACAACACCGCAATCATCGATCAGATTTGCGTGGTTTAAAAAGCGCCCGTCGCGACCGGTAACAGGTGTTGAGCCAGTGTGAATCCAGATGCCATATTCTGCCGCCAGCTTCCTGCAGACGTTGATATAGGGGTCAGATTTTTCATCTGCAATCTGCCGCCCCGCGTCTTCCTTGTCGCGGTTCATCATACCGGCGGCTTCAGGCAGCGCCAGTAATTGGCAATCATTTTCTGCAGTGTGCCGGGCGGCACGTTCTGCAAACGCTATATTACCCGCATGATGATTGGTTGAAGTCATCTGTGCGAGGCACAGGCGTAAAGACTTATCCACCTACCACACTGCCATCAGAAAAACTCAATAATGAACCTATTGGATTAATATGTCCAAACTTTGTGTCCGCCCGGGCACCGGATAAACAGGCTGTCAGGTGTGAGTCATTCTCACACCCGAACCAGCACATCAACACGAAACTGACTGATGCGCCTTACCTTCTCTGGAAAATGTCACCCATTTAAAGTTGGTATTTACAACCGCAATCAGGCGACCGGTTGTAAACGGGTTTTATCAATGGCCTGATCGAAATCAGCCTGCGCCAATTAGCCGTACCTTCGGGTATTAAGCGTGTCTGAATTCGATGCTGGCCCGCTGACTAACACGCCCTGATTTGCGGCATGATGATTAACATTGTCATTGAGCTTAAAGGACGAGACCAATCGATCTAGCTCATTCGCCTGGTTTTTTAAGCTCTCACTCGAGGTTGTCGCTTTCTCGACCAATGTAGCATTCTCCTGGGTCAGTTCGTCTATCTGGGTGATCGCATTATTTACCGAGCTGATACCGAGCGACTGCTCATTGCTGGCGATGGATATATTAGCGATTATGTCGGTAACCTTTTCTACGCCTTCCATGATATCATCGAGTGAACTACCTGACTGATTGACCAGTTTACTGCTTTGATCTACACGATTTGCACTATCCTCGATGAGTTCTTTAATTTCTTTCGCCGCTGTCGCGCTGCGTCCGGCCAAATCACGCACCTCACTGGCCACTACCGCAAAGCCCCTCCCTTGAGTCCCTGCACGTGCTGCCTCAACAGAGGCATTTAGCGCGAGTAAATTAGTCTGGAAAGCAATATCGTTTATTACGCCAATAATATCGGAAATTTTGCCGCTCGACTCATTTAAACCATCCATCGCCTTTACCGCATCACGTACAATATTCCCACCTTTTTGCGCCTGTGTTGATGCTGACAGAGCCAGATCATTCGCCTTGGATGCATTAGATGCATTATCCTGCACGGTAGTGGTTATCTCCTCCATGCTGGCGGCCGTCTCCTCCAGATTAGCCGCCTGTTTAACGGTTCGCTTACTTAAATTATTGTTGCCACTCGCTATATCTGAAGAATTTTCTGTCACATTTCTAGCGACCGCCCTAATGTTAGACAACACAGAATGCATCCGATCAACGCATTCGTTTACAGTACTTTGAAGAACCGCAAACTGACCAGTAAACTGCCCCTTCATTTTAGTCGTCAGGTCACCGCTCGCCATTGCGGTCACAGCGGTTCTTGTTTCACTCAATACCAACTCAATAGTATTCTGCAACTCCTTTTGCTCGGTTACATTCGACGCATACTTTACAATCTTAGAGGGCCGCCCGCTAGCATCCAGAATAGGATTATAAGACGCTTGTATCCATACTTCCTCTCCGGACTTGCTAACTCGTTTGAATTCCCCGGCCTGGTATTCACCGCGTCTTAGCCGATCCCAGAATTCTCTGTAAGCACGACTGTTGCTGTACTCGGATTCCACAAATATTCGATGGTGCTTACCTTGAATTTCACTCAGTTGATAACCCACCGTCTGGAGAAAGTTATCATTAGCCTTCAGGATAGTCCCGTCCAGTTTGAATTCTATAACAGCCTGAGACTTGTATATTGCGTCCAGCTGGCCCGATACATCGGCATCGCGTATTTTTCTCTCCGTTATATCTGTCGCGAATTTAACTACCTTATAGGGTTTACCATTGCTGTCAAAAATCGGGTTATAACTTGCTTGAATCCAGATTGCCCCACCACTTTTGTCAATGCGTTTAAACTCTTTTGAGACGAATTCACCCTGACTCAATTGCTGCCAGAAATTCGCGTATTCAGTGCTGGACTGTTCAGAGGCTTCTACAAACAGACTATGATGCCGGCCCTTGATTTCATCTAAACGATATCCCATTGCATTGAGAAAATTGTCATTGGCAAATAGAATATTTCCTTTCAAATCAAATTCGATGATCGCCTGAGATCGACTGATCGCCTCCATCTTCCCTTCGAGATCCTGACGTAACTGGAGATCAGCCACTTTTGATTTTTTTGATCCAACCCCGTTAAAAAGTCCCATTCGTATCATTCCGTCTTCTATTTCTGTATGCACATGTAGTGTGCGCTATTGTGTATTGCAACTCTCCCCGTTTTCAACAGGGCAATTTATTCAAGGCCACTACTTCGCGTAGCACTTACAAGCTATGATGACGACAGATAGTGTCAAATCTTGAGACACATCACATAATATTTCTTTGTAGTGCATTTGAAAACTTCACCAGGGACAAGTTCTCATCAAGTTCTCTGACACAGCCATTTTTATAAACTCTGGTGTTGCATAAAATTTCGAATCCGGAGTTTATAGAGCAGTATAAAAGGTGCTGCACAGAGAATTTACTGGATTGAGCCTGGTCATTCTAAGTGATATTCAGGAAAATCGAGCACAGAGCCCTAGCCCGCATTATTCACGGGATTGCCGTATCCCACTTGATCTTTGATTCCACAGAGAATTTTTTCTCTTGTAAATATCAGTAAGTATTCAAAGCGAGAAGATAATCCACTGTGATATCAAATCTCTGCGCGATATCCTCGCCACCCCGGTAGAGTCGACGACTGGCGCGCAGACAGGTAGTCGTACAGACAAGATCCCCTCCCGTTTCCAGTCGCCGCTCGGCAAACCGGACATGCAGTTTTCCTGCATCCGGCTTTCTCTAAGATTATCATGCCTTCGCCCACGGAAAGTTTTGCGGTTTCCTTTTCAGCTGGATGAGCCCTAGTGATTCATATAGGTACTCATCAGGGTAGCGTTTTGACCCCGAACCACTGACTTTGTGTTTTCGCCTTAACCATTGACGCAGCCGATGCGTTGTGTGAGCGTCTGCAACTCGATAAGACTTATACACCGGACCGAGACAGAAGTACTGACTCCACCCTGACAACAGTCTGTTCAGTTGACCCACCACTACTTCGGCTTCGAGTAGGGATCTACGCGGCGCTGTCAACTCACTTACCTTGGTTGTCAGTTTGCGTATACTCTTCTTTGACGGGCGGGTACCAAAATACGCTTTGCCTGTCTTGGTTGAGTAACAACGTCCTATTGTGTATCCCAGAAAGTCCACTGTCTCTTCGGGCAGAATTCGCAATCCCGTTTTCTGCTCGTTGACCGTCAGCTTTAATCGCTCCATCATCTGCCTCATCAACGACATCGCTTGTGCTCCGGTTCCCCGACAGCAGATCACGA
>MDLA01000200.1 GCA_001730015.1 Chromatiales bacterium (ex Bugula neritina AB1) | reverse complement strand
CTTGCGATTGATTTTCCGGCAGTAGGATTGCCCTGTGCACTGATTAAGGCGATAGTTAACGTAGCGCTCATGAAAGTAGCCGCTTTGATAATCTTCATAAATCTCGAATTCAAACGGTGTTCTGGGGTTGAACAAAAACTGGCGTTCCAGATGGGCTGCGAACGACTTTACTTTTAGTGGATGGACGTAGACATCTACATCACTGAAAAATGGATCGCTGGCTTCCAGTTCTATCCGCAGTGCAGATGAGAGGAACTTTTTGTCTCCTCCTTTACTGAGTAGCTTGTTGTATCTTTTCCAGGCTCGATGCGAGATAGAATTGATTTCGCGCAAGGGCTTATCACGAGACTGCAGCGCTGTAACAGCAGCATCGCTGATGTCAACAATAAGAAAGTTCTGACCAATGTTATCTATTGAGTCGATGAATTCTTCACTTTTTACACTACGAATGTAACCGGTTTGTCCGTAAAAAGCGCCTTTGCCTAATTCGGCCAGCGCTTTCAGCGGGTACTTGCGTCGACTGGAATCGATTAGCAGCGGGGTTTTGGCTGCGATCGATGGATTTTTTGCGTATTCGCGCCAAATACCGATGCCGATGTCACTCGGGTCAAGCATGGCATCGGTGAACGGGCCGTAGTGCTCGGTTAGCACGGCAAGTTGTGCAATCTGGATGGCAGTTGCACATTCGGCCACGAACGGTTTTTCATATAATGCGTTAACCCCTTCGCTTATGCTGTTTAAGGGGATATCGTAGCCTCGTTTGCTGGAGGGTATCCAGTTTTCGGCGGGGGGTAAAAACGGATCCCGCGGGTCAGGAGCTTTGAGCGGAAAGGTAAATTCCGTATTGGCGGTTAGTTTGCCAACGGCCTGGCTCGCCGCGGTTTTGTAGCGGCGGTTCACCAGGCATCTGGTTGCGGTATCTGCCAGTGCCGCTTCTGAGCGTTTCAGGATATCCAGATTCGATTCGGTGATATCGTTGTAGGTGAATATCGGGCTGCTGCTGGAGGCGCAGGTATCGGTATTGAGTACGCCAGGTTCGCCTGAGGTTTTTTCAATGCTCCAGCCAAGGTCCTGCAGCACACCCAGTGTGCAGGATAACGGGTTGTCTGCGGTTGCATCTGCTGATGCGACAAGCAGCGCAAGTGAAATAATTATTTTATTCATAGGTCGTTAAGGTAGGGCTGTTTTAAATAGTCTAATGCAGACACTGTTACTGTGCAGATCGATTGTGTTCGGCGATCCCCTCTGATCGCTCATCTCCAGCTGTTGAGTCAGCAGACGGGTCTTCAGCCGGTGCAGGGTCTGTTTCTAGCGGGCGGAAATCTGTTTCCGGTAACCAGTCTCGAAATTCGACGCCATAGATTTCCCAGATGGTGACAAAAAGCGCCGCGATGATCGGGCCGATAATAAAGCCGGATATACCAAAGGTAAGTAAGCCGCCGAGGGTGCTAAAGAAAATCATTAGTTCGTGTAGCTGGGTATCGTTACCGACCAGCTTGGGGCGCAATATGTTGTCGATGCTGCCAACGAGTAGTGCGCAATACAGGAACAAGCCTCCGGCGTAGCCCCAGTGTCCGTTCGCAGCAAGGTACACGCTGGCTGGTACCCAGATTAATGCGGCCCCGATTCCCGGTACAACGGACAGGAACATCATTGTGACGCTCCAGAATAGCGCATTAGGAATTCCTGCAGCCGCCAGGCCAACGCCTGCCAGTGCACCCTGCAAAAATCCTATAACCGCTGTACCTTTCAGCGTCGCGACAGTAACGCTTCGAAAACGGGCCAGTAACAGGCGTTCATTTTTATCGTCCAGCGGCAGGTAGTAAACTATCAGGTGCAGCAATCGATCACCGTCCATGAGAAAAAAGAAGCAACTATAGAGTACAAGTAAGAAGGTGAGTAATGCGTTCAGTGTTCCGACAGTTGCTGATTGCAATAGTGTCATGCCCGTTTTACTGAGCGCCAGCAACGGGCCGCTTAGTTTTTCGACCAGAAGCGCCTTAAATGGTAGCAGCCGTTCATAGAACGGAAGTTTTTCCAGTTGTCGAGTGATTATACCGGGTTCGTTGGCCGCATTTTGCAACCATGGCAAGGCTTTACTTGCAAAATCGGCCGCTTGCTCCACCACAATAGTAGCAACCAGAGCAAGCGGAATAATGATAAAACACAGAATCAGTAGCAAAGTAGCCAGAGAGGCGAGGGCCTTGCGGTTGCCTAGCCGGGTTAAAAACTGGCAGTAGAGCGGGTGACAGACAGCTGCGAACAGGCCGGCAAGAAATATGGCCTCTAGGAACCGCCCGATAATCCCGAGAAATAGCGCTGAAATAACGGCTACAACGATCAGCAAAACGCTTTTATTAACGACAGCGGTGTTTGGCATTAGCTGGAAATTCCGGTTTACTGGCACAGACAAAGTGTAGTCATTGTTGGATGGGCGCTGTGTGATGAGTTTGAAACCAATGCGGCCCTGGGGTAGATCTTTATTCTCTGGCTGAACAACACGATTGAGTGCGCTGGTCGATTACTGTGGCTGGTTCTTCCGACTGAGCTGGTGCTCCCGATAAATTACCAGCAAACCGCCGAAAATAACGAATGGCAGACCGAGCCAGATGTTATTGTCAGGATACTCGTTGAACAGAAGAATGGCCGCTATGCTCGATACCGGAAACACAAGGTATTCAAAAGGCGCCAGCGCTGAGGCTTCTGTGTAACGCAGTGATTGCGCAACGCAGAGTTGTCCAAAGCCACCGGATATCCCGCATAAGGCAATCAGGCCCCATTCGCCGCTTGTGGGCACGACCCAGCCCAACGGCAGGCTAAACAGCGAAAGTACCATTGTTGCAATCGAAAAACTCACAACAGCGGAGCCACTGGTTTCTTTTTTACTCAGGCGGCGCAAACTGATCTGTGCATAGGCCCAGCACAGAGAGGCTCCCAGAGAGAGTGCGGCTCCCGCAGCGGATGCGGAGGTGTAGTCGGCACCGGCACCGAGGCTTGGCCAGATAATGATCCCTACGCCGGTGATGCCAATGGCCACAGCTACCCAGCGTACGATCCGAATAGTCTCACCCAGAATGAAGTAGGCAAGAGCCACCACGAATAGCGGCATGACAAAACTAATGGCGGTGGCTTCGGGTAACGGAATCAGCGTAATGCCGACAAACCACATTGCCATCGCCATTGCCGCTGATAGTGCCCACGGCAGATGACTTTGCGCGGAGCGGATTTTAAAGTTGCCGGAGAATTGTCCCATCAGCTGATAGCTGAGACAAACGGCAACGAGGCCCAGAATGGATCGGGTGAAAATAATCTCGCCTACCGGCACACTTTCATGCAGGAGTTTTATCGCCACCATCATTAATACAAACAAACAGATGGAAGCTATTTTTAGGGCAATTCCAAGTAGCGGGCGGTGCTCCTGGCGTTGCGGTGATGGCTCTGCCTGCTGGGTGTCGATAGGGGTATCTCAGGTGGTTATTCTGTGAATTGATTGGCCGCGGGCTCAGTCTGCTATGAGGCTGCCCGCACTCCTGAGTGTACTCTGACGGCCAGTGGTCCATCCAGCTATTAATTGTGGCAGGATGGATCACTGATCTACGGGGGAAATATCACTCTCATGTCGAGTGAATAAAAACCTCGATCATATGTCCGAAGACTGGCGCTGATGAGACAGGGTAGTAGTGCGGAACATAGTAATAGGCTAGACTTTACAGGCGTTGAATCCACAGGGGTGCGGAACCTGAGCCGGTAGGGCAGTCTTAACCGAACTCCATCTTATAAGAATCAGGGACATGAATATTTATCGTACCTTACCCTGACCCACCGAATTTCGAATCAGGTTCTTGATCTTTGTCGCCCTCCCATCGGATATTGTTAGCTCAGCTGCTTGTATTTATAACGCCTGCATTCTGGTCAGCCAACTATATTGTTGCGCGTGCCGGAATCGGCGTAATAGAGCCGCATATGCTGGCGTTTCTACGCTGGCTGTTTGCGTTTTGCTTAATGCTGCCATTCGCACTGCCCGAGCTGCGCAGGCACTGGCCGGTCTGGCGCCGGGAGTGGAAAGATTTTCTCCTAATGGGGGCACTTGGAATGTGGATCTGCGGGGCATTCGTTTACATTGGTGGTCAGACCACAGAAGCTCTGAATATAGGTTTGATCTATGCCAGCGCGCCGGTCGCTATTGCCGTGATTTCTGCCAGGCTGTTTTCAGAACGGTTACATGGCTGGCAGATTGTCGGGTCGGTGTTATCGATCAGCGGGGCGCTACTGATTATTGCCCGGGGTTCGTGGCAAAACCTGATATCGGTGCAGTTTACACATGGAGATATCTGGATTGTTGTTGCTGTAATTAGCTGGACTACCTATTCCATACTTTTGAAGCACCGCCAAAGTGTTCTAGGGACGTTTGCCAGACTGACGATAATTACATTTGGGGGAGTTATAGTGCTGGCGCCCCTTACCGCTATAGAGTATTTGTACGCTGGTGGTCCCGACGACTGGTCGATTGCCTTGTGGCTATCTGTGGTGGTGGCAGTATTGCCCGGGTTCGGCGCTTATCAGGCTTACTCATTTATGCAAAAAGAACTCGGTGCTGCGCGTGCGGGGCAGGTATTATACCTTGGGCCTTTGTATACCGCGTTAATCGCCTGGTGGTTGCTGTCGGAACCACCGTTCTGGTTTCATCTGGCTGGTGCTATGCTGATACTTCCCGGCATGTATCTAGCCACGCGTTACAGCGATAAAGGGTAAGGGAACCCTGATTTTGCATAAAAATCCGGCCCGGAACCGCTGCGCTGCTTCTATAGCAGCATCTAAGGCGCTGTACTTGTTTTTCCTGAATATCACTTGGAATGACGAGGCACAATCCAGTAAAAACTCCGTGCAGCACCTTTTATACTGCCCTATAAGCTCCTGGACTCGAAATTTTATGCAGCACCAGGGTGAAGTCAGAGTCTGCGGGTTAGCGCATCTTTTAATGACGGTAAGATTTGCCTAAAGTGATCCGGATCGGTCAATGCGCGGCAGTCGAGCCACATTGCAGCGTCGTGTATGCGGCCTATAATCGGTACCGGCAATTTTCGAAATGCCGCTGCCAATGCCTCGACCCGATTAATCCGGGCGGGGTCTGACTGGTCGACAGTCGGGCGGATTGTCACGGCAAAACTCGGCAGTGTTTTTGTCGGGAGCGCGCCACTGCCAATCTGGCTCTCGCAAGGTTGTACTGATAATTCCAGTGATGCAGGCATTAGAGGTCGCATCAGCGTTGCCAGCCGTTCTGCGGTAATTTTTATTTCATCAGGCTGGCGTGACAGCATGGCCAGAGTCGGCACCTGCTGTTGTAGTTGCTCCGGGCGGGTATAGAGTTTTAACACCGCTTCCAGGGCAGCAAGTGTGACCTTATCCAGTCGCATCGCGCGCTTTATTGGATTCCGGTCAATGCGTTTGATCAGATCAGCGCGTCCGGCAATTATTCCGCACTGCGGACCACCGAGGAGTTTATCTCCACTGAAGGTGATGATGTCGACCCCTTCTGCTATAGCCTCGGCGGCTGTGCGTTCAGGTGGAAGTCCAAACCGTGTAAGGTCGACCAGGCTTCCACTGCCAAGGTCATCAATGAGGGGTAGTTGGCTGGATTCAGCCAGTGTTGCCAGCTGGCTGGCGGAAACACTATGACTGAAACCGTTGATCTCATAGTTGCTTGTGTGCACTTTCATCAGTGCGGCTGTTTTTTTTCCAATGGCCGCTTCATAGTCGCTTAAGTGAGTGCGGTTGGTTGTGCCCACTTCGCGCAACTTACATGAGGCTTTTTTCATTATTGCGGGTATTCGAAAAGACCCGCCGATTTCTATCAATTCGCCACGTGAGACAATAACCTGCTTTTTTTCTGCCAGTGTATTTAGAACCAGTAATACTGCAGCAGCGTTATTGTTTACGGTTGTGGCAGCTTCTGCACCGGTGAGGTGGCAAATCCACTGTTCAACATGTGCGTCGCGCCGACCGCGCTTTCCGGTGCGCAAGTCAAATTCCAGGTTGCTCGCTCCACGGCTTACTGCAACCATGGCATCGATAGCGTTTTGCGGGTACGGTGCGCGACCTAGATTAGTGTGCAGTATTACTCCGGTCAGATTGTGTACCTGTTTCAGCGATGGCTGGAACCGGTCTGCCAGTGCATCTGATGTAGCGGTGAATAATCGATCGGTCAGTTGCTGTCGTGTGGTTGTCTGGCTGTTTTCTTTTATTTGCCGGCGTAGCAGACCCAGCTGTTCTTTTAATTCCAGTGCTACCGATTCGCGACCATAGTCGGTGAGCAGCGGGGTGGTGCGGTCGTCCTTGAGCACTTGATCTATAGAGGGTAACGCTCGAAAAAGATCCTGTTGATTCATTTAGTCACGCCAGCGGTGGGGAACACTGAAACGCTCGCCGAGTGCGGCAAGTTTCGGGTTATCGGATGCCATAAAGCGGTGACGAAGCGCTTTTATCTGCTGGCCGAGCAGTGTTTCCTGCCACAGCCAGTTGTGTATTTGCAGGCTGTTCGGACTACCACCGGTCAGGGCGGTTTCAATGTAGTAGGCTTTTAGATCATCAAATGCCAGGCGTAACGATACAACCGGCGAGTTGCCATCTGGTGTATCGGTGGGATCCTTACCGGAGACAACTTCATCCATTAATTCTGCTGCCTTTTGTATGGTAAGGGTAGAAACACCAACAGCTGTTCGGCTGCTGCTGACGCATTGTCGTTGATAGAACGGCTTAAGCAGGGTGCATTCCTCGGCAACCGTTTCTGCTGTCGCAATTTCCGGAGGCTGCCAATTTTCATCTGCGCTTGCCCGTGGATCATCAATGCCGAAGTCAGTCAGAGTGGGTGCAGTTTGAGTTTCAATCAGAGATAGCGCTTTTAGAAGTACTTTTTTCTGGAAGTCGCGATCGCCCGGTGCACCCAGCGGCCTGCCCAGTTCAAATGGCACCCAAAGCGCGCGCGGCGGTTTGATTTTCTCGAGATGCAATCGTACGAGTCCTATAACTACTGTGCTTAATCCGTGCTGTTCAAGCCAATGTGCAATCGCGCTCACGGCGCGAGTACAGTTGGGTCAAACAGGCAGCAGGCAAACCGTGTTAATAGAATTTTCTTTCAGCTCCGTGGCAAGCTGATCTACATATTCGCGCATCTTTTCCGGCGCGGTTGCCCCCATAAACGAGTAATGAGGATCAGATACCCCGGCAATAACCCCGTCATCCGCCAGTTCGTTCAGCAGCTCACGCGGAAAAACTGTGTTTACATCTTCTGAATAGCCGCTGCGATCGAAATTAACTGATACGTGATTGATTAGTAGATCCCGGTCCCGGATAGAGCGGTCAAAGCTCTGATACTGCGCTGAGGATCCACTGATGTTTTTTCCTTTGCGCTGCATGAGACCGGCACTGGATACCAGCGCAACGCGACAATCTTTTAGCGGCCTTGGCGAGACAAATGCGGTGTTCTCGAAAGTAGGACACTCGAGCGATTCCAGGTGCGCGCGTTCGTTCGCGACTACATTGGAAAGTCTGGGCATAATGCCTCCAGCATATTATGTGTGTGTGCTGTGCGAATGAAGAAGCACAGCGGCTGATCGATGCCAGGGTTGCAGAGGGTTTGTCTGCAAGCCCCGGAGTTTTGCCGTTCTTCCTGAATAGAACGCATGATAATCCGAATTGGCGTGTATTGCGCGTTGCATCGACGCTAAACTGGCTCACAGTACCACGGCGTCAGGATGGATCGTTGATTCCACGGCGTGTTTTGTCTTATACAGTCAAGTGCGTTCTGTGAAAAAGAAGGGCGTGCAATTGTTCCATCGTAAAAATAATTTACCGCATGATTCGCTCGATATTCTTTGAGCATTGCGGGCCAGACCATCGGGAGAAACGTTAGCGTGATAATAGCCACGGCAGGCCATGTCGATCACGGCAAAACCAGTTTGATCGCCGCCCTGACCGGAGTGGATACAGATCGCTTGCCGGAAGAGCGCAAGCGTGGTTTGTCGATCGATCTGGGCTTTGCCTACCTGCCGGTTAATAAGTTTATAGCTGAATCACAAAGTAATAACCCCGCAGAATCTGTGCCGGTCGCTCAGGGTGCTCTCGCCGGCGACAGCCAGACACTTGGCTTTATCGATGTGCCCGGCCATGAGAAATTTATACGCAATATGATTGCAGGAGTCGGATCAGTCGATCTGGCGTTGCTGGTGATTGCCGCGGACGATGGGCCAATGCCTCAAACACGCGAGCACCTGGCGATCGTGAGATTGCTGGGCGTGCGTCAGGTGGTTGTGGTGGTAACTAAAATTGATCTCGTTGAACCAGCCCGGCTGGAGCAGGTGCGCGTGCTGGTACAGCAGTTACTGGACGATACGCCTTTTGCTCACGCGCCAGTCTATGAAGTCTCAACGATGATCAGCCCAAACGGCACTCGGCACCCGGCTATTGATCAACTCAGATCACACCTTGAGGAATCGGCGGTACGGGTAGAGCAAAGACGCGATCACGGCCATTTCCGGCTAGCGGTCGACCGAAGCTTCAGTGTCACCGGCGCAGGAACTATCGTCACGGGTACCGTTGTCTCGGGATCGGTTCAGGTCGACGATGTATTATCCCTGTTGTCGAGTAGCAAACAGGTAAGAGTGCGCGGTATCCATGCGCAGAACAAGCAGGCGATGCAGGCCTCGGTCGGTGAGCGTTGTGCTCTCAATCTCACGGGCAGCGAGCTTCGAAAAAATGCTGTGTTGCGCGGTGACTGGGTCAGCTCCAACAGCGCACTGACTGCCGTGCGGACGATTGATGTCATGGTAGCGCCGATTGTCAGCGAAGCACAAAGTGCGGACGTTAAAAAGCCGTCGCATCTGCAATCACTGGCACACTGGACGAGTGCACATCTGCATCTGGGTACGGTATCCGTGCCGTGTCGTATTGCTCTGCTGGAAACCGATGCACTGGCCCACGGGTGCAGTGGTCTGGCACGATTAATCTGTGATCGACCTCTTGGCGCTGTTCACGGCGATCGGTTTGTGCTGCGTGATCAGTCCGCGCAGTACACCATTGCGGGTGGTTATGTGCTGGATCCCTTGCCACCGCGCCGCGGTCGCAGCAGACCCGAACGCCTGCAGATACTCCGGGCGCTGGATCAGCCCGATGCCGCGCTCGCGCTGCGTGAGTTGTTACGTGTGAGCTCATATGGGGTTGATCTCCGGCAATTCTGTGCCATCAGTAATTTGCGCGACGATAAAATAACCTCGGTGCTTGAGGTAAATGACGTGGTTGATATTGAATCGGGCGGCGAGCGCTGGGGGGTGACAAGCGCACATTGGAGATCTCTGAATCAGCTTGCGCTTCAGACGCTGACTGACTGGCATAGCGAGAATCCGCACGCTCTGGGTGCAGATCAGGATCAGCTGATGCGGGCCCTCGGTCGGGGTTTGTCAGAGACCGTATTGCGGCACATGCTGGGTGCAATGCTCGCAGAGAAAACGCTTATCAAGCGGGCAGCGGTCTACACCCTGCCAGGTTGGCAGGTGAGCATGGAAAAGGATCACGAAAAATACTGGGGCAAGCTGAAAACCTTACTTTATGAAGCTGGCCCGACAGCGCCGAGAGTTGTTGAGATCGCTGATGCCTTGACTCTCCCGCGTGACGAAGTCACGCGTTTACTGAATGCCTGCGTGGCACATGGGCGTTTGTATCGGGTGAGCCAGAATCGCTATTATCGACCGGATGAACTGCAACAGCTTGCCGACATTGGCGAGGCACTGGCCAAGGTCAATAATTTTACTGTAGCAGCCTACCGGGACACCTCAGGAATAGGCCGTAATCTGGTTATAGAGTTGCTGGAGTTTTTTGATCGGGTGCAGTTTACCCGGCGTATGGGGCAGAACCGGGTAGTCTTGCGTAGTGCGGAGAGCGTCTTCGGCGGTTATTGATCGATTGCCGCGTAGAGTTCTTTTTGCTTTAGTGTTGCCAGTAGCTGACTGGCGTATTGCATCAATTGCTCCAGCCCGCTGTGGCGCCCGTCAATGTGTACTATGTATCGGCCTGAAGTGGCTGTTACCACTTCAACCGGGTAACTCGCATCGACCATACCGTTCTGCATATCGCCCCGGGCAGTGTACATTTTTACAGTATCATCTGATTCGCCGCTCCTGGACTTACTGCCTGGCAGTACATTGTTGTGCTTTTTGGTTTTCCAGTTATTTATTTTTATCAGCTCGCCGCCCAGTCCGCTGTAAGTCTTCGATGTGGTATCGAAAATCAGCGCCGCAGTTTTTCTGGCTGTTGCGTCATTGTTGGTTCGCAAGGCGATAATAGCAATCGGGATTGGTGCATCACTGATGCGGTCGTAATATTCGTGTTTCGCCGCAGCTAGAATCTTCGAAGTGTAAAATTCGATTATCGGTGCGCGCGCTTCCGGATTTATACTGAATGCAGCAGCTGCCAGAACGTTGCGTTTTAAGGTGCCTTTCTGCCCTGGTCCCCATGGTTTGCGTGAGTTGGTAATTGCCTTGGACAATTCCTGATTCTGACTCTCGCGACGGAGGTCCGGGAATGAAGCCGGGTTGATAATCTGAATCGAGTCCCGTGGTGGTTGCTCGAATGCAAACGTCACCAGCTCTTTTCCGTTCTCGCGCTGCATTAATTTATCTATAAATCGCTCACCCTCACGATAGACAAATTCCAGATTTTTAAAGTTTCGGTTTTGCACATAGCGCAGGGCTGGATCATCCGGTGCTTCGACATCAAACATATAATCGTTCAAAGCCTTGAAGGCACCGCTGCAGCCAGCCTGCTTGCACAGTCTGCGAGTCTGCCACTGGGCATGGCCCTCAACAATAGTCGATTTAGCGAATACTTCCTGATATGAAGCACCCTGTCGATCGAAGGCGTTGTGTCGAACATCGTCCGCCGCATGAATTAATTCGTGAATCAGTAAGGCTTGTAGCGAAGACTTGGTCGAGACTGATGAGCTGTTTGTTTCCATGTACTCTTGCAGGTTGCTGCGGTGCAGGAGTATCGATTTCCCAGCTGGTGAATAGATCGCCAATATAGATGCAGTTTGTCCTGAGAGAATATTATCGACCAGCGTCTCTGCAAACTCGCGGTTTTCCAGATCATGGCTCAGTGCGCCGAGCAAGCTGCTTCTGGCCTGGATGGCTATATGGTCGGATTCCACGACCCTGAGAAGTACTGATGAAAGATCGACTTTTAAATCGCGGCTGACCAGGTCACGTACTTCATTGAACCATGGGGTGATATTGTGACCATTAAGAGTTTGTGGCTCCTCGCTGCTGTCTAGAGCTACAGCAACTGCAGTAACCTGAGCCGGTGGTGAGGCCAGGGGCGCCGGAGCTTTTCCGGTGCACCCGAGCAGACTGCCTGCAATCAACCCTACGAGCCACGTCGCAGGTTGTAGAGGGAATTTCCTCCCACAGAAGTTGATTGATGTCATAAGTGAGCTGAGACAGTGTTTTTAACTGTAGCGGTCGGGTAGCAACGGAGTTGATTGCGCCTGAGTTAAATGTGTCTTTGTTCACCTATTCTTTTGTGACGTAACCCGCATTATTCGCGGGGTGGAGAGGATATCGCACAGACCTTATTTATTCACGGTAAGGGTTTTCACAGTGGGCTTTGTTCTCTCGCGTCGAATACCTGCTGATATTTGCTGGAGAAAAAATTAGTTGTGGAATCAAAGGTCAG
>MDLA01000199.1 GCA_001730015.1 Chromatiales bacterium (ex Bugula neritina AB1) | reverse complement strand
GCCTGAGCCTGAGCCTGAGCCTGAGCCTGAGCCTGAGCCTGAGCCTGAGCCTGAGACAGCATTGCAAAAAGCACTGCGCACCGGCGACGCAAGCGAGATCGAAAATATCAGCGTGCTGCTTGACGCTAGCCTGAATCTAATCGAAGACAGCAGCACCCTGCTGCAGGATACTGTATCCGGTTTGTTTAACCTCAACACAAACGGTGAAGTAAAAGCAGATGGCAGCAGCCTGACCGCAGTCAGCTGGGACCCCACCCACGATGCCGCGACGTTGCTACCAACCCTGGGTGAAAATACCACACTGTTGTTTACCAACAGCGTTACCCGGCCAGACTTGACCATTCATCAAAAGAGTATCGGGGTTATTGGTGACAGTGACGCTCGCTATATGGTGCTGGGCGGCAACCCGATGCGCAATTATCGATGGAATGCAGCATCATTAAACACACAAATGCATCAGCTCCTGCAAAACAGCATGGCCTGGCTGACCAATCGTGACAACCTTCATACTACGGCGTTTCATGTCACCATCGCCCATATGGAAAATAGCTACTATTTCCCAGATGAACCCGCGGTGCGCCAATGGCTGGATGATTTCTACCCGACAACGGTCAGCTACAATAACGCCGGTAGTTGTGACGATGCCCGGCTGTCAGGCTGTTTAGCGGGCAACACCGATTTACTGGTGATATCGCAAGATATGAACGAAACCAGCGACCATGAGATGATCGCCGCTACCGTCGAGACAGCGATGGCCAATGGCATACCGGTGCTTTACTTACATCTGGACGGAGGCTTGTCAGATCTGGGTCGGTCCCTTCTAGAAATATTTAACGTTGTCCACGAGTGGGACAACTACTGGAACAAACTAAAAATTGAAAACTTCGATATTCGCGATTTCGCCGGCAGGCTGCCCTCGCATATCGAATCGATTAGTAAAATTCTCGGGCACCTGAAGGCAGAGGACTACGCGTTCGACTGGTCAGCCTGCAATGGCGAAAACTGCAATGATGTCGACCAGCTTGATACCGAAATGCAACAGGGTGCCAATGCCATACGCACAATGATGACAACCCTGGATTCGAACAAGCACAACATATTCAACGAGGATGGTTTTGAGCTCGAGAAGTTACTCGCGCTTACCGGTGACCACCTGCGCCAGTCGGTGATCTTTCCAATGGATAAAAACACCACGGACGACAACGCATTCATGCGCGCCTGGTTCGCAGACCATGCTGTCTATAACTATCGTGAAATTAACCCGGCACAAGCGGATATGGGGAATTTCAGTCGTAGTGATTTCAGCCATATTACCGCGCAAAGTAAAACGATAAACCTCACCAGCAAACAGTATTTTCGTGCCGCCGGTGTCTACGCCCTTCCCGGGCAGACCGTGAGCGTCACCCGAGGTGATAACTCGAATCTTACTGTAAAGATTTTCGTCAACACGCAGCGACCGGGATCTACCCACCAATGGGCCACCAATGGTTACAGCCGACCAAAGTTTCTGCAAAGCCCACACTTTGAGATCGAACACGGCGAAACAATTCGATTCACCAGCCCCTACGGCGGACCGATTCAAGTCGAATTTAGCGAGAATGATTTACCGGTAGAACTTTCGTTTGATAATATCGGCCAGCACCCTTACTGGAGCGGACCACAGCACGATGCCAGCTTCAGCGCACAATTGCACGCTGGCGACTACGACTGGGCCGAGTTGGCGACACCCGGTTTTGAGGTTCACTCAACACTCGACAAAATGCGCACATCGGTCGCGGATCAAAAATGGGGCGCAGCTGATGTGCTGGCAGCCGGCACCATGCGCTACCTGCACAACTTTCCGCACGTACTGGCCGGCTTCCAGGGGCCTGGTATTGATGTCGTCGATGAAATTCACAACTTCGCCAATAGTCACGGATACACAATCGATTTACTCGATTTGGTCAAGCAAATGAACGCGGATCAGGCGACCTGTGGTTACGGCTGCAGCGGCAACCCGTATGATGCCTACTGGTCATTCAGCCCGGTCGGCCATGGCGACGTACACGAACTTGGGCACGGCCTGGAAAAGCCTCGACTTCGCTTTGAGGGCTGGGAACTGCACACCATGACCAACCCCTATACCTATTATACAAAATCCCAATACTTTAAGACCACAGGCGGCGAACCTGACTGCCAGGCATTGCCTTTCGAACGCAGCTTCGACGTGCTTCAGCAGAGTGTCACCAGTAGCGATCCAGCCAACCACGTCAAAACCAGTCTATGGGATACCATGAGCTGGTCTGAGGGCGCTGCCATGTTCATTCAAATGATGATGTCAGCCGAAGATCACGGCGCGCTACAGGATGGCTGGCATCTGTTGGCTCGGCTCCATATTATGGACCGGGAATTTGGCCGTGCTATCAATCTGGATGATGCCGGGTGGTTGAGTAAACGAGACGCTCTGGGCTTCAGCCAATTCACTCGCGAACAGGCACGCGCCTTAAGCAGCAACAACTGGTTACTGATTGCTGTATCGTTCGCCACCAATCTGGATCACAGAGATTACTTTACAATGTGGGCCTTGCCCTTTTCTACCGAAGCCGCCGCACAGGTTAGTGTAATGGGGCTGCCTGCAGTGGGTAGAAAATTTTATATAAGTAGCGCTACCGGGTACTGTAAAGGCGAAGGCTTCGACGGCTTCAGTCTGCCAGTCGATGGTTCGCAAACCTGGCCTGATTAAAAAATATCGGTCCGAACTTTCCGGCTACCCACGCGATTCAATGCGTAGCGAGTGGCGACGATATCGCACAAAGGTTGATTCCACGGTGGATTTTCCTCCTTTTGCGGCTTTTGTGCGTACTAGGTTATATCTCCATGTGTCTCTGCTACGACAGCTACCTTGATATATGGGGCAAGTCACCCGGATAGTGTTTGACACCCCTGCAATACAGCTGATAATACGGACAAATGCGTATTGCGTTCACCTGAAACAAACCGGGTACTGTTGCTACAGTGGGTTTAACGCAAACCCCACTGTATTTTAACGAACCGATTAAATCCGCTCTGCTTTATTCAACCAGGTCACTGCATTTTTACTGACTACTGAATTCAGGCAATTGTCCCACGGCTTCTCCGGCAGGTTGAGATCTACAAGGTATGAAAAAACTTACCCAATCCCAAGTAGCGCAATTCTGGCGGGACGGATTTCTAGTTATTGAGAATGCTATAGATTCTGAGCAACTGGATAAATTAAAACGGGTTTTCGCGGGTTGGGTGGAGGAAAGCCGAGCACATGCCAGCGATTACGGCGAGACGCTCGACGGGAGGCCCCGTTTTGATTTGCAGCCAGGCCACAGCGCCGAGCAGCCCGCTTTGCGGCGAGTGCAGTCACCGGAAGAAGTCTCAGAGGTATTTGCCCATACCATGCGTCAGGCGCACACGGTAGATTTCTGCTGTGATCTGATCGGGCCGGACCTGCGGTTTCACCATGGGAAGGTCAACTCAAAATTACCAGGCACTGCAACTCAGGTTAAGTGGCACCAGGATTTTCTATTCCAGCCGATGACCCACCACGACATGATTACCTGCCTGTTGTTTGTTGATGAGGTAACTCCGGAGAACGGCCCCCTGGAAGTGCTGCCTGGCACTCACAAAGGCCCATTGCATTCCCACTGGCACAACGGCGTTTTTACCGGCGCGGTCGATGAAAAAATCATCGATGCGCAAAAAGATAACATCGTAAAGTGCACCGGACCCGCAGGTGCCGTGTGCTTAATGCACGTTAATCTGTTGCACGGCTCTGCGCCGAATCTCTCAGACAAACCCCGTACGCTGTATATCACCACCTACTACGCCGAAGATGCAATCGAACTGAGCGAAAACCATTTACCCAGTCAGCTCACCCATGAACTGATACGTGGCAGGGCTTCAGGCAAGGTACGATGTGTACCCTATGAAATGGAGCTGCCGGCAGTGCCGAAAGCCACCTCTTTTTTTGCGCAACAGGAAGGCGCAGATTCAAGCTAGTTGCGTTCTATATGGCAACAGGCATCTACCACCATTCGGTTCTTCTACAATAAGCACCGCGTGAAGTGCCCTGTGAAATATTCCTGTTAAGAAATACATCAACCCCCGGCCTGAACAGCAACACTGGATAAACGAGAGCGTATTATTTTGAACAGAACACCCGCAGCAAGTACCCAATGCATATGGGCCGGTGAAGAAGAATCACTTCTTCAGGGAGCAACGCAGGTACCCGTAGTCCACAGTGTCGGTTTCGGCTATAAAGATGTAGATGAATGGCAGCAAGTAGCTCTGGGAGAGAAGCCCGGGCATATATACGGCCGTAATACGAATCCGACTGTGCACGCCTTCGAGCAAAAGGTGCGTCAGCTGGAAAACGCCGAAGCTGTTACCAGCGCGTCGACAGGTATGGGTATCATCAGCAGTACGTTATTTGCTCTGCTGGCGCCGGGTCAGCAGGTGGTTTCAGTGAAAGACACCTACGGTGGCACCAATGTATTGTTCACCGAGTTTCTGCCAAAATTCAATATAGAAGTCATGCTGTGTGAAACCACTGATCACGATCAAATAGAAGCGGAAATAGCCAGAGGCTGTGACCTGCTCTATCTGGAAAGCCCGACCAACCCCACCACCAAAGTTATCGATATAGCGCGGTTGTCCAGTGTCGGAAAAAAGGCCGGTGCTACTGTGGTTGTCGACAACACCTTCGCTACCCCTATCAATCAGCACCCGCTCAGCCTGGGGGCAGATTTAGTGCTTCATAGCGCTACTAAATTTCTAGGTGGTCATGCTGACGCGCTCGGCGGCGTAATATGTGGCGATAAAGACCTGATACACCGTATTTACCACTACCGTGAAATCAACGGCGCAACCCTCGATCCAATGGCTGCGTATCTGCTGCTTCGTGGCATGAAAACACTCGACTTACGAATTCAGCGCCAGAACAGCAACGCACTGGCGGTAGCTCAGTATCTAGAGAACCATGCAGCAGTAGAACAGGTATTCTACCCCGGGCTTGAATCACACAGCGGCCATACTATTGCACAACAACAGATGGATGGATTTGGTGGCATGCTGAGCTTCATGCTAAAGCAGAACGACTTCAACGCCGTTCGTCAATTCGTGCCGCGGTTGCATTTCGCCCATGCGGCGGCGAATCTCGGTGCAGTAGAAACCACCATCGGCCCCCCGGCGACAACCAGCCATGTTGAGTGCACGGCTGAAGAAAGAGCGGCGATGGGAATACCGGAAAGCCTGATCCGCTATTCCGCTGGAATCGAGAGTGTAGATGATCTCCTGGCGGACCTTGACCAGGCTCTGAGAATATTTATTTAGAAACCACTCTCTGCGAGCTGCTGCTTGCTGTGAAGTTCTCAACCCCTAATTATTCGCTGGATGGACCACTCTATGTCACCACCATTCTCCGTAGAAGAATACCAGACCCGGCTGACTTCTGTGCGCGGCGCCATGCTGACACGCAACCTTGATGCGCTGGTCATTGGCGATCCGTCAAACATGAACTGGCTGACCGGGTTTGATGCCTGGTCGATGTACGTTCCGCAGATTATACTTGTAACGCACGACAAAGAACCGATCTGGATGGGCCGCAGCATGGATGCCGGTGCAGTGGCGTTAACCACCTACTTAAAGCCTGAATCGGTAATGCCCTACCCTGAAACACATATACAACAGGCGAACGTTCATGCGATGGAACTGGTAGCCGGGTATATTTCCGATCTGGGTTTAACGGGCAGGCGAATCGGCTACGAAAGCGACACCTATTTCTTTTCACCAAAAGCGCTCAGCTGCCTGCAGGCGGGGGTAGCCGACGCGCACTGGGTGGATGCTGATCGCCTGGTAAACTGGTGCCGGGTGATCAAGAGTAACGCTGAGATTGCAGTCATGCGCCAGGCAGCACGTCTGGTTGAAGGCGCTATGTCGGTAGCCTGTGAACACATTGCACCGGGAGTAAGACAATGCGATCTGATGGCCCGGATAGTCGCTAAGCAGGTTGGCGGCAATGAAGAGTTCGGCGGAGATCTCACCGCTTTGTCACCACTGATTCTAGCGGGTAAAGCCGCAACTACCGCTCACCCGATGTGGACAGACGAAAAATTTGTACAGGGGCAAACGGTCGCGCTCGAACTGGGCGGCACACGCAAACGCTATAATGCCGGATTGGCACGAACCGTACAGCTGGGAAAAGGTCCACAGGCGGTCTTCGACACCGCAAGCGCCGTTGAGGAAGGCCTCAATGCGGTACTGGAAACACTTAAACCCGGCGTGCTTGCAGGCGATGCACACCGGGCCTGGCAAGCCGTACTGGACAAACATGGTCTGGTAAAAGACAGCCGCATCGGCTACAGCATTGGTGTGGGTTATTCACCTGACTGGGGTGAGCATACGGTTAGTCTGCGCGGCGATGACACAACCGTTCTGGCACCGAATATGACGCTGCACGTTATGCTCGGGATGTGGATGGACGACTGGGGTATGGAACTCAGCGAAACGGTTGCCATTACCGACAACGGCGTAGAATGCCTGACTCAGTTTGCACGTGATGTACAGGTAGTCAACTAACAGCTTTTGTACGGACTTCAGTCAATGCCTAAAATACTCACCGCACAGCAAATAGAGCAATTCCATGAAGAAGGATTTATCAGCCCGATAGATGTAATGTCTGAAGATGAAGCCACTGGATACCTGCACAGATTTGAACTGGCTGAAACCGAATATCCTGATCATCTCAATGCCAGAAATCGCAACAATCCGCATCTCGGTTTCACGTGTTTTGACGAACTTGCTCATCACCCGGTAATTCTGGATGCAGTAGAAGATTTGCTGGGTTCCAGTTTCTCGCTTTGGGGCTCGGTACTTTTTGCCAAAGAGCCACAAACACAACACTTTGTCAGCTGGCATCAGGATGCAACCTACATGGGGCTGCAGCCACAAAATTTCCTCACACCGTGGATCGCACTGACGCCAAGTAACCTGAAAAACGGCTGCATGACGATGCTACCCGGTACGCATCGAAACGGTGTACTTAAGCACGATGAAACTTTTGCCGAAGATAATATTCTTACGCGCGGGCAGAACATTCCCGACCTAAATCTCGACTCGGCTATAGATTTAATTCTGCGCCCGGGTCAGATGTCCATTCATCACGCACTGACCATACATAGCTCACAGCCAAACCGCAGCAGCAAACGCAGAATTGGATACGCATTACAGAGCTTTGTCAGTTCCGGCTGCGCTCAGACTATTGGAGAAAACCTGTGGTTACCTGCACGTGGAACATGCGAGCACCCGAACAAGACAGAACTGGCACGGCCACAAAGCAATATGGACCCAAAGGCCGTGGAGCAACGTCGATTAGCGAATGATAACTGGGCTGATATACTGTACCGGGGAGCCGACAAAGTACGGGCGTATTAGTTGGACAAGCACCTACGTTCCATAAACCAACACTGTTGTGAGGTTTACAATTCCCCTCTCAATACTAGCCCACATTCACCTCAAGACTCCGTTTGCAGCAGGATTTGCTTCCAAATAGCGATATCATCGAACAAGGTGATCTCGCGCCGCACACCACGCGGGCCGAACTCTGCATGGCTCACGCCCATAATATAGACTTGTGCACCGGTTGGTTCGCCATAGCGCCCCCATCCCTCATGGCGGCCGGTCATTGACCAGCGAATGGCACTGCGCGGGCTCATTAAGGCATCGCTTCGTCCAATCTGGTGATCAATCTGAAACTCAGCATCAGGCAAAGCGCTTCTCAAGCCCAGCCAGAACTCGTCTGCGGCACTCCACCCATGTGCTTCCAACCCCGAAGTAAACGAAAAATGACAGGCGCGATCGTAGTGTTCCGGTATCACGGCAAAATCCGCGCTCATCAGGCGGTTCAACATCTCTGCGTGCCGCTCACCCCATTCATTGCTATTGCCTCGCCCGTCATACGGGCCGGGATCATCGGCAGAAGAGCTAGCTGGTTTTGTAGTATCGCCAGACGCAATCATCGCTTGTGCAAACTCCCTGGCACCCAGCCCGAGCTGTTGAGCAATGGCAGCGTTGTCCCGGATCAGCCATTCATCCCAAACCCGGTTCTCACGGCAAAAGGTATCTGCAATTGTTCTAAACTGCACGGGCTTGCCAGTTGCCTGACCAAATGCGCCTCCGCGGTGGGTAGCGGTCGAGATAATGCGATGCGACGATAAAAAACCATCGTCTTCATTACCGCACCAGATGACATCTTCACCTAATAGCTGGCGATCCGGAAATTCCGACAAAGTAGCCATCGTGTTCGCTTTACCAGCGGAATTGCCATAACTGGCTCCGGCGGGTGTGCGCACTATCAGATCTTCAGCGTAATGCCAGTCAAGGGCCGCAATATCACGGCCCTCCCAGATCTGGGCGGTACACTGTAATATATAGTCCGGCAGATCGGCAAACCGGTTTTCAAAACCCTTCATTCAATTAAACCTGTTAGCTGATGGACCGGTTAATTTTATCAGAGCCGACAGGCCATTTGGTTTTATACTGCCTCGCTGAGTGATCAGAAAATCAAGCCCGGACACCTATTGTGTCCGGCTGAAAACGGGGTGCATTTCTCGATCGTCTCACTAGGTAGAGCCGGGAACTTACAGGACACGCAAATGGCGTTAAATCAGAACATTCTATGAAAACTGACGTACAAGTCGTGGTAATAGGTGGTGGCATAGTCGGGGCGTCAGTACTGTACTGGCTGGCCAGACTCGGCTGGACCGACACTCTACTGCTCGAACGACGAAATCTCACTTCCGGATCCACCTGGCACGCAGCAGGCAATACTACCTACTTCGGTCCCTATGCCGAGATGACGCGGCTGTTTGCCGGTTCCATCCGAACCTATCAGCAAGCGGAAAAGGAAAGCGGCCAATCCATCGGCTTTCACCAGACAGGTTCATTGCGAGTTGCGACCACAGCACGAGAACGCGAGCAGTTCCACAGCTTTGAAGCAAACTACCAATCACTGGATATTCCTTACCGCGTTGTTGATAACGATACCATCGAATCACTGCACCCTTGCATCAATACTAAAGACTTGTTTGGAGCCGCGCATACACCAACCGATGGCCACGTGGATCCGAGCAGCACCACCCATGCGCTGGCGAAAGCGGCTCGACTTCTCGGTGCATCTATTGAACTACAGTGCCCCGTCGAATCACTATCACAAGACGGCAGCACCTGGCTGGTGCACACCAATCAGGGATCAATTCGTACCCGCCACGTAGTGGTGGCTGCATCGTTCTGGACGCGTGAGCTGTTGCTGCCACTGGGCTTGAATACTCCCCTGTACGCCACTCAGCACCACGAACTCATCACCGACAGCGTCCCCGAGCTGGTATCACTTGCTCATGAGGTGCCTGCTTATCGTGATTCCTATGTTTCGTGCAGTATGCGGCAGGAAGGGAATGGGTTTCTACTCGGCGTTTACGAAACCGACCCTGTGTTCTGGGCGCTCGATGGAATCCCGAAAGACTTCAGGGAAGAGCTATTTCCTCCTGAAACCGATCGACTGATGCCGCATCTGGAAAAACTGATGGAACGCGTACCTGCATTTGGTGAAGCCGGTATTAAAACGATCAACAACGGACCAATGTGCTGGACTCCCGATGGTCTGCCATTACTTGGCCCCGTCGGTGACGGCTATGAAGGCTTGTGGCTCGCATCCGGATTCAATGTAGGCATTGGCACCGGAGGGGGATCTGCCGAGTTTCTTGCACAGTGGATGGTCAACGGCAAACCGCATTTCGATTTACCAATTGTGCACGCTGATCGATTTGGCAATGACATGAGCAGGGAAAGTGCGCTGGATTCTATACGAGCCTGTTACCGGCAAGGCTATCGTCTGCCTGAGGCAATTTGAAGACTATCTATAGAATTTATCTGTTAACCCGCATTATTCTTGGGATTGACGGGATCTCACTTGATCTTTGATTCCACATAGAATTTTTTCTCTTGCAAATATCAGCATGTATTCGACGCGAGAAGAAAATCCACTGTGAAAACCCTTGCCGTGAATAGATCAGGTCGGCGCGATATCCTCACCACCCCATGAATAATGCGGGTTAATGCATACCGGAATAATAATGCATACCGGTATAACGTGAATTTTCGACTCCAAGTCACATTAGCAGCGTCATGAAACATTAAATTACAGATAGGCGCATACAGTTTGTGTATTCTGGCCGACAACTAGAGTCCGATCCGGCTAATAATTGCCAATTCAGCGTGGCTGCCTGCGTTCACAGCAAGGCGCACTTTTGAAGCATAGTTATTCCACGTTTAAAAAGTGCAACGCAGTTTGTGGACGCAGACAGCCGCGCCCGAGGGGGCCAAAGAGCGGCCCCACAGCAGTGTTACAACTCTTGATTAGGGAATGGTCATTCTCTTTGAGCTGTGCCCTGCAGTAAAGCCGCTCTCTGGCTCTGAACCCGTAATTATTGACTGGATGGACCACCGATTCGGACAAGAAGGTTACGACCATGAACACACTAAAAAACAAACTGACAAACCTTCTGGCGTTGAACCGAAGTGTTTTCAAACGCATTCATACCTCAGAGCGCGATCACACCGCAACAGGTGCCCGTATTGGTCACGCCGGAAAAATGACCGCAGCACAGCTGGAATCACAACAGGCTGCTGAGAATAACAAGAGCAATAAGAATAGCCGCCCGGATTGGTTTCAGGCTATTCACGGCACAGACTTATAATACAAATACACAGATCTGGAGATCGTTCGCATTCTTGAACGGATGCAATCCATCAATGGGCGCGCCTCGCCAAAGAGGCGGTGAGAAGGCTCTCGATCAGACTCCACCGCGGAGGTGGAACGTTGGCTACTGCATCGAAAATCATCTCTGGGCTGTGACAGACTGAAGCAATGCTGGTTGCAGTAATGGCGTTGTCGGGATAATTCAATTGCCGTCAAAGTCCCCGGGGCATTGGCGAGCGAGACATTGTTGCCTTCGGGCCTCAAGTCATGCTTCCATTTCCCCGTTGCATCTGATCCTGACATAGGACTGCATCGATATGTTTGGCTTATCGTTCATCAGTAAACCAGACCTGCAGAGGGCAATAACGGTTTGCCAGTCCACAGCGTCGACGGGCTGGATGTATTTGGTGTCCGGGTTTTGAGCCATGGACCAGCATGTCTGCGTGCAGAGAGATTTAACCAGCCACTGGCCCGCATTACTCACGGGATTGACGGAATCTCACTTGATCTCTGATGCCACAGCGAATTTTTTCTCTTGCAAATATCAGTACGTATTCGACGCGAAAAGAAAATCCACTGTGAAATAAAATCTCGGCGCGATATCCTCGCCACCCCATGAATAATGCAGGATAATACTGACCGAGTAGTTATTCTCCAGCTGGTCCGAATCCTACAATCGAAAGCCCTGCGCACGGCTATGCAACTGTGGCCAATACACTTGTCGTGGACATTAACGGGTTGAACTTTCTGCTGGACTGGCACCTCTATAAGGTGTAAAGATTAAACCTATAGTTGCAAAGCCCGGTTGTTTTTGCAGATACGCATACTTCCTCTCATACCCGAAGATCAAAGGAGATTGACAATGACTGCTCAGGAAATCGATCAACGCATCTACGATTTGTATGACGAATACTGCCACAGTGGTATGGATCGCCGTACCTTTCTTCAGCGTGCGAGTAAAATTACTATTGCCGGCGTTTCAGGGCTTGTGATGGCGCAAGCACTATTGCCTCGTTATGCCGAGGCGCAGACAATTTCATTCACAGACAAACGCATTAAAGCGACTTACGTGGACTACAGTTCCCCCGGCGGCACCTCTGGTGAAATGAGAGGCTACCTCGTCACTCCAACCACCGACGGGCCGCACCCGGCAGTATTGGTAATCCACGAGAACCGAGGACTTAACCCTTATATTGAAGATGTCGCACGACGCTTTGCTGCCGAAGGGTTTCTCGCACTAGCGCCGGATGGCTTATCACCCGTGGGTGGTTATCCGGGAAATGACGACGACGGTAAAATTCTGCAGAAAAGTCTGGAGCAATCAAAACTCAAACAGGATTTCCTCAACAGTGCCTCATTTCTGAAGGATCATGAGTCCTCCAACGGAAAACTTGGCGCTACTGGTTTCTGTTGGGGCGGTGGAACAACGAATTTTCTGGCAGTAGAAATGGGGGACGACTTAAAAGCCGGCGCACCTTTTTACGGTGCCGCACCAAAGGGTGATGATGCAGTGGCTCGTATTACCGCTCCTCTATACATACACAGCGCTGAAGATGATAAACGAATCAACGCTATGTGGCCTGATTTTGAAACGGCATTGAAGGCAAATGGAAAAGGCTATGAACGCTTTGTTTACGAAGGAACCCGGCACGGTTTCCACAATAATTCAACACCTCGCTATAACGAGGGTGCTGCAGCCACCGCCTGGGAGCGCACAGTAAAATTATTTAACGAAACTATCAGAACTGGTTGAAATTGACACACTAATTCAATAGCGCTGTAAATAAAAACAATATCTAATTTGCCGATTCTAAAAACTGTCAGTCAGATCAACCGACCTGACTGACAGTTCCTTTCAAAAATTCAGCCAGCTATGTGCTACTTAGCTGCCTCCAATTGCATCAGTGACGGCTCAGCTTCGTCTACTTTCCAGCATTGAACGATAGTTGGCCAGCATTGAGCGATAGTTGGAATGAGCAGGCGAGTTATGATTTTCGGCACAAGTTTAACCAGGCAAATCAATCCCCCGATGGCCCAGAAGACCGGATTACCTACCCATCATGCCATAACACCAAGAGAGATAGCCAATACAATAATCGCAATAGAGGCAGACGCCAAGCGAGATTTATCGACTTTCTCATGATTCAACGCACCCGGCAGTAGCTTTTCAATTTTACTCAACGCATGCGATTTAGTTGCTGGATTGATAAACTCGATTTCATGTGCACTATCTTCACCTTCATTGCTGACACATACTGTTAGAGTGTTTTTGTCATGTCGGCTTTCAAGCTCTGTAATTTGAGAAAACGGAATGATCAGTTGAGTACCTTTTGCCAACTGCACAAGCTGAGAAAACGATTTTTGCGTCTGATACGCTTTTTGCACTTCACTGAAGCTGTCCTTATCGAATTTAAACACTGCCAGATGATCACTTTCAAGAAATACCACCTGATAATCTTCGACATCAAGCCATGAATGATCAGTATAAAAACCCTCACTGAGCTTTTTACCGGACTCTCTGACAAGCACTAATCACATTCACTAAGGGTTACAGGCAAACACCACTCAAATTTCACGCTTTGCATTAAAGAAGTAATTCGTGAGTGATAACACTTCGATAGTAGTTCAAGCCAAACAATACCATGGCAGAAGTGTTATATCCGGGATTACCCGCCCTAGACCGTACTCGTCAGCAATACGATAGACACCACAGCACTTAACACCGCCAGCAACTTACGTGGGGTCAGTACTTCCAGCCGCAGAACCAGAGAAAATAGGAATGCAGCGATAAAACCCATATTGGCTATAGGAATTACCACACTGGCATCACCAAATGTGAGTGCTGTAGTTAACAACCACACTACAGCAAAAACCAGCACACCGGCCGTCACAATATAGCGCATCATGCCCGGCATAATTTGCACAGTTTTTTCTCTCAACCCGGCATACAAAAAGCCACCCGAAATCCAGCCAATGGATGCCAGCAACATCATTGAGTTGGCATCGGCGCCGCTGGCAATACCAGCCTTGGTAAAAATACCGTACAACGCCCGTATGCAGGCAGCCATAATAATTAACGCAAGGTAACGCATAGACTGACTTCGACTGAATTCACTTATCGCGGCGGACTGATAAAGCAACAATACGGTAACGAGACCGACCAGTATTCCGGCCCCCTTAACCGGAGACAGTTGCTCACCTAAAAACAGCATCGCGAGGAGCACCAGTGGAATAGTGTTTAAACGATAAATAGTCGATGCGGTACTTATTGGCATTCGGCTCAGGCATTCCAGTAACACTATATTTGATGCAGTCACTGCCACCGCCGCCAGTAATCCGTAGCGCCATGTCAGGGGATCAAACGCAAGCACGCTGCCCGTGGCATAGACATAGGTTCCGTGCAAAATAAACCACACACTGCCGACCCCGAAAACCAATAGTCCGATCGAATGCTTCTGGCGGGTATAAAGTTTGAACACCAGGTCAAGCAGGCCTGATGCCGCCAGACATAACAACGCCAGCAGACCAGCAGTCGCTATCATTTTCCTGTGCTAACCTGAAGTGCCGGCAACACGCTAATCAGGTAGCGGATAACAGTGGGTATGCACAACCAGTTGGTTTTCAGAAAGGAATACGATGGCATATTCCGGACGTTCGTCTACGTAGTCTATGGTGGTGCTATTAAAATCGAGCCCAACCTGATGATTCGTACCACGCAACGATGAAAACGAAATACCATTCCAGTTTCCACTGAGTGGACGATGTGCATGACCGAAGAAGATATGCTGTATGTTAGTGTAAGGACGAAGGGTTTCAGCAAAAGCCTCTTGCTGCTTCAGACCAATACAATCGATGCACGGCAGATGCAGCTCAAATGGCGGATGGTGCATAAATAAATAAACAGGTACCTCAGCATGTTGCTTCAGGCGATCGGCAAGCCAGGCTTGCCGCTGCGCACAAAATTCACCATCGTGCGACCCTATATGCAATGTATCAAGCAATAAAAATACCCCGGCGCTTGTTATCACCTGATATTGAATATAGCCGTTTTCATCCACCGGGGTATCGGGAAAGCAGCGCCTGAATACGTCGCGATCATCGTGATTTCCGATCATCGGGTGGTAGTCGAAACCACAACGATCCATTTGCTCTCCAAAAAAACGGTAGGCTTCTTCCTGCCCAAGGTCAGCGATATCGCCGGTCATCACGCAGCACTCGGCATCGGCGTGAGACCGGGTTATATCATCGATACAGGCGCGAAACCGTAATTCCGGATCAAGCCCTTTCAGCAGCTGCCCCGGTGGCATCAGGTGGGTGTCGGTAAGGTGTATGAATTTCATCGGTTTCACTGTATTGCCCCATAGCGCTGCACTTTGCGGCGAAAATTATTAAACTGCATAAACCGTCTGCTAAGGCTGCCTATATCAAGTACACCGGAATTTCCCACACCACTCATCAAATTTTTCTCCCGGTATTATATCTACTATGTGTGTTTTCGGAGAGCGGTTTTAATTACCTTGCCATTAGCATTTCGAGGCAACGGTTCAGCAACTACAGTTACGTAGTCTGGCACTTTATAATCCGCGAGGTGGCTGCTGCAATACTCAATAACCAGTTCAGTAGTGATCGGCATTTCCTGGGCATACACAATTACTTCAGTTTTCTCCCCAAGTACACGGTCAGGACGACCAATCACCGCACACTCGATAACGCCTTCAATCGCAGTGACAACATTTTCTATTTCTGCGCTGTAAATGTTGTAGCCACCACGAATGATCATATCCTTGCGCCGGTCGTGCAGACGAATATAACCTTGCTCGTCACGCGAGCCTATATCACCGCTTTTCCAATACCCCTGATCAAATTCCGATCGCGTCTTTTCAGGATTATTCCAATAACCCGGCACCATCATCGGGCCGCCAATCCAGAGTTCGCCATGTTCACCATCGGGCAGATTCTGACCGTTTTCATCTACAATTCGTATATCTGCGCAAGGAACAGCGATACCCACACTGTCTGTATGCAAACTGGCGGTCGCTATCGGTAACACCGTCGCAGGTGAAGTTGCCTCCGTTGAACCGTAAGCGTTGATGAGCGATAGGTCTGGAAGCTCTTTAGATAATGCATGAATGGTCGGTACCGGCATGGGGGCGCCACCAAAGCCGCCAATGCGCCAGGCAGATAAATCGTATTCGTCGAGCTTACAACGCAGCAGACACAGATTGTACATCGCCGGCACCATCACCGTATGAGTTATGTTTTCAGTCGATATTATTTCTATCACCTCACGAGCCTCAAAAAACGGCAGTATTACGGTACAACCTGCTACTCGCAGCATGGTCAGGAGAATTGCCACAACGCCGGTCACGTGCGATGCAGGAACCACCAGCAGGGATCGCTCGCCTGCTCCCAGATCCATGCAGTACTGAAAATGCATACACGAATGCACAAGGTTAAAATGCGTCAGCATAGCACCCTTGGGCAAGCCGGTAGTGCCGGAAGTATAAAGAATAATCGCGACTTGCTCTTCCTCAACTGGCGCCGTATATTCCGTGCCTGCGGCAGCAGCAAGGTTTGCATAATCTTTCGCCAGAGCAGTTTCCCCACCAATTGAATAGCGTATTTTCAGATGATCGAGCGCCTCCGGTGCTGGAAGCTTTGGTTCTATTTCGCGATCATGAATCAGCAACGCTGCACCACAATGATTCAATATATAGGCAAGTTCAGGCGTCTGCTCACGTATGTTAACCGGTACAGCAATAGCGCCAACCCGAAACACTGCCAGCAGAACCACAACAAATTCACAGCGGTTACCAACAAGCATTGCAACTCGCTCACCAGCACCAATGCCGTTGTTGCATAACCCCGCAGCTAACGCCGCAACTTCGCTCTCCAGCGCAGTAAAACTCAGCCGGGAATCGCCACCAACCAGCGCCTCAGCACTACCGTGATTCTGTACCGCTTCTGCAAACAGTGCATTTACATTAGCCGGCCGCTCAGCAAAGCACTTTAACCGTCGACCACCGAAGTGCGTCTCTTCACGAATACGATCAGTAATTTCCTCAGACCATGGCATCTATGCATTAACACCTAAAGGTAAGGCAGTAGAGTGTTGTAAAATTCCTAACCCGGAATTAGTGAGTGCACGAATCACTATCTTATCCGTCTGGTGATCTGCCCGGGAGTGATCTGCCCGGGGTGATCTCCCCTCGCTCAATTACGTATTCTCGGTCCATCAGCGTATCGGAATGTCCGAGTTCGGACTGAGCGATCAGAATAGACCGGCCCTGCTGACGCAACGTGCTGATCACTTCCGCCAGTCGATTGGCCAGCGCCGGTGCAACGCCCTCGAAAGGTTCATCGAGCGCCAGCAACCGTGTACCTGCCATCAGGGCCCGGCCCAGCGCCACCATTTTCTGCTGACCACCTGAGAGCAGCAATGCTTTTCGCGATTTCATGGAATGCAATTCCGGCATGAGCTCATAGATAAACTTCAGACTGTTGAGATGATCCAGCCCATCTATAACCCAGGATGGCAGCAGGATATTCTCTTCTACCGTTAATTGCGGCACCAGCCGCCGGTCTTCCGGCATATAGCCGATACCCATAGCCGGGCGCTGATGGGCCTCTATACCGGATGCATTTTCTCCCAGTAACTTTACACTACCGGACAATGGCTCTATCAGGCCCATGATGGTGCGCAGCGTGGTGGTCTTTCCTGCACCGTTGCGCCCGACCAGGCCAATAAATTCACCGTCATCTATGGTAAGTGAGAGTCCGCGAAGAACTGGCGTTTTTTGAATATTAACAACAATGTTGTCAAGCTCGAGAATCATTTAACCGTGCCCGTAACATAGCGTTGTACGTTGCTATCCGACAGCGTCTCTTCAGGTGTGCCATTAGCGATAATCTCACCGTCGTAGAAAGCCACAATACGCTCGGAATAGCGGGTGACAATATCCATATCGTGCTCAATAAATAAAATAGTGACCGCTTCCTTCGCCAGTACCTCCATGACCAGATCCATAATCGGAAATTTCTCTTCCGCCGCCACCCCGCTGGTTGGCTCATCGAGCATTACTACCCTGGGATGACCGGCAATTGCCATGGCGATATCCAGTAGCTTGCGCGAACCCGCGGAAATCTCACTCATGCGGTTATCGCGCAGTGCCGCCAGATTGAATTTCTCCAGCTCATTCATTGCCAGCTCTATATTGCGCGCTGTCTGCGCCCGGGCAAAAAAAGAAGGCTTCCTGTTGCCCCTTATCGCCAGCGCGATCAACATGTTTTCAAGCACGGACAATTCAGCGCATAGCTGCGGGATTTGAAAAGAGCGGCATATCCCGCGCCGGCTAAGCGACCTCGGTTCGTGGCCGGTGATGTTATCGCCATCGAACAGAATACGACCGCTATCCGGTTTGATATAGCCGGTAACCATGTTTACAAAAGTGGTTTTACCTGCCCCGTTAGAGCCGATCAAACTCCAGACTGCGCCAACGGGTACGGCAATATCGATATTCCTTGCTGCAGTAATTGCATCAAAGCTCTTATTAACCCCTTCCGCCTGAATGATGTAATCGGTCATGTCCCTTTTCTTTCCCGATCTCGTTTGGACAGCAGCGAACCCAGTCCATTGGGTAGCAGGTAGATCACTATTAACAGAAACACCCCGAGCGACATCTGCCAGGTGGTCGGAAAATATAAATTAGAGAATGAGCGCACCAGCTCAAGAATGACTGAAGAAACAAACACAGCACCCACTGAATAGAATCCGGACAGTATCCCGACAAAAACAAACTCACCCGATGTTGTCCAGAACGAAAACTCGGGATCAACGTGGCCGATAGCCAATGCCGCAATCACTCCACCGGCGCCTGCGAGCCCGGCCGCCATAATATAAGCAACGGTAATTGCATTTTGTACTGAAGCCCCAAGGTATTCGATACGCAGTTCATTTTCTCGAATACCCAATAGAATAAGGCCCCGTTCACTGTCAAAAAACACTCTAAGTGCAGCGCAGGCAACCACGGTCAGCACACACGTGAATACAAAGAGTGCAAACCCCAGATCACGACCAGAGGGTTGATAACCGAAAAAGGTGGGTGAGGCTACATTGAGCCCATCGGTACCGCCGATAACATTTAGCTTCGCCAGCGTACCGTAAAGTATCATCGACAGAGACAGCGTTAACATAGCGAAGAAAATACCGCGATAATTAGCCAGCAGCGGTCCGAATATCGAACTGAGTACCACCGCCGCCAGCACCCCTAACAGGGTTAGAAAGGCAATGTCTGTGATTCCGGTCCATTCGCTCATCAGCGCAGCGATATAAGCCCCGATGCAGTAATATAAACCTTGCCCGAAAGAAACAAGACCCGCGCGCATCAAACAGATTATACCCAGTGAAACCAGGCCTTTTGCAAATGCCATGGTCACCAGAAACATCGCCCACGCCGGCAAATACACACCCGAGGTAATTAATGCCATCAATGCAACTACCGCTGCAACACTGAGTTTTACAGCACTCATATTTTGCGCGCCTGGGTTTTACGAAACAGCCCTTCCGGGCGAAACACCAGTACCGCCGCCATCACCAGATAGATTATAAAAAGCTCCGCCTCCGGCAACAGATGCACAGATGCCGCTCTGGCAATACCGACAAATAACGCTCCGATTGCCGCACCTTCAATTGACCCGAGCCCGCCGATAATAACCACGGCAAAAGCCACAATGATCACGTTGACCCCGATCCCGGGTGAAACTGAGATCATCGGGGCAGTCAGCGCTCCGCCGAGCGCGGCGAGAAAAACACCCAGTGAAAAGGAAACCATAAACACGCGATTTACGTTCACACCCATGGTCTGGCTCATCTCACGATCATGTATAACTGCAAGAATCACTTTTCCCTGACGGGTTTTATTCAGCCAGAACCATACAGAAAAACCCGCAACAAAAGCCACCGCAATCACTAGAAAATCGTAAGTAACATAGAAAAGCGGGCCGATCTCTACATTGCCCAGCAGCGAATAGGGCTCAGACACAAATAACGGCGTCACCCCCCAGATGAGTTTTATAAGGTCTTCTAGAATTAGAAAAACACCATAGGTGACCAGCACCAGTACCACATGATCCCGGCCATAGAAGTGTCGCAGAAGGCCACGTTCCAGCAACGGGCCGATGATCAGTGCTACCGCCAGGGCTGCGATCAGCATCACCAGATAGGAGCCGAACTCAAAACTATCACCACCAAAAGCGAAATAAGCGCCCACCGCACTGGCAGTGGCGTAGGCACCCATCGCATAGAGGCTGCCGTGCGCCATATTCAGAATATTGAGTACGCCAAAAACCAGGGTCAGCCCGACCGATACTATAAACAACCAGGCGCCATAGATGAGCCCGTCAACGAGGATTATTCCAAGAAGCTCCATAGAGTTCAGCTCCGCCGCAGCAGGATAGGATCTGCTGCCGACAGGCCTGATAGGTCATTCGTCATGACGACACCTGGCATATATATAACCGGGCACATAACCGAGCATACGATCGCACCCGGTTGACTGCCAACTGAAGCAGCTACGTTCACAGGCATTTCAGTTAACAGCACGTAGCCGCAAGCAACTCTATTCGCACTTGGCGCCAGGAAAGCCCGCGTTGATCCAGTCAATGGCCTTAGTACCGTCTGGTGGGTTAACACACTCCGCACCGTAATACACAATATCAACTAACTCCATTTGATCTTTTTCTTTATTCCAGAGAGTTCTACCAATAGCGTTCGGCTGAATAGCTTGATGCCCTCCCGCCAATGCCATTTTGATATCGCCCGATGGTGCTGTCCATTCCAGCCCGGTCATTGCGGCTGCCAGTTCTTCATCTGTTGGTTTTTTACCGCCATTGGCCTCCATTGCTGTTTCGACGGCAACCTTCAAACCGAGCAATGCCTGCCACATACGAAACGGCGCCTGCACTGGAAATACGCCATAGCGCTTTTCGTATTCTTCCCACAGTACATTGGTAAGCTCATCACCACGCGGTCGCGCAGCCAGACCGTTCACACCGCGAGCACCAATGATGACACCATCGGGCATCTTCTGGTTGAGCTGCGGTATAACGTGATCACCCGCCGCCAGTGCAACCTGACTGCGCTTGAACAAACCACGCGGTGCAGCCTGCAATACAAAAGCCTGTAAATCACCGCCCCAGAAGCTGGAATGCACTATGTCAGCTTTTGCCCTCATGAGTGCGGAGATCTCAGTACCGTACTGACCGGCAAATATTTTGGGAAAAAGCGCGGTTCCCGGATTTGACTCCGGATTAAGCTGCGCAGCGGATGCTACGAAGTCGGCCCACGAATCCTGCCCCCAGGCGTAGTCTTGATTGATACCGGCAATGGTGTCCATTTTAACTCCTCGAGAGGTCATGTACTTTGCCAGTGATATATTATCCATCGCCGCATGCGCTGCTGTTCGAAACACATACTCGTAACTGCCCTCTTCGAACACCCGCGGGGTGCCGCAGTCGTATAGTATTGTGAATGCTCTGAGCTCGTCTGCAACCGGCGGTATCGCCAGGCAGTCACCCGATGAAACGTAGCCGACTATAGCGTCGACTTTTTCACGTTGCACCAGATTACGATACTCCTGAACCTGCTTCGTGGCCCCTCCGGCTTCATCGACCACAGTAGGCTCGATCTTCATGCCACCAAAACCCGGCTTATCGTAGGGTGCGGGTAACACACCACCTTGATTCAGCAACTCGACCAGCATTTTGCCACCGTTCCATGCAGGGACACCGAAACTCTCAGCTGCACCGCCGGACAAAAATGTAATAACGCCGATTTTGAAGGTCTCGCCTTCCTGCGCCGAAGACTGCATCGGCAGCCCCATTGCCACCACCGAAGCTACCGTCAGCCATCCGGCCAGCTTGCGACGCGCCTTGCTCATGATAGTAGTATCCATATTTTCCTCCATAAATCCCGAAACGAATACCCGCAACAACCGGGGTACATAACAGTTTGCCTTTTACAGAGAATATTGCAAGTGCTGATTGCAAATGCTGTGTATATCCATGTGCCGATTATTTTTTAAACCGCACAGCGATACACCGGCCCGGAACAGTAATTTTTATGGCGTAATTATTATTTTTTTTAATTTATAAATCTATAGATTTCTGACTTTAAAATGAACAATAGAATCTGCTTTTGCGGCTATCGGTACACCTGCGATACGGCGTCGCGGAATAGTATACCCTGGTGTTACATAAAATTCCGGCGCGGAACCGCTGCGCGGCTTCTATAGCAGCATCTAAGGCGCTGTACTCATTTTTTCTGAATATCACTTAGAATGACCAGGCTCAATCCAGTAAAAACTCCGTCCAGCGCCATCTATACAGCTCTATAAGACTCTGAGCTCGACATTTTATGCAACACCAGGGCATACAGAATTATAATCACTATAACTCCAGCCCGTTTCTCCCCGGACCCTACTCCTGTTCAAACCGATAACGGGAGTTATGCTGCATCATGGCGGCTCCCTTTTGCCCGATCATCAACGTTGGAGCGTTGGTGTTGGCCGAGGTGATCGTTGGCATCACCGAAGCATCGATCACGCGCAGGCCATCAACACCTCTGACCCGCAGCTCCGGATCAACCACAGATTTTTCATCACTTCCCATGCGGCAGGTTCCAACCGGATGAAACACCGTGCCGCCGCCACGGCGAATGGAATCCAGTATCTGCTGATCCGTTTGCTTGTCTTTTCCGGGCACTACTTCAGTGTCCCACAAATCTCGAAAAGATGGCTGCGTATTAATCTGCCGCAGAATTTTTATCGCCTCGACCATGACGTTTCGATCGGTTTCAGCGCTGAGGTAATTCGGTGTTATAACCGGTTGCTCGTAGGGATCACCCGACTGTATGGCGACACTACCCCGACTCTCAGGGTGGCACTGCCACACCGAAGAGGTAAAGCCTGAATATTTATGCAGCGGTGTACCGGGTTTATCTACAGACAAGGGCATAACATTGAATTGTATATCCGGTCGGCCATCGCTTGCGTATCGGGTACAGGCCGCACCACCCACCTGCCCTGCACCTACTGTTAGCGGGCCATCCCCTTTAAGTAGCCAGTCGAGACCCATCTTTGCCAGTTTCAGCGGATTGCGGACATCGTCATTCAACGACAGCTTTTCTTTTAATCGAACCACCATGCGCATCTGGTAGTGATCTTGTAAGTTTTCACCCACCTCCGGCGAATTATAGACAACATTAACACCATGGCGCTTAAGCAGATCGGCGGGACCAATGCCAGATAACTGCAATATCTGCGGAGACTGAATTGAACCGGCAGACAAAACCACTTCAACTCCGGCACGGGCACTCTGAAGCCTGCCGTCAGTAAACCACTCCACACCGACGGCTCGGCCCTGCTCGATAATAATTCGTGAGACATGCGCCCCCGTAACCAGGGTAATATTCGACCTGCCCAGCACCGGTTTTAAAAACGCTGTAGCGGCACTGGCTCTAAAGCGCCTGGATAGCGACAATTGATAGGAACCGACGCCATAAGTTGTTTCACCGTTGAAATCAGGGTTAAACGGCAAACCAAACTCCTGTGCTGCCTGCACCCACGCAGCGCAAGCCGGGTTCTGATTTCGTAGCGCGGAAACAGAAAGTTCACCGTTTCTGCCGCGGTAATGGTTATCACCCCCGGTATAATTTTCCAGCTCTTTAAAATGCGGGAGTATTTCTTCGAATGACCAGCGCGCCGCCCCTTGTGCGGCCCAATTGTCGTAGTCTTCGCGCTGGCCACGGATAAAGATCAGACCATTAATTGAGCTGGAACCACCTACCACGTGTCCTCGCGGCCAGACGATACCACGATGTCCGTCCCCTTCCGATGGCTGGGTATCGAAGGTGCGCGAAAAACGCGGATCATAGATCGAGCGGAAATAGCCGACAGGAAGCTTCAGCCAGAAGTTGCGATCCCACCCTCCCGACTCCAGCACCAGCACCTTCACTTCGGGGTCTGCTGACAGACGATTGGCGACCACCGAACCGGCGGAACCGGAGCCTATAATAATATAGTCATACGCTGTATCGATCATAGCGCTATTGGCTCCGTATGATAGCAGGGTCATTTGCCAGAGCCTGCAACATAGCGGGATCTATACCGAGGCCCGGCTCATCACTCAGGGTAGCCTGACCATTTTCTATAACAGGCGAATACAATTTTGCACGCAGCGGGTTAGGGTTTGAATCTATTTCCAGCAATCCTGTACCACCTGCCGCAGCCAGCACGTGAGCCGATGCCATTAACCCGATGCCACCGCCGAGATAGTGCGGGCAGTATTGCTTGCCATAGCCCAGTGCTTCTCTGGCCACGGGTAAAACGCCGCTAAAACCGCCCCATTTGCATATATCGGGCTGCATAACTCCGAGCCATTCGGATTCATTAGCCAGAGTGAATGTTGCCGTATCTGCCATGTTCTCACCAGCGGCCAGCGGTATCGCAGTGGCATTGGCCAGTATTGTCCATTGCTCATCAGGAGAATTCGCCAGCATCGGCTCTTCCAGCCACGTTAAGGGAAACCCGGACAACCTCTCTACCTGCGTCAGTGCCTGCTCCAGTGACCAGGCCTGATTCGCATCGACCATCAGCTGTTCGCCGCTAGCAAGCTTGCTGCAGATGCTCTCCAGGTTAGGGTAATCTATATCGTCTCCAAAGCCGATTTTCAGCTTATAGCTTGTATAGCCTTCATCCCGACAACGCAGAAAGGTATCAGTGGCGCCTGTCGGGTTGATACCACTGCAATACGCTGCGATACGAGCGTTCCGGGAGCCCAGTAATCTATGCAATGGCTGGCCCGACCGTCTGGTGACAAGATCCCACAGTCCGATATCAATCCCTGCTATTGACTGCGCAATCGGACCAGGTTCCCCCGCTTGAACAGCAAGGCGTTGAAATTGCTTTTGCAAAAATACAAAGCAGCTTTCAGGGTCGGCAAACTCATGCCCGATAAGCGCTGGTAAAATAGCGGTTTCAAGCAACTGCTGCCTGTGTTCAGCTCCGCACGATGGAAAATTACACCATACCTCGCCCACTCCGGTATTGCCTTGTGAGTCTTCCAGAACCAAAAACAGCGCAGGCCTGTCTTTCATAATGCCGAAAGAGGTTTGAACCGGCGTATCAACAGGTGAACGCAGTACTATAGTGGTGGCTTTCTCTATGGTAAACGACAAGTCGCACTGCGCGTATTGCGGCGCTATAAGGTTAGTCATTCGAGGCTCCCGTATCTGTATACGGCAAGCCGGAACGTGCAGACAATTGCCTGGCTGCATCAGCCTCAGGCCTGACTTCCGTCATTGCATTTGCCACATTTTCCTCCAGGCCGATAGTGTCGTCAGGCTCTTTAACAAAATCTCCGTGCCGGCTGTCAGCGATTTGCGGAGCTATCGAAACTCACGCCGTGCAGTTTTAACGGTCAGTCGTACCGCTTGTGATAACTTCTGCGAGTGCCGGCACGCTGCACCACAACTCCGATAATATCATTCAGTGATATATTTATCGCGGGTTCCTGACGATTGCCGTTCAGTGAGCGCAACTGCCACTGCCCGTCCGCAAGCTGGCGCAACTGTCTGAAAGTAAACCCGTCGACCTGTTGTTCAGGGGTGTTCTGTTCTGTTTGCTGCAGCGATACCTGCGGTAGCTCGGCCAGCACAAAGCTGCCATCGGTGGCGCGGCCGGTCGGGTCTATAACGATAATGCAGCCTGGTTTGAACTCAGGCAGCATGCTGTCATCGAGCACCCGCAATGCAAACGGCTCTGCTTCTGTACAAGTTGCAGGCTCAAGCCTTGCCGGCTCGCTATTAGTTGCCCCCCAAAGCGAAGTTCCCTGTTCTGTGGATGGTAACCTCGGGTAAAAACGAACTTTGGATTCAGACACGCTTATTCATATTTCAGATAATGATCCTAATCTTTCATTCTCCACGGCATCAGGGTATCGGTGATTGATACACCCAACGCTCCGAGCGTGCTCATTTCATCCATTCGATGATATTGAAAGCGCATAGTCGCTACACTTCCGGCAATGATCGACAGCGCAACAATAAACGAGCCCAGCGCCAGTGTCGATATTCCGGACACAGCCTGGCCAATAGTGCAACCGAGAGAAAGCACCCCGCCAAAGCCCATAAACAAACCGCCAAGCAGATGGTTGATCATATCCTGTCGATCGGTAAACGTTTCGATGGCCAGCGTGCGCGTGAACAAGGCATAAAAGAAAGATCCGGTTATCATTCCGAACACAGCAGCAACGCCAAAACTGATCGTTGCGCCAGTGTACGTCATTAAATAACTTATAGTGTTGCCAGTCGGTGCAACAAAAGTAAATCCTTCAACCGGCACCGGGTCGAAGTCGTCGAGTCCAAGGTACCCGGTAATCACCCAGCTACCGACCACGATCAAGCCAATTGATACTCCCGCCAGCAGGTTGTCTGAGTCCTCACGCAGGGCTTTTCGGCTAAGCGACCACAGCAGCAGCAGCGAGGCAACAATTCCACCAACAAGCCAGCGCAAAGTACTGGTTAATTCCAGCCCGAACCACTGGGAACCGACCGCTGCAAGACCTTGCTCTTCAATACCCTGCGTCGTCAGATCTACAGACATCGGCTCAAAAATCTCCAGTCGAACCACGCCCAGAATACCACGCAGTGTCATATAGGCGGAAAGGCCCATCACCATGAAAACGACCAGTGCCTTCAAGTTTCCGGTGCCTACACGAACCAGCGTGCGCTGACCACAGCCGCCGCTGAGCGTCATACCAACGCCAAACAACAGGCCACCGAAAACGTAACCACCGATGCCAAAATTTGCGGTGCGATAAATGCTGCTGGTGATATCGACCAGCCCGGTCATTTCCAGCATCAGGGTTCCGGCAACCGCTATACCCATCGCCAGTACCCACGCGCCGAGCCTGCCGGTTGAGCCCATGTTGACCCAGTCACTGATCGCGCCCATGGTGCAGAAATTGGTTTTATTTGCGATGGCGCCGAAGAACATCGCCAGAACAAAACCGGCCCCAGCCACCATGTGTATGTTTGAAATTTCTTCCATCAATTTTCCGTAGTAACAAAAACGTCAGATAGGCAACGATAGGGGATCTGAAAGACCAAACCCGTTGATTCAAAACCTGCGCACTTGAAACGTTTTAAGAGAATGCCCGGAGCGACTACATTTGCAGAGACCCTTGTGTGATGGCTAACTACAGCATGACACAGGGCTTTTGATCAGGCCTTCTGAAGCCGGTAAATATACGAACCGCCTTCTTCGGAAGACTCAAGTAACTCATTACCAGTCTGCTTCGCAAATGCCGGAAAGTCTTTAACCGTTCCCGGGTCTGTCGCAATGATGCGCAATACCTCGCCGGAATTCATATCTTTAAGCGCTTTTTTCGCCCTTAAAATGGGCATCGGGCAATTAAGCCCGCTGGCATCAAGTTCTTTGCTTACTTCTGACATTGGTTCATCTCTGGCTAGTCGTGCTCGCCCATCGGTCGGGGCTCACGTTTTTCTTTCAGTAGTCTCTCAGCGTGCTCTGGATCTGCCGCGAACATCATGCGAAAAGTGGTGCCGGAAGTCAGATCCGGTTTTTGTCTCAATTCGCGTACACACGCTTTGGCTTCTCGATACTCCGCAAGCGACTGCAGGTAGGTCAGCTGCTGGAAGGGATTTATCTCGAAGATATGGTATTTCATCGCGAAAGATTATAATCCATTGAGTGCGCGTTCCATATATCATTGTACATAGTGCCACTCTATTCCTACCAAACGTCCAGCCGACAGGCGATACTCTGCTGCAACGCCAGCATGCCAGCCACTTGCACCACGTAGTCTCATGCGCGTTATTTCCCTTTACTTTAACTTTTGTAGCTAAACCTTAAACCTATGGAATCTCTGCCAATCTTTCTTAGACTGCAGAATCGCAAATGCCTGGTTATAGGCGATGCCGCGAATACCGCACCTGCAGTGCGCAGCTTGAGGCGCATCGGCGCGCTGGTTACTGTTATCGAGCGTGACCAAACCGTGCCGCTGGAAACCGCCGCCGCCACTCAAACGGCATTCAAAGAATCAGACCTTGACGGCTGCTGGCTGGTGGTTTGCGCATTCAAAGATGAATCACAGAATCAGGCCATTGCAACTGCTTGTGAAAAGCGTCAGCTACTTTGCCATGTGGTCGGCAACCCACGGCACAGCTCACTGGACATCAACGAGCTGGATCCCGTTAGTTCGCAACCGGCACCGGATTTCGGTTCAGCACTGACGGCTGAACCGCTGGCTCCATCAGGCAACATTCGTGTGTCACTGGTCGGCGCGGGTCCGGGCGACCCTGACCTGCTTACGATCAAGGCATTACGGCTGATTCAGAGCGCCGATGCCGTGGTTTACGATCGCCTGGTAAGCCAGTCAATTTTAGCGTTGTGTAATCCAAATGCGGAATTTGTCTATGCCGGAAAAGCAAAAGCCGACCACGCATTGCCGCAGGATTCAATAAATCAGTTACTGGTTGATTTAGCACAGAGCCATCAACGCGTAGTCAGATTAAAGGGCGGCGACCCGTTTATTTTTGGCCGCGGCGGCGAAGAAATTGAAACGCTAAGCGAACAGGGTATTTCATTTCAGGTGGTTCCGGGCATCACCGCCGCCTCCGGATGTGCGGCTTTTTCAGGTATTCCATTGACCCACAGAGATCATGCGCAATCGTGTGTATTTATTACCGGTCACCTGAAAGACGGCAAAATCAACTTGAACTGGAAAGACCTGCGCGACCCCAACCAGACTATTGTTGTTTATATGGGTCTAACCGGTTTACGCGGTATCTGCGATACTCTGGTTGCACAAGGCCGAGCGCCAGACACGCCCGCCGCGCTGGTGGAACAAGGCACCACTGCTGATCAGCGAGTACTCGCGAGTACTCTTTGTGATTTGCCTGACCTGGTCGATCAAAACAATGTTGGCGCGCCCACCCTGTTGATTATAGGCGGCGTCGTGACTCTGAGACAGAAGCTCCAGTGGTTTAACAAATAAAATTCTATGCCGCGACTATTATCAGCCATTAAATAGGGATAATATCGAACAGAAATCAAAATCATTCACACATTCAACGCGAGCACGAGAAAAACAGATCATGGCGAATATTGCTGAGTCTATGGAGTTGTACGCGCAACCACTGTTAGAGGAAACAGACGGCTCTCAGGCACAACTGCAAAACGCGTATTCAATTGCTCAATTGTGCTGGAACCTCTCCCTGCTGCCAGAGGATTCGCAGAAAGACAACCTCAAAAGTATGCAGCCCGAGCTTAATATGACCGATGCGGAGTTCTCAAACTTCTGCGATACAGTTATTGACCCGATGATTAAGCGACGCATCGAAATGTTCCCGGACAAATTCACGAAAACTGCAGAAGAAAAACGGCCGGTAGCGCACAAGGAAAAATATCCCGGAACCAAACGCAACGATCCCTGCCCCTGCACCAGTGGTAAAAAATACAAGAAGTGTTGCGGAAACAGGGCAGTCGTTTAACGATTGCATCGCACATTTTTCAATGAACAAGCAAGTGGAGAATATGCCCGGCGACTGGAATTTTCATCCGGAGCTTCCGCTGGAAAACCCTTCTATATTCCAGTGGCCGATCCGGCCAGCCTTCCTGCTGAAGTGGCTGGCGGGTAATTGGCTGATGCTATCTGAACGAGTGATGATGCTGCTGGTCGCCGTGCTGCTATGGTACTTCTGTTATCCATCGCTGGAAACCGCTAAATATTTGGATGTTCCGTAGAATCTGTGGGTATTTTGTACTGTAAATACATTCAACGATTCT
>MDLA01000198.1 GCA_001730015.1 Chromatiales bacterium (ex Bugula neritina AB1) | reverse complement strand
ATGATATAGAGCAAATGAAGCAGTCGATTGGAGATTACATTCAGCACTACAACCACGAGCGACTACACAGTGCGATTGGATATGTCACTCCAGCTCAAAAATTACAGGGCCAGGAAAGGGATATCTTTAAGCGCAGAGAGGAAAAGCTAGCACAAGCCAGAGAGGATAGAAAAAACCGTCGACAGCAAGCAAGAGCAACAGCAGAAGCTGCTGCTTGATGTTATAATTTTATTGAGGCCATTAGGTCTCAAATTGGCATCAGGGCAGTGTCCGATTCCGACTGAAGCAATACAGAACGGCTTAAGTTTGGTGGTCTGCCTACTTTTACTGCCAGTTTCGGGTTGTCAGATACAAATATGGATAGTAATTTTCTCGCGATCACCATAATTGCAGATCAGGCACTGTATCTGGCTAAATCAGAAGGTCGTGATCGAATTATTGTAGGGCAGCCGGAAAGCACCGAAGAGGCTTCAGGTCTAGACACCGGAAACAAAGCAGCTTAGTTCTGAAGCTGTCTGCCTCGCCGGGTAGCTTGTATTTCAGGATCAGGATCCAGACTTGATGCGAGCAGATTGCGGGTGTACGCCTGTGTCGGATTTTCAAAGATAGCTGCAACGCCGCCTTGCTCGACTATGCGGCCACCCTGCATAACAATAACCCGATCCGCAAAATCCCTGACAACCGGCAGGTCATGCGCAATGAACAGGTAGGAAAGCTGCAATTCTTTTTGCAGCCGGGTTAACAGATCTATAACCTGTGCCTGTACCTGCACATCGAGTGCGCTAACGGCTTCGTCACAGATAATAATGGCAGGTTCCAGTGCAAGCGCCCGGGCGATCGCGATGCGTTGCCGCTGGCCTCCCGAGAACTGGTGCGGATAGCGGCCCGCATGCTCAGGTGATAAACCAACCTGGCTCAGCAACTCGTGTACGCGGTTGGGCCATTGTGATTTTGCCAGAATCTCTTTATGGATAATCCAGGCTTCACAAATCAATTCGAATACAGACATCCGCGGATTCAGGCTTTGCGTCGGATCCTGAAAAACCATCTGGATATCGCGCCGGATTGCGAATAGCTCTTCTGGCCCCAGAGAGAAAAGATCACGTCCGTTATAGATTGCCTGTCCGGCGTCTGGCTCGTCAAGACGCAGCAGTGCTTTGGCCAGAGTTGATTTACCGGAACCGCTTTCGCCTACAATCGCGATGCATTCGCCTTTCATCATATCAAAGGAAACATCTGTTACTGCATCAAACTGACCAAACGATTTAGACAGGTTGGTTACCTGTAGCAAGGGCGTTGATGGCCTTGTAAGGTTTGGTGACAGCTCACCTTTTCCCGGTGCTGCAGCAATGAGATCGCGGGTGTAGGGATGTGACGGATTACGATAGACATCGAGTGTAAGGCCTTGCTCTACAATTTTACCCGAGTTCATAATCACTACTCGCCCGGCAACCTCAGCTACCACGCCGAGATCATGCGTAATTAAAAGCAAGCCCATGCCTGTTTCGCGCTGCAGGTTCTGCAACAGCTGAAGTATCTGGGCCTGAACAGTTACATCCAGCGCAGTGGTTGGTTCATCTGCAATTAGAATGTCGGGGCGAAGAGCCAGTGCCATGGCAATCATAAGACGTTGCCGCTGGCCACCGGAAAACTGATGGGGGTACTTTTCGGCCGACGTGACGGGCTCAGGAATGCCAACACGCTCCAGTAGCTCCAGAGTCTGCAGGCGGGCCTGCTGGTGTGCCGTGCCATGTATAATTAACGTTTCAGCGATTTGCCATCCGGCTGTGTATACCGGGTTCAGGTGGCTGAGCGGATCCTGGAAGATCATGGCAATTCTTTTTCCGTTAATTGCTCTCCTCTGCGCCGCTGGCATCTGCAGTAGATCGTGCCCGTCAAATAGTATTTTTCCGCTGCTAATTTTGCCCGGTGGTGTTTCTATGAGGTCCATGACTGCTGCCGCTGACACGGACTTACCCGATCCACTCTCTCCCAGAATGGCAAGTACTTCGCCACGATCCAGATACCAGCTGACATTATCCACCGCCTTTACCTGACCGGCGATCGTATGGAACTCTACAGACAGGTGCTGAACTTCGAGCAGATGTTCAGTCATTGGGCTTAGCCATTTCGAGCCGCCAGCGTTGCTGTGGATCCAGTGCAACACGCATCCAGTTCGACAGCAGGTTCAGCGACAGCGTGGTAAATATGATCGCTAAACCGGGCCAGAAAGAAAGCCACCAGGCGCTGGTCAGATAGGAGCGACCCTGAGCGACCATGAGCCCCCAGGTAATTTCAGGTGGCTGAATACCTATACCCAGAAATGACAGCGAGCTCTCTGCGAGCATAACAAATGCAAAATCAAGTGTGGCGATAGTTAACAGTGTTGGAAAAACCACTGGTAGTATATGCCGATATATAATTCCCGGTGTGGAAGCCCCCATAACCCGAGCGGCCTGTACAAACATTCGTTCGCGAACCTCCAGTACCTCGGCTCTTGCCGTACGCAGGTACACTGGTATTCGTGTTATTGCCAGCACGATAATCAGATTGGTCACGGAAGCGGGCAACATGTATAGAACGATTACGGCCAATAGCAGCGACGGAAAAGACATGATCACATCGGCCAGACGCATAATAATCTGACTGGTCAGTTTTGAGGTGTATCCCGCGATCAAACCGAGTGTTGTACCGATTAACAACGAGCAAAGCACAGCGCCTGCGGCAACCATCATCGTATTGCTTGCGGCTACCATGATCCGTGCAAGCAGTGGTCGACCCAGCGCATCGCCACCGAGCCAGAACGTCCAGGTTTTGGAAAAATCAAAAGGGGGTGCGTTGCGGCCGCGTAGATTTTGTTTGGTGGCAATGTCTTCTAGCAGCAGAGGCCCGGTTAACGCGCAGCAGACAACAATCAGTATAAATATGGCTGCAATGCAGGCTGATTTATCACGCCAGAGCATTCGAAGTATTTGCACTGGAGTCGAGGGTAAATCTGGCAATTGTGTCGATTCTGACAGGCTCATGTATTCAGTAACGGATACGTGGATCGAGCACAGCGTAGAGAATGTCGATGAGGAGATTCATCAGGAATATGGCGAACGCGGTCACCATTACAGCAGCGAGGACCACCGCAAAATCCCGTTGCAAAATGGCGTCTATCATCACTTTGCCAACGCCTGGAAACCCGAATATAGTCTCTACAATAACGGCGCCATTAAGCAATCCGGCGGCCTGATCCCCGATGACAGTAATTACCGGCAGCATGGCGTTTCGCAGTGCATGAACAAAAATAATCGGGCGATCTAGAACCCCTTTGGCGCGAGCGGTTTTAACATAGGCTGAACTCAGTGCGGTGATCATAGACCCGCGTACTACCTGCAGAATTAGTCCGAAAGGGCGGATGAATAGCACTGAAACTGGGAGTATCCAGTGCCAGACGGTGCCGGTTCCGGAGGTAGGTACCCAGCCAAGGTTAACTGAAAACACAACTATGGCGACAATAGCAATCCAGAAGTCCGGGGCACTGGCCGCGATCAAAGAACAGAATGTAGCAATTCGATCAAATAGCCCGCCAACGCGAAATGCTGCGAGTGAGCCGATCGCAATTGCCATTATTGTTACCAGCGTCATGGTTATTAACGCAAGTTGCAACGTCCATTTGAACCCTCGTAATACTGAGTCGAGTGCGGGCTCAGCACGACGTATCGACATGCCGAAATCCAGCCTTACGAGATCCCCCATATAGCGCAGAAACTGAACGGTTATCGGATCGTTGAGGCCGTGAATTTCGCGGAACTGCTCGCGCGACTCCTGCGATGCGTCTACAGGCAGGTATAGAGAGGTGGGATCCCCGGTCAGGCGGCTAAGAAAAAAAACCAGTATAACCAGCCCGACCAGTGATATTGCACTGGCTATAGCGCGTTTTCCTAGAAATGATTTAATGGCTCGGTGGCTCAGCGCAGAAGGACAGGGGTGTTACTACCCCCGCCACACAGGTTTTACAAAGGGATTATTTGAAGCTGATCTGAGACAGCTGGAGTTCGCTGTTAGTTCGGATAGACGGAGCAAAATCCAGCCGCTCATTTACCCGGCTGAAACCGACCATATGGAATAGCATAACGTCAGCAACAAGCTCTTCATGAATGTACTGGAACGTCTCGGCCCATTTCGCTTCGCGTTTGTCTCCAGTCAATGCAGTAGCGGTAGCGATCATGGTGTCGAGAGTTGGATCACTCAGGCCTGACTGCAAACCGTCTGATGCGTATTTAAAGAACATCGAGAACACCGGATCGCCGTTGGCATTATCGTGTTGTGCTTCGACTATCTCCGGACCGCGGTCTTCAGCAAATGGTTTGGAGTAGTGTTCCAGCCATTCGGCGACTTCAACCATCTTAAGTTTCATGGTGAGGCCGACATCCTGATACATGGCCAGCAGGGCTTCCATGGTTTCCAGTACATTGCCGAAGTTGTTAGTACGCCCGATCAAGGTAATTTCCGCATCGACCGGAACGCCGTCTGCCTTAGCCTCGGCCAGCAATGCTCTGGCTTTTTCCGGATCATAGCTATAGGGTTTTAAAGAATGGTTGTAGCCGATCGTTGAGGGAGGTGTCATACCGGTGGCGAGTAAGATGCCGTCTGCCAGTATGGTGCCGACGAATGCTTCGCGATCTATGGCATGATTCAGTGCGCGGCGTACACGTACATCGTTCAGTGGCGCTACGTTATGATCCAGTCGAAGGTAGACAGTTTCCGAGTTTGGATAGGAGTAGTCCATGTTTTTGTCTACAGCGTCCTGTAGCGAAATGTTCGGCGCAATGTCCGCTTCCCCGGCTGCTACCATGGCAGCACGTACGGCGCTGTCGGAGCGAAAAACGTAGGTAGCTGACTCTACAGCAGGCTTATCGCCCCAGTAGCTTTCATTGGCTGACAGTTTTATGTGCTGACCGCGAGCGTATTCTTCAAATATATAGGGGCCGGTACCTACAGGTGTTTTAACGTAGGCATCCATTGCTGTTTCCGCCGGTGTTACCGTAACCGTGGACAGCAGCAGTGGTAAAATCGGCTGGGCCGGGTCGGCGGTTATGTCGATGGTGAGGTCGTCAACTATATTTGTACTCAATTCCATGCCACCGAAAAATTTAGCGCCGATTTCACAGGTGAGCGACTTACTTTTAATGCGTTGCAATGAGTGGGCGACATCCTCAGCCGTGAGTGCTGAGCCATCAGAGAAAGTCACGCCGGGTTGCAGTTTGAATTGCCAGGTGCCATTGCCTAAATCTTCCCAGCTTTTGGCAAGGCGCGGTTTCAGGCCTTCAGTTGGATTCAACTCGGTGATTGTCTCCGATATATTCTGCAGCACAACACGACCGACATTTGACCGCGATGCTTCGCAGGGATCTACGATATCCAGTTCCTCTGACAGTACGATGGTAACCGCCGACTCTGCAGATAGCATGGTCGAGTGTACGCTTGCGGCAATCACGGTTCCGAGTAGCAGAATCGGTAGTTTCTGCATAGGGTAATTCCTCCAGTTGAGCGAGTGCAGCTCGATTGTTCAGGGCAGTCAGGCAAAGCTGCGGAGCCTGTTGCCATCATTACAATGTTGGACTAATCACCCGAAAAAATCCGGCGGCTGATCATAGAGCGTAGCGACAGTGCCGCTTTCTATGAAAATTTACCTGATATGTTAATTCTTCCGTTGTGGTCAAATACAAAACAGGGATAGCGATACTGTAGAGTGCTGGCTAGTCCATAGAACAGGATCTACCGTACAACATTAATGCGATTTGTCAATGGATAAACACAGTTGTTGCGTTAATATCTATATATTCCTCACCTGAGAGCTGAGCACTTGGATGGCACTCAGTAGATGCGTAAGTGTACCCACCTGGCTCGCAAGCACCAGCGCGAATCATGGCAGGGAGTTAAGCGGAGCGCATCACCAGAAAATCCGCGGCGGCTGACCAGCGATAGTCCGCAATGTATGCCTTGAAGGTAAAAAGACAGGGAATACAGCGCTTTAACGATGCCCGCTGAGTAATGGCAGAATTCGCGCGGTGTTTCTACATCGATTTAACATTCCTAGTGAGAATGAATAATTAGAAAAATATAAATATCGGTGAATAAATCATCGCAGTATATTAGTTTTCCTTAACACTGTTGGCCATCAGCAGCGACGCCGCGAAAATCACGGCTCCGCCGAGCCAGGTGGTAAGAGGAACCGTTTCCCGGAACACATAAAAAGCCAGCGCTGCGACGATGGGAAGCCGCAGGAAATCGAGAGGAACCAGCAATGATGCTTCGGCAAGCGAAAATGCCCGGGTTACGCAACTCATCGCAAGCAGGCCGACAAAGCCCTGCAATATTAGCAGAGCCCACTGTGTAGCTGACGGCGCCGACCAATAGAATAGTGCGGGAATTGCTGCCAGCGGAACGGTGATGATCAGATTCCATGCGAGCAGAGTTTCGGTCGAATCTCTGGCCGCCATGGGCTTCAGAATTAGCTGTATCAGTGCAGTTAGCAGTGCCCCGAGTAGTGCGAGCAGCAATCCCGTCTGAGCTTCGAACTGATGACCGGGGCTGATCACGATGATCGCGCCGGCAAAGCCGGTGATAACAGCCATTACTCGAAAAAGTTGTGGGCTCTCTGCGAGAAACATCCATGCACCGATCGTTACAAAAATAGGGGTTGTAAACGCGATTGCGGTTACATCGGCCAATTGCGAGTGCGTGTAGGCGGTAAAAAATGCGATCAGTGAAGCCAGTTTTAGTATCGCACGCAGTGCGTGTCTGAATCGATAATGCGAGCGCAACACCTGAGGGCGGCTTATCAGCCAGGGCATAAAAAACAGCAATCCAAACAGCGACCGTGTGAGTACCATCATAAAAGGGTGAACATCGCTGGCAATCAGCCGTACAATAACCGCATCAATGGCTCCCATTAATGAAGCCGCAAGCATCAGTGCAATTCCAGCCATAGCAGCGGATTTGCTGTTCGGGGTAATATCAGGAGAACGAATACGCATGTATCTTATGTCGAGATATTGGTTGCGCTTCGGTTTGCACTTTCAATTGCAGGTGAAGTTTCACCCGGGTAATTCGGTAAAGCTCTATGACGACGTTACGGACGCCACTAACTGTTGTCAACCCTGGTGTTGCATGAAATTTCGAGTTCAAAAGCTTATAGAGCGGTATAAAAGGTTTTGCACGGAGTTTTTTGCTGGATTGAGCCTGGTCATTCTTAAGTGATAACCAGGGAAAATGAGTACAGTGCCTCTGACGCTGCTATAGAAGCAGCGCAGCGGCTCCGGGCCGGAATTTTATGCAACACCAGAGGCAATATACCAGATGACTACTAACTCTCGCGTGCTGATTATCGGCGCTGGTCCTTCCGGTCTGGCACTTGCGATTGAATTAACGCGCCGCGGAATCAGCTGTGACATAGTCGATAAAGCAATGGGGCCGGCCCCGTTACCTGAAAGCCGTGCATTGGCCTTCAATGCCCGCAGTCAGATGATACTGGAAGCCAGTGGTGTGACGGACATTATCAAGCGCTCGGGGCACACGGTTGATCGCGTTCGCATTTGCTGGCAGGGTAAACTGAGAAAAGAAATGTCCATGTTAACCCGGCGTGTACAGCCGGAGCGGGATATACCGATAAGTAGCGCCTTCGATGCGCTTGATTCCCGCAGCCTCATTGTAATTCGTCAGGGTGAGATCGAGCGGATAATGATTGACTATCTGCAATCACAGGGCGTTGCTGTACAGTGGAATACGGAGCTTTGCAGTTTTAGCGAAACAGAAAATTCAGTTACTGCCACCTTGATTTCGTCCGCCGGGAAGCCGCTTCAGCTTGTGGCAGGTACTATTGTCGGTTGCGATGGTGCCCATTCTATAGTTCGCAAACTCGGTGGCTATTCATTCGACGGTGAGAGTGACCCGCAAACCTGGTCTCTGCTTGACGCTACCATGAGCGATAGTCAATTTGCACACGCCCTGACAGCCGATCTGTATCCGGGAAAAGCGTTTGTAACCATAGCAATCAGCGATAACGTGGTCAGGTTAATTCACAACGGAAAGCACATTCGGGCTGAGCACCCGATGATGCAGTACTGTAAGAACATTCACTGGGAGTCTGAATTCAACATTTCTTATCGACTGGTGGAACGCTATCAGCGTGGCCGGTCTTTCCTGTGTGGCGATGCCGCACATGTTCACTCGCCGGTTGGCGGACGCGGGATGAATCTCGGTATTGAAGACGCTGCCTGCCTGGCCTGGTTGCTTGCTGAAGGCAGGGAAGCGCAATATTCCGGCTTACGGTTACCCATTGCCAAAAAAATTCTGAAGGCAACCTTCCGGCAGACCATGCTGTTGAATGCCAGCTCGCCAGTTTCGTCGCTTGCCAAGCAGTTCGGACCGAAATTATTCGCAGTACCACTTATCGGGCGGTCTTTAAAGCGATCTGTTCTCGGGCTCGATACCGCAAACCCTGAATGGCTGGCCTGATATCGGGCTCCCACGTGTCCCTGATTGAATTAGCCGGCTGTTGAAAACCACGCAATCACCGCGCAACATGTCCCGGCGGTTACCATATTTTTTGGTGGCAGCATCGAGATCCGGGAGTTCCGCTGCAGCAACATTAGTGAAATCGACCTTTCCGACATCGCTGTTATAATCCGGATTCAAATCGTCTGAATTATACTGTTAAAAATATCTATCCATTCTTTGTCAAACTTTTTTTAGCAATGCAACACTGTATTCGTGGTTGTAGCTGACCTTATCGGAGATTATTGGAACGAGTATGTTAGTATTAGTGGTATGACCTATTGTGTTGGTTCAGCGTGAATAGGACACGAACCTGATTTAAACTAAAGAAAATCAG
>MDLA01000197.1 GCA_001730015.1 Chromatiales bacterium (ex Bugula neritina AB1) | reverse complement strand
GCAACAAGGCGGCAGTTACCCCTGGATTTTTCGCTCAACCGCCATGGTCAATCATTTCTATTTTTACATTTACGACAAAGACTTTGGCCCCTTATTTATCAAGTTCTGCTCCTACTTCCCGTTTGGTGTGAAATTGTGCATCAATGGTCACGAATGGCTCAAGTGCCAACTGGATAAACGTGGCATCACCTATGAGGCGCTAGACAACGGAATAGAGTCTTGTGAGGTTCCCAAGCGGGTCCAGCAGATTGCTGATTCCCTGGATGAGCAAAAGATCGAAGCATTGTTTCGTAAGTGGCTCAAGCGACTGCCGCATCCGTTTACCGCACAACAGCGAGCACAGAATTATCGCTACCAACTATCGATATTACAGGCCGAGTTTGCACTGACTCAAGTGCTGGATCGTCCCCTGAGTGGACGAGAGTTTTTTGAACAAGTAATCCGGGAGAACCTTGATCTCGGCCGCCCGGATAAAGTACAGCTTATATTTGACCGTCGTATTATTCGCACTACACCGGGACAGTTCCGCACTCGTGTGCTGACCCAGGGGGTAGTGCCGACACTACACGTCGATTATAAGCGTTCGAAGATAAAGCAGTATCACAAGGAAGAGCGTGCACTTCGCACCGAAACCACAATAAACGACACCAAAGACTTCAAGGTCGGTCGATTACTCAGAAATCTTGGTCAGTTACGCCAGATAGGCTTTGATGCCAACCGACGTTTATTACGCGTCCAGACACTGAGTCACAATTGCCTGATCGGACAAGAGCGCTTTGAACAGCTCACTCAGCCGATAAAAGTTGAAGAACAACGAGCATCCGCATTGCGATTTGGTGATCCACGTGTTTTCGCGTTAATGCTAGCGCTGTGTCAGTTTGGTCTAATCCCAGAGGGATTGCGCCATGCCAATCTACGTCCGGCAGTGGCCAGTTTGCTTGGGCTAAAACCGGGCAAGTATAGCCAAGGGCAGATGACGTATGACTTAAGGCGACTGCGATTGCATGGCCTTATAGAACGAATACCGGGAACGCACCGTTACCGTCTTACCGAAGAGGGTACCATGGCTTCGCAATTCTATACACGTCTGCATAAACGTTTGTTTCGCCCTGCATTGTCTTGTAACGGTGATGAGCCAATCAACCTTCCAGATTCGCGACCATTGGCAAAGATTGATAAAGCACTGGGCGAGTTATTGCAAGAGGTGTCGCTTGTTGCTTGATCCAAAACTTGACTCAAATGCACGATATTTTTTCACTCAAGATACCTAGTGCCCATCCATAAACCAGCGCTACTGCGGATCACTCAGGACACGCAATCTTTCACCGACCACATGTCGTTATTTAGAATGACTAAACGCCCACATGTGGTAGGCGAAATCTCACGCAACTGAATGATCCTCGCTACGCCCCGGTTAATGGACGGAGCTATGCATAGTCCTTCGCTCTATGAGTAGCTTGCACCAAAAGCCAACTCTCTGCCACTTAAACCCGGTTAAGAATTGACTGCTCGCTTCCGATAGCCATAGACAGCCCTTTTTTTTGTCGATCACTTGCTTAAACGACAGCCAAGGGCCGGAGCGGGAACGAGTTAATATGTCTGATAATTGGAACCTGAAACACTATACGGTAGCGGCCGGATTGCTGGCGCTGTACGGCAGCAGCGTGTGCCCGTTTATCGACTCTCTGTCCCGGCTGCAAATTGTAACCCCGATCGCAGCTTTTTTCGCTTTAGGGCTTTGCCTGCGTTACTGGTGCAGACAACGTTTTACAGGCAATAACATGACTACGACGCGACCGCGCCATAGTCTTTATATCGAATGCGGAGTACTTGCCTTTGTCGGCGTCTGCATTGCGGGTTATAACTACGCGGCTCTGAACTTTCCTCTGGAAAGCGGCTTGAAAGTACTGATCGGTGTAATGGCGCTAGCCGCTTTTATCGGTATGGATGTGATGCTCCACGAGGAACTGCTGGTCGGAAAGCATTTAAAGGAGCAGCGCATCGATATAGCATTTGCTTCATACCGCTCCTCTTTTTCGCAACGATCCCTCACACTCACGCTGCTCTGCGTACTGGTTGTTGCAGTAGTGCTGGTGCTGCTCGTCTACAAGCAACTGTTTTATCTTGCCAGCCAGAATTCAATCGCCGACGTAACCCAGTTGAGCACGGCAGTTTTGTTTGAAAGTATTTTTGTCGTCGCTGCAGTGAGCGGGTACCTGCTTAAAGTACTGAATTCAACTTCCCGGCTAATGAAATTTTACCTCGGTAACCAGCAAGACACTCTGCACGCTGTATCAAACGGGAAATACAACAGCGCCGTGCCGGTTGTTAGCAACGATGAGTTCGGTGAAATCGCCCACCACACCAACCTCATGATACGTACAATCGAAGCGCGCAATGCCGAACTACACCGAACCCAGGACGCCACAATTTTATCACTGGCAGCACTTGCCGAAACCCGTGACAATGAAACCGGCGCGCACATCCGACGCACTCAGCAATACGTCAAACTACTGGCTGAACACCTCGCCACGCAACCCGAATTCCGCGACCAGTTACCACCAGACGCAGTCGAGCTTATCTACAAATCAACACCATTGCACGATATAGGCAAAGTCGGCATACCCGACAACATTCTGCTCAAGCCCGGAAAACTCACCGACGATGAATACACAGTAATGAAAACCCACACGTTGCTCGGCATGCAGGCACTTGACGCGGTTGAAGAAGAACTGGGCACTTCACACTTTCTGCGCTACGCCAAAGATGTTGTTGCCACCCACCACGAGCGCTGGGACGGAGCAGGCTATCCCGCCGGTCTTGCCGGTGAGAACATTCCACTGTGCGGCCGGCTGATGGCCGTAGCAGACGTCTATGACGCCTTGATCAGCAAACGTGTCTATAAACCAGCGTTAAGTCACGCCGAGGCGCGGGAAATTATTATCGACGGTAGTGGCAGTCATTTTGATCCGGCGGTCGTGGAAGCTTTTATTGCCTGCGAGACGCAATTTGCAGAGTTCGCCCAATGCTACGACATGGCTGCCTAGCCAATTGCAGACAAAAAAGTACCGGCATGCTATTGAATCAATTCACGACACTGCGAGTGCGATTCTAATATACACACGGGAACAGTTGCCCCATGCAAATCAATTTCGTGAATAAACTGCGGAGCGGATAGTTTTTCAAAATGCCAGATGTAGGAAAGGAACTCTCTATCCGGGAACCGCTCCGGACAACCGGCAGCCATTAGTGGTCGAACCCGACCGAAATTTTTAATCACTCGACGGGCGAGCCCGATCAACAGAATCAACAGCCACGCTATTGGTTTACCAGGCACTGTTTGTTGGAATACTGGCTGCAATCCCGCTTTATTGGCTATGGGTAACACCTGATCTATCCGGATTACTGTTTTTACTGGCGATGGGGGCCCTGACAACCTGCGGGCAATGGATCGGGGTGAAAGCGCTGCGCCTTGCTGACGCCAGTGTCATTGGCAACATTCAGTACGTACAATTAGTCTATGCGTCAATATTGGGTTTTTTGCTGTTCGACGAAATACCCGACTCCTATACCATGGCAGGTGCTGCAATAATTATCGCATCATCAATCTATATATTACATCGGGAATCACAGTTTAAAACAAATAAAAACAATCCATAGAGACCAGTATGACAATTAAATACCAGACAGAGCGCCTAATCCTTCGCCCCTGGCGTGAAGACGACAAGCCTCATTTCGCAGCCATGAATGCCGATGCACGCGTAATGGAGTTTTTCCCGGAACTAAAAACCCGGGAACAAAGCGACCAGATGATTGATGAATGCAATCGCCGTCTGGCCCGGGACGGCTTCACTTTCTGGGCAGTTGATCGAAAGGACAACAATGAATTTACAGGGTTTGTGGGCCTGAACACCTTTGAGGCAAACCTGCCATTTTGCCCCTGTGTGGAAATAGGCTGGCGACTCGCATACGCTCACTGGGGGCACGGCTTCGCCACCGAAGCTGCACGAAAATGTCTTTCGCTGGCTTTTACAGACTTCTCCCTCAACAAGATTGTTTCATTCACCACAGTAGCCAATACCCGGTCACGCCATGTCATGGAAAAGATCGGAATGGTTGATACCGGCAATAATTTTCTGCATCCGTCGATTGATGAAGCAAGCGGAATGCGGGAACACTGTCTGTATCAGGCCGTATCCTGGATCAAACCATAAAAATAAAATGCGACCGGAATACCCGATGAATTGCGTAGCTACGTAGGAGGGATAAGCGCAGCGCATCCACCAGACACCTACTCAAAATAAAAACCAGAAACATTCTCCGGCTCTGTACCACCCCATTCCAGATCATAAACTCCGCGCCCAACGTATCGATTGAATATAGACCACTGCCTCTGTGATGGCTTAGCAACATACCCATGCTTCACCGGGTTATAATGAATGTAATCCATAGGGTTGCGCCAGTCACATTCGTCTCTAACCAAATGCTCCCAGAAACGCCTCTGCCAGATAGTTCCTTCTTTTCTCACGTTTCTTTCGTTACCCATTCGCTTGGTAACAGCCTTCTTGATTTCACGCCATCGGGAGGAAAAATCATAATCATCAATCGGGAGTCGCCATAGACAATGAATATGATCTGGCAAAATGACAGCCGCCTCAATTACGAACGGCCGGTGCTGCATTTCTTCACGAAAGGCCTCTCTTAATATTTGCACAGCGGCTTCGTTACAGAAAATCGGCTTGCGTTGGTAGGTTACCACGGTGAAAAAATAGCTGGCACCCGCGACAATTGCTCGTCGATAGTTACTCGTAAAAACACTTCTACTAATTTCCTTCAGGTTAACGCTGAATGGCTGTTCAAAAAGATGGCTGATTGTGTTTTATTTTATAGGCGTTGTGCTGGATTGTGGGGTTATTTTAAATTTCGTTTATTTTATCTAGAGTGATGGTGGATGCGCAAGCTTATCCACCCTACATATTTTTTATGCGCTTCAATACAATCGAGGCTAACTCGTACAGATGCACTATCGGTTTTATCATCAAAACACATTATTCCGAAGCTGCACGCTCCAGCAAATCAATACCCTGCATTGCAAAAAAATGGTGGATATCAATAAAAATCCAATTCTCGGCGAGTTTGCTGCCTTCTCGCCGGTACAGATCGACTATACGCATATCGGCTGCTGTTTCACTGACTGGCAGACCTAGAAATCCGCCTGTCGATCGCACTGTCAAGCTGGGGTAACCAAAAAATCCACCGAACATCCCCTCGCCTATTCGTGCCACATGCTCGGTGTGCTTAACGTACTCAAGACCTTCTTCAAACGGACCGGAATGGCCGCGACGATACCCCGTATAGAACGCGCTGGTTCCAATACCACCGGGGCCGAACCAGCACATATCAGGTGTCCAGAACCGTTTCATATGATCTTCGGGCGAGCACACGGTGTTCGCGCGCAAGTCAGCCACCATATCTGCGATTAACGAAACGGTTGTATGGCCGTCCGACTCGTCGCATGGCTCGTACTGCAAACCGGCATGAGTGCGCGGACCAGGCGTCAGTATTTCAAGCCCGGTTGCAGCTTTCTGCAACGGGAATCGACCATTTTGCGCAAGTAAATTCAGGATATCTATATAACAGGCAGTCTCAATAATCTGCCCATCTTCAACCCGGTGAAATTCAACGTATCGTATAAATGCGTTCCTTTGACCTGGCGCTAGCCCCAGCCATGGGTTATCCCACAGACCAAGAAAGTGCCCCATCTCGACAACCCAGGTTGTGGTCCAGCCATCGAGTTGATTTCGACCTGCAAGAAACAGATCGGGCCGTCGCTGAATCGGGCCGAACGCGGTTTTAAATGGAGTCCAGAAATTCTCACAAACTGCATCAACACCATTTTGCTCATGAAACGGATGCATTCAACGCCAGCGATAGTCCGCAGATACATGCGGGGTAAGTGCTGCTGTGGTTTCCAGAGGCGATGAGGCATCGAGTGCCCGATTCGCCGCTAGCACAATTGCTTTAGCCTTTTGCAGTTCAGTTGTCATTACGCGCTTTCACAATCTGCATCATCAGATCGAATTCATTGAACAACTGCCACTCCTGTTCGATTTTCGCATCTTTCACACGCCATTGGGTAATACCCCATATCTGACATCGCCCGCCAGTCGGTTTGCGATAAATACTACCGCCGCTGTGCGTGCCTTCAGCGCTCCAGCGGGTAGAAATCAGGTAGCCGTCATTGTCGTTGCCCATCCAGTAGACTTCATCTACCTGCAATTGAAGATCTTCAAATGCGGTTCGAAGCTCGGAGACATAGGCACGGTAGGCATCGGCTCCGGTGAAAAGGCGTTCTGTTGTACCCTCAAAAGTAAACCCGGGTTTATAATTTTCATCGACAGCCGTGCGTAAACCGTTCAAACCCGGGCCGTTCCAGACTTTGTCATGAACACTTCGTGCAAACGCATCGGGGTCAAAGTGATTAACAGGTTGCGATTCAGATAACGCTTTCACAGGTGCAGCTGCCTCACGCAATTGATCCCATACCACGCTTGTACGCGGCCAGCCCGGCGGCGGGTCGGCAACCAGACGCTCGGCTTCCTGCCAGAGATCTATGCCAAGTTGCTGCAGCATGGCCGATGTATTGTAGAGTACGTGTTCGAGAAAAATATCGTTACCGCGCGCAACACAATTGGCAATCACTACAAAACTGACATTTGCACCCGTAGCCTCGCCGTAACGACTGGGTCCGGTATTACTGGCTATAATTCGGGTCAGGTGCGAGGTATGAAAAGCGATCTGATCATCGCCAGCCCAGATCACCTCTTCTGCATCGAGGATAATATCCGGGAACGCACCAGTGGTGTGGTGCGTATCGGCAATAATTTTTTCATTACCGGTTTGCAGCCCGTAGTCGTCATAGACAATACTGTCATCCGAGTAACAGTCGCCTATATATTCCACTTCGCGCTGGTCAGTCTCCCAGATTCGGTGCGTTATACGTACTATATAATCGACTATATTCCGGTAGTCCGGGTCAAACCCGGCCAGTTGTTGCCCGGGCCCGAAATCATTTGGAATACGCACACTATGGTCGGCAGTATAGTTTTTAAGTGAAACACTAAAATCTGCCGGCATGTGGGAGCGATCAAGTGGTGCCGCGGGATGATACGATCGGGATCGATCCGGAGTAAAACGGCTCAATTTGGTTTCTCCTTGAGACAAGTACTGGCGAGGTTATTTATCCTGCGTATTCAACCGGCAATATCAGCCAGCAGATCAACGCCCTGCATCTTCACAAAGTGCAGCATAGCGATGAAGATCCAGTTTTCGGCAAGCTTATCACCATCTCGACGATATACATCAACAACGCGCATTTCCGCCACGGCATCATTAGAGGCAATCCCCATGTACTCACCGGTGTTTCGTATTCCGAGGCAGGGACGCCACAAACAGGCGGCGTAGTTGCCGTCGCCGCGGATTCCTGGTAGCAGTCGACGAAATCCTGCCGCTCTTCAAAGAGGCCGGTGTGACCGCGTCGGTAACCGGCAAAGCCGAGGCAGGCACCAATACCGGCTGGCCCGAACCAGTTCATATGTGTATGCCAGTGTCGCGTCATACGATCTGCAGGCGATGTCATTGTTCCTGCCAGTTCTGTCAGTATTGCGTTGGTGATATCAAACGTTTTGGCGCTGACTTCGGCAGCCTGGGTATCCTTTAACGGCCCGTTGTGTGTTAACGGACCGGGCGACATCAGATGTGCGGCGGTTTGATCCGATGCATACGGGTTTCTGCCAGCCTGCGTTTTCACAGATAATATATCGAGCCAACCGTTTCGACGATTGCGCCTTCGACTATCCGGTACCACGCCACGTACGGCACAAAGGTTGTTTTCATCGATGGCTTTACACCAAGCCAGAACCGGGTCCAGTCACAGAGAAAATGCCCCATCGACACGACCCACACACCGTGTCCATTATCGAGATGATTACGACCTGCCATAAAAATATTCTGGCGACACTGCAACGGTGAAAATGACTCCCTGATCGGATTCCAGAAAACGTGTGCCGCCTGCGCCGGTCCCGACACATCGTTAGACGGATGGACAAAGTGGTATTTACACTCGGAATGTGAATGTTCGGCCAGTGCGCCAGTGAGCTGTTCAGTGCGTGCGCCGTCGAGCAAACTATAGTGTGCGAGCACGATTTCATTTGCTTTCGCTATTTCAGTCAATTTTCCTTGTTAATTCGCACATTCACGCATACTTGCTACTTTAACCGGCTTCAATAAGCAAACAGAAAGGGAAACATCACTCCAACAAGCCTTCAGGCCTTCTCCTGAACATCTAACTTTGAACTCGCTGGCAGTAAAGCTACACATCGAACCCATCATGATTTTTAATGGCATCTGGCGTCAGATGCGAATCAGTAGAAATTGTACGGGTTAAGACATACCGCACCGATACCTCACAATTTGTGCCGGTCAGCACTTGAAAAAGAACACATTCCAAGCCTCAGGGTAGGAAACCCTATCTTACAAATTCCGAAAGATTAGAATAAATTCATTCACCGCCGTCGCGATCAAAATCGAAAATTCCGCACGGTCTTGGGTGATATCTGCTGTCGGTTAGAACGGACTCAAGCATTCAACGGACAAACAAAAACAGGCAGTCGACTATGCAGCATATTAAAAAAGTGGTTCGAGGAATTATCTCACCAATTACCGTCAGGTTCACACGCAACAGACAAACCAGCCCGGTTGCTATTTCAGTAATACTGGCTCTCCTACTAGGCAGTGTTTGCAGCCAGGCCACCGCTGCATCAACCAATAGAGTGATTGTAACTGACTTTACCTCAAACGCCGGTCGTGGCTATACCAAAAGAATCACTGAAGAAATAGTAGATGCGTTGGTCAACAGCGGTGAGTTTGATGTATTAGAACGCGAGAAATTACACGCAGTAGCAGAGGAATTCAACTTTCAGGCAGGTGCCTTGGTCGATCCAACAAAAGCAGTCGAGATCGGCCGGATGTCCGGCGCACAACTGCTCATTACCGGCAACGTCATCGAGAATAAAAGTGGTAAAAAAAGCGCCACCAGTTACGGCATCAGGTCGACAATACATCAATACTATCTAAAGGTTCGGGTAGAAGTTGTAGATCTGACCAGTGGCAGCAAAGTCTTTTCCCATGTAGCTGATGATTTTGCCGAGTTAAAACAAACGGGCTTGAATAGCGTTGGTCGCGGCCACTCGTCGATGGGCCCAAGAGTGGCAAAAAAAATCGTGACCGCAATGCTGAATAACAAACGTATTAAAAAGATAATTGCCGCGCCGGGTGGAGAAGCTGAGCCCGTAAGTATTTCTATAGCTTCCGTTCCAGAAGGTGCAGATGTTGAGATTGACGGGGTCTATCTCGGCAATGCGGGCAGCACATTCAACGTAAAACCTGGCATTCACGAAATAGCAGTAACACTCGCAGGTTACGAACCCTGGACAAAAAAAGTGAAAGTTCAGGACGGGCTTTCATTCACTGCCAATTTGTCCAGGAAAGTGGAATAGAGAAATTGCGTTCCTACCGCACAACTGGTTTCCCGCCATAAATGAAAGAAAAAACTGGGCAACTAATACCAGTTCATATAAGTCACACAATCAGCATATAGAGAAAATTAAAATGAAAAGACTGACTATTATCACGGCGCTCGTTGCCAGTCTAACCATTTTGTCCGGCTGCGCAGCAGGGCTTGGAGGCATCGCTGGTGCGATCCCCGAAATGGCCGGCGTGATGAGCGGTATCACGGGATCAGGCACCGCAGTAGAAGGACGCGCCAGTACACAATCAAACTACGAAGGAAAGCGGGCTAACCTTGCTGTATTGCGCTTCACCGATGCAACCGGTGGCAGAGCAACCGGATATCGCTGGTGGTCTCGTTCGGTCGGTGACTCCATGGCCAGGAAACTTACCTCTTCGCTGCTCGCTACGAAACGATTTCGCATTGTTCAAAGAAAGAACATGAGTGAGCTGATGGATGAAATAAATTTTGGATCATCAGGTGCAGTTACAGCCAGCTCAGCCTCTCAGTTCGGCCAGATGATTGGAGCCAGATTGATTGTCACTGCCTCTATTACTGATTTTGAAGACTCAGGCGGAACAAAAGGTGGTGCAAAGAAAAGTGGCTTAATGGGAGTACTAGGCGCCAGCAAACGAACCTATATGGCAATAAACCTGGAGGTGGTTGATGTTCAGACGTCAGAAATTATAGCCAGCGAGCAGATCGACGCAACAGTCAGGGACATCAATTTCGCAGGAATACTTGGCGGCGGTTCGGCAGTAGCTGGTGTCGCCGGTTGGGACAAAGAACCTAAAGGCAAGGCTCTGGTTAAGATAATCAATGCAGCAGTCGAGTACCTCGAGCAATCTGTGCCGTCACGTTACTACACCGAACCACCGGTTTAACTTGTCACCCACGTAGTAAAACGCATCATATTGTGACCCCTGGCAATGCAAAAATTCCGGCCCGGAAGCGCTTCGCTGCTTCTTTAGCAGCATTAAGCCGCTGCGCTCATTTTTCCTGATTATCACTTAGGATCAGCAGGCTTAATCTGGTTATAACCCTACGCAGCGCAGCGCATTTTATACCGCCCTATAAGATTCCGGACTCGAAAATTTATGCAACAACAGTGTCAGCGAAACAAAAAGGTGAGTGGAGGTTCATAATTATAAACCCACTTCTAGCTAAAAAAAACGGGGCTCTGAAACCTGCTTAGGTCACGTACCGATTAGCAGCACACCACTGTTATCACAATACCACGACATACTCCATCCACCAACCGGAGGATAAAAACAGACATTTACCGACTATTTCAAAACAAGGAAACTGTCACTATTAATCATATATTTTCGATGATATATTCCTTCCTTAGACAATTCCGAACTTAAGTATTTAGCTGTTTTTGCAAATCGGCTATAAACCGAATTCGTAAGCTGCAGTTGTTGAAAACGGATAAAATGCATGGCGCATTCAGACGAAGGATTCACACAGTATGTTTCATCGCTGATTTCCAGCAACGGGTTTAGCGAGGCATTCCAGCTTTTTGAATCGGAAGTATACCGAATCGGATTCGAAGGCGTACTTTATACCTATATTCCAAGTGCACTCATTGACATGCAGTTTCCGGTCAAACCCGTTTACGAAGTCTCAAAAAATTACGCACCAGAGTACCTTTCGCACTATAGCGAAGCTCGCTTTGAACGGTACGACCCCCTGATCAAAGCGGTAAAATCTGGGGAATCAAAGCCGATTAACTGGTGGGGAGAGCTTTGCAAGCAACACATCAACAACTCAAGCGCCAGCGCTGAAGTCATAACTGTTTCACAGGAATACGGTATCAACAATGGCTTGACGATTCCTCTGTTATCAGGGCGACGAGGGATTGCTGGAGTCAGCTTCATAACCGGGGAGAAAAGCGGTTTCGACAGACTGCTGCAAGATAAGCTGGAGGAACTGGAGCTATACAGCAATATTTTTCACCGGGTTGTCGCGGCGGATCAACAGTTCTCTTCCAGGTTTTCTCTGCCTCTGTTAAAAAATCTTAGTCATACAGAACTTCAATTACTCAAAGGTCTGGCTGATGGTCAGTCGATGGCAGAAGTATCTACTGCTATTAATAGAAGCCTGAAATATCTGGAACAGGTGATGCTGAGCCTGCGAAGAAAAATCAGTGGTGTAGAAGAAGGTATGCCGCCGGGCATTAATCGTAATCAGCTACTGTATTACGCTGGCCTGCTCAATATCCTTGAGGATCAGAATCTTCCCTCACCAGTAAAACGCCGCAAGCCGAACTAGATTCACGATCCATCAGAAAACAAAATACCTAATAAAACAGGCTAATATTGTCAGCCCGTTCCTACGCAGCTATCAGGCCTGCAGTTATCAGGGTGTGGGCAAAATCAGGGTAACTCCTTCGTCTGGCTGGGTGTTATCGTCGCTGCGACCACCGGCAGACGACAACAAAGCGCCTATCGCAACGGCGCCAACAGCCATTGAAATTTCACGCCATGGGAAGCGGTCTCTATTATTATTCAATGATGCACTTGCCAGCACGAAGTCTCCTGTACGCTCTCCGGCATGGTAAGGAATCTGGGTCCGGCCCCAGCGTTTGTAAACATGTGTCTTTACCTCTCTGGAGACAGAGCTGGCAAGCTGATTAAACGTAATTTTATCGTCCAAAGCTATTTTTCGGTTATCGAGTGCTTTAGCTACATAATGCGAAAAAACGCCCTGCCCGATTTTAGGATCCTCCCATGACCAGGCACCAGCCGCTGTGCTGTACAAGATGGCTAAACCTTCGGCATCGGTGTCAGCAATATAGTTCAGCCGCTTGCTCGCTCCCGATCGGGTTGGGTCGTTTCGACAAGCATCTATAAGCAGAATTCGCCTTCCAGGGACATTGTTCCTTAAAACACGCTTGATGCGATCGATAGATAATGCCGTTTGCCTGAGTCGATCCGGGTGTGTGCTACCTGTTGCAATATAATTGGTGCCATCCTGCTGGAACCCATGACCGCTAAATGCAAAAATCAGCGTACCATCGCCACCGCTTTTCTGAATAAGTTCACCTGTTTTTCTAAGTATATCCAGAATCGAATCGGGGTCTGCTTCTGTATTTTGCAGGCGTCGCACCTGGTATCCTTTTCTACTCAGCACTTCAGCCAGGAGATCTGAATCAGCAACCGAGTAATCAAGCGGCGGATAGTGCTGATATCCATTTACACCAACAACAACAGCATAACGGTTTTCAGTGTCTTCCGGTGGCTGCTCCTGTGCCTTCGTTAGATCGGCTGTAACACTGCAGCCGGTTCCTGTGAGAATCAGCAGAATCAGTATAAACCGCGCAATCACAAGCAAGCCGCTCTTCCACTGACCGACAGATCCAATACGTCTACACTGGCAAGCATCGAACCAGGCACGTCTGTACTCAGGTAGGCAAACTGACTGGCGCGCGTTACCGATTCGCCGGCGCACTCCTTGCCATTGCACACTTGAGTTCTCAAACAAGTTTTTACCGGGGTTTTATAATCTCTAACTCCTCTCGACAACATTCCCACCACTGTTGGGACACCGTCTTTTCGAATAAATACCGGGGACCCGGAATTTCCTTCGAAAGCATCAATAGCGGCCAGAAAGGTATCTGAAGAAGCGCTGACCATTCGTCCGTTACGTACCCATTTGAGCGGCAATCCCAGAGGATGGCCGATAATTTCCAGGGGCTCAGAACTTACGGATTTAAGATTACCCGTATATAGAGCCACAGGAGATCGACCAGTTGCTCGATCAAGCTCAATAACCGCCCAATCGGCTGGTCCATCCTGGCCGTTATGGTGGACAATGGAATGGCAGGTATAGATCTGATTGCTCTGATACTGACGTCGAACCTCTCCATCGTCCATGATCTCATAATCAAATACAAATAGTACTTCTTCACAATCGAAAGCTAATATGTTGGAATCGCCTTTCGCATTAATACAATGTGCTGCTGTTACCACCCTGGAGGGGCCAATAAGAAACGCTGTGCAAGTTGCAAGATCCGGCTGTTGCGCAAAACGTTCATCATCACACCAGTTCGAATCTGCCAAAGTGTGATCTTCGATCAGTCGCCACGCCCACCTGCCATCTTGAGGAGCAAAAGAAGCCTTTGGCATGATCGCCGCTGTTGCTCTGCCGACAGCACAGATCCGGGCATCAGCCTTATCCCATTCCTGCCGATCATCAGTGCCGTAAACAGGCCTCTCGCCACTGTTGGCAACACCAACCAACAAGGGCAAAAGGACAGAAAAAACGACGAGCAAAGGCCATTGCGATACAGTCAAGGATGTTTCGCGCTGCCGATTAACCACAGCTAACCGCCTCGGAGTACACAGGCAATAGTTGTCGTGCAAGTTGCAAACGCTTAAAAATTATTCTGCACCCCTTAAAGTGCGGTCAATGATTTGTGTTATAGCCGCACAATGCCTCTGTTCTGATTCAGCAGCAACCCAGCTTTCCAGAGGTTTTCGAATAATAGCTAGGGCCTCGTCGCTGGAAACAGCAAGCTGCTTCGCATTCGGGATAAGTCGGGATTCAAAATCGAAGGAATCTGAAATGCATTGCAGGCGACCTGAAGCCGCAAGCTGGCCAATCGAGTACAATTGTGCAGTCTGGTTATCACAAGTATTTGCCTGAAGACAGTCGGGCTCAACAACTGTGATCGGTAAACCATCCGGATCTGTCACGGGTAGCCCTTCGCTAACTAAAGTTGATTTTATTCCAGCAAGCAATACTCGTAAATTCTCACGGGTCTGTGCCGGTAGTGGCCTGGAATGATGCCCCTTGATATGACTCCATTCCAGCCAGAAATCTGTCTTCGGCGTAAAAAAGGAAGGTACCAACACAATAACCAGCGCAAGCGAAGCAGCTGCCACTATAGTAGTGCTTATTGCAGCGCCGGGGCGCAACCATCGCTGTCGAAAAAATTCCCCTAAATCACTCCATATCGATTTTAAATCCTTCTCGACGAAATCTGCGGTCTGCTCTTCTTCTGCCTCGAACTCCTCAATATGCACTCGCATTTGCCTCCAACGCTCATACACGGCCGGGTCTCTGGCAATATGCTGATTGACCTCACCACTTCGGGGAGATGCCACCTCACCATGGATCCAGTCCCACAATTCCCCATCATCCGGAACTGCGCCAGCCGCCGGGGGTGCGCTGTTTAGTAACAGCGCAGACAATGCAAGCCGCCCCGCATCGGCTGGTTCAGATGGGTTGCCCTCTGCTTTTTCGTCAACCATATAAATACTCACCCGACCTGATATCCAGCTGACATTTTATTGTGACCGATCTTCTCAATGGGAGTTGGCACATCATTGCTCAATCAAACCGAGTTCAACCAGATAGTAGCGAAAATTCCGGAACAAGGCGATTTTCCGATCCCCTATTGTTGATGACGGTAGCTGCATTATTCGACCAGTCTCCGCATGCGACTTTCCCTCAAAAACAAGCAGCCGTATCATGATGCGATCCTGATCAGTAAGCGGCGGGGGCGGGTTCAAACGGATTTTTTTTATCAGTGATGCCTCCATTGTCGCATTCAGCGACCGATGTCCCTGCCCGTCTTTTAACCACCACCCAAAAAGCACACTGATGCGCTGCTCATCAATCAACCGGAATTGCTCTATCTGATCTGGCTTGGTAAACAGACGACTGTCATTTTGCATGTCTGCCTGAAGTTCATCACTGAGGCTGATATGCGTCTGCAGCTCACGGCACCAGTCACGAATATTTATTCGACATATACACTCATGCACAAAACCCAACTGGAGATTTAGTTCTCCGGCTATCACCGTGGCCTGTTTGGATTCGAAACAGTACGCCTCATAGATACTCCTGACTGGCTCACCGTGCTGCTCAATCTCCCGTGGATAATAGGCGCGGCCATACTGTTTACGTCGTAAATCTAAAACACACGAGTGAAATGCGCTATGCACCAGCGCATCAGGATTGTCCCGGTGCCTGATGGTGGTCGAAGGCAATTTTTCAAACAAGAGATTTTTTAATGCCTCAGCACATGCATCCTCGGGATCGCTAAATCTCTTACGGTATTTCTGATCAAAGCGCTTTCGAAGTTTATCTGGCCATGGATCATCGCGGTACTTCAAATACCAACTCATCGTGACATGTTAATACGCACCATTAAAACTCGAATTTCGCAAACGGCAATAGGACTTTGCTGAATTATTTTTTCCATTATATCCGGTTGCCGGAATTTTTTTTCCGTTAAACAAATATTAAGCAGCGGTGACAATAGAAGGCCGACACATTGGCTGCTAAAAAGCCCGATCAGATGAACGGACCCGGCAAACAGACCAATAGGAGAGTTAACAAATGAGATCCCACCAATCAGCGGATGTTCTCCCCGCAAATCGTACACACATGACACCTGTCAATCAGTCGACGAGACGCAAATCCCCGCCACCTCAAACATGGGATGTGAGCATAGCCGCAGACAATACCACGATGAATGAAATTCGCAAGTTCAGAAGAGAGGGATACAAAGACATCTATCCGACAATGGATTTAGACAATGACTATTTTGACCGTAGCTCATTGGTGTTCTACACACGCGGCGAAAACCACTCCATCAATAGCACGGGCAGACTCAGTATTGACAGCGGACAACCATTCCCTCAGGAAATTTACCTTTCCGAGTACCGTTCCAAAGGCTGGAGTCTGATGGAATGGGGTCGTTTTATTATTGACGAGAGTAGAACCTCATTACTCAAGCGTTACTACCAGGCGCTCTATAGTGTTGCCATGCAACTGGGTGGCGACGCCATTGTAATGTCGATGCAGCCCAGACACATACGATTTCATCAAAACCGGATGGGAATTCGAATACTGGAGCGGGATACCGGCGAAACCTACGGCGGTAAGGTATCACTGGCATGCGTGGTCTGGGAACTGAAACATACGCAGAAACCTTTTTTTGACTGGATTGGAGCCACAAAATGAAAACAACCAACCAAAAAACCGCAACTGACTGGAACGATTACTCTCGGTCGTTTCTAAGTGTCATGCCCTCACAAATGTTAGCGTTGAACCGTGAGGTTGCCTCACATTTGACAGGGCATGTCGCAGATCTCGGATGCGGCAGCGGCAAAATTATTCCGTTTGTACTCGACAATCCGCTGGTGACTGGTTATACGGGCGTTGACTCAGCACTGGAAATGGTAACTAAAGCGCGCTGGATGGCAGATCAGTTTCCGCAAAAGCCAGCGCAAATAATACATGCACGTATTGAGGACGTGGAAATTCCAAAAGCCGACTCCGCTTTATCAATCAATAGCTACTACAACTGGCCTGACACACGCCGGGTTCTCACAAAAATTGCCGATATACTATCTCCCGGCGCAACCTTCATATTAGCTACAATCAACACCCGCCTCGATATGCAAGCCCTGTTAAACAGCGCAGAAAAAGAGTGTATTGCTCACCCGCATTGGTCAGAGTTTCGTGACCACAATTTGCGAATTTGTGAAAGCTCATCAATAAAACTTCTGGAACTTGACGAGCTGATTCGTGAAACGCAGCTCGCGGGTTTCGCCGTAGAGCAAGCGCACCAGCACTTGTACGAAGGTGGATTGAGCCTGCTGGTACTTAGGAAAGATTTCAGCGAATCATGATTCAAAAGCGTGGTTATACTACCGGCTAACCTTCAGTAAAATTCACAAGCAGAAATTCAAATCAGCCCGACGCACATAACACAGCAATGGGCTGGCTCTGTTGGGGATTTCACCACAGGGAAGCGTAAACACATACTACTCAGTGCTGAAATCCACCTGCAATCTTAGCTGGGAAAACGATAGAAAAATACCGTTAGCGGGTCGAAGCAGGTAGCAATAAATACCAGGTTCCAGTGCAACTTCAAGAGCACTACGACGACCATTTCGTACAGGAGTGGAGTCGTCTGCGAGAACTTCCGCATAGTTATTCCGATCGATATCGAAGATTGTGCCGCCGGTAGTGGCATCACCACCGGAGGTATGACGCAAAGTCAAAGTACCGCGCTTGTTGATTTGAAAAGAATCTGCATAGACAAGAAATGGGAGTTGATTGATGGTGTAACTCCCCTCGTCTCCCGGTAACACGGCTGTTTGCGGGAATACTACCAATGGCATGTCCGGATTATCTGTCGCGACTCTCAATATATCATCTCGACGACAATCTGCCTGATTGGGCCGCAGTGTAGGAGCCACACCGGTCACTACCTCAGCACTATCCCTGGGTAACTCAATTGAATTGACCTCTACATCTACAGAAACTATTGCCACATCACCGGAATCTGCTCTAACTGTCAGTGTACCGATGGCTGATTGACTGCCTAGTGCTGCCCGATCAACCGTTGCGGTCACCAGAATCCCATCACTATTAACAATAGTTGCATTGGTCGGAGAGATATTGAGCCAGGAAACATCACTCAATACGGTGATATCAGTTCTGGAGTACGAACCGTTGACGAAAAAAGTTGCCGTGTTGCGTTCAAACGGTATATCTATTTGATCTGGAGTGGCCAGCAAACTAATCACACTGGGCAAAACCGGAATATCAAATAAATTCTCGCCAATTGTGGCTCCTACACGCAGTTCCGTGGGCTGATAACCGGACTTCGCAATTCGCAATGAATATTCAATGCTACCGGCAACGCCTCCCGTATCTATGATCTGGTAACTTCCATCCAGATTTGTCCGCACAGTTTGAGTAACGGGAGAAGAAACAATGGTGGCGCCTGCAACCGGCTGCCGATCGAGTGAATTATAGACAATACCCCGGATGACCCGCCGGTTTACCAGTGACGATTCGGGCTGTAATTCGTCGTTACTACTTACAGCTGCATTGCTCGAACTGCCACTGCCACCACAAGCACTTACAGATACTCCGGATATCACAACAAGTGCGCAAAACACCAGTGTTGACTGTAATCTGGCAAGGTCGCAAAAAATTACGTGAGAAAGTTTGCAGTTGAGTTTCAATTCCCTAAGCCTTCTGGTACTTGTTGACTTCCGTTTGCAACCGCGCCACAGCAACAAGCGAGTTCAAATACTAACCTGCAGGCGGAGTTGCAAGATTAATCTGGCATTGATCTCCGCCGAATCCAGCACGCACCCATAACGAAATAAACCCAACAGTATTAACAGGCACCAGAATAGCCCTCAGGGCGTTATCCAGTGAACCATTACCACCGCCATTGTCGTTTCGTGTGAATCCCTCCAGATTACTGATACTACCGGATTCAATCGGCACTGAAAACGGTGTGCCGTCAAAACGCTCAAAATATCCCAGAACCGTCTGACTGACACTAATCTGCAACGAGCTGGTGTCTATGTCTATAGCGGTCTCAAGCAATGGGCACAATGTCCCATTCTGTTGCAAAGGCAACTCAATCAATTGCCAAGAGTCTGAAGGAAAGGCTCTGGGCACCGACCAGGGCCAGTTTCCTGGAACCAGCAATGGCAATGCAGTTGTCCTCAAATCCAGTGCAGAAGCAATCACTCCTGCACCGACAATTCTATCTATCGTAATATTAAGCGGAGTTTCTTCAGACCTCTGCAGGTTCACTGTGGCAATCGCCGGCAGCGCATTTTCTAAACCTACCGGACCATAGGGCTGTGCATCATTCTGATCAGGTAAATCATCAGCGTCGGAATCAGTGTCTATAAAGTTTTCAATTCCATCGTTATCGATATCTGCTGGCCGAATCAACAGCTCCACCAGATTAGGTAATGCATCCTGGTCGTCGTCCGGATAGCTGTAATCGCTCCCCTGCACCACTATCGTCGCACTATCGCCAGAGTAGGAAAAACTCTGACTGGCACGTGCCAGTGACACCTCGGTGCGATCCGTGCGCTGCAGAACGAAATTGATATCAACTGCGTTATTACCATTTTCAAGTAGCGATGCCGGTATCTGCAACATTGTATTGTCAGCACGCGCCGGCAACACCAGCGCATTTTCACGGCCATTCACGTTAACCCGGATAGTCACGGCGCCAGGATTTTGTTGTTCGAGGCGTGTTATAAGCTTTGCCTGTGTGGAATCAAAACTGTTTTTATCGTCGGAGCTACAACCGGATAGCGCCGAAAGCAGGTACAGCCCAAGGCCAGCACAAGCCACCATTCTGTTAGCTTGACCCCTCATACGATTTGACCTGCAGTTGTCGTCAGTGTTCACTGATAGTTATTCCGTATTTCTCTCACCCGGATTTAGTCTGTGGGGCATCGGAGAACATTTAGGGCCAATCGAATACCGAACTATACCGTATCCAAACCACCTTCATTTTACAAGCAGTTCAACTCCGTAGAGATGCACCGGGGTGTCCGCCACGTGAGACGCTTGCCTCCTCAAAAATACATTCACGAAACGCTTAATTCCTGAATTTCCCCGCTCTACTTTTTACACACAGCAAATAGAATGAAAATGCAGGTGGCGTGCAGAAGCTTAAATATCAGTGTCGAACAAGGAGGCCAGTGGGGCGGGTGACCTGAGTTCAGAACATCAACAACGAGGGCCAACGCCCTGGCCGTCGATCTCACTTTACACCGCCATGTACTCCATGTTGCAGTACGAACCGTGTATCAGGTCGATACCGTTCAGTCCGGCCGCCGGCATCCACCATACCTTTACAATCGGGGATCAACGCTTTCACTCTCCAGCGCAAATACACCAAAGACACTCTCATGAACGCGCCGGAGAGGTTCATTTCGGGTGAATCTCTCCAGGCCCTCAACCCCTAGAGCAAATTCACGAAGTGCCAGGAGTCGTTTGCGTGACAACCCGCGTTGCTTTAATTCAACCATGTGCTCCGCCAGATCGTACTCGGGGCCACATGCCAGCGATGCGATTTATCAACGTGCGCATCACCTTCTGTCGCCAGTGAAATATAACTACTGACCAAAGTGCCAATCGCACCTTCTGTGCTGTGAGACAACGGGTCTGTACGAGAACATCGATACAATTAGACGCTACTTCGGGGAACTATTTATCTTCGAGCGCGCTGTTGCTGCAAGGCGCTCCAGATCATCAATATGAAGCCAGGGCAATCGCTCAGCATCGTGCGCGTGAATCTGCGGAGCGAGATCAGCGGCTTGATCTATAACACCCACAGAAAGGTAAACCTGCCCGGGAAGATAGGCATAGCGCCCGGTTAAAGAGGAACCGCAATCAGCGCAGAACTTGCGGCTTACCTCAGGGGTCAGGCTAACTATACGGCCTTCATTCGGTTTGAATACCACGGCTTCTTCATCCATGGCGGCAAACGCTGCCGCCACACCGCCTGTCGCACGCCGACAGGACTCACAGTGGCAGTAAGCAACAACTTGCGGCTTTTGCGTTGCGGTGAAGGTTATCGCACCACAGTAGCAGCGCCCGGTTAGCACGGTATTGGTGTTATCAGCCATAGATTACCACGCCGAGCCCGATGAACCAGGCAACGGCCCCTCTGACCAGAATCTGGGTGTAATTAGTGACAGATCGACAATCTGGCGCAGTATTTTAGCGTCACTCACCAGAGCTACCGCTTCAAGGCAAAGCAGTAGCCGCCCGGCACGGGTTTCTTCCCAGAACCACTTGCCCAGCAACTCGAAGTCGTCAAGGCTGTCACGATGTGTGCGAGCTTCAGTATAGTAAGCCGCCAGATCTTCAACGACCAGCTTAAGCAGCGGAATGGGAGGTACACCCCGGCGCGGGCTGCGCGGTTTTATACCGTTCACAAAAGTTGCTATGTAGGAAACCAGCTCGTCAATAGCAAGCCCGCTCGCGCCAAAAGTTGTCCGGCCGCGAGCAGCCACAGCAGCGTTATAGGCTGAACGCAGAGATTCTATTTCGGCCTCGACCTGTGCTGCCAGCTGGTCGGTATCGCCAATGTCGGCTTTCTCTAAAACATACTCAACTGGCAAGGCATAGCCCATGCGGCCGTCTTTCACCGGAATGATATCTGGAAAATCTTCGAGCACAGGCCCTGTGGCTGAATCCAGTAATGCAAATGCTGCACGAATAACCTGCAGCTGGTAACCGGGATCGTTTGGCTTGCCCATGGGGCGACCCATCGGGAAGTCGAGCCACAATGCACGTGGTGGTTTTATCGCTTCTATGTGCTCGCGGACAAACCCGACCAGCACTGTCGAAAAACCTTCTGCTTCAAAGTAATTTGCCAGCACGCACACGGCGCGCGTACAAAATGGTCAAACCGGTATTAGAAACACCGTATTGACTTCATCCTGCTTCATCCTGCCAATCACTTCTTCCGCCGATTTACGCATATCTATTGGATCAGCCGCACCCATAAACGCGTAGTGCTCATCAGCCACCGAGCCGATCTCTGCGCTTTCCGCCATTTCATCTAACCGATCAAATGGAAGTATCGTGTTTAGATCCTGCTGCCATGCAGTACGATCGTACTCCACTGCTACGTGAGTCATCACCAGGTCACGATCATCCTTAGCAATTGTCCGATAGTCTCGCGCCAGCCACGAAAATGGTTTCTCGCCGCGTCTGGATACCGCTGCAGTTGAAACGACAGCCACCCGACGATCTTTCGCCGCTACCGGTGGTGTCCACGCGGGCGGCCCCGGCTCAGGCATTTTCAACTCTGAAATGAAACCGCGCCCAACAGCAGGCATATCGGCTAAGCGAACCATGGTATTTCCTCCCGACAACTTAAAATGATTCTATTTTTAGAGAACATTAGCTGTGAATAGCGCCACCGTCGATATTGATCAATTGTCCGGTAACATATGAGCTGCCGTCACCTATTAAAAACAACAGAACCGACGCAACTTCAGATGGCTGCCCGAAGCGCTGCAACGGAACCTCGGCTTTCATTTTATCTGCTCGGTTTTCCAGCAGGTGGGCTGGCATGCGTGTCAGAATAATTCCCGGAGCCACGGCGTTAACAAGAATATCGGGAGCAAACCGGCGGGAAAATGCCCTGGTTAAGCCAATCAAACCGGCTTTTGCAGCGGAATAAGAATAATGATCAAAAGACCCGCGATTTGCGGCCAGCGAACTGATCAAAACAATCTTCCGGGTGATCGGTGAATTCTGACTGGCCTCTGCAAACAACAGGCACATATCTTTTGCATTCGTGAGGTTGTTGGCAATGGCGCTGTCCCAATTACTGGTGTCGTCAATGTTGTCCGGATCAGGGTCAAATACACCCGCCAGATGAACCAGCGCTATTAACTCGCTCGGCGCTTTCGACAACGCATCCCTGCACTCGGCTACTGAATCAAGTTTGCTCACAACAAAAACCGTTTTTCCGCCATAACCCGATAAATCCTGCTCCAACTGTTGTAATCGTTCAGCGTGTGGATCAATGATCAGCATATCTGCCTCTGCACGGCGCAACAGAGCAATAAGTTCGACCCCGATACCCCCGGCGCCGCCGGTGACGACCACCGTGTTGTTTTTCAGGTTTTCATAGAACACAGAATTTTCCTCGAGTTAACATACGGTGGCCGGTGGCTGTCCGTATTTCCGGCAAAGGCTGCAACAGCTGCAATGGTGGTTACTCTCTCAGCGAGAGAGTGGCCAGTATATCGCCAATATTCCAGAGATTTCTCATGTTTGCAAAGTCCTGCAGTGAATCGCGCTCTTCGCTACTTACATGGTCGCACTGATTCATACCCCTCTACCATTGAAATCCGCTGAGACTCGGGTAATAAATAAGCAATCGCAAGTTCATACGTGCGCCAGCCGAAGGCGCAATGGACAAAGTCAAAAATGGTCAGGTTATTACCATGAAAATGCATATTTTCATTGTGCAGATCTGCATGGATTATCCCGAACTTGCCATTGTCCAAACCAATATTGTTAATGACCTCAACAATCCCGTCAATCGGCTCCAGTTTTTCAACGACTTCTTTTCCACTACCTGTGTGTCAGATATATTCTGAATCCCGGCCATGATTTTCTGCCCCCTCAGAGATCAACCTCTACGGCTCCTCTACCAGGCACCTGAGATCAAGGTGGTAACACTCATGTTCTGTGCTGAACAAATCCGACGCGAGATGTAAATCAGCCATTACCTTTCCCAGCTAGTGCCCGTCCATAAACCGGGGCGTAGCGAGGATCACTCAGGTGCGTGAGATTTCGCCTGCCACATGTGGGCGTTTAGTCATTCTAAATAACTACATGTGGCCGGTGAAAGATTGCGTGCTTGAGTCACCCGCAGTAGCTCCGGTTTATGGATGGGCATTAGCTATCTGCTTTGGTCGAACGTGATCGCAGAGCTGCGAAGCTGTAGAACGTCAGCGTAAGGAAACAACGCGAATGCTCTCTCGCCCGCATCGGTTGCTGTAAAACCCAATAGATCTCCGCTTTTTACGGGCACCGCTTTCGCAACCGGCACACCACTCGCAAACAGTTGCTCAAGTAGCGTCAGTTCGAACTGATACGCACTGCTAGATTCCACGTAATATTTCCCATTCAATTAAAGGCGAAATATATATTTCCGGTGTTCAGTTGCGATCAGATAGTGATCATTAAACCCGCGCTTTATAAACATACAATACGAGATCTCGCCCAATGCATAATTCTGTAAATCGACTTCCAGCGCTTCATCAGCTGTGAGTAATTTATTCATTTAATCGCAAACCTTAAATTGACAAGTACCTGAAATCTTACAGTGCACTCGTGTCCCACAAACCACCTGCCCTTCCCCGTAACACATCAATGATCGACTCAGGCTATTCGGAACGCATGATTTTGCTGCTATAATCCACTTTGGCACCTTTCTGAAGATAAGCGACACCTAATCACACCCGGCACTTTCAGGACCAAATATCGCACGCAACCTGATCGCAACATGCCCCGTACGCACTGGAGCTGTTAACAACAATGGACAAGTTAAAAATCGATCGAACCTCGATGATGCAACTAGCCGGAATTCTTCTGATGGTTTCAACCATTGTTGGATTTTCAATGGTTCTTTATTATTATCATGAGCAACAGGTTGCGGTGCTCAGATACTCACTCATCACCCTGTTTTCCACACTACCCGCGATCATGTATTTCGTTTTCATCGCATGGCGAAAAACCAGCCTCTTTCAGGATTACGTCAGCAATTTACACCGTCTTGGGTTACTGTCTCCCGCTCCTCACTTGCTACGCGGTAGTGCCACTGAATCTGACCAGCAGTACTTCGGTAGTGTAAGAATACGCGGTTACATAAAACGATTTGAAGGGGTGTACGGCCCCGTCAGTGAAGAAATCACCGAAGAACTCATAAACAATTCTAAACGCAGCAGTGGCTCGATCAGCAGGCAACCATCAGCGCTAACCGATAACGAATCCACCAGTAAGATATTCTCTTTATCGACGGCCATTCCGGTATTTGTCGCCACCGCCCTGATAACAATTGGCTGGTATTTGTATCTACCGCCGCTGGAGTATGGCTCAAATACAAATGATCTCATGGCAGTACTTGCAGTCAACCCGAACCCGATAATCTATGGATTTATCGGAGCGTATTTCTTCTGCCTTCAGATGTTGTATCGGCGCTTTGTGACGAACGATCTTAGAGCCAAAGCGTACATTGGTGTATCGATGCGGATAATATTGTCAATTCTGGGCGCCTGGGTTTTGTTTATGGTGCTTGAAGTTCAGTTTATCAATTTTTCTACCGAAACATTTGCCTTACTGGCTTTTGTACTCGGCGTTTTCCCGACAGTACTGTGGCGAATGGTCCGAACCGCAGCCAGTCAATTCACCGGACAATGGCTGCCGTCTATCGACTCACCACTGCCAGTCAGGGAGCTTGACGGTCTAACCGTCTGGCACCAGGCCAGACTCGAAGAAGAAGACATAGAAAACACCTTCAATATGGCGAATGCCGATATTATAGATTTGTTTTTGCACACCAAAATACCCGCAGACAGAGCTATAGATTGGGTTGATCAGGCTATATTGTTAAGCTGCATCAGCCCGGATTCAAAAGAAACGAGCGAATACCAGGAAAAAAGGAGCACCCTCAAAAAGTATGGTATCCACAGCGCCAGTGGAATATCCGCTTTATTCCAGCAGAACGGAGAGTTGCGAAACAGCCAGCAACTCGGATCACCACTGGAAAATATTTCCGCTGATCAAATGACTTTACTCAGATCAACCTACTCCGCCGTACAGAACTATTCTAATCTGCAACTGGTACGTAATTGGAAAACACCAGTGAACGCCCTTACATTCACCGAAATAATGCAGCAATCAGATATCGCGACCGATGCTCGGGACACGCAAAAACCGGTAGCCCAAAATAATTCCGCTGATCTTCAGGTTGCCGACCAACTGTAGATTCCGACCGACTACAATAATACCGCAGACACTAGTTTAGAAAACCCCGAATCAGCGGGTAGTACTCCGGATTGAGCTGCAGATCGTTATGGCTGGTGCCAGATAGTACGACGGCTTCAGCGGCAGGTATAAACGCTTCGATCAATCGCCGGGAATTCTCCGCTGGAATCACCACATCATGCTGAGCCAAAAGTGCTAATACCGGGGATTTAATCGTAGCGGCGTAGTCAATCGATTTAAACTGGTCTTTCAATAAAAACTCAACGGGGAAAATCCGGTAACCTGCTTTGGCAATACTTAAAATACTGTCATACGGGGTGACCAGCACCAATTTATCAACAGGCCTTTTCGAAGCAAGCCAACACGCTACGCCACTACCGAGACTTCGACCAATCACAGAGACTGTTGAATGATTTTTTGAAACCGTGTCGAATATAACTGTCGCATCGTTAAACAGGTTTTCCTCTGTAGGTCGCCCGCCACTGCCACCATACCCGCGATAATTAACCAGATAAACTGTTTTATCTGGAAGAGATTCTATATAGTCACCGGCAGAGTCGGCAACAGACTCTGAATTTCCTCCGAAGTAGATCACCGCCTCACTTAACCCCTCATTACCGACAATCAGTCTCAATGCAGCACCATCGCCAGCCCCCACTATTTTCTCGGTAAAATCGTGTGCGACAAACGGAGTCGGGTGATATATAAAACTTCGTTGTATCAGAAACAGAAACAGTGCAGCGGATAGATACAACAGCAAGATAAGTCCGGTAATGGAAACGAGTATTTTCATGTATTCTTTCGGTTGTTGTTCTTTTTGACTGGCATATTCCCGGATCTTCCAGAGTCACATAGCCCGCATCATTCATGGGGTGGCGAGGATATCGCGTCTGGGGGCTTGTCTGAGAATTGGGGTCGTAGCGAGGGCGTGAGGTTTTGAGTCAGATATTTCGATCGATTGAGGCGAATAGTTATTCATATTTAACGAAATTGATCGGAATAGCTGGCCAAAAGATCGCGTCCGCAGTAGATC
>MDLA01000196.1 GCA_001730015.1 Chromatiales bacterium (ex Bugula neritina AB1) | reverse complement strand
GAATCGAACAATCTGGCCATCAAAGGGGTGATGTTTCAGTATCTGCCTGAGAACGCGCACATCGTGATTTCGGAGATCGAACATCCAGCCGTTTCCGAGCCTGCGATGTTCTTGAAGCGGCTCGGCTACGGCGTAACGGTTGTTCCTTGCAATGAACACGGCGTCGTTTCGCCAGAGGCCGTAGAAGCCGCCTTGCAGCCGAATACTCGTTTGGTCAGCATCATGCATGCCAACAACGAGATCGGCACTGTCCAGCCGATTCGAGCTATTTCGGAGCTGTGCCATCGTCGGTCGATTCTCGTCCATTCCGATGCATCACAATCCGTTGGCAAGCTTCCAACGCAAGTTGGCGAAATGGACGTCGACATGCTGACCGTCGCCGGCCACAAGTTTTATGGACCTAAGGGCGTTGGCGCGTTGTTTGTTCGGCGAGGTGTCTCGCTGGAATCACTATTGCATGGTGCCGGACATGAAAACGGTTACCGCGCTGGAACAGAAAATACTGCTTACATTGTGGGGCTTGGGCAGGCTTCGGTACTTGCGGCTAAAGCGCTCGACGATGCGTTTGAAGGGATGACCCGATTGCGTGATCGTTTGGGTGAACACCTTTGTGATGCAATTCCTGATATTCACATCAATGGCGGCGCAGTGAATCGCTTGCCCAATACGTTAAGCGTCTCTTTTCCAGGAATTAGTGGTCGCGAGATCCTCGCGAGAGCCACCGAGATCTGCGCTTCAACCGGTTCGGCGTGTCATAGCTCGGGGAAGATCGAATCGGCAACGCTCAGTGCGATGGGGAAGGATCACGAGCACATTGCAGGAACGGTACGGCTCAGCCTCGGATGGTATTCATCACAAGAAGACATCGATCGAGCCGCAAGCTTGTTAATCGATGCATGGGAAGTGTTGACCGAAGCACGAGTTTGAGTGGCGATTGACACCGGACCGAAAAGGAATTCCAAGCAGGCTCTGGTTGTTAAGGGAATACAAGCACGACGCGCGAGCGAGTGTATCAACCACACTCTCCCTGGGGAGAGTCGAGTGGGATGTCGCTTGCGACAGCATCGCTCGGAGAGAGGCCGTTCATGTATCGATCCCCTCCCCAGCCTCTTCGAGTCTGATCCTCCCCAGGGAGGGTGTGAAAAAAATGAGACATGGGCTGTGAAAAATTCACAGCCTCGACGCACGAGCGAGTGAATTTGCGTTAGTGTGGACGATGTACTCGCTGGCCCGTCTTGTCTCGCGGGACAACACTGCTTCTGAATCGACTAGGTTTCGCAGTTTACCTATCTCGCTTCCTTGCCTGCCTTATTTGCCAGCGCAAGCTAACCGTTAACGTTAACTGCTATCAATGCAGATTATCCTCTTGGAGTTATTGGCATATTTTTCTAAACCTTCCCAACCCGCAAGGTCGATGACGATCAAGACGCTTTCGTCTACACATTCAAGGTTTGAGAAAAGATGCGCGCTAACCCCCTGATGCACACGTCTCCACGTTCGATTGGTCTACTCTTACTCACGTTGGTTGTTGGATTTCCGCTAACCACGATGGCGCAACAAACGCCTTCGCAGCGATACCTGCCGGTTCGCAGCAATCCTTATCAACAAACACAGCAGCCGCAGACGCAGCAGCCAAATACGCAACCGCAAAATGGTTACGCCTATCCGGCTCGCAATCCACAGATTGTGGATGCCAAACGTCTGCCTTCCAATCGACTGCCTTCACCCTATACACAAAAAACAACGGCTCCCGCACCTGCCCCGAGCATTCCGGATCAGTCTCAGTACTATCCCGAACGTGTCAATCGAGGGATGGTTCAGTTGACCAGCTACCAGGAGCCTGTCGTCCCTGAGATTCTCTCTGGCGTCCAAAACAAGCCCACTTCGTCGGGCAAAACGATGGGCGAGTATGCGAAGTCGCTAGGCCTGGAGACCACAACAATGGAGTCGGGTGTCGCCAAGCCAACAGGCGTTTTGCCAGGTTCGACAAAGCGAGCTGGTGCGACCATGAAAGCGAACCAGTTTCCAACGAAAGTGCCTGTCAATTCAGTTCCAGTTGTGAAGAAATTTGATACCGGGACCGCTCCAAACGTCGCGCCTGCAGCAAGGCTATCGGCGATTGATTCGCTGACCAACCGAGCTCGTTCCAAGGCGACTCAAGTTGCTTCCCAGCGAATGGACAATGAACTTCGAGCTTCCCAAGCAGGTGGCGTTCTGCCAGTTCAAGCCAGCGGAACCAAGGTTAGTGCCACTCAGTTTATGGCTGATGTCAATGAGAAGCGAAAATCGGCAACGCAAGATACAACAAAGTCAGCATTTCCTGTTATGCCGGCGAGCAACCTGTCTCCGGCAAAGCGTCCTGTTGCTTCAAACAGCATGACCGCGACCCAAATGCCGACCTCCGAACCAACCAAATTGGTTGCGACTCAGGGGAGCCAGCCAAAGTCGCAAGCGATGCAGTTAGCTACCAAATCAAACATCCAGCCGGTTCAAGGCATTCAGGAAATTGTTCCGAATCAAGGGATTAACCAGAAGCTTGCCAAAGACGCGGTTGTTCAGCTTTCCGCTCCTTCGATCAGTGTCGTGACCAAAGGACCAGAGATCATTGGCATCAATAAGCCGTCGCAGTTTAAAGTGGTTGTCCGCAATAACAGCGTGATCGATGCCGAACGAATTCTGGTTGGTATCGACCTACCTGAATGGGTCGACTTACGAAACGTAACTCAAACCGGTGGCGGCAAAGAGCTGACCGACGGACGGCAGCAAGCTCGACTTGTTTGGTCTGTTGACAAAGTCGAAGGCAACTCAGAGCAGGTCATGACCATCACCGCAGTGCCTCGAAAAGCAGAGGTCTTCGATCTCGGTGTTGAGTGGACTTTGGTTCCTAGAACCGGGAAGACAAACATCAAAGTTACCGAGCCAAAGCTTGAAATGAGCATCTCGGGACCTAAAGAAGTTCTCTATGGCGAAGTGGCAATTTATCACGTTGCTGTTCGTAACCCGGGAACAGGGACGGCCGAACGCGTTTCAGTCATGTTACCCGAAGCACTTGGCGGTGAACGCCAAACGCTTGGCGATATCCCTGCTGGAAAAGATGTTAACTTTCAGATCGAGTTGTTGGCGCGAACCGCAGGCGACTTGAATCTTACAACACGAGCGACTGCCGACGGCAACTTGAAGACGTCTGCCGAACGAGCATTGATTGTTCGACGAGCCAAACTTCAGGTTGGAATGAACGGTCCAAGAATTCGGTATTCAGGTGATACTGCCAAATACAGCGTGACGGTCACCAACGTTGGTGATGCAACGGCGAATGAATTAATGGCTGCCGTTGCTTTGCCGCCGGGCGTTAAATACCTGAGCGGAATCGAAGGCGTGAAGCTGATCGAAGGTGGCATGCGATGGCCAGTTGGATCATTGGCGCCAGGTCAAAGTCGATCGTACGCGATGCACTGCTTGCTCGATACCGCTGGCGAGATTCAGCTTGAAGTCGGAACTCAGGGCAAAGGCGAATTGGCTGCGGCCGGGGCTTTCAAAACCACTGTCGACACGATCGCCGACCTCGTGCTTACCGTTACCGACTTGAAGGGACCATTGCCGACCGGTAAGGAAGTGCCTTACACGATCAAGGTTCGTAACCGTGGAACCAAAGCGGCACAAAACGTATCGTTGGCGATGCAGTTTTCACCTGGGGTCGAGCCTCAATCGGCGAAGGGATTGACTCACGAATTGAAGAAGGGGCAGGTTCAGTTTACTGCGATTCCTCAAATTGATCCCGGACAGGAAATCACTCTGCAAGTCAACGCTATGGCGATGACCAGCGGAACACATATCTTCCGAGCCCAGTTGAACTCGAAGCAAACCGATGTTCACGAGATCGCTGAAGGAACGACTCGGTTCTATGGTGATCCCGTACAGCCGCCAGCAGTTTCCACTGCCGAAGGCAATTCGTTTGAGACGGGTATTAAATAAGCAGACGAGAACTTTTTTCGTCTGTCGATCAAGTACGCAAAACGCAGGGACTGGAGTCTTCCACAAGAAGAGGACTTTGGGCTCTGTGTTTTCTTTTTTTAAGTGCTTGTGGCCGGGGTGGCACTGGCCCGTGGCCAGTGTTTTGAAGGGCCGGCGGCTTGCGCCTTAGCCGCTCAGGATTTGCGTGGAAACTGAATGGGGCCAGGAGTCCTTTTTTACCGAGTATTGGTTTCCGGTAGAGTTGAGATCGAGTCTTTCAATTGAAGATAGGTTACAGAGTTTGTTGAAAAAGACTCCCGCCCCCTTTATCGTTCAACCATCATTCACTTCAACTTTTGTTCTTAAGGATCCACGATGGGAACCGCAAAAATTCTCGCTTTTGCTGGGAGCACTCGTAAAGGCTCATTCAACGATAAGCTATTAACCTTCGCGACCAAAATCGCTCGCGACGCCGGTGCCGAAGTCACTCATATCTCGTTGGCCGACTATGACATGCCGCTACTTAGTCAGGATTGGGAAGCTGAGCACGGGCTGCCCGAAGCAGCGAAGCGATTGAAGGATCTGTTCCTTGCACACAATGGGCTCTTGCTTGCCTGCCCTGAGTACAACGGGTCACTCACACCACTTTTGAAGAACGCGATCGACTGGGTATCACGTCCAGCCTCTAAAGAAGAAACGCCGCTCTCTTGCTACGTCGGCAAGACGGCAGGCTTGATTTCGGCTTCGCCGGGTGCGCTTGGAGGATTGCGAGGCCTCCGTCACGTTCGAGAAGTGTTATCGAACATTCAGGTGTTGGTGACGCCTGCTCAATTCGCGTTGTCGACGGCCCATTCTGCTTTTGATGAAGAAAGAAATCTGGTTGACGAAAAACAGACCGGTAGACTGAAATCGGTCGTCGATCAATTGGTGAGGGTGTGCGGGAATCAGGGATAGAGATTGGGTTGAGGGCAGACTTGCTCATCATTTCGGAAACGAAAGGCTGTGATTTGTTGTTGATCGACGTGGTTCATCGATGGGGGGAGTCGTTTTTGTGGAGCATTTGCTTCTTTCTGAATTTGATGCCGGGAATGGCGATTGAATTCAGTGCTGGGTGTTGGTGAAAAAGACTCCCGCCCCCTTTTACGTGGACACTCAAATGCCGCCGTTCGGCCGAACTAATGTTGCCTGAAGGACCTCCAAACCACAAATCGCCAAAAAACGCGAGGTTTTGGGGCAAAATAGTGGCCATTCGGTTGTTGATGTCGGCTACTACCGTAATAATGCTGGGCTTAATGATGGGACTCAAGGTGCGGTCGGATGCTGGCCAGCCTTCTTACGTAGATTGAATCTGGGTGAGCAATGAAAGTTGGTTACTGCATGGCAGCGTTTGTGATTGGCTGTCTGTTTTCTGTATTCATGCGTGCAAACGATATGAACGATCCCGTAACCGAACAGGGATCGCCTGCGAAGGCCGCCGAAACTGCCGACGCTAACGCTCCTGAAGTGCGTGAAATGGAAATCATCACACGCTCCTTTGCCAAAACCAAAGATGGCCAGGAGATCAAGCAATTTATCTGCCGCAATAAAAACGGTTACTCCTTCGAGATCATCGAGTACGGTGCAACGGTAACCGCGGTAAACGTCCCCGACAAAAACGGACTCGTTGAAAACGTGACCTTAAGTTGCCAGGGACTCGAAGGCTACGAAGCTTGTACGTCCTTCTTCGGCTGCACGGTTGGGCGTTATTGCAATCGAATCGCCAAAGGCAAGTTTTCCATTGATGGAAAAGAGTTCACACTGGCAACCAACAATGGTCCAAACCACCTACATGGTGGTAACGTTGGCTTCGACAAGCAAATCTGGAAAGCGGAGCGCTTGATGACTCCAGACATGGTCGGAGTTCGTCTTCGCTTGACCAGCAAGGATGGTGATGAAGGCTATCCCGGGAACTTGTTGGTGCAGGTCGACTACACGCTCGACAATGAAAACCAGTTCAAAATTGACTTTACCGCCACCACGGACGCAACAACTCACGTCAATTTGACCAATCACAACTATTGGAATCTTGGCGGAGCAGGCAGCGGAACCATCCACAAGCATCTTTTGCACATGCCTTCGGTCGAGTACCTGCCTGTCGACGCAACTGGTATTCCGACCGGAAAGCCGGCTGCTGTCGAAG
>MDLA01000195.1 GCA_001730015.1 Chromatiales bacterium (ex Bugula neritina AB1) | reverse complement strand
GATCTTTTGAGAAAGCCGTGATAATACATAACTGATACAATCATGAGAGGGAACACCATTTTCCAGCGGAACGAACTGTCGAAGCCACTCTAGTTTTTCACGTCCGAACTCCTCTATGGATTCCCACCCAGTGGCCCCACTACATACAGCACAAACGGATAGAACAATGATGTCGATCAGCGCGTGTTTTCTATGTCTTTCAATACGAGGATCCTCTATATGGGAAAAGTGTTCTATTAGATCTGGTTTCATGAGATTGCGCCAATTTAAATTCTCATGCCATAATATTATGCTACTGAATTATATATCATTTTAATGCGGTAACCCTGAACACCAGGGTAGGTTCACCCGGTAGTGGCAGGTTGTGGTCAATGCTGACCGCGCTCTTCAAGTAGCAGATTGTGTTGATTATAGAGGGCAACAACAATTGCCTGATCCTCAGTTGTTATATCATGGTAATTGATCTGCCGCGTATTGCACAAACTTTCAGCAAATTTTATAGAACAGCGATAGCTGAGCCCGTCTGCAAACAATATTGCTGCACGACCTTGCTCTTTATAGAGGAAATTCTTGTGTGAATTGGCAACCAGTGTATTATTTTTACCGAGGGTTGCGTGAATTTCCGGCCAGTCTGTATCGTTGGGTTCCGGTTCTTCATCGGTCAGTCTGGATTCCGACAAATGGCGGCCTATCCATTCACTAAGGGTGTGATCATCCTGCTGAAACGCTGTGCGCAGCATTTTTCGCAGTTGCTGCAAGTCTGCTTCATCAATTCTGCCGGCACAAGGGGTGACTTTTCGTTCCGGATCGGTAAAGCGCTTGTGCGTGTTTATGCTTTCCAGAAAATAGTTCACCACAGCGGGTAGCATTTCATCGACTGAAGGTGCACGGAACCCGACTGACCAGGTCATGCAGGCTTCCTCGCGAGCAATACCATGGTGAGCGAAACGTGGTGGCAGGTATAACATATCACCGGCTTTCAGCTGGTAGATCTGGTCTGCTTCGAAATCAACGAGTAACGAGATATCGCTGCTGACCGACTGCTGCTGCCCTGAACGCCGGCTCGTTTCAATTTGCCATTCACGTACTCCGGACGACTGCAGCAGAAATACGTCGTACTGATCGACGTGCGCTCCCACTGAGCCACCAACCGGGGCGTAGCTGATCATTAGATCGTCGATGCGCCAGTCCGGTATAAATCGAAAAGGCTGCAGGTAGTCGCGGAAGTCGGGCAGTAATTTTTCGACATCGGAAACCAGCAGAGACCAGTCACTGCCGCTGACATCGTCGAAAAAATCATCGCTCAGTGGCCCCGGACACATACGCCATTCGTCGCCCTTAACCCGCTGCATGAAGCGCGCGTTTGAGTCAGGGTCACAGGCCAGGCCAGCCAGTTCGTCTGGATCTATCGGGTTGCTGAAGCCGGCAAATGCCTGCGGAATCAACAGTGGTTTCTGCTGCCAGTATTGTTGCAGAAAGCCTGCTTCGTCCAGGCCGTCCGGCCAGTTGATTTTCATCGGCTCACCTTCAATTTTCAGTTGCTTCTCCGCGAGCCGTGGCGCTTTTTACGGGCAGCGCTCGGGCCAGTGATTCAGCCTGTCCCAGGTAATTGGCCGGAGTCAGTGCGTACAGTTCATTTTTAGTCTCCTGCGGCAGTTCGAGTGATTCTATAAAATCACGCAGGGTCTGCTGGTTTATTGCAGCACCGCGAGTAAGTGCTTTCAATTTTTCGTATGGATTTTCTATACCATGCCGACGCATCACGGTCTGGATCGGCTCTGCCAGTACCTCCCATGAATTGTCCAGATCAGCAAGCAGGGCCTGCTCGTTTACCTGCAGCTTGCCTATACCTTTTAATAGCGATTCATAACCGATCAGCGAGTGCGCAAACGCTACCCCGACGTTTCTTAGCACGGTCGAATCGGTTAAATCTCTCTGCCAGCGGGAGACAGGGAGCTTGGCACTGAAGTGGCTGAATAGGGCATTGGCAATGCCGAAATTACCTTCCGCGTTTTCAAAGTCGATGGGATTCACTTTGTGCGGCATGGTTGATGAGCCGACTTCCCCCGCGACCACTTTCTGCTTGAAATAGCCAATGGATATATACGACCAGATATCCCGCGAGAAATCGATCAGTATGGTATTGATTCTCGCGAAGGCATCGAAGAGTTCTGCCATGTAGTCGTGCGGTTCTATCTGGGTGGTGTAGGGGTTGTAGTGCAGCCCCAGTGATTCCACAAATTGCTGACCGGTTTTCTCCCAGTCTACATCGGGGTAGGCTACGCAGTGTGCATTATAGTTGCCGACCGCACCGTTCATTTTTCCAAGTAACTGTATAGATGCCGCGGTGTTCAGCTGATGCTGCAAACGCCAGGCAACGTTGGCCATCTCTTTGCCGAGGGTGGTGGGTGTGGCGGTTTGCCCATGCGTACGGCTCAGCATTGGCTGCGCTGCATAGCACTCGGCCAGTGCGGCAATTTCGGCTCTGAGTTTTTCGACCACCGGTATCACCGTGTCCATGCAGCCTTCTTTCAACGCCAGCGCATGAGACAAATTGTTTATGTCTTCAGAGGTGCAGGCAAAATGAATAAATCCACTGGCGGCATTGAGCTCGGCATTGCCACTGAATTTCTCCTTCAGCAGGTACTCCACGGCTTTAACATCGTGGTTGGTGGTGCGCTCAATGGTTTTGACGGCTTCGGCGTCAGCCAGTGAAAAATTCTGCGACATATCATCGAGTAGTTGCAGTGATTCATCACTCAGCGAAACCTCGGCAATACCGGGGTGGCCGGCCAGAGTTTTCAACCACTGCAGCTCGACAACGGTTCGAAAGCGAATTAGCCCATATTCACTGAAGGCAGACTGCAGCGGGCGGGTTTTGGCCTCATAGCGGCCGTCAATGGGGGATATGGCAGTAAGTGCGGTGGCTGGCATCGAATCGTCGGTCTGCAAAAACCACCATTACACCACATAATGCGTTTTTGTTTAATTTTGTGGTAGTTTCGATCCGGTATTCGTACTTTTCTATCGATTGCCGCCGGGTACGGTTCCCGACTCGTTACGGTTTACTGCCGCGTTCCGTTCCCGGTTCGTTACAGTTTACTACCGCGCCTCGTTGACAGGCTTCCTGATATGCCTTTGCAACCAACCCCTGAAACCAACCCCAGAGCGTAAGCCCAGAAAGCAGCTCTCTGAAAGCAACCCCCTGAAAGCAACCCGTGAGAGCGACAGTCGCTGAAATCTGCCACTAGCTCCCCTGATCAACGGTTCACCACGGCTTTTAGCTCTGTCGCGGCCTGATTCCCTCTGCATGGCAAATACACTAAACTGGCTCATCTGCAGTTTAGTTGAGTCAAGCGCTCTATATTTGTTTAGGGGGTAGCCGGGCTGGAAATTTCGCGGGGGAATATTCTGAAATCACAAATGCATCTGGCGCAGTTTCTGACCCATGGTCCGAGTTTTCATAGTCTGGGCATGTGGCGTCACCCGAAAACCGTGGAGGCAGGGTACGACTGGCGGCGGCCTCAACTGTACGAGCATATTGCCCGTGTCTGCGAACGCGGCTTGTTTGACATGGTTTTTTTTGCCGATCTGAACTACATCTCAGACACCTTTACCGGCACACTTGATCCAGCCTTGCGATTCGCCGCACAGGCACCGGAGCACGACCCCATGCCACTGCTAAGCTGGCTCGGCGCTACAACCCGCACGATTGGCCTGGCGGCAACATTTTCCACCAGCAACCAGCACCCGTTTTATGCCGCGCGAATGTGGGCCACCATTGATCACCTGACTGGCGGGCGTGCCGGCTGGAATGCAGTGACATCACTGAATTCCAATCAGTCCGCCAACTACGGGCTTGAACGCGCTGCATCAGACCAGCGTTACGACAAGGCCCATGAGTTCATGCAGGTGTGCAGAAAACTGTGGAACAGCTGGGACGAAGACGCAGTGGTTATGGATCATGAAAATGCAATCTTTGCCGACCCGACCAGAGTCAGGCGTATAGAACATGAGGGGCAATTTTTTAAATCGCGCGGTCCGTTGAATGTAGTGCGTTCACCGCAGAACGGCCCGGCTATTTTGCAGGCCGGCACGTCACCTAAAGGTCAGGATTTTGCGGCTAAATATGCCGACGCACTCTTTGCAATTCAGCCCCGCGCCGAAGACGGAGCGCGCTATCGTGATTCGATCAGATCGCAAATGGAAGACTTCGGGCGGCAGCCTGATGACTGCAAAGTGCTTTTCGGCATGCAGCCTGTTATCGGCGAAAGTGCCACGCATGCGCGGGAAAAACAGGCCGAACACAACGAACTGGTACCCTTGCAGGCCGGGCTGACGATACTCTCGGCGCACCTCGATTTTGATCTGTCCGTTATTGGTCTGGACGATGACATGACCACGCGCACAGAACCGCAGCTGGAGCGAATGCGCACCCGTTTCCTGAAACCGGACGGTAGCGGTATGACATTACGGGAAGTGGCTCAGCGCCATGGCGAGAGCGTTGGTCTGCCGCAATTTGTCGGCACGGCAAATGATATTGCCGATCAGATGGAAGCCTATATAGAAACAGCCGGAGGTGACGGCTTTATGATCTCGCCTATCTACTCACCCGGTGCTATTGAAGAGTTCGTTGATCAGGTAGTGCCGGAACTACAGCGACGCGGCCTGTTTCGACGGGAATACAAAGGCTCGACGATGCGTGAACTGCTGCGACAGGGGGATGGTTCCGGTGTTTGAGGGGTTGCTGGCCAAAAGTGCACGACCGCAGTAGATCATCTATTTCCGGACATCTATTTCCGGACAGGCTCCAGGGAGCCTGTCCGGGAATAGGGTTCGTAACGAGGAAGTGAGATTTTAAGTCAGATGTTGGGATCGAATTGGGCGAATAGTTATTCATATTCAATCAAATCGATCGCAATAGCTGGCCAAAAGACCGCGTCCGTAGTAGATCATCTATTTCCGGACAGGCTCCTATAGCCCATTGCGAATCCAGCGGGGTTTCTGCCCTTTTTGTATTACCGCTCTAACATTGTCATGTGCCCGATTCCAGATACGCATGGTGGTATCGTGAGCTACACCGGCAACGTGTGAGGTTAACAGGCAATTCTCCAGTCCGATAAGCGGGTTGTCCGCTCGAATGGGTTCTACCTCAAAAACATCAATAGCCGCAGCAGCTATAGATTTTTCTTTTAATGCGGTTGCCAGCGCGGGCTCGTCAACAATGCCGCCTCGTGCACAACAGATGAGCGTTGTATTTTCACCCATCGCCTGCAACGCTTCGGTGCTTATCATATTGCGAGAGGTTTCATTCAAATCGGTACAGATGCAAACGAAATCAGATTGCTGATAGAGCGTTTGCTTGTCTGTGGGGGCGGCGTTGAACGACTCGGCTAAAGCCGTATCGACCGGGCCGGTATCGTTATAGAGAAGCTTCATGCCAAAAGCATGTGCGCGTTGCGCCAGTGCAGAGCCTGTGTTGCCGAACCCTATTATACCGAGCGTCTTATCAAATAGCTCACGGGTTTGCGTAGTCAGTAGTCTGGCCTGCCCCCAGTCTGCCTGCTGAGTCAGCTCAAGTGCCTGTGGCAGGCGCTTCGCGAGATTCAGCATCAATGCCAGGCAGTGTTCAGCAACAGCCTCCTTGTTAACCCCCTCCAGATTGCAAGCTGGAATCCCGCGCTTTGCAGTCGCTTCAAGATCAAGCGTTTCAAATCCAACCCCGAGACGCTGCACAATTTTAAGTGCTGGTGCAGCGCTTAGAATCTGCTCGTTAACCGGTTCCATACCGACAATAAATGCCTCGGCATCCTGAATTTTCGCAAGATCTTCGTCGCTGTAGAGGCCATTGTCGCCAACCTCAATGCGAACAGACTCGACATCGGGCGGAATGATATCTTCAAGGTCAGGTCTGACCCGCAGAAGGTAGGCAATTTTCATATGAGAGTACCGGGAGGTTACAATTAAGTTTATTGTCCATGCTCGTTAACCCGGTAGCAAGTGTGGTCAGTCAGGTGATAAATTCCTACTCATTAAAGAATCCTCACGGAATAACTGCGTATGACCACTGGAAAACAGACCAGGTCGGTTGCCATAATTGGAACCGGATCACTGGCCTGTATTTTTGCGGCCCGTCTCGCCGATGTTGCAAACGTACATCTCATTGGCAGTTGGCGGCAGCAGATCGATGCTATCAACAGGTACGGGATACTACTGCATGAGCTCGATGCCACAACCAGTACCGTTGAAGCACGTGCCATTTGTTATCCAGAACAGACGGTAGGGCTTGCCGCTGATTATGTCATTGTGCTGGTAAAAAGCTATCAGACACTCGCTTCCATCGATCGCATTAAGAGCTGTCTGAAAGCAGATACAATTGTACTGACACTGCAAAATGGTCTGGGAAATATTGAGCAGTTAAGGGACGGTCTTCCCGATCAGTTCATCAGCGCAGGTGTAACAATGCAGGGTGGAAATATCAAACGCCCTGGAGCTGTGATTCATGCCGGTAACGGATTAACAATCATAGACGACTCCCCGCAGCTGGCCGAATTGATCGAGTTGTTCATCGCTGCGAACCTACCGGTTGAAACGGCCCGGCAGAGCGGGGCAAATTCTATTAATGAGGTATTGTGGCGAAAGCTGATTATTAATTCTGCTGTCAACCCACTCACTGCGCTGCTCAGGCAGCCGAACGGTTATCTGGTAGAGAACAAAGCCGCCAGAGGTTTGAGTGAAGCTACGGCTATCGAAACAGCTAATGTCGCCCGACTGGAAGGCGCGTGGCCTGCACAGGAACTCGACGGGGCAGCAACATTAACCACCAATGCCGCCAGAGTCACAGGCCCTAATAGATCATCGATGCTGCAGGATATCAGCCGGGGAAATCGGACCGAAATTGCTTCAATATGCGGCCAGGTGGTAACACGGGCCAAACGCCACGGACACAAAGCCCCCTATAATGAAAAATGGTGGTCACTGGTTCAGCAGGCCGAAAGCAAGCAAATCGCTTCCACCGGATTACCGCTGTATACAATCGATGAGTTAGTGTAGTAGATAGGCCAACGCCATATAATTGAATCCAAAGACCCATTGCGTTGCTTTCAACTGCCATTGATCTATCACCTGTATTTCCTGTGTTATTCCCACGGGAGGCAATAGGTATCTTTCATAGTACCTGCAGAGACGTTGGAGCGACATTCCCAATTTATAATCTCGTTATCCTCAATGTGCGCAGTCATCTCAATGAATTTTTTTCTGCCGAATATCTTTGCCAGCCCTATTCTCAATAATCCATCTTCAACCATCTCTGCTGATACAGCCTTCTGTCCCGTAAGACCATTAAAACCTGCATCCTCAAGAGTCGGCGGAAAGCTCGAGTGATGGGTATGGTAAATAGAGATTATCTTTTTAAACAATGTCCAAAACAGGTTGACACGTTCCGACCGCATCTACCATCGCACCTTTGAAATGTTCAGCGTTAATTTCTTTTGTATAAGCGCTCGTAAACCCGCTGGTAAATGCATTTTTGATTTCGCTGAAAATTGACATGGATGATTGATCTTCTCCGGTTTCATCGGAGAGGCTGTCGTTTGCCAATAGCAGCAAAGCGGATATGAACATTGCAATGAAAATATGATGCATATAGTCGTCTGTTGCTAACCAATGGAGTCGATCCTGCTATTGCCGGTGGCCAATCTCCAAAGACCGTAGACAACATCCGGAGAAGATCCCTGAGACGCAAATTGCATTCCTGCCTGATGTGCGTTTTCTTGAACGGACTATCGAAATGGCAGGTGGATCGCGGAGGGAGCGGGTATATCAACGTTGTAGTTGCTCAAGTTGCCGCTCGTGGTCCTTTTCGCTGTGGATTTGCCGGAGTGTAGCGAGGTCACGCATCTATAATTTCGGCTTCAACAATACTCAGCAAGCTCGAAATCAACACACACACCGGCCATAAGCCATGCGCCACGAATATGGTGCGAGAGTTGCAACAGTGAGTGCCTTTGTTCGGGGGATTTGTTTGCGGCGCAGATATCGTTAGATAGACTTCACTGTGACCATGCATTCTCATTCACAACAACCGGCAAATAACGCGCAGCTCCGTTGTAGTTGTAACCCGCACCTTCCAGTGACACAAAGTAGACCAACTTCGCTGTTAAATTGATATCAGGATTTAATTTTGCCTATATTCGAGCAGGGCGGTACAAAAGTTCTCTTTATACATATTCCAAAATCCGGAGGGACCAGTATTGAGAATATGTTAAAGCAGTATGTGACTATGACATTTCACTCCCCGATTCCATCTTCGGGGCTGAAGGTCTGCCCGCAACATTTGCAAATCAACGATTTCAGAATCCTGTTTAATCAGGTGCCGTGGAACTGGATATTTACCGTTGTTCGTAATCCGTATGATCGGGTAGAAAGTGAATATTTTTATCGAACAGAAGATCAGCTGAAGAAAATTGGCATGCGAGTCAATTTCTCCCAGTGGGTGGTAAATAACCTGACAAACGCGATGCGAAATCGGTTTTTGTTTGATAATCACCTGCGACCACAAACTGATTTTATCGATGGCGATGTGGAAGTATTTAAGTATGAAGACGGGCTGCACCATATATTTCCAAAGCTCGAAGAACATTTTGATATACCGGAGCCGCTGAAGTTGCCACACGATAATCGCAGCACACCCAGTGAAATTCAGTGGACAAACGAGGCCTTGAATCTGGTAGCTGATTTCTACAAGGACGATTTCAAACAGTTAAATTACAGCGTTCGGGCACCGGTAGTGCAATTTTCTGAAGCCCAACAAAATGCCAAATGTGCTTGAGTGAAGGCAATGTCAGGGTTTATTTTTTTGCCGTTCCAGTACCTGCTCAAGCATTTGGCTCCGCAGGAGCACTATCTCGTAAACAACTGCCCATAGCCCGCAACCTCTGCGGTATTACCGGATTGACGTAAGCTATGCCACAAACTTGCCTGATTGGCTGTAACCACGGGCACATCTAATTCCGCCTCCAGTTTGTCAATAATGGCGACACATCGGAACCCGGTACCGGCAATGAGTATTCCATCGGCTGGTGATTCATACGCATTGACAATTTGCCGGTACAGCGGGTCCAGTTCCTGTTCGAAACCGAAACCCTGAGGGTACCGAGACTCCGGTGCCAGGTGCCGCCATTTCGAACCCGGGTCAAGTGATAGTGTGGCTGCGGGTGAGACTCCGTGGTCGATGAAATACTGCGCACCCGTGGTGACGATTCCCGGGCCGAACCACGGTGGCAATACCAGAAGCGGTCGGTGGATGCCACATGCCTTGAGTGCTGCGAGACAATCCAAACCATTGGTGCTGATGGTGAGTTCCGATCCCAGTACTTCTGCAAGCCGGGCAATGATGGCTTTATCCCAGCCTTTGCCACCCAGAAAGCTGCTGGAACTATGGCCGACAACCGCGGCTGAAAGCTGCATGCTAGCGAACTGGTCAGCACCGTGTTGCAAGTCGTCGACCAGCTGAACGGAGTCGCGGTTTGAGTTCCAGCTTGCCCATGGTGCACCGGCAGTTACCCGCGCTGCGTGCACCGAGGTGTGCGCTGGAGTCATCGCCCACCACTCCGCTTCCGGCACGGCTTCGTTGCCGACAATGAAAATGCCGAAGAGTGCTGCTGATCCCCAGTTATCGTTGCGTTGGCTGCCAGTCATCTGTGATTCCCTGAGTGAGCTAAACTTGAGTACGCTAACTTGAGTAAAGTAACCTGAGTAAGCTGATTAATGATAGAGAGAGCGACCATTTCCTGTGAGCGGCGCCGGTAAAACCAATTAGTAAAACCAGTTAGTGAAACCAATTTGTTTTTCTGAACCCTTCGTTATTATGATCCGGGCGGAATACGTACTGCTTAGAGCACCACGCATGCTCTGCGGTACATGATCGCAAACGCAGGTACATGTGGTGGTTACAGACTCAATCGCTTCAGACAACACGGTGCCGATAATCTCAATTGCAAGCTCGTCACGATCAACCCCTTAATCAGCATGCCTGATAGGGTATGACTCGCTAAAATCCTGTTCCACCCGGTAATGGCATGGGAATGGCGGTAGGTTAGCGACAGTCTGTTTATATGGTGCACTGGTCCAGCATTTTTGACTGGAGCGGTCTATCTTCTTGATTGCAACGGAACAATAGGGCGTGGCTGGCGTCCAACCAGGCAGAACGCAGCAGCGGACTGGCGGCGCAAGCTGAAGCAGGGCAATACAATTACTCTAACAACACTTTTTCTGTTTAATGTTTTTTCTGTGATTCCGCGGAGGAATTTTAGCTAATGCAGCAGTACTCCCAGTGGTTCAGCCGTCAGTGCCGACGTAGCTTGTCGCACCGGCATTGCCCGAAGAATACTCAATCGTCGGCTGCAGGCCAGTTGCGACGCAGCAGGGTTAGTCGGTTTGGCGGTCGCGCGCTTATCGTTGTGTTCACTGCCTTGTTCAGTGTTGCCGCAATGCCGGACAGCCGGGAAGTAGCGCTGGAGTCACTGGGTCCGACGAAAGAACACCGCCATGCCACTGCGGGTATTCTGCAGCTAATGCAGCGGTATCATTACAAGCGGGTGCCGGTTGGCGATAAATTATCAGAGCAGATTTTTGATCGATTCCTTGAGGCGCTCGATCCGCAGCGAAGCTTTCTGATGGCAAGTGACATAAGAGAATTCGACGATGCCCGCCATGGCCTTGACGATGCGTTGCGCTCCGCGAGACTGGATCCGGTTTTCGAAATCTTCAAGCGTTTTCGCGTCAGGGTGGATGAGCGCGCACGGTACGCACAAGCGTTACTGAAGCGCGATTTTGATTTCACCATCGATGAAAATTATGTGTTCAATCGTGAAGATGCCCAGTGGGCGCTAACCCCGGAAGTGATGGATGAACTCTGGCGCAAACGGGTTAAAAACGATGTACTCAACTTGCGCCTGGCCGAGCAGTCTGAAGAAAAACTGATCAAAACCCTCGAAGACCGCTACGAGCGCATGACGCGGCGAGTCAGCCAGCTAACCGCGAACGAAGTTTTTCAGTTTTTTGTTAATGCCTATACCTTGTCCGTCGAGCCACATACCTCGTATTTTTCACCACGCAGCTCCGAGAATTTCAAAATTCGCATGAGCCTTTCTCTCGAAGGTATCGGCGCTGCACTGCAGACCGAAAATGAATACACCGTGGTGCAACGCGTTATCGCTGGCGGACCTGCTGCCATGAGCGAGCAGGTGAGTGCGGAAGACCGGATTGTTGGCGTGGGCGACGGTGAAGACGGAGAGATTGTCGATGTAGTCAGCTGGCCGCTGGCCGATGTAGTCGCACTGATTCGCGGGCCCAAGGGATCAACGGTGCGGCTGAAAATTCTGCCAGGCAAAGCTCCGGCGGGTTCGCAGCCTAAACTGATTACGCTGGTACGCGATAAAATCAAACTCGAAGAACAGGCAGCGAAAAGCTCTGTTGTAGAAACCGCAACTGGCGGGCGAACGCAGCGTTTTGGCGTAATAGACTTGCCAACGTTCTATCTGGATACGGCCGGACTGGCGCAGGGGCTGCCGGATTACCGCAGTACCACGCGAGATGTGCGGCGTCTGCTGGAAGAACTTACCTCAGGTGATCGCGGTGTTGACGGTATTATTGTAGATCTGCGTGGCAACAGCGGCGGCTCTCTGCTAGAAGCTATAGAGTTGACCGGAATATTTATAGAAACCGGGCCGGTTGTACAAATCAGGGATTCAAGCGGGCGGGTTAAAGTCGATAAAGATACCAACCCGCTGGTAGCGTACAGCGGCCCGCTGGCGGTGCTGGTTGATCGTGGCAGTGCGTCTGCCTCAGAGATTTTTGCCGCAGCAATTCAGGATTACGGTCGTGGTGTAGTGCTCGGCGAGCCAACATTCGGCAAAGGAACCGTGCAAAGTGTGGTGCCGCTGGATAAAGAAGGAAAGCTCGGTCAGTTGAAGGTGACTATAGCGCAGTTTTTCCGGGTAAACGGTGAAGGCACGCAGCACCGTGGTGTTGTGCCGGATGTGTTATTTCCCACCGCGCTCGACTCAGATGCACAGGGCGAACGCGGTCTGGACAACGCCTTGCCGTGGGCCGAAGTCGCAGCTGCAAACTACAAAGAGTGGTCAGACACCAACACCGATTACACCGATGTACAGGCGCGGCACGAATCCCGTTACCGCGATAATAAATCGTTTAGTTTACTGATCGAGGAACTCGATGCCCAACGGGTAGCGCGAGCACAACGCCATGTATCGCTGCTGGAATCGTTTAGAAAAAAGGAAAACCTCGAGCGAGCCGCCGACCGCGAGGAGCGTGAGGAATTATTCAGAAAAGCCTTTGGTGCCTCGACCAGCAACACAGATGAAGACCAGGAGAACTTCCCGGATATCATCTTGCACGAGGCTGCCAATGTGCTGGGCGATATCATCGAAAGCTCTCGTGTGAGCAGTCGTTAGGAACCCCCCTGGTCCGGCGGATCCGGCGTAACAAGTAACACCGGATCAGTGCGGCGTTTGTATCGACTCTGGTGTTGCATTAAATTTCGAGTTCAGAAGCTTATACAGCGCCTTAGATGCTGCTATAAAAGCAGCGCAGCGGTTCCGGGCCGGAAATTTATGCAATACCAGGGTCGAGATGCGGATGGAACTCCGCAGTTGCAGAACGTTATTCGCCAGCGTGGAAGCAGTAGAAGAGTCCGGCGCCGCCGGTTTTCGGCAGAGCTTCCTGGCTGCAACCGGCACTGCCGTGTGCCGAGTTCCACGATACCATGTGCCTGTCTTCACTCAGGCCCGCACGATCATGGTGGCCGACAATAGCCGAACCCTTATCGCTACTGGTCCAGCCACCGCAACTGGTATCACCGCCGGCAGTTGAGTACATTCCCTGCGGATCAGATCCAGTGAGAATATCGTGCTGATTTGGTTTGTCACCGCGGGATTTTATTGGTTTTCCGTTCTCATCCAGACCGGTTGACTTGTCTAGCGCGTTGGCATCGGAGTGAAGCTCATCAATGTTATTTGCAATCAACACACCTTTAGCGTTGTGCCATGGTCCGTTACCGATCCGATCCCGTGCATTGACACCCGGAACTACTTTAGGCTTGCCACTGGATCGATCAACACCCGCACCCACACTTAGGTAAGCCTTCCAGTTAGTGAGTTTTGAGCCCGCAGCAGAAGCCAGTTTAGCGCAGTGACCATCCGCCCCTTCCAGACCCCCCAGGTCTCCACCCCGACCAGGGCCGGCACTGGTGATAAAGAAGGTCATATCTGAATCTTGTGCCTGTGTGCTGAAACTGAGCGCAGAACCGCTTAACGCGACACCAAGTGCAATGGCTCTGGCGATTGCATGTTTATTTGTAGTAGACAATATTCTCTCCCCCGAATTGAAATATAGAATGCCACCTGCGCGCAGGATTGCCGCGTTAATGGCGATGAATTTCTGTACGCTGGCAAGCAAACTATCGTCGTTTGGCTTTGGGATACCGTACACAAATTCTGACACCCGCCGGTAGCAGAAGTTCTACCGGCGTTGTAGCTCTTAAGACTAGGGTGGTTGCGATCTACAACCGCCGCGAACCCGATAAAATTTGAGAGTGAAGAATATTGCTACGGCCGCAAAAAAGCACGAATAGCCGCATTGTATTCATCCGGTGCCTGCAGTGATGCAAAATGGCTGACGCCCTTCAGCACAAGCAATTCACCACCGGGCAGCGCATTGGCAATATCCTCTGAGTGCTTCATTAAAATCGCTTCGTCGTGCTCGCTTTGCACCACGAGGGTTGGCACATTAACTTTGGCCAGTTCATCGAGCCCACCGGGCTTATCCGTGCTCCACATAGCCACCACCGCATTGAGGAAGTCATCGAATCCTTCGGGCACTGGCGACATACTGCCGTAGTCTCCGGCCATCATGCCAACGTAGGATCCGAACACCGCGTTAGTGTCTACCGACGGGTCTATGCCATCGAGTGATACGTTGCCAGCGTGGGCAAAGTGACTCGCCAGGCGCTCGGGCGCGCTGGCTGAAATGCTATAGCCAATGTTGGCCCCGTCAGACCAGCCCACCAGGTGCGCCTTGTCTATTTTTAAATGGTCGAGCAACGCAATGTAGTCGCTGGCCAGCAATTCGTAAGTGTAAGCGCTGCCATCATTGGTGGAGCGACCGTGCCCGCGGGTATCGGCAACCACAACCGTATAGTCGCTGGCAAGGTCCGCCACCTGTGCCGCCCACAAATCGGCATGGGCAAGCCCACCGTGGATCATCAGTATGGGTGTTCCTGCGGCATCGCCATAGTTTGCGTAATACATTGAAATGCCGTTGACATCCGCTGTACCGGTTGAGCTGGCTGCGGGCATGCTCGCAGCCGGGGGAATTGACATCCACCGATCCTGCGCCGAAGCCTGGCCGAACAGCGTAAGAGCCAGTGCGGTTATCATGCCGGTGAAGTGTTTTTTACACATGTGGTGCTCCCCTGAGTTGTCGTGTAGCTGTGTAGTGATCAGACAGTCTACACCGCCAGCGAGCTGGACGTTAGCTGGTTGTGTCGGGAGCGTGAGTGCTGGTGATGAAAATTCTGTAGAAAAGGAGGTATTTTCAAACCTTCGAACAGACAAATTCAAATAGACGAATTCAAATAGACAAATTCAGGCCGGGGCGTTTGGTTATTCGCCACTAGAGAACAGATTACCCCGGTATATACTCATCGGGCAATATAGCAGCCCCCCACGGGTAGCGGCCGACTTTAATCGATTTTACCGGTTTGAGTGTTTTCACATCGATAACAGTAACGTCTCCGGATACTCCATTTGTAGTATAGATTTTATCTTCTTCCGGTGATAGAGCCGTGTGCCATATTGGTGGCCTCAGACATCACAATCGCTCACTTGCCGTTGTGACTTACGGTCATGCTTTTCGATTCTACATTGTCACTGTTACTTAATGCTCGTCGCTCGCTCACGGTAACCAATATATAAACCGCAGCCGATAATTATAGATGTGCCCAGCCACGTCCAGTTGTCTGGCAGATCGCCAAAGATTATGTAGCCAAGCAGGGTAGCCCCCACAATTTGACCATAGGCAACAGGTGCCAGGAGTGAGGCCTGAGCGAATTGAAACGCTTTAACAACAAAATAGTGGCCAAGCCCGCCAACCATACCCGCCACAGACAGCAGCACAACATGCTGCAGGGTTTCCGGAGTCTGCCAGAAGAACGGTACCGCAATGCTACTGACGACAGCACCAACCAGAGCTGTGTAGGTGATCGTAGTCGCAGCGCTATCACTTGCGGAGATCTTGCGGGTATAGATCTGGTACAGGCCGTAGCAACAAGCCGTTATTAGCACCAGTGCGGCGAGCGGATGCAGCGCTCCGGTGCCGGGGCGAATAACAATAACCGCACCGATAAACCCGACCAGTACCGCCCCCCATCGACGCCAGCCCACCTGCTCACCGAGTATCGGTGATGAAAGCGCAGTGACAATAAATGGAGAGGTAAAGCCAATGATTGCGGCCGTGGCCAGTGGTACATGCCCAAGCGCCGTAAAGTAGGAGATCGTTGCGATCAATAACAGCAGCGACCGCCCGGTCTGTATACGCGGTTGAGAGCTTTTAAGTAAAGACAATCCATGCGTTGGTAGAAACAATGCCAGCATCAGCAGCAAATGCGAGACGTATCTGGCCCAGATGATCATAGCCGGGTCAAAGTCTTCGCGTAGTAACTTGACCATTGTATTCATAAAGGGGAACAGCAATACGGCAAGTGTCATATACAGCAGCGCTTTGCCGGGGTTATCGCCGGAACGCGCAGCTGATTTATTGTCGGTGTTTATGTTTTCGACCTGTTATTAATGCAATAGGAGCCTGCGTGGCAGAAGTCTGCGTAGCGAGAACGTGCCATGGCGAGGGCGTTTTTACGATCATTTAAGGCGCATAGTTATTCACAAGTAACGAAAATGATCGATAAAAACGCACCGTCAGGGCGCGTTTGCAGTAGCAGAGGTTCTGCCGCGCAGGCTCCTGCCGTCACCTCGCCAGACAAGTGCGACGTGTTCCGAGTATATCCGGATCGAACAGCCGCCGTTATAAAGTTGTTACAAATTTGTTTGATCATTTTTAATTAGTGATCATTGAATGTGCCGATAATCCACTGATATTTGTGCTACTGCTGCAACAATTATCGCGGCAAAAGAAATTAGCGGGAGATTATGACGTGAATAAAAGAATGTTTTTAAAGGGATTGGTGGGAATGGTTGCATTGCCGACTGCCGCCCTCGGATACCGCTCGCTAATGGCAATGGCGAGCAATGAGACAGAGACACCGATGGAAAACATAGTGAACAGCGCTGGCGGGCCTGAAAAGATTGACCTGACTGCAGCCGAGTGGAAAGAGCGGTTGACACCGGCGCAGTACACCGTATTGCGCAGAGCGGGAACTGAGCGCCCGTTCAGCAGCAGTCTGAATGAAGAAAAAAGAGAAGGAATCTACGCCTGTGCCGGGTGTGACCTTCCGCTTTTTGAATCACAGACCAAGTTCGACAGTGGTACCGGCTGGCCGAGTTTCTTCGATACAATCACCGATAATGTCGGAACCAGCATTGATTATAAAATAATCGTTCCGCGTACCGAGTATCATTGTGCGCGTTGCGGTGGCCACCAGGGGCATGTATTCAAAGACGGGCCGCAGCCCACGGGTTTACGCTACTGCAACAATGGCGTCGCACTGAAGTTTCACCCGGCATAGGGTTTGACTTGCTTTTACAGGCGTTAACCCTGGTGTTGCATAATATTCCGGCTTGGAGCCGCTGCGCTGTTTCTATAGCAGCAACTAAGGCGCTGTATTCATGTATCCGGAATATCAGTTAGACCACTCTCTTTTCAAGAGCTGCAACGCAGTTGTGGACGAAATGCAGAGCTCACGAATCTGGGGTCGAAGGTTACAGTGCAATACAACCGATCTGCCGCAAGAGTCTATGGTTTCAGTGTGACCCGTGTTTTTTCAAGGTCTGTCATGAAAAGTATCAGAAGTGTACTGGCGTTCGCCTTGTTGATTCTCTGTTGGCCCGCTTTTGCGGGTGTGTGTCTTCATGGGTCTCCCGATTTCCAGGCGTTGGGGGATCAATATGGCAAGATCGAAACCGTTGAAGTAAACTATAAAATGAAGCGTTCAGAGAAAACGCTTCAGCTGCAAACGAAATACTACATCGATAGACTATTCCATGGTTCTCATTCGATTACTTTCTCACGAAATAAATACTGAAATACTGAAATACTGGTTCCCTGAGAAATGATCTGTGCGCGAACGATCATATCCGGTAAGTATAAAATAAGCATCCTACCTCGATAGTAGGGCGCGTTAGAGACTGCTAGCTTCTGTTGCAATAGCAACGTCTTTGACCCCTCGATGTTTCCTAATTCTCCGTCCCAGTTGCTCATTGAGTCTCCCTCAGAATCCAGTCATCGTCTACTCGACAGTACGACTGGCCGATCCCACTACCGGGTGTTTTTTTATCTGTGCCGTAAGCCGTGATTTGAGTGCACTGTGATGGACAGGGTCAGGGCTGTTGCGGGTTGAATTTTTGTATTGTTGTCAGTTACTTGCGCTGCATTGGAGTGCGAGGGTACTATCCCGATTACCCTTTAACGAAATCTGGGTGGCGAATCGGTAAATTCATTGTTTCCGTAGTTCAAACTTCAACTCTGACTCAACGGCATACACCTTATGTGAGGTGCGTTTTACTGTATGTAATTACAAAAAATCTTCGGGTGCGGTTCCAAGTTTTTTCATAAGATTTATTTATATGAAATCATTGGAGTGGTTTTACTGTGTTGCGAGGTGATGAACTGAATGCTAAATGTGTTACTTGGGAACCTGGTTTCGAATCGCGTGGCGAAAATATCAAGGCTGTGGTCAGCAATTGCCGCTTTTGCAGGTTTTCACCTGGTAGTAGCGCAGCGTGTCTAATGGTATTAGGCCTGCATCGTGTTTTTGGTTGTTTTCAGACCAGCGTGCTAGTGTATGTTAACTACCGTCAGTGAGATTGCGGTATAATTCGAGAATGAAAGCCACTGTCTACATCGAATCGTCTGTCATCAGCTATTTGACAGCAAGGCCCAGTAATGATTTGGTCAAGTCTGCGAGACAAGCGATAACTTCAGAATGGTGGACACACAATCTGCCCGATTTTGAAGTCTATGTGTCTGAGCTGGTAGAACTGGAAATATCTCAGGGTGATTCCGCGGCAGCCGCCGCCAGGATGGAGGTGACAGCCAGCATCGAAAATCTTGCTGTATCGGAAAAAGCTCAGGAAATAGCAGAGCAGCTTGTTATCCATCGAGCAGTTCCGGCGACCTGCCCACAGGATGCGCTTCACATAGGTATCGCAGCATCGAACGGAATAGAATTTTTGCTCACCTGGAATTTCAAACACATTAATAATGCATACTCGAAAGCCAATATTCGCACAGCAATTGAACGGTTTGGTTTTCAATGCCCGGAACTTTGTTCCCCGGAAGAACTGCGTGCAGGAGATAACTAAGGTGAGAGAAGATCAAATAATAGAGGAGATACGCGATTTTCGAGCACGGTACGCTAAGCAATTCGACAATGACTTGTCAAAGATTTGTGAAGATCTAAAAAAGCGTGAGAAAAGCTCGAAAAAGAAAACTGTGAGCTTGGAACCAAAATATCTTGGAGCGAAAAAATACGGTAGTTAACAAGACAAAGCTACCGACAACCAACAAAGTAGCGCGGCGTTCCATGCGCCACCTTCTTGGTTGCGGCAGTTTGTGGCGTTAAATGGCAAAGAAAGTGATCGCGAACTCATACATAGTTGCAATTGAAGATTACAGAGCTAATGGCTCTGAAGATGAGTGGTTTTTTGCGAAACTAACCGAAGGACTGTTAGATGGTTGTGAATCTCACGATGCATATGAGGCAATTGCACCAATAGTTGAGCACGTGCTCGATGAGAACGATGAAAGCCTGTTCTATGATCACCTTTAGTGTATTCTCAGGCTTGGGCGCAAGGCGGATACTTCACAAGCTCCTGACAGCCTTATAAATAACGTTGCCAAACTTGAAGAAATGGCAACATGCTTTGGTCAGCCACAGCTATTTTCGCTCGAAGAGATGTGCGCATGGTTCAGGCTGCCATTTAACAAGCGCGTCAATTAGGACGCTCGCAAGCTTGCGCCTATTACGCGGGCGTTATGCGTTAGCTCAGGAAAAGTATTAGCGTAAGTTCATAATTTTATTATTGCTGCGGCATGGGGTTTCGAATGGATAAAAATAGTGCGGATAAAATTCATTATATATTGTTTGCATTGATAGTGGCGTCATGGATGTTCGGTATGTTGCTGCCGAACCTTCTGATTGCAGGGCTGTCAAAGTTCGCTTTATTGGGTGGTCTTACAGCAATTGGTCTTGTAGGGCATATATTCTTCAATGTGGCGCCTGCGGATCGTGCAGCACGGGACAAGCGAAACTTAGATAACTAAAGCAATAGAAGAATACATGCGGTCAAATCCTGAAAAGGTACAGGTAAATTAGTGTCTTTTTACGGTGCCTGTCCTGATTTCTGTGCTTTCGCGTCACTGTGAGCAATGATTACGATCACTGTCATTTTGACAAAGAGATTGCGTGTAACTAAATCGAAAACCTCCCGTGGTTAGATTCTCAAAAACTAGATGTCCACCTAATTGTTGCGCTATCTCATGAGAGATTGCCAAACCTAGTCCCGCACCGCTATCAGTTGACTGCTCAACAGGACGATAGAACGGCTCGTGCAATCTATCTAAATCCTCATTTGCGACACCCGGCCCGGAGTCAGTTACCGAATATAGCGCATTGTTGTTCAACTGTAACAGGCTAATCATAATTTGACTCGACTCAGGGCTGAACTTTATGGCATTAGATAATGAATTTCGTACTAGGTGTTGGAGCTGATTGTTAATGTCAAGAACGTGAACATCGTCGTTGTTTTCGACGATAAATTCAATGTCTTTGCTCTCTGCCAGTGCATATATGTCTGCAATTTGCGTTTTCAACAAGTCGTTTAGACTCACAGGTGCTTGATTTGTAATTTCAGCTGATTGCGCCCGCGCAAGATCCAACAACTGATTCACCAGTCGTTGTAATCTACTAATGCTGGCCAGTAGCAATTTTTCACGTTCCTCTTTTACTGCTGGGCTTTTCGCTTTTCGTAGATTCTCAACTTCTAGTGATAATGCCGTGATCGGAGTGCGAAGTTCATGTGCTGCATCTGCTATAAATCGCTGCTGTCGATGATTGTATTCTGCATTTTTTTCAAGCAAAGATTCAATCGAAGACACAAAAGGAAGTACTTCAACTGGGATGTCTTCCCGATTAGCCATATCGAGTTTTAGAGATTCGCTGTTGCCGACTTTTCGTCCAAGTTTGTTAAGAGGACTAAAACTATGTCTCATAATCAGTGAGATTAGAATTGGCATCAATAGGAATAAACCAAGCAACGGTACGGCGGTGTTCATTGCACTACGCAACGCAATATTCGTTTTAACATTAAGTTTTTGCACAATGGCAAAGCGATTTTCCGACTCAGGATCGGCGGTTATGTAAACCCGCCAGAATTCATCTCTAGCATTGATTGTGTGGTAACCCTTCGATATAGATTTATTAATCCAAAAGGCTCCACCGCGATCGCCGGATATTTTCCAGACATGCACACCGTCATCATAGTCATGGTGTCTATAGAGAGAACGATTAGTCTGTAAGCCAATTTGATTAGTGTTCACAAGTAGCGCCACAGATAGCAATGTTTCATCCTGTAACTCACTGGACCCAAAATAGGCGACTATTGCGGCTGAAATAGTCGCCAGAACCAGAAACGCAAGCAAGATGGCATGTAGAGCTATGCGTAACCTGGTCTCAAGCTTCTGGTTGGTTTTACTGATTTTGAGACGATGCATGAATCTCACTATTTAGGTAGCATCCAGCCTAGTCCACGGATGTTCTTGATAGCACGCTTATCGGTTTTCTTACGTAAACTGTGAATCAAAAATTCAATTGCATTGCTGTTTACTTCTTCCTCCCAGCCATAGACTTTTTCTTCCAGCTCTTCGCGTGAGTATATACGCCCAGGTCTCATAGCCAATGCATGAATCAATCGATACTCTTTTCCGGTAAGTTCAATCGGGCGATTGTGAAAGCAAACGACTTTTTCTGCCGGGTTGACGGAAAAATCTTCATTGCCAAGGATCGGTTGCGCACTACCCGCATGCCTTCGCGAAACAGCTCGTATTCGCGCCATGAGCTCATCAATCAGAAACGGCTTCACGAGATAGTCATCAGCACCAAGATCAAGACCAGCAATGCGATCTTTCACAGCATCACGGGCCGTGATGATAATTACCGGGATGCTAATTCGCTTTTGCCTGAGCTTCTTTACAACACTAAAGCCATCCTGCTTTGGCAAGCCAATATCGAGCAATACCATCTCAAATGCACCTGCATCGATGCTTGCTATTGCAGCACTACCGTCGGTGACCCAATCTGCGGCCATGCCAGCGTCCTGCAGGGCGCTGGAAATGGCCGCTCCGATCTGGGCATCATCTTCTACCAAGAGTATTCGCATACCGTGAATGGACCTGACTAACTCTTAGTCTGGCTATCACTTCCGGCTTGATATTCAGTAATGACAATCGAGCTGGCTCCTATGCCTGACTGCTTTAACTCACGCTCAAGCTTGGTTCTAATGGCCCACATTGCCATCACAAGTATCGGCGACAGAGCAAGCGTGATCATTATAAGAATGGCACTAGCAAAGAAGGTTGCAACGCCAATCCCGATGGCTGCCAGAACTGCCAGAGGTCGAAAAAACCATTTTCTGAAGGTATCATTTTCATCAACAGTAAAAGCATTATTGATGTCAAATTTATCAAATTTCACACCGTCAATATTGAAGGAATTTATACTGTTGATCATAAATAGCTCCTTTTTTGCCTGAGTTCTTAACCAGCGATTTCTCGGATGGAAAAAGTATGCAGAGCCAAAATTAGCACAAACTTAGCTCAGTGGGTTATCTTGAGCTTTTACGATTCTGAGATTTGTTTTCGGGGAATGTGAGGTTTCGGAAGATATGATTTTTCCGCGAAAGTTGGTAAACATCGGACAATCCTAAGTTTCTGCTAAGTTCCTTCTGCCAAATTACGGCTGTTCTCGAAATAAAAAACTTTGGAAGAACCCATTATGAAGACGGCAGAAAATCTTGGAGCTACGGCCCTTCCACTGGATGAGGCTCATCCACACGGCTATGTCACCAAAACCATCCACTGGCTCTCTTGCGGACTGATTGCATACGGACATGTCAACGCACTTGGCAGTGTTTGGCAACTATTAGACCCCACAGTGTACCGAAATGAGATTATATTTGGATTGCTGCTGTTGGCAGTATTTTCTTTCCGGCTGTTCTGGACCCAGAGAATCGCCGGAGTAACGCGCCTCCCGGCAACTTCGCTCAAATGGGAACAGACCCTGTCTCGAACCATACAGTGGGGCCTTTATGCAAGTGTCTTCGGGATTATTCTGTCAGGCTTTGCCATCGCAATCGGATTTTCAGTGTCAGCTGCTGCCTTTAATGGTGGATTCTTGTCGGCTTCGATTGGATTACACAGGTTCGCATTAGGCGTTCTACCCCTTCTGCTTGTGATGCATGTTGCCGGAGCGCTTTGGCACAAATTCGTACGCCGCGATGGCGTGCTGGAGAGCATGACAGGAAAATTACCCATATAAAAAATATCACTGGTGTCCCGTTAACTCAGTGAGGAGTGTGGCCCGACCCCGCAGATGTTTCATGGAAATTGCTTAACTCTGGTATTGTTCAAAAGATCGAATTCAGAAGTTTATAGAGCTGTATAAAGGGTGCAGCACGGAGTTTTTGAAGGGTTAAGCTTAGTCATTCTAAGTGAGTTTCAGGAAAAATGAGTACAGCGACTTAGATGCTGCTGTAGAAGCTGCGTAATGGTTCTGGGCCGGAAACTAATGCTACACTAGGGTTAAGGTAACCTGAAACAAAGAAGAATCAGGCCATGGCGCATTGAAATACGATCCTGAGTCAGATCCTCCAATTAGTATCGAGGCTTGAAGTCGAAAGGCTGACAAATCAGTATCACAGAGGGCGGATGTTTCAATGAGCATCGAGATGGTCGCAGTTTGTGACCATGATGGTGGGGCAGCTGACTGGACGTAAAAGCCTTCGCGATGTTGTCGATAGCATGGGCGCTCAATATCTGAGACTCTACCACTTAGGTAGCGCAAAACCATCCCGCTCTAACTTAGCTCGAATAAACGAGAATAAGCCTAATGAACTATACGAACAGATGTGTGGGAAGTTACTGGGCCAGGCTACACATCTTGCACCGGGACACTGATTTCGTTTCAAAAACGAACTGTGCTCAATGGATGCGACTACAATAGACTTGTGCATGTCAGTATTTCCTTAGGGGAAATTTCGCAAGAACAAGGCCGGAAATAACTCGATGTAGCGAAGGATCACAGAGGAGTTTTACCAGAATTTGTATGTATGTCTAGCGCCAACGAATGTGAGGTAAAGGCAGGCAGATGCGTTGACCTTCTCAAGGGAAGTATTGTTGAGGTAGATTGGGGTTATACGGACTACAAATGGTAGAAAACGCTGACGATCATGGGCTTATACTTCGTCGCCCGATTGAAATCAAATGCAATGCAATGGTTAAAGTTCTGGGATTTTACGGAACAAGCAAGGACGCGACATTGATGCAAATTTGGATCGCGATGTGTGTCAATTTATTGATTGCATTGTTGAAGTTTCAATGGAAATTAGCATCTTGATGCAAAAAGTACTTCGTTTATTACAAATGAATTAGTTTAAGAATTGGGATCTAATTGAGTTACTTCGACGAAGGCATCGCGATAGAGATCGAACTGACAGCCATCATTATACAATCTTCTGAAAGCTAACGGGTCAGTAGTGAAAGATCATACATTTTAGCTGATCTGGCCAATTTAAACCATTCGGTCGAACCTTGTGTATCGATGCGATTGGTGGCCCATATCTAAATAGCTCTGTTACTCTTGTTATCTTTACCTTCAACCTCCTCTGGAGCGGTACTTCGTGGAACTACAAATCCTTACAAAAGCCAATCGATATAATCACCCCGCACAAATTTGGCTACTACTCTGTCTGGCTGTAACTACTTTGGCAGTGATGCCATCAGCCACAGCAGCAACGCTGCCGCATATCAAAACTTCGACCGAAACTACGACTACTGACCTGAGCGCAAACCTAGATAGCCCTGAAGCAGTTCGGGCAATGATGTTTATGCTTTCCGATGAACAGGTACGGCAAGTATTAGCAGGCGAGCTTGATGCCAAGGTAGCAGTAATGAAAGCAGAACAAACACAAACAGTAAGCCAAGGGGTAATTGCATTTTTCAGTCAGTGGGCAAGCGGAATTTATGACTCTGCGAAACTCTCGATAATCAAACTACCCGAAATCCCCGCTACACAGATAAGGGTTGCCAAAAATTTTATTAGTCGTCAGGGAGAAGGTGGCCTCTTACCTGTTTTTACTGTGCTGGGATTAGCTCTGGCATTGGGCTTTTTAGCGGAATGGGGAGTTACTCTACTAACTCGTAAATGGCAGCAACAAATAGCCAACCCTGTTAATCCTGACTCTTATCGAGAATCATTCAAACTCCTTAGTCTACGATTTGCATTGGACATGGCTGGGTTGATAACTTTTATTGTCGTAATGACAATAGTCATTGATCTGATACAATTAAAAACGGCTGATGGTTTCAGTTATTTAATCATGAATAACCTGATTTTCCTCCCACGCTTGATATTGGCTATTTCCCGATTTCTATTGGCTCCCAATCGACCGGAGTTGCGCATTGTTCATACTGATGAATGGACTGCTCGCTTCCTGCACCGCCATCAATTCGGACTGATTTTATTGATAGGTGTTGGAAATGCGTGGATAAAATTTATGATTATAAATGGTGCTCTACCCGATGAGATGCTTTTGGGATATTGGATCAATCTGGCAGTACATGCGTATTTTATATTTATCGTTTGGCACGCGCGAAACGGCTTAACAGAAATGATCTCAAGGTGGGATAGAGAAGGTACTCACACTAAAAGCGGGTTTGCCCGGGTTTATCCTTATCTTTTGATTTTCGCCAGTATTTTTACATGGCTGGTTTTTGGATTGATCGTCTCCTATCAGGCTTTTCACCTGTTACAACACGAGCCGAACACGGTTACGCTGTTCTTACTATTGTCTATTCCGGTTTTTGATACTTTAATTAGAACGGCTGTTGCCTCCATAATCCCCCCAACGTCAGGTACGGGTGAGGTCGCAAGTAAAGCCTACCAGTCCACGAAACTAAGTTACATTCGGGTTGGGCGGGCTTTGTTGTTTGGGGGCGCATTATTCATCATGGGTTTAGTCTGGCAAATTCAACTATATGACTTAACTGCGCAGGGTGTAGGCTCTCATGTTGCCACGGATATAATGCAATTATTGGTGATTCTTTCGATTGGCTATGTAATCTGGGAGGTGGTGACGCTTTGGATTAACCATAAGTTGGCATCTGAAGCTACAGCCGCTGGTATTGATCTGAAAAAAGAAGAACCAGGTGGTGGTGAAGGTGGGGGGGGCGGAGCTTCTCGCCTATCTACGACCTTGCCGCTCCTACGCTTTTTTTTACAGAGCATGATTGTGGTCATGACCCTTTTCATCGCCTTGAGCAATATCGGCATCAATATTACACCCTTGCTCGCTGGTGCTGGTGTTATCGGTATTGCCGTAGGTTTTGGTGCACAGAAACTGGTACAGGATATAGTATCTGGTTTATTCTTCCTAATTGATGATGCCTTCCGTGCCGGGGAATATGTTTCCATTGAAGATACGCTGGGTACCGTAGAAAAAATCTCACTACGCTCCATGCAATTGCGCCATCATCGGGGTGCTATACACACCATTCCATATGGCGAAATTCCTAAACTAACGAATTATTCCCGTGACTGGGTCATTATGAAACTTCAATTTACCCTGCCCTTCGATACTGAGCTGCATAAGGTGAAAAAGATATTTAAGCAAATCGGTAAGGAGATGATGGAGGTCGAAGAATTCAAAGACGACTTCATTCAACCCTTCAAATCTCAGGGGGTGCTTGAAGTAAATGATGTGGGTATTGTGATGCGCGGGAAATTCATGGCTAAGCCTGGTACCCAGTTTACGATCCGCAAAGAACTGTATAATCGTGTGCAGAAAGCTTTTGATGAAAATGGCCTCCAGTTCGCCAGAAAGGAAGTCAGAGTTAAACTGCAAGGGGAAGAGTCAGAAAACCTCAACGAACAACAAAAAGCACAGATAGCCGGAGCGGCATCGGAAGCTGTTCAGGAGAAATCTCAGGAACAACAACAAAATAACAGCCTGTAAGCGCAGGCACTGATTTTGGGTCTCAGTGATTGATCTTGAATTCAATTTGTAAGTGCAATTACTGCAGCAGCGGAACAAATAAGTCGGACATTGGGGTCACGTTTGGTATTCATGCATCACCTTTATACCAAGCTACCAGCATAGCCAAATAGTACAATAGTGGCACGCATATGCAGTAATTATAGATACAACCCCATGAACGCGTTGGCACTAACGAAGCCGCTGCCACCGGCACCACCGATCGGGCCTTAGCCTGTTGTTTACATGATTATCAGGTGCTGCCGATGCCAGAATCCGGAGACATTTACAGGGACATGCGTTGGTAAAAAGAAAACAGTGTAGTAAATTGTGCGGGATTTGCGGCAATAGGCAAAGAGTGCTGGCGTAGATAGCCGGTTGGGGGCGTATCAAGCCACATTAAACTAGAAAATGGCGGATTTCTTGTGTTGTTGGGAGCAACACAGGCACAGCAAATCATGCCGTGAAAGTGGCGACTCTTGTTTTTGTATTAAACGAGGTGGTCGTCAGCCAAACAATAATTTGCTGCTGGCGAGATTGGCCATTCTTTTTAAGCCAAAGTTAGCGCACATTGTTTTGAGGGATTGAATAGAGCCGGCCATGCCTTTGAATCGATCTTCAAAGTGGGTGGCGAGTTCGAGCCAATGTTCCGGTGAAATATCAATTCGCTGGATTATAGGCGGTAGATCATCGGGAATCGAGCCGCGTTTGTCCGCGCGAATAATTCGGCCAGTCCAGTCAATCAGCTCGATGTAATCAATTAAATTGAATTCCAATCCGGGCGGCATCGATTGGCGAGGTTTACCTGCAAAGGGCATCAAGGACTTTGGCTGATAATCCTCTGAATCATCCGTGGTCCCTGTACCAGCCGCCTTATTTTTCCAGTATTCGATGCGTAGCTGAATGCTGGTATGATCGGATTGTTCCGGGGTAGGGGCCATGGCAGCCCTGATGGGATTGAGGTCAACATAGGCCGTACAGCTGAGGACTGCTTTTTCATCGAGCAGGGTTTGTGATTTGTAGCGAGCTTCCCAGAAGTGCCCAGTGCAGTCGTCTTCTTTATTGGCTCTTCGCGCAATACCTTCGTTCAGGAATTTCATAAACCAGCTGATATTAAACAGGCGTGTACGCCAGGTATCGACAAAGACATTGAGCTGCTCATGCTCCCAAGGTTCGATGAGCTCATTTTTGAGAAATTTGCGTGTGACCTCGGTACCAGCTATGATCTGGTGAGCGCGATACACAATGGAGCGAGGGGTGTCGGCGATGGAATCGTCGCGCCGCGCATGGAGCACGAGGTGATAGTGATTTGACATAACGCAGAACGCCGCGATGTCGATATAGAACACAGAGGCAAGGCGGAGCATATCATCTTGTATCTGCTGGCGGCGATGTTCGAAGCTCCGGCCGGACAGTTTGTCAAATCCACAAAGAAAGGAGTGTCTAACGCAGCGAGTAATACAGTGGTAGAACGGAGTGGTATCGAGAGAGATCTGTTGTTTTCGTGGTTTTGTCACGGCGGTTACTTCCTACAGCAAATTACAATTCAAATACTGCCGTAGTAACAAAATCTGCAATGAGGCGTGGTTCACACTTTGTCTTTTTACGGTGCCTGTCCTGATTTCTGTGCTTTGATGATATAGAGCAAATGAAGCAGTCGATTGGAGATTACATTCAGCACTACAACCATGAGCGACTACACAGTGCGATTGGATACGTCACTCCAGCTCAAAATTTACAGGGCTAGGAAAGGGATATCTTTAAGCGTAGAGAGGAAAAGCTGGCATAAGCCAGGGAGGATAGAAAAAACCGTCGACAACAAGCAAGAGCAACAGCAGAAGCTGCTGCTTGATTTTGTAATTTTATTGAGGCCATTAGGTCTCAAATTGGCATCAGGGCCGTGTCCGATTCCGACTGAAGCGATACAAAGCGAATAGCCGCTACGAAATCCGGCATCTCGAACAAGGAAGATCTATACCGCTTTAATTGATAGGGTCAATCATTTCAGCGACATCTTGCAACGCTTCTTCGGTGAGTGGTTTACTCAAAAAGGATTTGACCACCTTAAATTCCTCGGCCCTTTTCCGGTCAAGGGGGTCAAGCGAAGTAGTTAACATAATAACAACACAGTCGATAAAATCAGATCCTATAGAGCTGGTAGCCGCTTCGAGAAATTCGAATCCATCCATCCTCGGCATATTGATGTCGAGAAACAAAACATCAATCCGTTCGTTTTCTTCATTTTTCAGGTACTGAAGTGCAACTTCCGCTGATTCAAATTTCAAAACCTCTTTTACAAGCCCGCTTCGATTAATAACCCTCTCGTACAACATTAATTGAACGATATCATCATCGACAATGGCTGCTTTGCTGATAATTTTCGTACTCATCCCCCCTCCCTTAAGTGAAACTCTGGAACTTCGCCCCTTGTTCTCCCACAGAGCAAGGCTTCTCTATTCTGTTTCAAGCACTATCCAATCTAATTCTGTGGTTTCAGTGCAAATAATTCAACTTCTATAGTAAGAGTAAACATACAAGGCCAGCCCTTGCAAGTCGACCTCGATACAACCGGAGATGAGAATTGGCAATTCAATGGTCTCACCTGCACACTACAACCAGTACCCATTAGTTTATACCCCAGTAATAGCAAATCGAATCTAACTAAACCCTGGTTATGCATTAAATTTCGATTTCAGAAGCTTATAGAGCAGTATAATAGGAGCTGCACGGAGATTTTACTGGATTGAGCCTCGTCATTCTAAGTGATATTCAGTAAAAATGAGTACAGCGCCTTGGATGCTGCTATAGAAGAAGCGCAGCGGTTCTGAGCCGGAATTTTATGCAACACCAGGGGAATCATGTGCCGACCAATACGCCGGTCTGATATGAGATTGTGCCCCTATTTTTGTCAGTATACTCATATCGAAGCTAATTGCTCACTCCTTTCATCAATTGGAATCACGTTTTTTTCCACGCTTTTTTCTGGTAACGCTACAATGAACGTGCTACCAGCCCCCTCTTCCGATACAACTTTTATCCAACCTCCGTGATTCGAGATAACGCGTTGACAGATCGATAAGCCAATACCTGATCCTTGATACTGAGTGTGCGAATGCAGGCGTTTAAAAAGACCGAAGATTCTATCTTGGTACCGCTCATCAATCCCGATGCCATTGTCTTTGACACTAACAGAGATAAGACCGCTCTCAGCAATCGGGACACCTTCGACGACAACCACAGGCTTTCGCTCCGAGTCACAGAACTTGATGGCATTGGAAATAAGATTCTGAAACAGCAACCTAAGCTGGCCTACGTTGCCAGTTACCTTAGGGAGCGCTCCAATCCTGATCTCGGCATCGGTATTAGCGATGTCCCCAAGCAGATCGATTTTAACGATCTCCTCGATCTCGGCTTTCAGATCAATGTCTTCAACTAACATGTCCACATCAACTGAACGCGAATACGTGAGAACATCCTCTATAAGTCTGCTCATACGAGTGACGGTCGAATCCAGGTGATTGAGGATATTGACACTGTCTTCGTTCAGTTCATCTGTGTTCACTTCGCGAAACTCGTGCAACAGCATATGCAGGGTGTTGGTCGGTGATTTCAGATCATGAGATAGCGCGTATGTAAACTCGGCTTGAGATCGGTTTGTATCGCGCAGTTGATGGATGATGGAGTCAATTGTTAACGCCTGGTCGCTCATCGCCCGAGCAAGTATCGCAAGCTCATCTTCTAATGCGGGATCAACCGTACGTCTTTTTAGCACCACTGTCTTGCTCGATGATCCCGGACTATATGCCTTTGCATACACTGCCAACTGCGTCAGATGACGACCAATCAGTTGCTGATATATCAGAAGAACAATGGCCGCCACTATCGCAGTTTTTACTAAGTTTGTTAGAAGAACAACTATTGCACGTCGAAGTACGCGAGTCTTAATTTTTTCGTGGCTAAGCCTGATTGTAAGCATCCCCAGATCGAAGACGCCTTGCTCACTACTTCTTTTTACGGGGAAGTGATGTTGACTGGAATATTTAAGGTCCTGGTTGCCAGCATTGAGTTGCTCGCTATCGTAGTTCAATTCAGCATAGGTCATACCCTCGAGTTGGACAATGCCTTCAAGCTGGCTTTGGACTACGGGCACGTCGATAACCCAAAGGCTTTCGGCCAGGCTCGGGAGGGTGGATAATTCTAGCTTATCAGGAGACGCATACAATTCCGAACGATCATTAACGTAGTCTATTGTGAGCTGAATAGTGGTCATCAACACAGCGAGAACGGAGCTGCACAGGATCGTCAGATAAACGAAGCGACGTGCCAATGGGCTGCGTGCCCCACCCAGCCATGCCTTAAATAATGAAATGGTATCCATGGTTGCTGGATCTGATTTTCCCTTCATTATTCAAGCATATGTATGTGCAATAACAATAACAACAGGACTTTGTACATACTCAGAATTGGGTACGATTAAAACCCATCTTGCAATACATCTGAGAAGTACAAGCCGTTATTTAGGAATCCTGCTAAAGATTCTATCGATTTCCCCAGCATCAGAGAGTTCCTTGATAGCCTGGTTGAATGCGTTTAGATAGTGCTTAGCCCCAGATGCTATTGATAAGCCGAATTGCGAATCCCGCTCGGAGATTGACAGTTCGATGGTTGCAATCTTATCCTGCCACCCATTCTGTTGTGCGGTATAAATTCCAACAGACCTTTCTGTCGCAACCAAATCCACACGCGACTTCAGCAAAAGCTGCATCAGTGTTTTTACATCCCGAACCCGCGTAATCTCACGCGCTTCGGAAAATACAGTCTCCATGTCGGCGTCGATAAAACTGCCGTTGAGCATACCTAAACGCAAATGCGAGAGCTCATCAAAGTCTCCATTCCAGTTTATGCCGTCGGGAAACTTCGTGGAATTGTAGAAGAACGCTGAACCTTCCTGATGCGTGACATCGGTGAACACAAGATATTCTTCTCGTTCCTCATTCCGGAAGAGCGGTAAAATCCCATCGACTTCGCCAGCTTTTGCTTGTGATTGGCAACGTTTCCACGGCATGAGAATAACATTCGCTGTGATGCCGTCGATGTGTTCAGTAACTGCTTGCAGCAGGTCCACCTTAAGGCCACCCTGCAGAGACTCTTCACTTCCTAAGGTGTAGGGTGGATAAGGATCATAACAAAATGTCAGATTAGTCTGAGCCCAGGAATGTAGCGGTATTATCGCACCGATGAAGATAGCAAGTATTCGTCCCTGGCTCAACATACACCATCCCATGTCGATGCATTTCCTCTACCAACCCAGCTCGACAGCAGGGACAGAGATTCAATCTTTAAATTCTCCATATCTCTTTCATTCCATTGTGATTTTGTCTGATCAATGATGCAACTGCAATTTTTGTGCATTATTCACCTGAATTATCTGATTTTATGCAGCGGCCAGATTCTTAGGCGCGTTAGAACTCTTAACAGGACATCCAGAGAACTCTTAACCGGGCATCCAGGACAAAAACTCAAAAGCATTTACAGGGACCATTTACAGGGACAGGCGTTGTAAAAAGAAAAATGCGTAGTAAATTGTGCGGGATTTGCGGCAATAGGCAAAGAGTGCTGGCGTAGATAGCCGGTTGGGGGCGTAGAAAACCTCATTAAACTAGAAAATGGCGGATTTTTTGTGTCGCGGTGTTACGTGAGTAAAGAAAAATTCGACTACCGATAGAGTAAAAATATAGAGTTAAAATAATGATTGATTTTTCCACTGGTAAGTGGATATGCAAGCCAAAAATCTACGACGTAAGTCCGGAATCGGTTTCAATTACAACAGAGCCGGGAACTGATTTCTGGCAACGTTCCTATTATGGTTTCCGCAATGACAATGCGCATGCATTACAGGTAGAATCTGACGAAAATTTCACATTTACAGCAAAAGTTAATTTTGACTACCATGCGTTGTTTGATCAGTGCGGGTTGATTATTTACATTGACAGTGAAAACTGGTTCAAAGCATCCATTGAATATGAAAATGATGAAAAGTCCAAGCTCGGGAGCGTGGTTACCAATTTCGGTTATTCTGATTGGGCAACTTCGGATATACCGTTGCCAAACGAGGTTTGGTATCGATTGAGTCGCCGTGGTCCTGATTTTTTGATTGAGTCCTCCCTCGACGGTTTAGTATTCAAGCAGATGCGTATTTTTCATTTGCATAAGCTGGGCGAAACAACGTCCGAGATGGGCAAACATAACCCACCGTTGCCAGCGCAATGTGCCGTGTACTTTGGTGTTTATGCATGTAGTCCATTGAGATCTTCGTTTACCGCGAATTTTACAGGTATGAGTTTTGAGCCTTGCATATGGCTGGCTCATGCCGTCTGAGTCGGGGTGTCGGGTAAATCAACTGGTAATAAAAGGACTATGAGGAAATACAACCCGGTTGATGCCGGGAACATAAAGCACGCTAGTATCATCTCGGGAGCATAAAGTTAAAATCGAGATAAAAGCAATAAGTCCGGTGCGCCGGGGCCGCTGGCTGACAATCTGATATTTCCCTTTGCATTTTAATCTTCTCCAGTTGCGTAACGTGGTAAAGAAAGATGAATACTCGGGGTTAAATAAAGGGGTAATTTGATGCAGACCGATCGCTCAGAGACGTCTACGTTGAGAAGACTACGGCTGCACAATGGCAGGTCTTTATCAGTGGTTTAAAATCATCAGGGTATAAGCTTCAAATTTACAAACCCTGAATTAGTAAGCGATGAACTTTCTATTCATGCCAGCTGCAGTCTGCGATCTAGTGTGGACGCAGAGTTTTCGTCGGCCAGCGATCGATTTTGTCGAATAGGAATAAACTATTCGCCAAAATCGATCGCAATACCTGACTCAAAAACCCACGCACACCGTGATTAATTCTATCGTCAGGCAGACTGGCTAAAGCATTTTATGCAATGCTTTTTTAGCCATCACTTTAACCAGGTTTGCACGGTAGGCCTGGTCAGCGTGCAAGTCTGAATTCATAGACGAGGCATCTATATTCACCGTATCAATAGCATCAGCAGAAAAATTTGCGGCGAGAGCCTTTTGCAGACCTTCGTGTAAAAATACACCGTCTTCTCCAGCGCCTGTCACGGCAACTCGTATGCCGCTTGCCGTTTCGGCGATAAATACACCGACGATTGCATAGCGTGAGGCCGGATTTTTAAATTTCGCGTAACCTGATCTGTTCGGGGCGTTGAATTTAACCTGCGTCACTATTTCGTTGTCGTTTAATGCGGTGGAGAATAGCCCTTGAAAGAAATCATCTGCGGCTATCTCACGTTCGTTGGTGACAATGGTCGCAGCCAGAGCCAGTGCTGCTGCGGGGTAATCTGCAGCAGGATCATTGTTGGCCAGCGAGCCTCCCATGGTGCCCATATGTCGTACCGCCGGATCTCCGATGCCGCCAGCCAGATCGGCGAGCGAGGGAATTTGAGCGGCAACAGCGGCGCTGGCTGCAACTTCGGCGTGGGTAGTTGCAGCACCGATGTTTACGCCATTATTAGAGAAGCTGATGCCGCTCATGCCATCTATTTTCCGGATATCAACGAGATCCGATGGTGACGCCAGGTGAAGTTTCATGGTTGGCAACAGGGTTTGTCCGCCGGCCAGAATTTTCCCCTCTGTGGCTGCGGCAAGCGCGCTGGTCGCTTCCGCGGCAGAGGCGGGTTTATGGTATTTGGTTTGATACATTTTTATAACTCTCCAGATGCAACGGTCGCGATTTAAGCGGCTGCTGTTGATTTAGCTTTGGCGGCCTGTACCGCGTGCCAGACGGCACGTGGCGTCGCTGGCATCGATAAATCGTTGTTGCCAATGGCGTCGGTGATTGCATTGATGATTGCGGGCGGAGCACCAATGGCACCGGCTTCTCCACACCCTTTAATACCAAGCGGGTTACCCGGGCATACTGTTGAGTTGTGCTCGATGGTGAAAAACGGCAGGTCATCAGCGCGTGGCATGCAGTAATCCATATAGGAGCCGGTTAACAGCTGGCCCTGATCATCGTAGACAACCTGCTCAAGCATGGCCTGACCAATACCCTGGGCAACGCCGCCGTGTACCTGCCCTTCGACAATCATCGGGTTGATAATCGTGCCGAAGTCGTCGACAGAGGTAAACTGAACAACGTCGGTAATTCCAGTGTCGGGATCAACCTCGACTTCTGCGATATAGGCACCGGCCGGAAATGTAAAATTGGTCGGGTCGTAGAATGCACCTTCCTTCAGACCGGGTTCCATTCCCTCTGGCAAATTGTGCGCGGTGTAGGCTGCAAGGCCGACTTCGTGCCACAGCATTTGTTTGTCGGTGCCAGCAACTTTTACCGCACCATCTTCAATGACCAGGTCTTCTTCAGAGGCTTCCAGTACATGTGCCGCCAGCTTTTTTACCTTGGCTTCGACTTTATCCATGGCCTTGACGATAGCGGTCATTCCAACCGCACCGGATCTTGAGCCGTAAGTACCCATACCGAATTGAACCTTGTCGGTGTCGCCATGGACAATCTGGATGTTTTCCGTTGGCAGCCCGAAGCGCTCGGCAACAATCTGTGCAAAGGTGGTTTCATGACCCTGACCGTGGCTGTGCGAGCCGGTGAGTATTTCTATAGTACCGACAGGATTTACTCTGACTTCCGCACTTTCCCACAGACCTACGCCAGCTCCGAGTGATCCGACAGCCTGCGATGGCGCGATGCCACAGGCCTCAATGTAACAGGAATAGCCGAGGCCTCTTAACTTGCCGCGGCTGGCAGCCTCTGCCTTGCGTGCTTCAAACCCTGCGACATCTGCCGCGGCGCGAGCTTTGTCGAGGTTGCCTTCGAAGTCTCCTGCGTCGTAAGTCATGATGACCGGTGTTTCATGCGGAAACTCGCGAATAAAGTTTTTACGACGCAATTCTGCAGGGTCTATATTCATTTCACGGGCAGCGGTCTCCAGTAAGCGTTCAATAAGATACGCAGCTTCGGGTCTGCCTGCACCACGATAGGCGTCTACCGGTACGGTGTTGGTGTAAACCGCTTTAACATTGCTGTAGATATTCTTTATATTGTACTGACCTGACAGCAACGTGGCGTATAGATACGTAGGTACAGCACTTGAAAATAGCGACATGTATCCGCCGAGGTTTGCGACCGTGTCTACCTTGAGCCCGGTGATTAATCCGTTCGCATCGAAACCGATTCTGGCCTTTGTTTCGTGATCGCGGCCGTGAGCGTCGGTTAGAAATGCCTCTGAGCGATCAGCCGTCCACTTGACCGATCGCCTGGTTTTCATTGATGCCCACAAACAGGTGATTTCTTCAGGGTAAATATATATTTTTGCACCGAAGCCGCCACCGACATCGGGGGCGATCACGCGCAGTTTATGTTCCGGCGCTACCTGATAGAACGCAGATAACACCAGCCGTGCGACATGGGGATTCTGGCTCGTGGTGTAAAGTGTGTAGTGATCGTCGGCGTCGTTGAAGGTGGCAATGGCGGCACGGGGTTCCATCGGGTTCGGCGCCAGTCTGTTGTTGGTTACATTCAGCTCTGTGACATGCGCAGCCGATGCCAGGCCCGCGTCTGTAGCAGATTCATCGCCGATCTCCCAGTCATAGATCAGGTTGCCGGGTGCGTTTTCGTGTATTTGCGGAGCGCCACTTTCAAGGGCACTGCCACTGGTGGTCACGGCCGCATGTACTTCATAGTCAATCTCGACAAATTCAGCGGCTATTCTTGCCTGCGCCTGTGTCTCGGCAATGACAACAACTATTGCATCGCCGACATAGCGAACCCTTTCTGTCGCCAGTGCAGACCATGCTCCCATGTTCATCGGTGAGCCGTCTTTTGAATTAATGGCCCAGCCGCAAATCAGGTTGCCGATGCCATCTGCGGTTAACTGATGGCCATCGAGTATGTCAATAACACCCGGTTTAAGCCGGGCAATATCGGAGTTTATGCTGTTGACTGTGGCGTGCGCGTGCGGGCTTCTGACGAATGCCGCATAAGCCTGATTTTCTGTTTTGATGTCATCGGTGTAGCGACCTTTGCCGGTGGTGAATCGCTTGTCTTCTTTGCGCTTTACTCTTGCGCCTATACCTTCACTCATGTTTTTTGCACCTCGGGCTAGTTAGGAATTTTCGGAAGACGCGTTCATTTTTTTCGCGGCGTCGTCAATGGCATTGACAATATTGTGATACCCGGTACAGCGGCAGATATTACCTTCCAGTTCGCGGCGGATGGATGCAGAATCAAGTGTTTTTCCCTGTGCTTTGTAGCGCTCTACCATGTCGATACCGGCCATGATCATGCCGGGTGTGCAAAAGCCGCATTGCAAGCCGTGGTGATCGTTGAATGACTGTTGCATCGGGTGCAGTTCGTCTCCGGCAATTCCCTCTATTGTGGTAATTTCGGTACCGTCCAGCGATGCTGCCAGCGTAGTGCAGGCTTTAACCGCCTTGCCATTGAGGTGCACGGTGCATGCACCGCATTGACTGGTGTCACAGCCAACATGCGTGCCTGTCAGTCTGAGTTCTTCGCGCAGAAACTCGACTAACAACATGTTGTCGTCGACGTATCTGGAAATCTCTTTGCCATTTAGTCGTATCTTGATCATGCTCATCATAATGCTCAAAACGAATCCTCCAATTGTTAGTCTTCACCCATTATAAGGTGGATTTACTGGTTCAGCTAGAACCGTTATAAAAAGCTATCCTGATCTCGCCAGCGTGATTAGCGTGATTAGCGTGATTAGTAGGTGGAGAGACGCATCGCGATCGGATTTAACGGTAAATAAATTTATCATGTGGTTCACGTTTGCTCAGTGCGTCAGTGATAGCAGCCAGGCTGTCTAGAGAGTGGCAGGCCTGGAAGCTGTCAACGTGCGGTAATATTGCGCGAATTCCACTCGCCTTTGGCGAAAACTGATCCCATCGCAGCAGTGGGTTGAGCCACACCAGATGGCGGCAGAATAAACTCAATTTTTTCATTTCTGCTGCAAGGGTATTGGTGTCACCGCGCTCCAGTCCATCGGATATAAATAACATCACTGCCCCCCGGCCAAGAACGCGACGTGCCCATTGGTGGTTAAACTGACGAATGGTGGGGCCAATCGTCGTGCCGCCCTCCCAGTCGGTTGCTTCCACGCCAACGGCAGACAGCGCATCGTCTATGTCTGGCCGACTCAGCGCTCTGGAGACATTGGTCAGTCTTGTACCAAAGGTAAATGCATGTACGTTTTTCCATTGCCGTACGCGAGCGTGTGTTAATGCGTGTAGAAATCGCATAAACATTCTTGAATACACAGACATAGAGCCGGAGATGTCACACAGTACCACAAGGTTAGGCATTTTTTGCCGTCGTGTTTTACGTTCGATGCGGTGTACTTCGCCGTACTGGCGCAAGGCAGCTTTTAATGTTGCCCGTGTGTCGGTCTGCTTGCCAGCCGGGTCAGGGTGAAAACGGCGACCGGGCAAGGGCGGGGCTGCGAATGTCAGCTTGAGTATTGCGGCTTCCGCTTCGCGTAATTCCGCCAACGTCATCTGTTCGAAATCCTTACTTCGCGACACATCTGTGTCGGACACAGTGAGGATCGCGTCCTGTTGGATTTCCTCTTTTTGGGGAATCGGGCGATTGTTTTTTTCGTCGTTTAACGCATCGGCAGCACGCCTCTGTGCAGCAGCTTTGTCGGTTTTGTCCGGTTCATTGCGTAGTGTCGGCGTAAGCTGGAACATCATCTTTTGCAGAAATTCAGGATCACGCCAGAACAGTGAAAACACCTGGTGATAAACCGCCAGATTTTCCTCACGGGAAATCAGTGTTGCACGCAGCGTATAGTAGAAATCAACCTTGCTGGTGAACCCCACCGTAGCCACAGCCTGCAGCGCGGTCTGCAATTGCGCAGTGCCCACTTTGACGCCGGCCTTGCGCAGGGCACGACAAAAGTGCAATACATTGTCGACCAGTTTTGCCTCTGACTGCGCTGAAATTGCAGCGCTGCTGCTTCTAGTCATTGTGGCTGTGCATCTGCTTTGCTTCATCCAGCAGGCGGGTGGTCTCCGCACCGGCGATTCGCACAATGTCATCCTGGTATTTGAGCAATGCACCAAGGGTATCGTTGATGACATCGGGGGCGAGTGCCACGGTGTCCAGCGCGACCAGGCACTTAGCCCAGTCGATGGTTTCGGCAATTCCGGGTGATTTAAACAGCTCTTCGTGGCGAATCGTATGTACGAAGTTGACTATTTCCGTGGACAGCTGTTCGGTAACCTGTGGTAACTGTGTTCGCAGTATCTGCAATTCCAGATCAAAGTCCGGAAACTCAACCCAGTGGTACAGGCAGCGACGCTTTAATGCATCGTGTACCTCGCGGGTGCGGTTGGATGTGAGAATTACAATGGGTGGCTGATCGGCCTTGATGGCACCGAGTTCCGGTATCGTGATCTGAAACTCGGACAATATTTCCAGCAAGTAGGCTTCGAAGGGCTCGTCGGTCCGATCTATCTCGTCAATCAGCAACACCGGCGGCCCGCCCGGCTGTGGTTCCAGCGCCTCAAGCAATGGCCTGCGGATAAGGTATTCGTCGGTAATTAATTCCTTTTGCAATTGGTGACGATCGGTATCACCGCTTACCTCGGCCGCACGAATAGCAATCATTTGCGCTGCAAAGTTCCATTCGTATATCGCTGATGCCGCGTCAAGCCCTTCGTAACACTGCAGTCGGATCAACCGTCTGCCCAGGCACTGTGATAGCGCACGGGCGATTTCAGTTTTACCAACGCCTGCTTCGCCTTCGAGAAACAGCGGCTTTTGCAGCTTTAGCGCAAGGTGCACCACCGTGCCCAGACTTCGATTGCAAATATAGTTTTGCGTCGCTAACAGTTCGATGGTGTCGTCGATTGAAGATGGCAGGGTGGGCAAGTACTTGGCTCCGGATCTTGTCGTTATTCGTGCGCGCTCAGGTTCCGGCAGCTGGCACGGAATGGAGCACGGTTTGCGAATGGCTGCAGCAGAGTGTAACCAGTGCAATTATGGGAAATCCACCATTCTTTTTGCGAAGCTACTATTCCTGGCAATGCACGAATGGTAAAGCACGAATGGTGTAGTTTGATGATATCGAACGCTTTGCCGGGCGTAGTCGTAAGCACAAATTCCGGGGTTCGGGCGTCGCTTGTATTAAGGCGACCTGCGATAAACTACCCGGATTGCATCTGATCCACCATGGTTAGCATGTGCTTACTATGTGTAGTGCTGAGCAAACGATACCATTTTCCGCTGTGAAAGTGTGAGCAGAAAGCCGGCATTAGAATACATGCTTTCGGGTATTTGAATCTATAGCGTTGTTGCTGTGTTTACATTTAAATGAAATCACACACTGACGTTGGCAGGGTGATTTCTATATAGACGGTTCAGATGGAGAAATTTTTCTGTCGCTACGCGCCCGGATGCTTCATAAGACGACGCGACTTTTTAAGTTAAGTGTATGTTCAGAAATTTCTATCGACCTTTAACCCGCAATATTCATGGGGCGGCGATGCTTTTGCACTGACATTTGTATTCACAGTGTATTTTCTTCTCGCCTCGAGTACTTGCTGATATTTGCAAGAGAAAAAAATCCCTGTCGAATCAAAGGTGAATGGAATCATAAGATCAAGTGAGATCCCGTCAATCCTGTAAATAATGCAGGTCAGGTCGCTTTCAGTGTTGAGGTGCTCTTCAGTAGTTACTCTTCATGGTTACAGCGTTTTGGCCAGAAAAAAACAGTTCACCAATAATACTTCAGGATTTGTGTTTGCCTGGATTATGGTTTCGGTAAGATTAATAAATGGATGATTGTTGATGTATCGGTTTCGGCACACTGGCTGGGTCGCCGTTGCTACGGCGAATGATATAAATGGGCGAGTAATATAAATGGACTATATCTACACGCCCGGAACCATGACAAAATGAAACTTGATCAGGTAAAAAAATCTAGTGTTATCAAAAGGAAACAGTAGTCTGATGCAGGATCAATCAATGGAATATCGAGGCGAAAGTAAGCGTGGCTGGAATCCCGACAATGGAGGTTGGGGAGCCTGTAGTGACGAAAAAGAAGATGAAGCGCGCGTTCTTGGCGAATTAACATTTCTTGATAACGAATTGGTTTCGTTGAGTACGGAGGTTGCTGAAGGAGGTTATCTATACGCGAGAGTTTCAGCATTGATTAATACTCTCAGCACAATTATCTGCGAAGCTGAGCGTCATGGTGTAGAAGCCAAAGCGATCAAAAATACAATAGCCAAGTCTAGAAAAGTATTCTCTTCTTCACCTTACGTCAATCGAATGCAAACATGGCCTAGAGGGTATCAGGGTGACTTCGAAACGGTTGAAATGATTCATACCGGGGTTGGAAATACGGAGCTCAACACCATTGGTCAATGTGTGGAATACTATGCTCAGACTTTACCCATCTCACAACAGCATCGTAATACGCTGGGCCATCAGCAGTCACTGGCAATGGACTGCCTGCGGAACGACTGGAATATACTGTCTATTGGTTGTGGCGGCGCGATTGATATATGCACTGCGTTGAAGTTCTTTCCTGATTTTAAAGGGTCGCTCACCTTTATTGATATGGACGAGGGTGCAATTGATCTGGTAAAGAAGAGAACCACAGGGCTTGATTGCACCTATAGAACAAAAAATATTGTTCGCGGAATTGGCAGTGAGCGCAACGATTTTTACGATCTTGTTCTATGTGGTGGTCTGTTTGACTATTTGGAGGAGAGAGTAGCCAAATTGCTGTTACGACAGATAAAAGGTAAACTCACCAGTAACGGTAAGTTGTTTTTTACAAACATTGCCAGAGGAAATCCGTTTCGGATTCAGATGGAGTATCTGGGTGACTGGGTGCTTATTGAGCGATCTGAAGAAGAATTGTTAAAGATGATTGAGGGCAGTATTGGTGAGAATCATGAGATCACCATAGAGCGGGATTTCACCGGTCTGGCGATATTAACAACGGTTAAACTTATCTCTGATTGAAAGTCGGTTGCAGCTTCAAGTATTGAAAGCCCTGAAGCGCCAATAATAAGCTTGTTCAAGTGCAGCGCCTTTATACAGAATCTATAAGTTTTGGACTCGAACTTTTATGTGAAGCGAAGGTTAAATGCACAGCAAGCCTGAAAAATCAGGCTTGCCGGGTACGGCTATTCATCGATTACCGTGTAGCTGCCGTCGATAGGTGCTTTGTGTGAATGGCTGGTTGCTGGCGTGCCATCAGGCTTGCTACCGTTCGGCCATTTCACCGGCCCTTGCGAGTTGTGCAGGCGGTAACGCATGGTTGCCACTGTTGCAATGCCAACGAGAAACATTAGCAGCATCATGCCGAGGGTCAGCGGCAGCATGAACAGAAAAACCACCAGCGCAACGATCGACGATATGGCGCGAGCTGCATAGTGTTTCAATTTTATTAACATCACTTTCTCCGTTGGTTACAGCTTTTAGTATCGTCGGGCGGCGTGTGAAATACATCTCGCTGTGGCAACAGCTTGTAACAAGTTGTAACAACGAATGAAGTTTATGCACGACGCACCCAGTAAACCAGCCCGGCGGCCAGCAAAACCGCCACTATGCCATGTTGCCATTCAGCTGAAACAAACAACAGTAAAAAACCGGTAACCAGGGGGCCGCAGGAAGCGCCAATATCGCGCCAGGTTTGCATACGAGCGATTGGGCCCAGCGCGTCTTCGTCGGGTTTCAGTGATTGCGCAATAACAGCCGGGCCCAGTGATGCCAGTGCGCCTCGAAACAACAGCATAACGAGTGCGCCGGTAATAGTGAAACCGATGGCGACCCCTGCAAAACCCAGCATCGTTAAAACTGCTGCTATGACAAAAACCCGCCTTGCACCGTGGCGATCAGCAATCCAGCCGGACAGCGGGGCGGCGATAGCCTCGCCGAAATGACGCATTGCCAGCAGCGCACCGCCGCTCATTACCGCCACTGAGAGTGACGATTCTCGCGCGAAGATCAGTGTAATTGACACGGCAAACACGCCATCGACGCCATACCCCTGCAGAAAAAACAGCACGTCTATGGGAGTCGGCTTCACCAGAGACGATGTTTTACGTTGCCTGGGTTTTGCTTTGGTGCCTATAGGAAGCGCCAGTGCGATGGGGATGGCCAGAGCAGTCGGGACCGCCAATATAAGAAAAACCGTGGTGGGCCCGACCTGACCCACCAGCCAGGCGCCGCAGAGCAACGCAAGAATCGGCCCGATGCGTTGAATGGCCTGACCCACGCCCACTCGTGTTCCAGCACTCTGGCGGGATTCGATTGCATAGGAGAGGGTGACCAGAACCAGTGTCGCATAGGTCAGGCCCCATAGAATGCGCGCAAGCAACATGGTCACTGGGCCGTTGCTGATGCCGTAGAGTGCCGTTGATAAGGTGGCGACAATCGCCGCGCCGATGCACATTTTGCGAACACCCAGTGTGTGGGTTAGATTTGCCAGGGCTCCATAGGCGAATACGCGGATGATACGGTTGGCAGACAGCATCACACCAACCCATGGCAGGGTCAGTCCGAAATGTTCCGCGTAGGCCGGGAGAACGGCGTAAAGCAGTGCATCACCGAGTAGCGCCAGTGACATAATCGACGATGAGCCGATAATGGCGCGCCATGCCTGGTTGCCGGATGTGCTCAATTCGTCAGCCGGAATTCAGCTATGCCGTTGACAGTCATTTTTAATTTTGTCCGTTGGTTTCCGGGGGAGCCGGGTTGTAAGGATTAACGCTGCCAACGCGGGATAGAGTGAAGCGGCGACGGTAGTAAATTATACCGCCGAAGTCGAGAGGAGACCGAAAAGTTTCCCAGCCAGTCCCTGAATGAGTTGCGTGGATCAAATAATTGCCTGATTACCCGAGTGCGGAATTCTATTTTGAAAATTGATAGCATAAGATCCGGTCCGCTTGATTTCTATTGCCCGGAGTGCACATGCAGAAACACTATGATATGGCCGTTATCGGAGCCGGTATTGCCGGTGCTTCCGTTGCCGCGCGGTTGGCGGATGCCGGAAAAAAAGTGGTGCTACTGGAGATGGAAACGCAGCCCGGCTATCACACAACCGGGCGGTCCGCAGCAGTCTATGCGCCGAGTTACGGACCAGCACCGATTCGCGCACTGACCCGGGCTTCAGAGAATTTTTTTGTATCTCCGCCACACGGCTTTGCTGATTGCGGTCTTTTTTCTCCACGGCTCATAATGATGATCGCTCGCACAGAGCAGCAACATTCACTCAGGCAATTGTGCGATGAAGCCAGCGTGGCGGGTAGTATTTCAGTGATCGATGAAAGCGAACTGCGCAAAACCAATCCGCTGGTGCGAGCGGGCTATGCAGCTGCAGCCATGCTAGACAGGGCTGGACAGGATATCGACGTCTCCGCACTGCACCAGGGGTTTCTTGGAATGTTCAAAGCGGCCTCTGGTGAGCTGCTGACAAACGCCGCTGTAACAGCCTTGCGCAGGAGTTCAGATCACTGGGTGCTGGAGAGTAAAGCGGGTCAGGTTCATGCGCAAATCGTGGTGAATGCGTCCGGGGCCTGGGCGGACTTAATCGGCACAATGGCCGGTGCGGAGTCCATCGGGCTGGTGCCGAAGCGTCGTACCGCCGCATTGATTAAAACACCGGAGCAATTTGATGCCACACACTACCCGATTACTATCGATATAGACGAGCAGTTTTATCTAAAACCGGATGCTGGTCGATTACTGATTTCCCCCGCTGATGAAACACCTGTCAATCCGTGCGATGCGCAGCCCGAAGAACTGGATATAGCCGTATGCGTTGATCGAATCGAAGCCGCTTTTGATCTACAGATTCAATCGATCGAAAGCAAATGGGCCGGGCTCAGAAGCTTTGTCACCGACAAATCACCGGTCGCAGGCTTCTCTGCGCAAGTCGAGGGCTTCTACTGGCTCGCGGGGCAGGGAGGTTACGGTATTCAGACTTCTCCCGCGCTGTCTGATTTAGCTGCTGCGCAGATTCTCGGCAGGCAAGCCCCTTCCTATATTCTTGATCAGGGGTTTCGCCCTGCTGATCTGGCACCAGAGCGGCAGATGCCATAGAATGAATATGCGTATTATAAGATTTATTGTAATCAGACCGAGGAAGAATCCCTGTGTTTGATGCTGCGCCCGTTCAGATCTCCTGTAGTTGCAGTACGGCGAGTCTACACATTTCAGGTATGCCGTTATTCAGAGCATGTTGTCACTGTAGAAGTTGCCGGTCATTTAATAAAATTCCCTTTGCCGATGTCACTGTATTTAGAGCAACGGAGGTGTTGTTGCAGGAGGAGAGTACAGTTGAGTTTAAAACGTATCAAAAACCTCCACTTGTCAAGCGCGGGAGCTGTGTTTTCTGCAAGAACCCGGTTGTTGAGAATATCTCGATTCCGGTATTGCCGAATTTGAAGATAATTCCTTCGGCTTTACTACCCGATGAATTAAAAACCAATATGGATTTTCATATCTTTTATCATCGGCGCGTGGTAGATGTTGATGATGATAAACCAAAGTATAATAACTTTGTGACTAGCCAAATGGCGTTTATGCAGGCACTTTTGAAATCACTAAGGGCGTCATAAGTCCGATTCACAAGCTTTTGCTGTGTGCAAAAAATTGTAACCGCACTTGTGAGAATTCTGGCCGCGAATTCTGGCTGTAAATTCAAACGTTACCTTGGTGTTGCATGAAATTTTGAGTCCAGAAGCTTATAGATCTGTATAAAAGACGCTGCACGGAGTTTTTACTGGATTGAGCCGGGTCGTTCTAAGTGATAGTCGGTAAAAATGAGTACAGCGCCTTAGATGTTGCTAAAAGACGCTGCACGGAGTTTTTACTGGATTGAGCCGGGTCGTTCTAAGTGATAGTCGGTAAAAATGAGTACAGCGCCTTAGATGTTGCTATAGAAGCAGCGCAGCGGTTCCGGGCCGGAGTTTTATGCAACACCTGAGGTTACTCTATGGCGGGGCTCATTGGTGTTTCTGTCGATTTCTGCGTCAAGTGTGGCATAATCCAATTTCGGTTTTTGTCCGCGCCGCCCCCCTCCAAACGGGAAAGTAAAAATCATACAGGACAGAGCCTGGGTTATTCACGGGAAAGACTGCATCCCATGTGAACCTTAATTCCACAGCACATTTTTTCTCTTGCAAATATCTTGACGCACGGGGTGAGTAATCGATGCGAGAAAAAAATGCACTGTGAAAGCAAGTTCCGGCGCGATATGCTCGCCACCCATAAATAAACCAGGCTGGAGTCTGCACACCAGTTGTGCTCGACGGTAGATTCATTGGTCGGTCTGTACGCGTTTTTCTACATACCGGGTGATCGACAATGCAATCCGTTGCGAGCATGCATGCCTGATGCCGCAGACTCACAGTGCTTGCATATTGCAACCAACTGACAGGGTAGTAGGACATATGAGGAGGGGTTGTGGCTTTATACCCGTAACAGAGGGTTTCACATGACACCAAAAATCCCGATATTTCGGCTTAAGCGCGAAGCAAAGGCTCTATCTCGCGAAGCGAGTATATCTCACACAGCAGCATTAGATCGTATTGCCAGAAAACATGGCTACAATAACTGGAGTCTGTTAGCTGGTCAGTATGATCGTCATGCAACTGACAGGGTTTTCATCAATGCGCTCCAGCCGGGTGATATGGCATTGGTCGCCGGCCGTCCCGGTCACGGTAAAACACTGTATACGCTGCGTATGCTTGTGCATGCTATCCGACAGGGTCGGCAGGCCTGGTTTTTTACACTGGTATGGAATTTACAGGATCTGCTCGGTAAACTGGAGCAGATTGGCGAGGCGGCACGCGGGTTACAAGAGGGCCTGCGCTTCGATAACTCCGATGACATCTGTTCCGGTTACATTCGTGATAAACTCGCTGATAGTCCTCGTAATACGGTGGTTGTAATTGACTACTTACAAGTGCTAGATCAACAGCGAGAGAAACCGGATTTGCAAAGTCAGATTCTTGATCTCAAGTCATTTGCTGTGACCCGGGGGGTGAATATGTTGTTTATCAGCCAGATAGACAGGCGCTTCGAGCTGAGCCGCAAAGCTCAACCGGATTTAAACGATATTCGGTTGCCTAACCCGCTATCCCTCAACGCCTTTAGCAAAGCATGTTTTATTGTAGATAGTGATCTTTCGTCCACTGTTGAAATAGTCGATTAGCCTGGTTTTTTCTGGTTGCTGGCATTGTGCAGCTAATTTGCTGTATTGTGTTCACGGACCATAGGTCTTACCTGTGTTTAGTTTTGCAGATAAGGAAGTATCTAGATCTTTACGGCAGAATTGAAATCAGGTCTAAATCCAAGGGCTACACCGTTACTTTAACCAGTACCGTTACTTAAATACAGGGGAATTAGATGAGCTTTGTAACTTCTCGATTCGGCAAATATTTGCTTGGATCAATTTTTGTGGTTTTATTTTCTGCATCAGGGGTGCTAAGAGCCGCAGACAGCACAGCGCCGATAAAAATCCCTCTGAAAAACTGGTCCAGCCAGCTTGTTATGGCTTACGTCATAGGTGGCATGTTTGAGAGCATGGGTAATAATGTTGAATACGTACCGGTGGAAAATCAGTCGAGTTTCGAGGCAGTGCGCAACGGTGATATCTCGCTGGTTCACGAAGTGTGGCAGTCTACTATGCAAAACGCTTACTACAATGCGATGGAAAAGGGTGGTCTGATTGACGCGGGAACTCATGAAGCTGCCACACTCGAAGAGATGGGTGTGCCAAACTGGGTTATTGAAAAGAATCTGTGTCCGGGACTACCAAACTGGGAAGCGCTGAAAGATTGTCACGAAGCCTTTGCAACCCCCGATTCCGGTGGCAAAGGTCGTTGGCTGGAAGGTCCGCAAAGCTGGCACGGTGATGTAATACCAAACCGGGTTAAGGGATTAGGGCTGGATGATAAATGGATGGTTAAATTTGCCGGCGGAGCCGATGCATTGTGGACCGAGCTTAAAGCGGCAGAGAAGGAAGGTCGAGGTACTATCATATTCAACTGGTCGCCTAATTTCACAGATGCCTCTGGCTTCACCTTTATTGAATTTCCCCCTTACTTTGATGGTTGCAGAATTGCGGATGGCGGATCGATGGAAACTACCGGGTGCGGTTCACCTCCAGGGTGGTTGAAAAAAGGGGCGAATTACAAGTTGCCGAAAACTCATCCTAAAGCGTATACCGCGTTTACCAGGCTTTCGTTTACCACCCCTCAAATCGGTTCAATGGCAGCCCTGGTTGATGTCGATGGATTATCGCATGAAGAAGCCGCAAAAAAGTGGCTTGCAGACAACGAAGATGTCTGGAAACCATGGACTGTTTCGGTTCTAGGTGCCGGAAACTAAAGTTCGTCTAGTTCACACAGGTAACCTTCAGAAGCTGCCATAAATGTAGCTTTTGAAGGTTATGTTTTTGCTATCGCTAATTCTATCGATGTGCGCAATTGTTGTTGAGGTCGCCGCATTATCGCAGGCGTACCATTTCATTAGTGAAAATTTACCAAACGACGTTGATACCTCGGATATGACGGCCGAAATTTAAACATTGCCTCAGTGCGGACTGCTGGATGAATAAGCCCGCACATCCAAACCATGAGTTAATCTAGTAGTGACTGGTTGATCAATTGATAAGGTATTCTGCCGTGAACAAAACAGCTCCGCCGGTGGTTGACATTGATCCCGCCACTTTTCAAGCAGATCCGTACCCGGTGTATGCGCAAATGCGGCAACAGACTCCGATCTGCTATGTGCCGCAATTGGGTGCTACGCTGTTAACGCTGAGAGACGATATCTTCGAATGTGAAAAAAACGTAGGAGTGTTTTCTTCCGTGCAGCCCGGCGGTCTGATGACTGTACTAATGGGAGAAAACATGATGCGCAAGGATGGCGAAGCGCATGTTATCGAGCGCAGGCAGGCGATGCCTAGTTTATCACCCCGTACAGTCAGGCGGGTCTGGAAAAAACAATTTGAGCTGGCAACAGAAGCCGTACTTGATTCTCTGTCAAATCGCGACACCTGCGATCTGGTTCAGGACTATGCTATGCCGGTATCTGCCAATGCCTTGCGTTATATCACCGGTCTCACGAACATGACACCGGCTCAACTGGATGCCTGCTCGCAGGGAATGATCGACGGCATTGCCAATTATTCCGGCGATGCGGATATCCAGAGCCGTTGCAACGAGGCCACGGCGTTTATAGATCGAAGCATCGATGAAATGCTGTTGCCTCAAAATGATCTACCTGAGTACTCGCTGTTGCAGGTATTGTGTGCCGCTGGCCAGCCAATGGATAGTGTCAGGGCAAATATAAAGCTTGCGATCAGCGGCGGCCAGAACGAACCGAGGGATGCAATAGCCGGAGCCGCGTGGGCGTTGCTTACACACCCTCAGCAACTTACCGGCGTTCTGGATATGCGCTATAGCTGGCGCAGTGTGTTTGAAGAATACGCGCGCTGGATATCACCGATCGGCATGTCGCCCAGGCAGATTGCCAGGGCGTTCGAATGGAAAGGTGTGAATTTTGAATCGGGCGGTCGTGCGTTTCTTATGTTTGGCAGCGCAAATCGCGACGAAACAGCGTTTGATCAGCCAGAGTTGTTTAATCTGGATCGCGATACGTCAAAAGCGGTCAGCTTTGGTGCGGGGCCGCATTTCTGCGCCGGTGCATCTGCTTCGAGAGTGCTGATTGGTGAAGTCGCATTGCCGCGGTTATTTGAAAGATTTCCGGATCTGGCGCTTGATGGAGAGGTGACCTTCAGTGGCTGGGCGTTTCGTGGTCCGCTAACAATGCCGGTACGGCTGCGTTAAAAAAATTGCAGAGCAAAAAGGCGCGAGCCACATATTTACGTGGTGTAGCTATAGACTTTGGTGTTGCATAAAATTCCGGCCCGGAACCGCTGCGCTGCTTCTATAGCAGCATCCAAGGCGCATTACTCATGGGGTGGCGAGTATTTCGCGTAGCCCTAACTTATTTACGGCAAGGGTTTTCACAGTGGGTTTTGTTCTAGCGCCGAATACTTACTGATATTTGCAGGAGAAAAATTCTCTGTGGAATCAGCGGTCAAGTGAGATTCCGTGAATCCCGTGAATAATGCGGGTTAAAGCGTTGTTCTCATTATTCCTGAATATCACTTGGAATGACCAGGCTCAATCCGGTAAAAACTCCGTGCAGCGCCTTTTATATAGCTCTATAGGCTTCTGAACTCGAAATCATATGCAACGCCAGAGTAGACGTTGACCGTTAAAGTACACTGGTTTGAATAACCGCGCCGACTACGCCGCACTCGCATTGGTTTGCGGAAAAACACCAGCTTTCATGACCATGCCGGGTACGGTTTTTTCCAGCGAGGTTTCAATGAATTGTGCAGCGTCAATGGCTTTTTCCAGATTTACGCCGGTGCTGATCCCGGCGCGTTCGAGCATATAGACCAGATCTTCGGTTGCAATGTTGCCGGTTGCAGCGGGCGCAAACGGGCAGCCACCGACTCCACCGAAACTTGAATCGAGTGCCGACACGCCGGCTTCGATTCCCGCCCAGGCGTTTGCAAGCCCGGTATTGCGGGTATTGTGCAGGTGGAGGCGCAAGGGCACATCGGGGTAGAGTTCGCGAACCGCGGCGATGCGCTCATGGATGTCGCGCGGTGTAGCAACACCGATGGTGTCAGCCAGTGCCAGTTCAAACGGTTTTGCCTGCATGCAGCCTTCTACCACTTTCAGCAGACGCTCAAGCGGCATTTCGCCTTCGAACGGGCAGCCAAACGCCGCGGCAATTGTTACACCGACGCCAATCGGCCGGGTGACACCGGCGGCTAGATCGTTGAACAGCTGAGTGCCGGTTTCGGTATCGGTGCCCTGATTTCTCTGGCTGAAGGTGTCACTGGCAACAACTACAAAATTTACTTCGTCGAGATCGGCGTTGCAGGCGCGCTCAAAGCCTCGACGGTTGAGCGCAAGACCAATGTACTTGCAGTTTGTATCGCGTGGCAGTGCTGCACAGATTTCATCGGCTTCGGCCATTTGCGGCACCCGCCTGGGGTTGACAAAGCTTGTAACCTCGATTCGCGAGGCACCGGAGTCAACCGCGCGCTCAATGAGTTCGAGCTTGGTTTCGAGTGATAAAAGTTTCTTTTCATTCTGAATACCGTCCCGTGGGGATACCTCTATGATTTCGACGTTATTACGCATATTGGTGTTCCGGAACGGTTGATAAGTGCACAAAACTATATAAGATGAACCTTGAAATGGCAATTGACCGGAATAGTGAATCCGGCTTAAATTGGCTCAACATGTGGATCGAGGAATCTCGCAGATGGCGCAAAGCAGCGCAGCAGCAAACCGTGAAGGGCCGTTGTCCGATCTGCGAGTGCTGGAAATGGGGCAATTGCTGGCTGGTCCGTTTTGCGGGCAGTTACTGGCCGATTTCGGTGCCGAGGTAATCAAGTGCGAGCAACCAGGAACGGGTGACCCCATGCGTCAGTGGGGCCGTGAGAAACCGCATGGCAAGTCTTTGTGGTGGCCGGTTGTTGGTCGAAATAAAAAGTGCATTACGTTAAATCTGCGCACACCGGAAGGGCAGGATATCGTCCGCAGACTGGTTGAAACAACTGATATCCTGCTGGAAAATTTCCGCCCCGGTACCATGGAGCGCTGGAACCTTGGTTATGAAGAACTAAAGGCAATTAACCCGCGTTTGATTATGGTTCGTGTTACCGGCTATGGCCAGACCGGACCCTATGCCCCGCGTGCCGGTTACGGTGCCATAGGCGAAGCCATGGGCGGATTGCGTTATGTGGTCGGCGATCCCGGCACTCAGCCCAGCCGCATGGGCATTTCTATCGGCGATGAACTAGCCGCAATGCATGCGTGCATGGGGGCACTAATGGCCATTCATGCGCGCGAGCGTACCGGTACCGGTCAGGTTGTCGATAGTGCAATCTATGAATCGGTATTGAACATGATGGAAAGCCTGATCACAGAGTTCGATGTGGCCGGCTATGTACGCGAACGCACCGGTGCGATTCTGCCAAACGTATCGCCATCCAATGTGTTTGAAACTGCCGACGGTAAATTGCTGTTGATCGCCGCGAATCAGGATACCGTCTTCAAACGTCTGGCCGACGTAATGGGGCGACCAGATCTGGCAGACGATAAACGCTATGCAACGCATGCAGCACGCGGTGCACACATGGCTGAGCTGGATGCTCTAATTAACGAGTGGACCAAGACGCTTAATTTGTCCAATCTTGAAAAACTGCTCAACGACAACGGTGTACCGTGTGGGCTGATTTATAAGGCGGCTGACATGCTGGAGGACGAGCACTTTAAATCACGAAATGCAATTGTAGATGTCGATCATGCTCAGTTCGGCAAGATCAAAATGCAGAATGTTGCGCCAAAATTGTCAGACACGCCAGGCAGTGTCCGGCATGTGGGTGCAGAGCTCGGAGAGCATAATGACTACGTCTATAAGGAACTGCTGAACTTTGCCGACCCGGTGCGCGATGACTATCTAAAGCGCGGAATAATCTAGCAATGGTCTCTTTTAAAACAGAGAGCCAGTCTTTCGATGCAGGCGTTGCTATTGCGCCGTAATACACCACACTACGCGGACGATAAGTTCCTGCTGATTGAGGAGGCTGCTGGAACGTCGGGAATCAGTGCAGCGCAATTGCGGCAGGGTATTGCGCGCGGCCTCATACCGATGCGGCGTGATAACAAGGGTGCTATTCGCATTCACCTTGATGATCTGCCCATCGAACTGCCACAAAAACTGGAACACGCTGAAATAGACTCCGATTTATTGTCAGCAGTCTATGAAGATGAACTGCTTTATCTGCGTGACAATCTGAATAAATCCGACGTGCAGCAAAAGCAGTTGCAGCAACTATTGGAAAGACAGAGCCAGGCACTCGATCGTTCGGCCGCGGCAGTGGAGAGCCTGCAATCAGAATCTGCGCGGCTGACCGGAACGGTCGGCGAATTAACGGCTCAGCTTAGCAAAAGCGCGAAAGAGTCTGAGCAGCTGTCTGATTTGCTTCAGCGTACTTTTACAGCGATCCGGCAGCGCGAGGAAATAACGGCACGGGAGACTGATCAATTATCGGGCGCTACAGAAAAAGCAATGGAGCTTCTGGAGCGAGCATTGGGTGAATCTGAAAAGTCTGCGGTCAGGCCGGGCACTGTTGCAGGATCCGCTACTCAGGAGGCTGTTGCTCGTTCAGCTTCTGATCTCACCGGGCAGCTTAAGCGTGAGCTGGAGCAGCGGAATTCTATGATTGATAATCAGCATCAGCTGATGGAGCGGCTGGTTGCCTTGTCTGAAAAATCACTTGCTCAAGCACCACCGGAACGACCGCGAAAGCGCTCGTTCTGGCAGCGCCTGTGGGGTGGAGGAAAAGGGTTATGAAGTTATCGGAAACTACTGTCAGCGCCTACCTATGGGATAACCATGAGCACAACTGAAGAGTTAATCAAACGCTATGAAGCACAGCTGGCCGAATTTGAACAACGGCTCAGACGAGTCGAAAGCAACACGCCCGCAGCGGTTGCTGATTCACAGCGCGGTCGCCGTGCCGGTCTGCGTTTAGGGGTTGATGTGGGTGGCACTTTTACCGATTTATTGTTGCTCGATGAAAAAAACGGCCGTACCTTTACCGCGAAAGTACCGTCCACACCGGCAGACAGCTCTATAGGAGTATTAAACGGTGTTGAAAAGATCTGCCGTGAAGCCAATATAAACGCAAGTGATATATCCGAGGTAATGCACGGTACCACGGTCGCAACGAACACGGTTTTAACCAAAGCCGGCGCAACAGTTGGCCTGGTAACCAGCAAAGGTTATCGTGATGTTCTGCAAATAGCACGCTCGTTTGTACCGGGCGGACTGGGCGGCTGGGTTATCTGGAATAAAACCCTGCCACTGGCGCCACTGGAGTTAACTATTGAAGCCGATGAACGCATCGGGGCCAAAGGGGAAATTCTAACTCCGCTTGATGAATCGTCTATTCGACGCGAGCTGACAAACCTGCTTGGCCGTGGTATTGAAGCACTGACTATTGCCTTGTTTAACAGCTATGCGAACGACGAACACGAGCGCCGTATAGCCAGCATTGCACGTGAAATCGCACCGCATATACCGGTGTCCACATCTGCCTCTATAATGCCTGAGATGTACGAGTACGAGCGCACGGAAACAACCGTCGTCAATTCCTATGTGCGCCCGGTTGTTTCCTCCTACGTGAGCAATCTGCAAAGTGAACTCAAGTCGCGAATGGGCAACGATGTACTGCTGCAGATACTGCGCTCCGATGGCGGTCTGTCGTCAGCACAGGCGGCAATGGATCAGCCGGTAAATCTGCTGATGTCCGGGCCGGCCGGTGGTGTATCCGGTGCGTTATGGGTTGCGAAGCGTGCCGGCTATGAAGATCTGCTGACTTTTGACATGGGCGGTACCTCAACCGATGTCGCCTTGATTCAAAACGGCATTGCCCGTACCCGCCGTGAAACACGTGTGGGCGATGTCACTGTGCGCGCACCGTCTATTGATGTGCGTACTGTTGGTGCAGGTGGTGGTTCTATAGCCTACGTGCCGGAGCTGACCAAGGCCCTGCGGGTCGGGCCGCAATCCGCCGGTGCCGATCCCGGACCTGCCGCCTATGGTAAAGGTGGTGAGGAACCCACCGTCACCGATGCCAACGTGGTGCTGGGTTATCTGCCGGCAGATGCCCGTCTAGGCGGTGATATGCAAATCTCGCGGGATCAGGCGCTTACCGCTGTGGGTAAAATTGCCGAAGGTCTCGGCGTCGATATAGAAACCGCTGCAGAGGGTGTGATCAGGATTGTTAACGAGAACATGTGCGGGGCGTTGCGGCTGGTTTCTGTAGAACAGGGCTACGACCCGCGCGATTTTGCCTTGATCGGGTTTGGTGGAGCAGGTCCGCTTCATGTTAATGCGCTATCGCGGCTGATTAACGCCTGGCCGGCCATTATTCCGCCGGGGCCCGGAGTTCTGTGTGCCTATGGTGATGCCACCACTCGTTTGCGCAACGAATCAAGCCAAACTTATGTGACACCGGTGGCAGAGACGAGTGACCGGAAAATCACCGATCTGTTACAGACTATGCAGCAGGATGCCTCAGAGGCGTTATCGGCCGAAGGCGTTGGCATACACGAGCAGGAAGTGCTCTATGAAATAGATATACGCTATATAGGGCAGGGAATGAAGCTTACCATCAGCCTTTCGCCTGAGGAATTTTCAAGTGGCGGGCTTGCCGGTGTTGCGCGCCGATTCGATCAGCAACACGAGCAGCTATTCACCTTTGCACTCGATGCCGAGCACGAGCTTGTAGGTTTGCGTGCGGTTGTTCAGGGGGCGGAAAAAACCTTTACCGGCCAGGCCCTCAGGACGGGAACCACAGATAGCTCAGCAGCCAGGATACAACCCACACGAATCTATTCAGACGGTCAGTGGTGTGAAGGTTATATTTATGATCGGTCGCGGTTGCTGCCCGATAACCGGGTCGAAGGCCCTGCGATAATAACCGAAATGGATAGCACCTCGGTGATTCTGCCAGGACACACCGGATTTGTTGACGCAGCGGGCAATATAATTATCTGGCCGGACGATCATGCCGAGGCACAGTCCGCTTTACAGCCGATGACACGATAAGCCACAGGAGAACAAAATGACTGCCCGGATAGTTCAAGCAAATAATACTCCGTTTAATCGTGTCACTGTTGATCCGATCACACTCGATATCGTCGAGAACGCTTTGCGCAATGCACGCAATGAAATGGACGCCGTTCTATTCAGAACCGCCATGTCACCCGGTATCCGTGAACAGCACGATGCTTTCCCGCTTATTGCCAACGAAGAAGGCAAAATGGTGGTTGGGCAGTTCGGTTCGTTCCTGCATGGCTTTATGCAGGGTTACGAAGGCACTATAGAAGATGGCGATGTATTTATAACCAACGATCCCTATTCCTGTAACGGTGCGGTGAGCCACCTGAACGACTGGCTGTTGATGATGCCCGTATTTCACGATGGTCGGCTGGTCAGCTGGGCTGCCATGTTTGGCCATATGACGGATGTCGGTGGCAAGGTGCCGGGATCATTACCTACCGATGCCAAAATGATTTTCGAAGAAGGTATTATTGTGCCGCCGACGAAGATCTATCGGGATGGCAAGCTGATTGACGAACTACTTAACCTGCTGCTGCACAACACGCGCATGCCGGAGTGGAATAAATCAGATTTCTTCGCCATTATTGCAGCGTTGCGGCTGGCGGAACGCCGGGTACGTGAAAATATAGTGCGTTTTGGTGTCGATACTTATATTTCTGCAATGCACGATATGCTCGATCGCAACAAAGTAGCGATGGGGGCGATTATCCAGATGATCATACCGGAATCCAAAGCCTACTTTGAAGACTGGATTGACGACGACGGTATGGGCAACGGCCCCTATAAAATTGCCTGCACTTTGTGGCGTGAGGGTGAGATAGCCTATTTCGATTTCACCGGCTCCGATCCTCAATCATTTTCTTCTATTAATTTTCTGCTTAACGAAGAGATGTTCAAGATGTTCTTCGGTGCGTTTACTATTAACCTCTTCGACCCGCAAATACTGTTCAACGACGGCTTCTATGAACTGCTGGATGTGCACATCCCGGACGGATGCATATTAAAACCTAAAAAACCTGCTGCACTTAGTTGTCGCACTCATATGCTGGGCCGAATTTTTGATTTGATGGGTGGTTTGCTCGGGCAGGGTGCGCCGGATGCACTGAACGCAGCCGGATTCTCAGACAGCCCGCACTTCATGTATTCAGGTTTTGATCGCAATGGCAAGTGGTACCAGCTGTTTCAGATTGGCTTTGGCGGCATACCGGGGCGACCAGCCGGAGACGGGCCGGATGGTCATTCTCTGTGGCCGGCTTTTACCAACGTGCCGAATGAATTTCTGGAAGCCTATTTTCCACTGCGTATTCGCGAATATGCCACTATTGTAGATTCCGGTGGTGCGGGTCTGCATCGGGGAGGTAACGGAATTACCATCGCCTATGAGATGCTGGAGAACGGTGAATTTTCAATTCACGATGATCGCTGGCTGACTTACCCCTGGGGGGTTAATGGCGGTGAGCCCGGTATGCGTTCAACCAAACGTCTGGTACGTACGGACGGCACAGAGGAAAATATTCCATCCAAATGCGATCGTGTGCAGGTTCAGCCTGGTGATATTCTCTATTTTAACACCTGGGGTGGTGGTGGCTGGGGTAACCCGCTCGAACGCGATGCCGAGCTGGTCGCCGCTGATGTCGCACGCGGGCTGGTCAGTGAGCAGGGCGCGCGGCGATATGGCGTTGTAATAAGCCAGGGTCAGCTCGATAACACAGGTACATCGAAGCTGCGGCAGGAAATGGCACAAACGCAATCGTCACCGGAACTGTTTGACCGCGGCTTCAGTTCTATAGAAGAGCTTAAGCAACGCTGTGAATCCGAAACCGGGTTTGCTCCACCGGTCGCACCGGTGTTCCGGCAGCACTATGAACGCGCAGCGGAGCGATAATCCATGACCAATGAGCTAGATGAAAACTACGCCCGGGCGCAATACCACAGCGCACAGTCATGGGGCAAGCGGCCGGCGTTGGTACTGATTGATTTTGCCCAGGCCTATTTCGACGAAAACCAGCCTCTCTATGGTGGGCAGGGTTGCCAGACAGCGCTGGTTAATGCCGCACGCCTGGCGCCGGTCGCTCGTGCCGCCGGTATACCGGTAATTTTTACCGAGGTTAAATACACACCGGGTGGCGCTGACGGCGGCGCTTTTTACAGTAAAGTACCTGCGCTCGCCTGTTTCGATGCAGGCCGGGATTCTCAGCGACTGGCAGACGGGTTGTCTATGGAGCCAGACGATATCCTTATCAGCAAGCAGTACCCGAGTGCCTTTTTCGGTACCTCGCTCGATGCAACACTGCGTTGGCTGAAAGTAGACACCTTGCTGTTAACCGGTGTGACAACATCCGGCTGTGTAAGAGCTTCCTGTATAGACAGTATTTCCTACGGCTTTGTGACACTCGTTGTTTCAGATGCCGTAGGTGATCGGGCGCAGGAGCCGCACGATGCCAATCTGTACGATATGAGCGCAAAATATGCCGATCTGCTAACGACGGAAGAGTGTCTTTCTTATATGCGCACCGTTCAAAGCGGTGCATCGGGGCAGTGAACCCAAGCTGATCTGCGGATCGCGGGTCTGCTTAAAGCACTAAATCAGAGCATTTAACCAGAACACACGAGAGGAAAACCATGAAATTTATAAAACCTGTTATCGCAATCGCCTGCAGTTGGGCACTGACCGCCAACGCTGGAATGGACGAAGCTGTCGCACTTATAGAAAAACACAGTCAGTTGCCAACCTTCGAAGCTCCGGGTGATGCGTTTGATGCAAAAGCCTGTATGGCAGATAAAAAAATGTTTGTTATTCCACTGACTAACGCCAATCCCTTCAATGCTGCAATAAGCCGTGGTTTTGTTGAGGCTGCAGGTATTGTCGGTTTTGAGTTGCGTGACTGGGAAACGCAGATGGATCCGGCAGGATGGATTCAGGGGATCAATACCGCCGTCGCAGAGAAATTTGATCTTATAGACATGCAGGGCGGCTTGCCACCGGAGTTTCTGGTGCCACAGATAACCGAAGCTCGAACAGCTGGTATTAAGGTAACCGCCACCCATAACTACGATGCCAGTACACAGAAAGTACCGGAATTTCTGGATAACGGGGCCAACACAGACTATGTCACCGTCGGTCAGATTATCGCTGCCTGGGCCATTGTGCAAACTGGTGGTAAGGTTAATGCGTTAGTACTGGGGCCGGATGAAATCACCCCGACTGCCCCATTGCGCGATGCGATCATCGGCTACCTCGAAGAGCATTGTCCCGACTGCAAATCGAAATACATCAACGTGCCCGTTAACGACTGGGCAACAAAAACCCAGCCAGCAGTACAAAATGCCCTGCTGGCGGATCCATCGATCAACTACGTGCTGCCGGTCTATGATTCACTGTCGCAATTTATAGTGCCAGCAATACAGATCGCTGGTTCAAAGGCAAAAATCGTATCTTATAACGGTACGCCGTTTGTGCTCGACATGATGCGAGAAGGCGATATCGTCGAGATGAACGTGGGCGAAAGTCTCGGCTGGGTCGGTATGGCCGGAACAGACGCCAACATGCGCTTGTTGTGCGGGCTTGACGCGGTAACCCGGCTCAATACACCAGCCTATATTTTCACTGACGACAACGTCGAAACCGCCGGTAATCCTGCCACCTTTAACGACGGCTATGGCGATGTACATATAGACGGTTTCAAAAAATTGTGGGGTATTGAATGACACCAGCCGCTTTGGCGAATTGTGGTGCGGATGCTCTGGGCATCCGCAGCTTAAGCAAACGGTTTGGCGGTGCGCTTGCACTGGATAATGTGTCGCTGTCGATCCGCCGTGGTGAGGTTCATGGTTTGCTGGGGTCAAATGGCTCCGGCAAGTCCACCCTGATCAAAATATTATCGGGCTTTCATACCCCTGATGCGGGTGCCGAGCTGCAATTGTATGGGAAAACGCTGCCGCTGCCGGTAAAGTCATCGCAGCTGAATACCTATGGATTGTCGTTTGTACATCAGCATCTGGGATTGGTGCCAACGCTATCTGTAACCGAAAACCTCTATCTGGGCAGAATAGCAACTGAGAATAACTGGCGCATTAACTGGACGATTGCGCATCAGAATGCGCGTGCTGTGTTTGATCGATTCGAACTTGATCTTGACCCGACTGTGGTGGTGGCAACTTTGTCGCCGGTGCAGCAGGCGCTGCTGGCTATTGTTCGGGCCTATGAGACGTTGCGCGATTCAGGCACACGGGAAAGTGATCGCCCTGGTGTGCTCGTACTGGATGAACCCACACCGTTTCTGCCGCAAGCCGGCGTCGCGCAGTTGTTTGATCTGATCCGTCAGTGCGTGTCGACCGGCGCCAGTGTTATTTTTGTCAGCCACGATATCGACGAAGTACGTGAAATTACAGACCGCGCAACGATACTGCGTGATGGCAGACTGATCGATACCGTTATTACCAGTAATACTTCTCATGAAGCATTCGTCTCGGCAATTATCGGCCGTGATCTTGAGGCTTATGGCAGTACCGGCAAACCAGTTCGTGGTCAATCGGTGCAGCTGGCGGTTGATAAACTGTGCTTTAACCGGGTGGGGCCTTTGTCTTTCGATCTGGCGAAAGGGGAGATCCTGGGCCTGACCGGTCTGATCGGCTCGGGCTTTGATAACGTACCCGCTTTGCTATATGGTGCCGCGAAAGGAGTAAGTGGCAGTGTCACTATGGCAGGGCACACGCACAATCTAGCGCAATTCACCCCTGAAAATGCTCTGCAGCACGGGGTTGCCTATTTGCCTGCAGATCGATTAGGCGAAGCTGGGGTCGGTTCGCTTTCTGTGGCAGATAATATCAGTTTGCCTGTACTGTCTCGGCTTAGCGTCTTCCCGGGGCTCACCGATAAGCAGATCAACGCTCATGCTATTGCTGTTGGTGCCCGCGCCGGAGTGAAACCCAATAACCCGTCAATGCCACTTGCGGCGCTTTCCGGCGGCAATGCGCAAAAGGCACTGATGGGAAAGTGGCTGCAAATTAATCCGGATGTATTACTGCTTGATGAACCGACCCAGGGAGTTGACGTCGGCGCACGCAAGCAGATCTGGGACTCACTCGATCAGCTGGCAGCTACAGGGGCAGCCGTTCTAATAGGGTCAACAGATTACGAGCAACTGGCAACCGTGTGCCACCGGGTTCTGATCTTTTCCCAGGGACAAATCGTAGCAACCTTGTCGGGCGCTGACCTCACTAAAGAACTAATAGCCGAATACTGTTATCGATCAATGACACGAAGCGCATGAACGAATCACACCACAACTCCAGCCAGCTCGATACCCTGCGCGCGTATGAGGCGCGTATAGAAGCGCTGGAATCGAAGCTGGAATCCGTCGAGGGCAACTTGCAGCACGGGCCAGCCGGGCAGCGCGACTGGAAAGACTGGAGCGAGCGCTATGGCCTGTTGCTCGCCTGGGGTTTTTTAATTCTAATACTGGGTGCTGCCCGCCCCGAGCAAATGTTTGCATGGAACTCCTATGCGACCATGTTTGGCTCAAACGCCATGATAGTAGCCCTGACTCTGGCGCTGTTAATACCGCTCACTACCGGCGATTACGACCTCTCTGTTGCAAGCGTCATGGGCTTGAGTTCCATGGTGATCGCCGTGCTGAATGTGAAGCTGGGCTGGTCGATTGGTGCCGCTATAGTAGCCGCCCTGATTGTTGGTGGATTGGTTGGTGCAATCAATTCCCTGTTTGTTTTATATTTCGGAATCCATTCGCTAATTGTAACCCTGGGAACCGGTTATTTTGTTAACGGCATAATACTGTGGGTATCAAATTCCAACACCATAGCCGGCATTTCGATGGGGCTGGTTAAAGCAGTTATACTCACACGCTTCCTGGGGATACCTATCGGCTTTTATTATGCGCTGATTCTGGCATTTATTGTCTGGTATATATTTCAGCACACCAGTCTGGGCAGACGACTACTCTTTGTGGGAAGAGGGCGGGAAGTCGCGAGGTTATCCGGCGTTAACGTCAATCGCATGCGCAGCGGCGCGATGATTTCAGCGGGCGTTATAGCGGCGTTTGCCGGTGTGCTATATACCGGTATGCGTGGTGCGGCTGATCCTTCTTCGGCCCTGGCTTTTCTGCTGCCCGCGTTTGCAGCAGCATTTCTGGGTTCGACCGCAATCTACCCCGGTCGATTCAATGCGCCCGGGGCGTTTGTGGCGGTGTTTTTTCTGTCGACCGGTATTATGGGGCTGAATTTTCTTGGCGTGGATAGCTTCGTTCAGAATCTATTCTATGGTGGTGGTCTGGTGGTGGCGGTTTCTATTTCGCAGTTGATCCGTGGTCGGCGGCCAATGGATTGACCTCGGGTTTTACCAGGGGCTTTCGAGGCCAAATAATGTTTGCGTTGACGCAGGGCACAGTGAAACTTCAAATAAAATAATTGAGACGGAAAAATGTTATATAAAGTCGGGGATATCGAAGTTTGGAGAATTCTCGAAATACACGAGCCGTTTTTAACGCCAGAGGAACTGTATCCTACAGCGGGGCCGGATGTTGCTGCGATTGTGGAGTCCTATGCCCCAGGCAGTGTTTGCCGTCAATCGGGCCGGATGATTCTGCCGATACAAGGGTTTCTGTTAAAGACCCCTTATCATAACATTCTGGTTGATAGCTGCGTCGGTAACGGCAAGACCGTGCCCGGAATGCCCGATTGGCACAAGCGCTCGGGAACTCGCTTTCAGTCGTCGCTTAAAGCGGCAGGCGTAAATTTTGAAGATATAGACTACGTGCTTTGCACTCATCTTCACACGGATCACGTCGGATGGAATACTCAACTTGTGGATGGGCGTTGGGTGCCTACTTTCCCGAACGCGCACTATCTTATACCTTCAGCAGATGAAAAGGTTCACCGCCTGGGCAATGGTGATATGTATTTAGAGAGCATACTACCGGTTGTCGAAGCCGGGCAAGTCGAACTGGTTCAGGCAGGCCACATGTTAGGTGATCATGTAACACTGATCCCAACACCGGGACATACGCCGGGGCACGTGTCGATCTTGGTGGGAGACGCAAACTGCGAAGCTGTTATCACTGGAGATGCGCTGCATTCAACAGTTCAGTGTTGCTATCCGGATTGGCATTTTAAATACGACTCCGACGCTGAGATGGCTGTATCTTCCCGCATTCAATTGTTAGAGCGCGTTTCTGAGGCAGGCTGCATCGTGCTGGGCAGTCATTTTGCGCTTCCCTCTATTGGCCGCGTCACGCGAGAGGGGGAGGCCTTTCGATGGAACGAATAGTCGAGGCGTGACATCCTGGATGTAGGTGGGAATTAATCCGAGGAATTAGAAATGAGTGTCCTCTATGTTGCTATCCAGTTGATCAGCAGCGGCTAATTGACGACTACGCTTTTTGGCTAGTGCTTCGCGCCAGGTTATAAAAACGCCTGATGTGCAGATAATGCCAATGCCTGTAAACACGGCGGTTGAAGGTATTTCTACCCAGACTATCCAGCCCGCAAATATCGTCCGTATAATCTGGGTATATCGAAACGGGGCGACTGCGGCCAACTTGCCGTAGCGATATGCCTCAACCAGGAAAAAAACATGGACACCCATTTTTTTCTGGAAAAACATGGATGGAAAAACATGGACACCCATTTTTTTTCTGGCGAAGAAACGATCCCGTACCCTGCCACTGACAGATAACCACCCTTTAAGCAATCAGTGCCTAGCGCTTTGGCAGACTATGGTTATTCTTGCAGCCCGGTAGCCGGCACGCCTCGCATGCTCGTTTTTCATCACCAACCGGTGACTCGAAGCTACACTGATAGTGTTGTGTCACATATAGCAGTGGTCGGTGTCCACATTGAGACTGTTCAGCATAAGTGGCGGGCTCTCATTTAATCTTCACTGATCTGTCTGCCCGTCCGATTTGCCAGTTCCAAATAGTCCAGGAATCGAAACGGCAATCCCTCTGACTTTTCCTCGTGTGCGCTACCTGTAAACAACTGGAGTTGTATCGGCTGATTTTCCTTTTAACCGAAAAAATGGGTGTCCAGCATTATTTTATATATGTCCAACATTTTTTTCTTGCCGTGATGCAACCGTCTCGACTTACGCCATTTGCATGACTTTTCAGCACATTTCCAGGGTGATCGCATACGGAATTCAGGGTTTTGTGGCACTGGAGTGGATTCCCCTGATAGTGGCGATGATTGCGAGTGGTTTACCCGGCACCAGGACGGGAGGTTCTATTATGAAAAAAATACCTGAGTCAACCTTTAGATAGGTATTTTGGTCAGTGCTCAGCCAACTGGCGCTTCGTCTGTTTTATAAAGCTATTCCCAGTTGATTGTGCGGATTAAAAAGTAAAATGATACTGTTGCGTTTAATATTAAATAACTGATTCGACCATGAGAAACCGACAATGAACCCGACTATTGAATTACTGAAATCGCACCGCTCCATTCGCAAATTTACGGATCAAGCTGTCTCAACAGAGCAGGTCCGGGAAATTGTGTCAGCTGGTCAGACAGCAGCTACTTCCAGTAATGTGCAAGCTGTGACCGTCATTCAGGTGAACAGTTCAGCGACGCGTGACAGTATTGCCGAGCTCGCCGGTGGACAGGCGTGGGTAAGTAACGCAGGCGCGTTTCTCGTCTGGTGTGCAGATTTAAAAAGAAGTGGTGCTGCCTGTGCACGGGCCGGTGGCGAATTTGAACAAGGCATGACAGAACACTTTCTTATCGCCACTATTGATGTCGCACTCGCCGCGCAAAATGCCGTCATCGCTGCAGAATCCCTGGGATTGGGAATTTGTTACATTGGCGGTCTTCGAAACAACCCGGCAAAGGTTACTGAACTTTTGCAGCTACCTGAACAGGTGTATCCGGTATTCGGTTTATGTCTTGGATACCCAGCACAAGATCCGGAGATAAAGCCACGCCTGTCAGTAGATGCGGTTCTTATGCAGGATGCCTATACCGATGAACAACAGGATACCCATTTTGATGACTACAACGAGCGTCTAGGTCATTATTATCAGACCCGTACTGGTGGCACCAAGGTAAGTCAATGGACCGATGAAATGAAAAAACTGGTCGGTAAAGAATCACGCCCTCATATGCGCGGGTTTTTAGACAAGCAAGGATTTAAAATGCGTTAGAGTAAGTAAAGAAACATAACAGGGACAACCATTTTTCGGCGGACCAAAACAGGGACCGGACCAAAACAGGGACAGCCATTTTTTATGGCAAAAAACGATCCCTTACCCGGCCACTGACAGATAGCCGCCATTTAACCAATCAGTGCCCGGCACTTTGGCAGACTATGGTTATTCTTCCAGCCCGGTGGCCGACACGCCTCGCCTGCTCGTTTTTCATCACCAACCCGTGACTCGAAACTACACTGATGGTGTTGTGTCATATATAACAGTGGTCGGTGTCCACATTGAGACTATTCAGTATAGGTGGCGGGGCCCCTTTTAATCTTCACGGATCTGTCTGCCCGTCGGATTTGCCAGTTCCAAATAGTCCAGGAATCGAAACGGCAATCCCTCTGACATTCCCTAGTGTGCGCTGCCTGCAAACGACTGGAGTTGTATCGGTGGATTCTCCTTTTAGCCAGGGAAAAAATGGGTGTCCGACATTTTTTTCCTCTAGCGAAGAAACTATCCGTTATTTGGCCACTGATAGAAGTGACCCTTCAACCAATCAGCACCCGGCACATTGACAGACTGTGGCTCTTCTTCCAGCCCAGTAGCCGGCAGGCCTCGCGTACTTGTTGCACACAACCAACCAATGACTTGAAACTACTCTGATAGTGTTGAGTCATATATAACCAGTGATCAGCGTCCAAATTGAGACGTTTCAATATAGGTGGCACGGTCTCTTCTATCTGCCCTGGCTTGTCCTCCCGCATCTGCCTGCCAGTCCAATCGACCAGCTCCAAATAGTCCTGCAATCGAAACGGCAAGCCCTCTAACTCCCCCTCGTGTGTACTACCTGCAAACGGCTGCAGTTGTTCTGGCTGATTCTCCGATATACCGCCAATTATCCCTTGCGACTGACAGGTCTCTATACGTAGTTTAACTGACGTATGGTCAGATTCTTCCGGCGTCTCTGCTATCTTTGCTCGAATCGGATTCAGATCGACATAGGCCATGCAGGCCAACAGTGCTTTGTCATCCAGTAGCGCCTGACTTTTAAAGCGCCCCTCCCAGAATCGGCCGGTACACTCATCTTCGGCGTTTGCTTTTCGAGCAATTTTTTCATTTACCACTCGCATAAACCAACTGATATCCGTCAGCCTTTCCTGCCAGATTCCTATCTGGCTATCCAATAGCGCTCGAGCTCCAGCGTCGAGTGATTCACCATTAATGAATGCTTGACTCTGTACAGTGCCTTTGAATAATTGATGCCAACGTTCGATTATTTCACCGGCATCCCAATTGGTGGTTCGGTCTTTATCGACATGCAGAATTACGTGGTAGTGATTTGAGAGAATTGCGTACGCGCTTATGTCGATTGCGAAGATCTCGGTCAACCGTAGTAGCTCATTCTCGAGCCATTGCTTGCGGTGATCGAAATTGCGCCCTGAAGATTTATCTTCCCCGCAAAGGAAGGATTTCCGTACTGCCCTGACGCAGATGTGGTAGTACGATGTTGCTTCGAGTGCTATTAGTGTTTTCCGGGCCCTGGTCATTTTTTACTTCCTACTGCTACATCAAAATTTCAACGCCATTTCTACCACGTAAAAACGCGAGTTTCCAGACCAAAAAAGGGTGTCCAGCATTTTTTCCATTTGACAAAAAATGGGTGTCCGACATTTTTCCACTGAATGCTCGGACAATCGATCGATTTGTCCCTCGGGTAACGTTGGATGTCTTCTACTGCTGCAATGGTTGCATCGTCTGGCGTTTTGTTGGACTGGGCCAGACGAGGCGGTAAACTCATGCGTTCGTGTTCCTTACTTAACTCGAAATTGCAGGTGTCTGAAAGCATGGAAATGTAGGAAGTTGACTTGTAGTTGGTTTAAAAACACATCGGTTATTTTGTCAAAACTTGTGCTTTTGATTACGCAATAGCTTAAGGCAATTCAACAAAGTGCCGATCAGAATTTAAGTTGTTCATATAAATTAGGAAGCGCTATGCATTGCATCAAGGATGATGTGGCACGTAATTGGATGTTCTCTGCGGTTTTGTGCCCGTTTATTTTTATCCTGCTGATCTTGTTCCTGGTACAGCCGTCTTCAGCTGCGGTTTTTGTTAAAGAAACATTTAATGATCCCGGTAGTCTCACCAGCTTGTTTAATCCGGATTCGTCACCCGTTTTCACAGAGAATGCCAATTCCGGGATTAATGGGACGGGTAGCATCTCGGTACCCAGTAGCAGTCAGGATCTTTGGACAACGAAAGCCGGGTATAGTGTCAGTGGCGTGGGCGATGTATATGTTCTGTCTGCCTATTTTAAAATTCGCTTCAACAACGGTTTTGGTGGCTTGGGCCTCGCGGCAAGCGATACCAATGAATCGGTTAGTCCGGGGCATGCGCCGGTGGGTATCGGCGCGACCTTCCATGGTGGGGGTGGGGCTTTTCATTCAAATTATTCCACGACAAACCTGAGCTGGTTTAGCAGCAGCGGTGATCTTGTACTGGGCAACTGGTACAAATTTGTTCTGACACTGCGGGCGGTAGCCACTAATACCTACGATCTGGAAATGCAGATCATCAACTCTGATGCTGCCGGCAACCTGGGCAGTGTATTTACAACCCAAACGCTAAATGGTGTTGTAAATAGCCAAATTGGTAGCGCAGAAAAAATTCATGTGTATTTTTCCAGCGCAGGGTCGAGGATGGAGCTGATTGACGATTTCACGATGCAGCTTGGCGGAGGCGCTGCGCTGGTACCCGATCCTTCAACAGATACCGATTCGGATGGCATTCCGGATTTGACCGATGCAGATGATGACAACGACGGAACTAACGACGATAGCGACTTTTTTCCATTAGACGCCAGCGAAACAACGGACACAGATGGCGATACCATTGGAAACAATGCAGACACCGATGACGACAATGATGGAGTAGACGATGTATCCGATTTGTTTCCGCTTGACAGTGCTGAGTCTTCGGATGCCGATGGCGACGGTGTAGGAGACAACGGCGATGCATTTCCAAACGATGCTACTGAGTCTGAAGACACGGATAATGATGGTATCGGCAATAACATCGATACGGACGATGACAACGATGGTGTACCCGACATCGATGATGTCTTTCCTCTGGACCCGACGAGATCGGATTATTTAGCTGAGGATATCGTTATAGACGCCACGCTGGCGGCAGCTATCGAAAGCGCGTTAGCCACCGGAGATGTAATAATTGACATCGATGGTGTCAGTACCGTTAGCGATACCGCTGCGCGCACTCCGGGTGATGGCACAATATATCTGCAAAGTCCCATCGCGTGGGATGCAGATACCCAACTGACACTCCGAGGTAGTAAAGACATTATCCTGCTGGCTAATATATCTGCCAGTGGCGACAATGCCGGTTTGCAGTTTTTTCACGGTAGTAGTGATGTTTCAGTCGCCGCAACAGCGGACACCGATCTAATACTCGATCACAATTCCAGCGCTCGTGTAACACTGACAGGGCAAAATCCCCGGCTTTTGATTGGCCGTCATGTGTACGACGTATTTAATAGCTTCGACAGCGTTCAGGAACTGCGAGATATACCGATGACCGCGGGCACTTATGTGGCGTTGGGTGAGTCGCGAAGACTACTTTCCCCCTATTTTGAAGCGTTTTATCCAGACACCTATTCCGGAACTTTTAATGGCCTGGGCAATCATGTTGATGGGTTGATGATTCAGGATGTCGATGCGGGTAATTACGGATTTTTCTCATCACTTTCTGGTGCAGATGTGCGAAACCTTGGGATTATCAATGTGGCGATCCAGACTAACGCGGATTCGAGAACTGATGATAAGGTATTTGCCGGAGCGCTGGCTGGGTTGGTAAAGGGAAGTTCTAGTTCGGATATAACGCATCTTGAGGGAAATTGGTCGAGCGGTTACCTTTCTACGAAAACCGGCTCTGAACAGGTCGCTTTTTTTGGTGGCGGTCTGGTTGGACATCAAAATAGTGGTACGCTCAATTTACGACGCAGCTATAGTACCGCAAACGTATCTGCACAAGGCGCGTACTCCGATGCTCTGGCTATAGGTGGGCTGCTTGGTAATACGGGAATTCAGGAAGACGGTGCTGCACCCCATATTAGAGACAGTTCCGGTATAGTAACAACAACGGTTACACAGAGCTATGCTACGGGAACCGTAGTATCTGGATCCGCCTACCACGGTGGGTATTACGGTACCGGCGGATTGATAGGGGTTATATTTAGTAATGCGGCTACTATTACCGACTCCTATGCTATTGGAACCGCTGTTTCCGACGATATCTCGTTTGGTGGTCTGGTGGGCTTTGGCACCGGTGGCGCGAGCTTCAGCCGTTTGTACACAACGCAGCAGGAGGATGGGAACTTTAGCGGAACGAACATTTATACCGCGAATAGTTTTCCATCGGCGACTTCCTCTGGCACGGTGCTGCCCGCTGGTTTCGACAGTTCCGTATGGAGTGTTGATGATCTTCCTCAGCTAAAAAGTCTGGCGCCACCACCGGTAGTTATATACGTAAGAGAAACGTTGACAAGTGGGGCGGAGGGGTCACCACAGCTTGAGTTTGAGTTGCTCGATGCCACCGGTAATGTGGTCAGCGTTAGTGATCTGACAAACATTGATTCGATCGCGGGTACCGCCCAATACACGTTAGACGATCAGACCCCAGTGGGAACCTATAATGTCTCCTATGTGGGTGGGCTCCATTTTGAAGGAGATGGCGCGGAAAATTATACACTTGCACCTTATAGTGCTACAGCCTATGTCATAACTGCGCAAACAGCGCTTACTTATACCCTGGCAGATGTCAATATTATTCCGCCAGCGAGTTATCCCGCCCTTCCTGCGCCTGTTTTTAGTGGAGGTACTCCAACAGGTGCAGTGGCCACTCGAGTTCTAGACGCCAGTAATATTGATGTCACTTCCGCTTACCAGAGCGAATCCCTGAGTACGGGTACTTATACACTAAAAGCGACGTTAACGGGTGATAGCACGTTCGTGCTGTCGGGAAGTGGAAATGCGCCGGGCGAGCTCAATATTGATGCAGACACAGATGGCGATGGAACGCTCGATAGTGCAGACGATTTTCCCAGTGATCCAACCGAGACCTTAGATACTGATGAAGATGGCACAGGCAACAATGCCGACACCGATGATGACAACGATGGTGTAGATGACACCGTCGATGCTTTCCCTCTGGTTTTTACCGAGACCACCGACTCCGATGGAGATGGCGTTGGAGACAATGCCGACATCGATGATGACAACGACGATGTAAATGATAACCTGGACGCGTTTCCCTACGACAGCTCAGAAACCAAAGATACCGATGGCGATGGTGTCGGCGATAACAGTGACGCTTTTCCTGCTGATGGTAGTGAAACTCATGACAGCGATATGGATGGCATTGGTGATAACGCCGATGCAGACGACGATAACGATGGTGTGAACGATGTAGCTGATGCTTTTCCGTTAGATCCAACGGAATCGAGTGATTCCGATGGCGATGGCACAGGTGACAATGCCGATGCCTTTCCAAATGATGCCACGGAGGATACCGATACTGATTCAGACGGTACCGGCGACAACGCCGACAGCTTTCCAAATGATGCCAGTGAGCAATTTGACACTGACAATGATGGTACTGGCGATAACGCCGATGCGTTCCCGAATGATGCGAGCGAAGATACGGACACCGATAACGATGGAATTGGCAACAATACCGATACGGACGACGACAATGACGGCGTCGATGATACCACCGATGTATTTCCATTCGATGCGACAGAAACTACCGATACCGATGGCGACGGTGTAGGCGACAATAGCGATGCGTTCCCAAACGATGCCAGTGAGCAGGCCGACAGTGATAATGATGGCACCGGTGATAACGCTGATGCATTCCCGAATGATGCGAGCGAAGATACCGACACTGATAGCGATGGAATTGGCAACAATGCTGATACGGACGATGACAATGATGGCGTCGATGACACCGCCGATGCGTTTCCACTCGATGCGACAGAAACCACCGATACCGATGCGGATGGAGTGGGTGACAATAGCGATGCGTTCCCAAACGACGCCAGTGAGCAGACTGATAGCGATAATGACGGTACTGGCGATAACGCCGATGCGTTCCCGAATGATGCGAGCGAAGATACCGACACTGATAGCGATGGAATTGGCAACA
>MDLA01000194.1 GCA_001730015.1 Chromatiales bacterium (ex Bugula neritina AB1) | reverse complement strand
GAATAGTTGTTCTTCTTTAACGAAAATGATCGAAATAGCTGGCCAAAAGATCGCGCCCGTAGTAGATCCCAGTTCTCGGACTGGTTCCTTGGCTATCGCCATTTTTCAGGTAGTCGAATATGGCTTTAATTGGCACTCTTGTACCTATAAAAACCGGTGTTCCACCTAGAATTTCCGGATCTCTGTTTACAAATGATCTACTCATTAGGGCACTCCTGTGTCAGTACAAGCAGGCCAATAGTCTAGCAGCTTAAAGTTCGATATTTGCGGGCTCTAATACCGTCTTGTTGATGACTAAAATCAAAACAAATGTGCATTACTCTCATCGAACGAGAAGCTAACCGTCTGCCCTCTGGTAATATCCAGACTCTCAGGCGATGCGAACCGAAACGACACGTCCGACTCAGTAACAAGTTCAACAACCGTCTCGGTACCTAAATTCTCAACCAACGTAGCAGTACCTTGCAGCTGTCCATCAGGGTCAATAACAAGATGCTGAGGGCGAATACCAAGCCTTATTGCAGCACCTTCAGTTTTCCCATCACCAACCAATCGAACACCATTCGCTGTGAGCCCTTCACCCTTAAACTTCCCGGTATTGCTGCCAGCACCACCAGTCAATACCCCATCGAAAAAGTTCATCTTAGGCGAGCCTAAAAATCCTGCAACAAATTCATTAGCCGGATAATTAAACAATTCCATCGGTGCACCTACCTGCATTACTTCACCGTCTTTAAGCACCACTATTTTATCTGCGAGAGTCATTGCTTCCACCTGATCATGTGTTACATAGATTGTGGTGGCGCCCAGCTGATTATGAAGTTTTGAAATCTCTACCCGGGTATCGTGTCGTAACGCGGCATCGAGGTTTGAAAGGGGTTCGTCGAACAAGAATACATCCGGGTTGCGCACAATAGCCCGCCCGATGGCGACGCGCTGTCGCTGACCTCCGGAAAGTGCTGCCGGGCGGCGGTCGAGAAGGTGTTCCATCTGTAGTATTTTAGCTGCGGCTTCTACTCTATTGTGGATTTCCGCTTTGCTGATGCCTTGCAAATCGAGCGAAAAAGCCATGTTGTGGAACACGGTCATGTGCGGGTACAGTGCATAGGACTGAAACACCATTGCGATACCGCGTTTAGATGGGGGTAAGTCCATGACGGGCCGGTCGGCAATTGAAATCTCGCCGCTGGTTAGATTCTCCAGCCCGGCAATCAGGCGCAGTAAGGTGGATTTGCCACAGCCGGACGGGCCGACAAAAACAACGAACTCGCCGTCGTCTATCTGCAGGGCGACGTCACGGATAACCTTTACGTTACCGAATGATTTGTTTACGCCTTTGAGTTCAACCTGTGCCATTTATACCTCCTCAAAGGTGGCTGTGAGCGTTTCAAAGTCGAACAGGCAGCGAAGCCTCTGTTGCTCTGATACCCGATCAAAGACAATTTGCTTTGCTTCGCCTGTCAATTCACTCATGGTGTTTGCCTGCATGATCGCCGGTTGATCTTTGCGCCACTGAAGAAACTCTGAAAACTGGTTATAGATTGATGCCGGCCTTGCCGCTTCATCGAGCGCGGCGCGCTGCAGATGTCTTTGATCAATGGGGAGCCATGTGCTGTTGGCTCTGGAAAAGTCACCGTTGGGGGCATCGCCTTTCCATACAATGGGCGTGCGGCAGGTGTCGCGGCCCAGAAACACCGGTGCGAATTCAATACCCCAGGGATCCTGCATTTGCTCAACCGGTATATCCTGCACATCCTGCAGTGCCAGTTCTTCACCCTGATAAATACAGCTTGATCCGATCAGGCAGGTTTCGAGCTTCAATAATAACAATTGAAGGGCTTGCTGTTGATCGTCTCTCAGGCCCAGGCGCGCCAATTGTCTTGTTGCACTGCGTGGTACATCGTGGTTGGAGAAAGCGAAGCTTAATCGACCCGTGCCATTGAAGGCTTCTATTGCCTGGGTTATCGCGGCTTTAAGTTCGTCGACATTCAGGCCGTCCCAATGCAACAGATTGAAGTTATAGGTGGCGTGCAGTCGTCCCGGGGCGGTGAATGTCTGGCTTGCCTTGATTGGATCATCACCGTGCAGTTCTCCCATTAGAAAGCGGTCGCCGTAGTGATCTGAAACTTCTCTTAACGATTCACTGAACAACTGGATGACCGGCTGATTCAATTGCGCGCTGTCGTGTAACTGGCGAAAAAACGGCTGCTGTTGCTGGGGCAGGTCACCGGGTACAAATTCCGGGTTGGCAAGATTGTTTTCGTAGGGTGCGCTGTTTGCGTTGATGGTATGCACTGCATCCAGTCTGAAACCATCGACACCGCGATCAAACCAGAAGTGTGCTACATCCATTAGCGCTTCACGAACGGCCGGATTAGCGTGATTCAAGTTCGGTTGGGAGGTGAGGAAATTGTGCAGATAATATTGCTGCCTGCGCGGTTCCCAGGTCCATGCCGGGCCGCCGAAAAAAGACAGCCAGTTGGTGGGCGGGGTGCCATCGGGCATGGGCTCGACCCAGTGAAACCAGTCGGCTTTTTCGTTATCTCTGGATTGGCGGCTTTCTATAAACCAGGCGTGCTGATCGGAGCAGTGCGCCGGTACGATATCGACCATAACTTTAAGGTTCAGGTCATGTGCTTTGGCTAATAGTTTGTCGAAGTCGGCCAGGGTGCCGTACTCCGGGTTTACGTCACAGTAGTCTGAAACATCGTAGCCAAAGTCTTTTTGCGGGCTTTTGAAAAACGGGCTGATCCAGATTGCATCGACACCCAGGTTCGCAATGTAGTCGAGCCGTGTGGTGATGCCCGGCAAATCACCAATGCCATCGTCGTTTGAATCCTGAAAAGAGCGCGGGTAAATTTGATAGATAACCGCGGTTTCCCACCAGTTCAGCTCGTCTGTTGTCATTGCCTCATCCACCTTTGACTGAACCTGCCAGAAGCCCGCGAATAAAGTAGCGCTGCATCGATAAAAATACGATGACCGGTACTATTATAGAAATAACCGCGGAGGCATTCAGCAGGTGCAGCTGATCTTTAAATGTGCCTAATTGCTTCTGCAATCGAATCGGGAAAACCAGATCGCTGGAATCGGCTGGCCCGATATACAAGGCGACGATGAGATCGTTCCAGACCCATAAAAACTGAAATATACTGAACGAAGCCAAAGCGGGGACGGACAGCGGTATTATAAGGCGAGTAAAAATCTGCAAATGACTGGCGCCATCTATGCGTGCGCTTTCGAGCAGTTCTTTGGGCAGGCCGACAATATAGTTGCGCAGCAGATAGATGGCGAGCGGCAGACCGAAGGCGGTGTGAGTAACCCACAAACTGGCAAAAGATTTAGAGGCGACCTGACAGGTTTTTGTCAACTCGCAATCGGTCATCCAGGCGTTGAGCGATGTAGCCCATGAAGCGATTCCGCTAAACCCCTGCAGTACAGGTAAAAAGGCAAGCTGAGTTGGCACAACCATTAGCGACACCACCAGCACAAACAACCAGTCTCGGCCTGGAAACCGCATCCATGCGAAGGCATAGGCGGCAAATGCGGCAATGGTGATCGGAATGATAGTGGCCGGAATAGTAACGATAAAAGACGATATCAGCGCATTGGGCACATTTTTGTTTTCAAACAATACTTCGACATAGGCGTCCAGCCCGAAAACCGGATCCTGATTGATAAAGGCATCGAGCTTCTTGGGCTTTGGAGCCGTGGCCTCGGCAAAGGTCCAGGTGAAGTCGCCGGTGGGTTGAAACACGAACTCGCCTCCGCGTACATCCATGGCTTCACCGGCGTAGACTAACTGCCGGATCAGTTTGGTTTTACCGGGTTTGTCGGGGTCTGGTACCCGACCTTTAAACAATATGGAATTTACACCGCCGGCGACTTTAAAACTCTCGCGGTTCTGATTCAGTCTGTCGAAAATATTGCCGCTCATGGTGACAAACGGTTCTGTCTGGTCTTTGTCGTGGGTACCGAAGCGGTGGCCTAGCTCTGTTGGTGTAAACGCCGTCCAGAAGCCTGATGTTTTAGAGGCGGTCTCGGAGCGTAGAGAGGTGGTGACCAGCGCGACAAACGGCAGTACCCAGATAACTACGATAAGTGCCAGGACAACATGTTTAAGTGTACGTGACATGATTCAATCACCGTGACCCGGTTAGGTTTTGGTCTGTAGCGAACATTAATGCCCCAGCTCTTTCTGTTCACGCCGTATACGCCGGGCGTTAAATATCATATTGGGTATAACCGTGACCATAAGCATGACGGCGATCGCCGCAAACAGATTTTCTACGTTGTCGCCGCCGACCGACCAGTTATTGCGTGCGTTTTCCATCATGGTGGCAAGTAGTAGTTTGTCGTCGTCGTTGGCGGAAAGCGCATAGGGGATGTCGAACATCTTCAGCACCAGTATTACCAGCGTGGTCCACACGACAACCACGGTCGAGTAAATCTGCGGTAGCTTGATACGGAAAAACATCTGAAACGGATTAGCGCCGTCTATTTTTGCGGCTTCTATGGTGTCTTCCGGTACGCCTCGAAGGGCGGCTGAAAAGATCACCATGGCAAAGCCGGTTTGCACCCAGATGAGTATCCACATCAAAAAGAAGTTGCCCCAGAATTTAAGGCTGTATAGAGGCTCATTGTACGCTGCGGTGTGTCCGAGCAGTGCTTTTAGTAAGCCGATCTGATAGGACGGGGTGAGCCCGTTGATCGCCTCCTGAGCTTGGATTCCGCCGCCGGCAAATATGTTGCGCCAGATAACGGCGGCGCCGACAAAGGAGATCGCCATAGGCACGAAGATAAGTGTTTTCGCGATGATCCCCCAGCGCACGGAATCAGCCAGTACGGCAATTAAAAGACCGAGGCAGATGCAAACGGTAGGTACCAGTACAAGCCACATGAGGCTGTTGCGCATGGCGTAGCGAAACTGCTCGTAGCCGAGTGAGGTTGGATCCCACAGAAACGCGTAGTTACGTACGGTTCGGGCACCGTCGGCTTCCTGAAACGACAGGCTTAGTGTTGAAAACGCAGGTACAAATAGAAATAGAATAAGCAGAACCAGAGCCGGGCCGACAAAAATCCATGGCTGTATTGATTCTATAATGTAGGACTCTTTACCCCATGATCCTTTTGAAGAGATGCGCGCCAGACCCTGGTTGAGCCAGTTGGTGAGCCAGAAATACAGGAAGGAAATACCGACAGCAATCACAATAGAGCGCAGTGCGAAGCCGACTTTTGCAAAGCGATCCCGGGTTTCCAGTGGTGAGAAAGACCAGTTATAGGTCTCATGGAGCCAGGCGCCGAGTTGCATCATGCCGTTGTCTAGTGGCGAGGTAGCCACGTATGCCAGAATGGCTGTAATCGGCAGGACGAATATCACAGTGAGCGCTATTGCAAGACCATTACCTGCGAGAATTGGTCTGTATGAACTCATGTCGAGTACCGGATTTGAGGGAGGTCCAGAGGATTGGCTTCTAGGAGCCTGTTTGAGAATGAATGATCTACTGCGGATGTGGTCTTTTGCCAGCTACTGCGATCGATTTAGTTGAAGGTGAATAACTATTCGCCTAAATTGATCACATTATCTGACTCAAAATCACACACCCTCGCTACGACCCTCATTCTCCGACAGCCACCTGGTGCCGGAAAGGCGCGCAAAGAATTTTGCACGCCTTATCTGGCAGACTAATTTGGGTTCAGTGGGTTTGAACCCCGGTGCAAGGTTTACTTAATCGCATCCCATGCTGACTGAATGTTGTCTGCAGTCTTTTTAGCATCCTGACCGTTTGCGAATGCAGTCATTTCAGACCAGAACGCACCCGCGCCAATGGCACCGGGCATCAGGTCAGAGGCATCGAAACGAAAGGTGGTAGCGTTCGACAGAATTTCGCCTTGCTTGCGCAGGGCGGGTGTTGCATAAGCGTCGAGGTTTGCACCTTTGTGGGCTGTCAGGAATGTGCCTTGTGACATCCAGGCCTCGTGGGCTGAAGCTTCTTTCATGTACTCGAAGAAAGCACGTGTTGCCGGGCTGTCTTTTGTCATTGTCCAGAGCGTGCCAGCGCCCAGTACCGGGTTACCAAGATCTGCCGCTTCATATGGAGGGAAGTAGAAGAAGTCTGCTTCACCGTTAGCTACTTCTTCGCCTTTGTTGGGGAAAAAAGCAGGGATAAACGAAGCCTGACGATGCATCATGCAGGATGCCGGGCTGGAAAACAGGCCTTTAGGTGCATCACCAAAGAAGGTTGTGGCGACCGAAGAGGCACCACCGGCAACGTAATCGTCATTGCGAGAAAACTGGCCATAGACTTCCATGGCGTTCAGTACTTCGGGGCTGTTGAAGGGGAGATCGTTCGATACCCAGCGGTCATAGTTTTCCGGTGTGGTGGTGCGAAGCATTAGATCTTCCATCCAGTCAGTTGCAGTCCAGCCGGTTGCGTTGCCGGATTCAACGCCGATGCACCAGGGGGTGTTGCCGTCTTCGACCATCTGATCAGACAGGGCGATCAACCCTTCCATTGTTGTGGGGATCTCGTAGCCGTTGTCTTCGAATTGTTCCGGTGAGTACCAGACCAGTGATTTCAGATCCATTTTATAGGCGAAGCCATAGAAATCTTCTTTGCCGTCGGCATTAGCGTAGGTGCCCAGCGCTACCCATGAAGGACCGGCACCATAGTTTTCTGCCATCCAGTCTGCGGATTCCTGCCCCAGTGGTACCAGATGGCCTTCTTTTGCCATATCGCCAGCCAGACCGGGCTGCGGGAAAATGGCTATGTTGGGGGCATTGTTAGAGCGCAGGTCAGCCACGATAAGCGCAGCAAAATCACGTGATCCCGAATACTTCACGACGGCACCGGTCGCTTTTTCAAAGCAGCTGACGGTGTTGGTGAGCATTTTTTCGTCCTGGCCTTCCATTGAACCCATAATGGTTATGGTTTCGCCTTCGAACTTGCCAAGGTCACCCAATGCGGAAGGTGTATCGCAGACGTCCGCCAACGATGGCCCCGCGTAGATGGTTGCAACGGCAGCGAGCACGCTTGCCACTGCTCCAAATGTGAATTTCATAGAGTTTCTCCGAAGTGTTATTGGGCATCAAAGCGCCTTGGAGTCTGGAGTATCAACCACATACCGGTTAGTGTCAACAGCCTGTCTGATAATACAATATGTAGGTCGTATCTGGGGGTTTTTGCTTGCCATTGGCTTAAGTGCGTGCCTAAAATGGAGAACCAAAGCGCTTTAAATTAGTCTGCACAACAGTGAATCTCAAACAGCTTTCAGATCAGCTCGGGCTATCGCAAACCACCGTCAGTCGTGCGCTTAATAATTACCCGGAAGTCAACGAGGATACGCGTGAGCGCGTAAAGCTCGCGGCGCGCAAATTCAACTATCGACCGAATGCGCGTGCCAGCGGGCTGGCAACCGGCCGCACGAAGACCATCGGGCATATTATCCCGATGAATTCCACAGAGGTGTTCAACCCGATATTCGGTGAGTTTATTGCCGGTGCCAGTCAGGCTTACTCGAAGCGGGGCTATGAACTCTCGCTGACCATGGCAAAGGAAGACTCCGAAGAAGTTATCTATAGAGAGATAGCATCAAAGGGTTCGGTCGACGGCGTTATTGTGCACGCTCCGCGTGTTAAGGATCCGCGAATTACGCTGCTGCAGCAGTTGCGGTTGCCGTTTGTTATTCACGGTCGTGACTTCAGTAATCAATCTGAGTATTCATGGATTGACATGAACAACCGCCGGGCATTTTATCGAGCCACCAAACTGCTTATAGATCTGGGGCACGAGAATATCTGCCTGGTCAATGGTCGAGAATCACTGAACTTTGCCTGGCGCAGACGTCAGGGGTATATTGATGCCCTGGGTGATGAGCAGATAAATGTCAGCGCTGAATTAATGTACTCCGGTGATCTCACTGAAGCCAATGGTTACGATGCAGCGTGCACGGCATTGGCTCAGCAGGTCAGGCCGACTGCGTTTCTGGTAGCGTCGTATGTGGGGGCCCTCGGTGTACGTCGGGCAATACACCAAGCCGGGCTGGAAATGGGAAGCGATATCTCGGTTATTATTCATGACGATGAGCTCTCCTACTTTCAGAATGATGGTGATATCCCGCAATTTACCGCAACGCGATCCTCGGTCAGAGATGCTGGTGAACGCGCAGCAATGATGTTGCTCGATATTATAGATCAGCCGGACAAGGCACCGCTAACAGAGCTTCTGGACGCACCGCTAACGATAGGTGCCTCGACCGGTCCGGTAAAAAAATAAGCTTGTATAATAGTCCGCTGAATACAGCGTGTAAGAATAGGCGTGTAAAAATAAGCGTGTGAGGAATGCACGCATTGAAACAGGAGTTATAAATGGTCGATACACCAGTCAGCAATAAGCTTTCTGCAGTCAGTGATCTAAAAATCAGCCCTCTGGCTCGTCGTCTGACTGCTCAGGAAAAGCAACAGTATGAACGCGACGGTTACGTGAAGAATTTACCGGTATTCGATTCATCAGCTGTTCCCGATCTGCAGTTTTTTTATCAGTATCTGGCATCATTGCTACCGGATGGAACCGATATCAGTCGTATAAATATGTGGCACAAAGCCAACAGCTGGTGCTATGAGATTGCCCGCACACCGGCAATACTCGATTATGTCGACGATCTGATCGGCGGTGATTTTTATCAGTGGGGCGGGCAGTTTTTTGTTAAACACCCGCACGACGGCACGCGAGTGCCGTGGCATCAGGATGCCCAGTACTGGCCACTGTCGCCGCAAAAGACGGTCACAGTATGGCTGGCGTTTTACGATGCAGATGAAAGCAATGGTGCGATGCAGGTGGTGAAGGGTAGTCACAGGCACGGAGAGTTTGAACACCATATAAACAATGACCCGACCCTGGTGCTGGAGCAGGAAGTCGCCGAAGGCGAGATAAATCCGGCAGATATAGTCAGTTTGAATTTAAAAGCTGGTGAAATCTCTCTGCACGATGACGCACTACTGCATGGGTCACCAGCAAATGCATCGGATCGGATACGCGTGGGCATGACGATGCGCTATTGCCCGACCAGCGTGAAGTGTGACCTTTCAGTGTGGCCAACGTTTGAAAGTTACATGGCGCGCGGCACAGACAGATTAAAGCATAACCCGGAAGGGAAAGTCCCTGTTTCGCTCGGTTTCCCGGTTAAGAAATTCCAGCACTCCAGTGAGTTTGTCTAGCGGTTTAATTGGACGGGCGCAGACAATAATTGTGCTGCCTCGATTCCATGGCAGAATGCGGTATTCGCTAAGGTAGAGAAAGCATGACATCTATAGATACTCCGGCTACAACCGGAGACACCCCCATCGGCTTCATCGGGCTAGGCCAGATGGGTGCGGGCATGGCTGCAATGCTGGTGTCGTCAGGTGTACGCCTGATGGTATTTGATGTTAACCCGGCGGCTGTTAGCGCAATGGTAGCCAAAGGCGCTATCGCTGCGCCCGGTATTGCAGAGATTTCGCAGCAGTGTGAGATTGTATTTATGTGCGTGCCCGGAGAAAGCGAGGTCGAAGGCGTTGTTTTCGGTAGCTCGGGTCTGCTGGCTAACACTGGATGCCTGCAAGCAATAATTGATACCTCGACCGTAACGGCAACGAGTGCCAGGGCATTCGCCGGGCGTGTAGAAAATGAGTATGGAAAAATCTATTGCGATTGCCCGGTATCAGGGCTGCCCAAGCGTGCCGCTGATGGCAGTCTGACTTTGATGTTTGGTGGTTCAAAGCAGTTGTTCGATTCGCTGCTGCCTGTTCTATCTATAATGGGTAAGCAGGTGCTGCACTGTGGTGATATTGGCAGCGGGCAAATGATGAAAGCGGTCAATAATATTATGTACAATATAAATATTGCCGGATTTTGCGAGGTATTACCGCTTGCAGTCAAAGCCGGCCTTGATCCCCTGATGGTGGAGTCCTTGCTAACCGGCGGTAGTTCGAGCAGCTTTGCCAGTGAGCATTTTGTCCCTCGCATTCTCGATCGGAAATTCGACGGGGACTTCCCGATGAAGGCGGCCTATAAAGATATTCTGAATATTCAGGATATAGCCTCTGAAGTTGAAGCTCATCTTCCTCTGGTGTCGGCGATGGTCGAAACTTACGACGAGGCGATTGCAGCTGGCTATGGCGGTGAATCCAAGAGTGCGATGATTAAAGTTTCTGAACAACGCTTAGGGGTCACAGTCCGGCGATCGGATACGCAGGATTCCACTGATCTACTTGCTGATTAGCTTCAAGGGTCTTTGTTCACGGCCAAATGGCGTGGCGAAAATCACTTGCCTGTTTTTACAACAACAGGTTGAATTTTTAAACTCAAGCGTTAATCTCAGGTGTGTTTATCCAGAAACTGCAACAGCATATTATTAAATTTCTCAGGCGCCTGCACCATCGCCATATGACGTAAACCATCAAGAATAACTGTTTCTGCACCAGGAATTTCGCTGGCAATAGCATGTGCCATTGCAACTGAATTTCCATAATCCTCATCTGCTGTCATTACCAGAGCAGGGCAGTTGAAATCCGGTAGCGGGTTGACCAGCTCATTAACGCCGTCAACCAGTACCTGATAGATTAACGGGTAGATATTTTTATCGTTGGCTAGAATAGAGTGGCGAACAAAGTCCATGGTGTCGCTATTTTCAGTGCGAAAATCTTCCGTAAACCACCGCTGAAGTGCGGCTTCAACCGTGGCCTGCGGTCCATCGCTCCGGGCTTGAACCACGCGTTTTTGAATGGCGTCGTGCGCTTCTTTATCTCTCTTGTACGCAGAATGCAGAATGCCCAGTGCCCACAGTCGCTTCGGATAGTCCATTGCATAGCGTCGTGAGATCATGCCGCCCAGTGAAAACCCGAATACTGCGGCTTGTTCTATTTTAAGTTCATCCAGCAGTGCGTTCAGCTGATTGGAAAATAGGGTAAGCGAGGGGGTAACGGCGGGTGGGGCGCTGTCACCACTGCCGATCAGATCGTATACCAGTACCGTATAGTGCTGCTTTAGCTCGCTGATTTGCCACTGCCACATGTGCCGGTTGAGACCGAGGCCGTGAATCAGAACCAGCACCGGGCTGCCATTCAACGAATGCAGATCGTAATGGGTGCCGTCTGCGGCGATACCGGCTTTGTGGCTCGACTGCTTCATCAAGCGGTTTCCGGTTTGTAGGCGACAACCTCTATTTCAACACGCACATCGACAAGTAACTGATTCACTACCGCTGATCGAGTGGGCGGGTCGGTTGGGAAATACTCGCCATAGACGGCGTTAAACCCGGGGAAATCTTCTTTTTCCTGCAGCCAGACCATGGCTTTGACTACGTCGCTCAATTCGCAGTCGGCCAGTGCGAGCGTGGCTTTTATCTCGTCGAGCACGGCCCTCGTTTGCTCCTCGACGGTGCCGGTGGTCATCACCTGGCCGTCTTTGAATGGAACCTGGCCGGTCAGAAATACAAAATCCCCGGCACGAACCGCGCGGGACAAAGACAGGGTTCTACCGCCAATCACTAATGGATCGCCAATGATCTGCTTTTTCATCGGGCTGGCATTCACACGCTATGAAGGTGACGCTACACTAATCGATACCTTCGCTCGTTATTTGTAAATAATTCGCCACAACAGGGCGAAAAAATAGCGCTAATTTGAACCACAATAACGCTAGTCTATGAGGATCAGATATCAGGTTCGGAGGAAATCGCTGTGGTCGATTTATCACGCTATCAAATGCTTATCGACGGAAACTGGGTCGATGCTGAAAATGGCCAGACGTTTGAGAGCGTGAATCCGGCGAACGGCCAGCCTTGGGCCACGGTTCCAGAGGCTACCGCGGATGATGTCAATCGAGCAGTCGAGGCGGCTTATAAAGCGTTCAGCGAAGGTGAGTGGAGCCGCGCACTTCCAACTGAGCGCGGCAAATATCTGCGCCGTCTCGGAGACCTGCTGGCCGAAAAATCCGAGGAGCTGGGTCGGGTTGAGACTATCGATACCGGCAAAATGCTCAAGGAAACCATGTGGCAGGCCAAATACATTGCCGAGTTTTTTCATTTTTATGCCGGCTGCGCTGACAAGGTTCATGGCGAAACTCTGCCGATAGACAAGCCAGACATGCTGACACTAACTCTCAGAGAACCGCTGGGAGTCGTTGCCGCTATCGTGCCGTGGAATTCGCAGATGTTTCTGGTGGCGGTGAAAATCGGTCCGGCGCTGGCGGCGGGTAACACGGTGGTGCTAAAGGCTTCCGAGCAGGCTTCCGCACCGCTGCTGGAGTTCGGCAGGCTGATTGAGCAGGCAGGGTTTCCGCCCGGCGTTTTTAATATAGTTACCGGCCACGGTGATCCCTGTGGCAAAACTCTGACCTCGCATCCGCTGGTATCACGAATCAGCTTTACCGGCGGGCCGGTGGCCGCGCGGCATGTGCTGCATAATTCGGCAGAGAATTTTGCCGAAGTGTCACTGGAGCTGGGTGGCAAATCTCCGTTTATTGTGTTTGATGATGCCGATATTGAAAGCGCTGTGAATGGCTCTATCGCCGGTATATTCGGTGCCAGTGGTCAGAGCTGTGTGGCTGGATCGCGGCTCTATCTGCACGAAAAAATAGCCGATGAATTTCTCGAAAAAATGATAGCCATTGCGCGCGGTATCAACATCGGTGACCCGCTGGCAGAAGAGACGCAAATGGGCCCGCTGGCCACTGAAGGCCAGTTGCAATGCGTTGAACGCGAGGTCGCTTTTGCGCAAACTGAAGGTGGAAGGGTGTTGTACGGCGGTAACCGTCCACCGGGGCTTGAAAACGGTCTGTACTATGAGCCAACGATTATAGAATGCCCGGATCAGTCCATGCGGATTGTCGATACCGAAATGTTTGGGCCGGTACTTAGCGTTATTCGCTTTACAGAAGAAGACGAGGTCATACGACTTGCCAACGATACCAGACATGGGCTGGCGGCCGGAGTATTTACCCTGAATGGTGCCAGAGCCATGCGAGTAATGAAGCGTATCCGTGCGGGCATAGTATGGGTGAATACTTATAGAGTGGTGTCGCCGATAGCAGAGTTTGGTGGTGTGAAAGATTCGGGTTACGGCCGTGAAAGCGGCATGCAGGCAATCTATGATTACACCCGACCCAAAACTGTATGGATAAACACCTCTTCAGAACCGCTAGCCAATCCGTTTGTTATGCGTTAGGGATCAGCGTTGGAATGTAGGGAAGATAACCGTGTAAATAGCCAGAGTTGAAAAATGCGTGGTTATTGTGTTAAAGCACAAATTGACTGAATTTGGAATATGTTGTGTGGTCGGTTACACTGGACAACAATATAGAAGAGGATAGGCTGCTCCTTTAGAGTAGGAAAATGAAGGTCTGGCACCGGCTAACTTATGCAGGTTAAAGCCAGAGCCAGTAGCTTAAGTAACAGTTTAATACCATAGAGAGAAAAGAATGTCCGACTATGAAATAGAAAAACTGCAGAAACGAGTCACCAGTGGCGGTATCGGCCGGCGGGAGTTTTTACAGGCAGCTACCGCGCTGGGTTTTGCGGCCAGTGCACCTATGCTGTTCTCGCAGGCCGCCTATGCAACACCGAAAAAAGGCGGTGTGTACCGGGTTGGTCTTGGTGGCGCAAACACCGGTGACATCCTTGATCCGGCGGATAACGGCGACACCTTCATGATCAACATGAACCAGGGTGCTGTGCGCAATGCTCTGGTTGAAGTTAATGCTAATGGCGAAGCGCTGCCTGAGTTAGCCGAAAGCCTTGAGCCTACGGCAGACGCCAAAAAGTGGGTGGTGAAACTGCGTAAGGGCGTTACTTTCCACAGCGGCAAATCACTCGATGCAGATGATGTCATCGCCTCACTGGAACATCACCGTGGCGAAGATTCGGTATCCGATGCTAAAAGTGTTGCCGAGTCGATGGGTAAAATAAGCAAAGACGGCCCGAATACAGTAATTTTTGAGCTTGAAAGCGGCAATGCAGATTTCCCGTTTCTGCTGAGCGACTACCACATGCTGATTGGCGCTGCCGACAAGTCGGGAAAAATAGACTGGGCGGGTGGTGATGGTACGGGTGCCTACAGCGTAAAATCCTTTGAGCCTGGCGTGCGGGCAGAATTACTGAGGAATCCTGACTACTTCAAGGAAGGCCGCGGTAACTTTGATGAGGTGAAAATTACTGCAATTAACGATGCCGCTGCTCGTATGAACGCTATGGTGACAGGCCAGGTTGATGCGATAGCGCGCTGTGATCTCAAGACGGCAGCGCTGCTTGAGCGCAAGCCGGGTGTTGATGTACTTCAAACACAGGGCACCAAGCACTTTACCTATCCGATGGATGTACGTTCAGCACCGTTCGATAACAACCATGTCCGCATGGCACTCAAATACGGTATTGATCGCGAAGCATTTGTGAAAACGGTGCTGCGTGGATACGGTTCGCTGGGTAATGATCACCCGATCAGCTCGGCGCAAAATTACCATGCCGCTGATTTGCCTCAGCGAGTCTACGACCTCGACAAAGCCAAGTGGCATCTGGCCCAGGCAGGGCTGTCATCACTCGATCTGGAAATCTCTGCATCCGACGCTGCCTTTACCGGTGCTGTAGATGCCACCCAGCTTTATGCAGAGCAAATAAAAGCCGCGGGTATCAATATTCAGGTTAATCGTGCCTCACCTGACGGCTATTGGAACAATGTCTGGATGAAAGTACCATGGAGTGCGTCTTACTGGTCCGGCCGACCAACCGCTGACTGGATGTTTACCATCGGCTACAAGGCCGGTGGTAACTGGACTGAGTCGCAATGGAATAATGCCCGCTTTGAAGAATTGCTTGTTGCAGGGCGTGCAGAGCTGGATGAATCCAAACGTCGGGAAATCTATATAGAAATGCAGACGATCATTCACAATGAAGGCGGCTCGGTAATACCGTGCTTTGCCAACAATGTCGATGCCGCATCCAGCAAGCTGGGACGGCCTGAACAGTTGGCGGGTAACTGGGAGCTTGATGGCTCGCGAAGCATCGAACGATGGTGGTTTACCTAACGTAGTTTATTGAGCGTACTCGAAATTCGGGTTCGCTCGTTTATTACCCGGAATAATCATTAAATCTGCGCAAGGCAAACTATGCCAAATTCGCTGTTAGCCTTGATATTAAGACGTATCTTTCTGGGGGCGCTGACCATACTGGCCATCTCCCTGCTGATCACCATTGGCGTTGAAGCCCTTTCCGGCGATGTGTGTACCTCGATGATGGGGCAGATGGCTTCTGATGAAAAAGTTGCCGCCTGTCACCGTCTGCTCGATCTTGATCGGCCCGCGCACATGCGCTATTTAAGCTGGCTCGGGAATTTTCTTCAGGGCGATCTGGGCAGTTCATTCACTAATAAACGCGAAGTATCCGAACTGATCGGCGGGCGTATTGGCAATACGTTTTTTCTGGCGGCAGCGGCTGCACTGATAGCGGTACCCTTTGCGCTGACTATGGGCGTATTGGCTGCGCTCTATCGCAATTCGTGGTTTGACCGCTTTATTTCTCTGGTGACCCTCAGCGGTGTGTCGGTTCCGGATTTTTTCATTGCCTATATTCTAATGGCAATCTTCGCTGTCACGCTGCCGTGGTTCCCTGCTATTTCCAATGTTGATGCATCGATGGGCTTCTTTGAACGGGTCTACGCCTCTGCATTACCGGTGCTCACGCTGACAATAGCCGTCAGTGCGCACATGATGCGAATGACGCGCGCCGCAATCGTCAGTTTGCTGGCTAGCCCCTATATCGAGATGGCGAAACTCAAAGGTATAAAGCCTATGCGGATTATCGTCAAACATGCGCTGCCGAATGCCTGGTCGCCGATAATTCAGGTGGTCATGCTGAATCTGGCCTGGTTGGTGGTCGGCGTGGTAATAGTCGAAGTGGTGTTTGTCTACCCGGGGCTGGGCGCGCTGATGATCGATTCGGTTTTCCTCCGTGATATGCCTGTGGTTCAGGGAACTGCCATGATATTCGCTACCGTGTATGTTGTGCTCAATCTGCTGGCCGATGTGTTATCGATGATCTCCAATCCACGCCTCCGGCACCCCAGGTAAGGGCCCTGAAGAAGACCATGATGGCTCTCTTAAAATTTATATCGGAACTTAACTGGAGTGCTCGAGCAGGAGCGCTGATTGTTTTGATGTTCGGGGGTTGTGCGTTGTTCGCCCCCTGGCTAGCGCCATACGGGCAGTCGGAGATAGTCGGAGATGTCTGGGAGCCTCTGTTTGGCGAGTTCTTTTTCGGTACGGATCAGATCGGTAGAGATATGTTATCCATGCTGATCTACGGCGCCAGGAATATGATCGGCCTTGCACTGCTGACCACAGCGTGTGCTTTTTCGCTGGGGGCTCTGCTGGGGTTTCTGGCGGCGACTGTCGGTGGATGGCTTGATCAGATACTAAGCCGCATAGTCGATGTGATTATTTCTATACCCACGCTGATTTTTGCGCTTATTGTGCTGTCTTCTACCGGTACCTCGGTGCCGGCTCTGGTTACCGTTATCGCCGTTGTCTATGCTATGCCGGTCTATAGAATCGCGCGCGCGGTGGCAATGGATATTGCGGTAATGGACTACGTGGAAGCCGCCCGCCTACGCGGTGAAGGGCTGTGGTGGATTATGCGTAAAGAGATACTCCCCAATGCGATGACACCACTGGCTGCAGAATTCGGTTTGCGATTCTGCTTTGTTTTTCTATTGATCAGTGGCTTGAGTTTTCTAGGTTTGGGATTGCAGCCACCGTTGGCTGACTGGGGCGCTATGGTGCGTGGGAACGCTGATGGCATTGCCTGGGGTTATCTGCATCCGCTGGTGCCGGCAACCTGCATCGCTCTGCTGACTATTGGCATAAACCTGCTGGTCGATACTATGGTCCACCGGGCCAGTGGCTTACGTGATGATCAGTAGCGATAAACGAAGTAGCTGGCCGGAGTCGATACGCAATGCCAAATAAGTTACTGGAAATCAGCGATCTGGTTATTGAAGCCGATATAGACGGCAACTGGCAGGCTATTGTGAAGGGCTTGTCGATGAGCCTGGATCAGGGCGAAATTATCGGCCTTATCGGTGAATCCGGTGCCGGAAAATCAACCTTTGGTCTGGCGGCACTGGGTTATACCAAACCCGGTTGTCGCATTGTTTCAGGGTCTGTCAAACTAAACGGCACAGAATTGACCGGTCAGCGTGAATCTGAACTGCGAACCATTCGCGGCAACAAGGTCGCTTATGTTGCGCAGAGCGCAGCGGCCTCTTTTAACCCGGCACACACGCTTTTTGAGCAGTTTGCCGAGTCCCCGGTGCAGCACGGGAAAATGAGCATGCCCGAGGCTCGCAAGCGTGCGATTGAATTATTTACCCAGCTGGAATTGCCGGACCCTGAAACTATAGGCGAGCGCTTTCCGCATCAGGTGTCGGGAGGTCAGTTGCAGCGCGCAATGACGGCCATGGCGCTGGGCACAGATCCGGACATTATAATATTCGATGAACCCACCACAGCACTGGATGTCACCACGCAAATTGAAGTGCTGGGCACCATAAAAGAAGCCGTTAAATCGCGCGGGGTTGCAGCAATCTATATTACCCACGATCTCGCCGTGGTCGCCCAGATGGCCGACCGGATAATGGTGTTACGCTATGGCGAGCTGGTCGAAGAAGGCGGGGCTCGTGACATGCTGGCCAATCCGCAACAGGAATATACGCGAGAGCTATTGAATGTCAGGTCGTCACGGGAAACCGGCTCTTCGCAAAGCGACGACAAGCCGCAGCTTAGAATCAGCCAGGTCAGCGCTCGTTACCCCGGCAGTGAAAGCGATGTCCTGAGCGATATCTCACTCGATGTGCAGAAGGGAAAAACCGTTGCCGTTGTTGGTGAATCCGGTAGTGGCAAAAGCACACTCGCACGGGTTATCACTGGTTTGCTGCCACCGGCTCAGGGAAGTGTTGAGTTTCAGGGGCAGGCACTGAGCCCCAGGCTTAAAATGCGATCAAAGCAGGATCTCCAATCGATCCAGATGATCTACCAGATGGCAGATATTGCCATGAATCCGCGCCATAAAATTCGCGATATCATCGGCCGGCCGCTGGAGTTTTATCTTGGTCTGACCGGTTCTGCACAGGAAAAAAGGTTAAAAGAGCTTTTACAGCAGATAGAGATACCTGAAGACTATGCGAACCGTTATCCCGGACAGTTGTCGGGCGGTGAAAAGCAGCGCATTTGCATTGCCCGGGCGCTTGCGGCAGAACCGGAATTTATTATCTGTGACGAAGTAACTTCTGCGCTGGATCAACTGGTGGCTGAAGGTATACTCGACTTATTATTAAATCTGCAAAAACAGCTGGGGGTTTCCTATCTGTTCATTACCCATGATCTGGCTACTGTTAAAGCCATTGCTGATGAAATCGTTGTGATGTATCAGGGAAAAATTGTAGAGCAGGGCAGTAAGGAGGCGATCCTCTCACCACCTTATAAACCCTATACACAGCTACTGTTGTCGTCGGTGCCGGAAATGGATCCGGACTGGCTTGATGATCTGGTTGCCCGGCGCAAGCGCGGTGATGTGATTACCTCGCAGACTATGGAATCGTTTCAGTAGTGTCCCGATGTCGATTCGTTGTCGGCCAAAACACGTTCGCCATAGTGAAGCGCACTCGACTTGAGGCTGCCGGTAAGATCCGGCCGTGTGCTGTATCCTAGAATCGCCTGCAAACGCTGGCGTTTCCCTTGAACCTCGGTCACCCTGTGCAGTGAGTAATGACCGCGAAACAGACTCAGGGTTCCGGCTTCCAGTTCCAGTGCTTTGACTCTGTCGGACTCCCCGTCGAGCACTTTTCTTACGGCTTCAAAGTTTTCGTCGGAATCTGAGCGGATGTTCTGTGCGTATTCGAATACACCACCGGCAAGCGGCGCCTGAAGCAGGAGTGTTGTTACCATATTTCCGCCGTCAAAGTGCCATTGCTGGCAGCCACCACTGTTCATCACCGATATGTTTAGTGACTGATATTTGTCTTGATTGCGATAGACCGGTTGCTGCAGAACTTCGGCTAGAAAGTCTGTCATGTAGTTGCTGTGATAGAGCTGGCTTAGCAGATGGCCTGAGGGGATCAGGTCGGCTGCAACCTGGCTTAAGTTGCGTTTCCCTTTGCGATGTACCGGGTGATTGTCGTCAACATCCAGGGTATCTGCGATGGCGTAATTGAAAAAATACGGGCTGACCTGTGCAGGACCAGCGTAAGCCAGATCGATTAACGATGCCGCTTCTGTCGCCATTTGCTGCAGTGCATCGGCCTGTACAAAGTTTTTCAGTGTGCAAGATCCCTCCGTGTCCAGTTGTGAGCGTACAGCGGCTACCAGTGAGGTGGCAGCCTCGCTGGCCAAATTATCAATGGGGTATTTCTGCAGATTTAGTATCGATTCAAGCACTGTGCTATCCGGTGGCTGGTGGCAGGCAAATTATACCCTGTTATTGCAACTGAATAAGCGGCTGCAATGTTCCTGAGGGTGTCGTTCCCGCTTATAGCATCGCGTTGTCGAAGGCGGCGGCGTCTACCGGCTCACGGCGTTCGGGTTTCCAGCTTTCACCCGGTAGCCGTCGCCAGGCTGTTCGATGCCACTCACCGTTTTTCTGTTGCTCCCACCACCAGGTGGGTGCTGAGATTTCACCGGTCCATATATAGGCCAGCAGCACGGGGTTAGCGCCGGTCTGCAGCGCATGGAGTCTGCCTGAAGGAGTTTCAGACGATTGATCTTTGCACAGCGTTACGGGTGCTTCGTTTAGGCGATGGGTAATTTCAACCTCTCCGGCCAGGCAGTGGTAGACTTCCCGCGCAGCGTGGGTGTGTAGCGGGTAGTGAACACCTGGTGCCAGTAGAAAAAGCCCGGCTGCCACGCTTTCGCCCGGGTACACTCCGTAAGTTCCGACCGCCTGTGCCGCAAACATTCCCTCTGCAAGTGCCGGGTCTATACCACCTCCTTCGTAGAGCTGCCCCCAGTCGAGTGTCTGCGCTGCGTTTTGCATGGCAGAATTTGTGATGGCGGGTGACATCGACTGAAGGTGTTGCATTGCAGGGTGTTGAATGGGAGGGCGCGGCCCGCTTTGCACGGAGCCGGTTATAACCGAACGCAGAGTATTGGAAAAATGCGTTAGATCCTGATGCTCAAGAATATTCGAAAAGGACTCTATAAATTCACCAGCAACGGTTGCCAGGTTGTCTTTACCCATAGTGCCCTCGAGAGGCGATGATTAGCTTACCGGGGCGATCCAGCGCGTCCATATAATTGTGATCCTCTATAGTCTCAAGGGTCCAGAAATTATCGGCGCTGAGCTTGTCTATTTCAGATTGAAAGTCGAGGTCGACAAATGGCTCTGCATTCATGAACAGCAGGATCAACCCGCCGTCTTTAGCATGAATGCCAACTTTACTCATTCCCTTCGGACCCATATGACCGACTCCGAAAGTCCCGACTGAGATTACCGCGTCGTAGCTGGTTTGAGCTGTATTCTCGTCTGTTTCGGCATTAACACGGGTTAATTGTCGGTAGATGGAAAGTTTTGACGCCTCGGCGAGCATTCTGGCCGAGATGTCCAGGCCGTCAATAACGGTATAACCCAGAGCGGCCAGCTCCACGCCGACAAGCCCGGTACCGCAGCCAACATCCATAATGGTGGCATTGGTATCCGGTAGCCGCTCTGACAGCGCGTTAACCGCAATTCGATGTGCACAGTAGCCGTATTCCTGCAGCAGGTCGGTATCGTAGCTGTCGGCCCAGTCATCGTAGTGTGCTTCCGGGGTGATATTTACGTCTTTGCCGGTTACCTCTGCGAGTCGACCGGTGGGTGCTTTACGCATCTTCTTTCTCGATGGCTTCTGTACAGCAAGGCTACCTGAGTCAGGCCGCCGGATCGATGGGTTTTGCAATACGGCAGGGAATCAGAAGTCGCGATGCTGGAAATTTTCGATACTCTCTTCTGGTCGTTGTCGCTAACGTTTTCCGCAAGTTTTACGATCGCGTATCGGGTTACAATGTGAACCGGCACACGATTTGATAGTCCCGCAGTGTGTGGGTTCTTTTGTATATCCAAATAGTGTTTAAAGTGTACCGTAACATTCAGACAGCACAAATGGGAGTGTCAGCGTTTGCTGGTTAAAGCACGACAAGTCTTGAGAAGACCCGATATTCATCGACGCAGTATTATTGTTGCCGCCGTCGTGGGAACCATACTTAATGCGATAAACCAGGGTACCGATATTCTCGGCGGGGAATCAGTTCAATGGTACCGCTGTATGCTGACCTACATGGTGCCGTACTGTGTATCTTTGTATAGCTGCGTAGCCACAGTATGCCGTGAAGATACCATTTCAAACCAATCGCATACCAGCGTTACAGACAATTAACCGCTACAGAATTCTTGAGGCCTTTGGCGGTTACTGTACGCTGGAGCCCTCAACTGGAATGGATACTGCCTGAGTATAACGACGAGTCCGGTCCGGCCCCGATTTCAGTTTCCAAATACCGCCATCAATGGAATGACATGGTGCATTATTACTGCAGCACACCTTTGCACCGACAGCGTCTTTATTGCGTGTCTGTTGTATGAGCATAGAAGCACTTCTGCAGAAGGCACATGCACAAGGCAACACCATTTTCAAAAACGCCAAAGGTGTTAACGAAGTATCCAAACATCGCGCACCTTTTGCCGATGCAGCAGCCGAAATGGCGCGCGAAGCACACGAACAGTCCGAGCAGATCATACAGGTGGCCAGCACCAGTCGTGAAACACTGGCCGAATCAGAGGTCATTATTAAGCGGATGCTATCGATCACGAGTGCTGTTGAGGGTGGATCAGCGCTCACCAGCGATGTTGAGGCATTGATTGCAAGCTTTGGCGACTGTTCACTCAGAATTGACATTCTAGCGGGTAGTATTGCAAAAACAGCGCAGAGTATAGATCTGGTTTCTATAATTGCCAGGGTTGAGGCTGCCAGAACGCTAGGCTGTACTGCTAGTTTTACTGTTGTGGCTGATCAAGTGAAAAACCTCGCTGAAAACACTGCAGAGAATTCACGCTTGATTCGTGGGTCTGTTGTGAGTTTGCAAACGACCGCGACTGAATTGGCTAACAGAATTCGGCAACTACGCAATCACATGGCTACCGCCAGGGAAAACAGCGGCAATACCCGTGGGTGCCTGGAACAAATACAGCTAATTATCGATCAGACATCCCGCGACGCGGATCGTACCAATAAAGAAGCGCGTAGTCAGACTCGATCGATGTCTGAGATTGGTACACACATGCATACGTTGGCCGAAGGGGTAAATTCGTCGATTAACGGCTCAGCTGCAAACATGAAACTCATATCAAATGCGCTGGCATCACTGGAAAAAATAGATTCGATCACTCAGGATACAGATCAGGCGGAATCAGCAGATATCGCAAGCGCTGTTTTCGATGCATTCGGGCAGGTAGAAATCGTTGCGGGAAATGCGAAAAAAGTAAATGCTGCTTCAATCATGAGGGTCGGTACAGCAGAGCAGGCTACGGCGCTATCGGAAAGTGCTGAATCCACAGTCCTTGCGGGCGATCAGAGATCTATAGTGGCCGGGGAAGCCCTGGCAATGGCGATGGATCTCTTTCAAGGTGCGCTGGTCACACTGGGCGATGTCAATGATGCCGCGGACTTAATAGAATATGCGATTAAAGTGGTGGGGCAGTTCCGGGAATCGTTTTTAAACATAGAAAAGATGGCTGCACAGGTTGGTGATATATCCGATAAGACAAATATAGTTGCACTGAACGCAACTATTGAGGCAAGTCGGGCGGCCGATATGGGGCGTGGGTTTGCGGTGGTAGCCGCAGAGGTTAATCTGCTCGCTGCATCTGCAGGGCAATGCGCGAGAGAGATAGACGAATTGGTAATTGAGCTGTCAGGACTTTCTGACCGCATTAATCTATCAATGAATAAGCTAAACGACGATATACACCAATTGTCGAAAGACGGGGAACAGGTGCGACTTAAGTCTGAGCAGCTCGCTTCGATACTGACTCAGGCGCGCGATTCGATCGATCTAGTGCAGAACCTGCTTCACTTGCAAACAACCAGCATGCAGGAGGTGAGAAAAAAATCACTGGCACTGGGTAGTGATGCGAAAGTCGCAGTCAAAGGTTCCGCAAACAACGTTTCGCTATGTCTTGCAATGCTTGAAACGTTGAATCAGCTGAATAACGCGGTTGTTTCAGCGGAGCAGCGGCACGCGAGTTAGTGCATTTATTTTTTCGATTCCTATATTACTATCGGGAAATTGGTGCGTTTTTTGTGTACCGTGGCCCGGTAGAAAATTTCAGAGTATCTCTATGTAATCGATGGCAATGCAGAAATTTCGCTAATCGCGTAGATTTTAGCAGGGCTGTTTGTAAGGTAGTTGGTGGGTATTTAGGAAGTACGAAAAAGGACACAGCTCGGAAATGGTTACGTCAATGCGCCGTCAGTTATATGCAGAGCATCTGGAACAGCTAAATTGCGTTGCAGAGCAGTTGACCCTTTCCAACTCCATACCGGATGTACTGGATCACGTTGCCGTTTGTGCCGAGCGTCTGGTAGGCGCAAAGCGGGTAAGCTATTGTGAACTGGAAGACGACGGTGAACATATCAGACTGCTGGGTCTGGTTGGAAAAGTAGAAGATCAAACCGGACAGCTGATATCGCTCGCGGAATCGGGGCTGGGGCCGATCTTCGCCACTGGCAATGGTCGCTATGTCAGTAGTCTGGAATACGCCACAACCGCAAAAGGCCGGAGTTTGCGTTCCAGCGGGCTGAACCACGTGTGGTCGCTCCCTATCATCTGTGGCGGGGCGGTTGAAGGGGTTGTGAATATTGCCTCTCCCTCTATAGAGCTGCACTCGGACGATTCCTACTCGGTAGTGGAAACGTTGTCCCGCCTTACCGGATCAACTATCGAGCGCATTAAAGCCCGCGACCAGAGCGAGGCGTTATTGCGACAGCTTGTCACGCAGTCGGCAACTGATCCATTAACCGGATTGTGCAATCGTGCAGAGTTCCGCCGTCGTCTGCAGAGTTCTATTGAGCAGGCTGAAATGCTTCAGCAATCGATTGGCATTTTGTTTCTGGATCTGGATCTGTTCAAGCTGATTAACGATACGCTGGGGCATTCAGTTGGTGATACGGTGCTGCAGTTAGTTGCCGGGCGCATTGTAAATACTCTTGGCCCGTCCTATACCGTGGCACGTGAAGGCGGTGACGAATTTATAATTCTTCTGCCCGGGTTAACCAGCGATACCGAGCTTAGAAACATCGCGGGTAGCGTTGTCACCGCAATGAAACCTTCGGTACTTACCGGTTCATTTGAATTGGATGTTAGTGCCAGCATAGGAGTTTGTCGATTTCCGCAGGATGGTACCACTGTTGATGATCTGATTAAAAATGCAGACATAGCCATGTACCGCGCCAAAGATCTGGGTCGCAATCAATATCAGTTCTATACCCGTGAGCTGGGGGAGGCTGTTGCTCGCAAAGTGCAGTTAAGCAGGGCGCTGGCACATGCCATTCGCGATAACGAATTTAATTTGCTTTTTCAACCGCAAATTGACATCGTAACCGGGCAGATTGTTGCTGTGGAGGCACTGCTTCGCTGGCGTAGCGCTGAAGTTGGCAATATTCCACCAGATGTTTTTATTCCAATAGCCGAGAATAGTGGGCTGATTGCCGATCTGACGAGCTGGGTACTGAAAAACGCTCTCGAATCTCTCGCCCACTGGCATAAGTACAACCCCGATCTGCGAATAGCGGTTAATGTATCGGCGAGAGAGTTCTCCGGAAATAGCAATTTATTTGAACGCGTCGTAACGGCCCTTGAACGATCCGGTATAGAGCCACAGGCACTCGAACTGGAAATGACCGAAACGGCCTTGTTGAGCCATCCTGAAAAGGCAGCATTGCTGATTAAGCAGTTAAGTGATGCGGGTGTGCAACTGGCGATAGATGATTTCGGTACCGGCTATGCGTCGATGAGCTATCTGATTCAGATGCCGATTGACAGCATCAAGATTGATCGCTCCTTTGTTAACGGGCTCGAAAATGACCGATGCAAGCAGGCAGTAGTCAATGGTATTTTTAATATAGCCACGGACATGCAGCTAAGCTGCGTGGGCGAGGGCGTGGAAAACCTCAATCAGCTGAACTGGCTTCGGGAGAAAGGTTGCCGGTTTGCGCAAGGGTACTTGATTAGCAAGCCATGTAGTGCTTCAGAGGTGGCAGATATGCTGAAGCAGCAGGCCACACGTGCAGAGGCTGAGGAACCGGCAATAGTGGTGAAAGCTGCGGGGTGAAGTCTCACTGCGTATAGGGGCGATTTTCCTGTAGAGAATACCCGAATGTTGTTTATTCACCTATATGAATTAACGCATCGACAACGCAGCAGCTCTGCTCGTATACAAACAGCGGGTTGATCTCGATATCTACAATTGAATGTTCGGTGCTGCGGGCAAACTGCACAATCGCCACAACAGTTTCTATTAATTTATCCATATCGGCTTTAGGCTTGCCCCGGAAACCATTCATGAGACGATAAACCTTTAGTGATTTGATCGCATCTAATAGATCGTTACTGCTTGCCGGCCAAAGCACAGTAGCTACATCGTCCAGCAGTTCAACCAGAACTCCACCGCTTCCCAGAGTTAACACCCAGCCAAATTGAGTGTCCCACCTGACTGAAACCATCAATTCGGTGATCGGTGCAGGCATATTGCGCTCAACCAGAAACTGATCGCTTGTCAGGTCAGGTTTATAGTTCATTACATCGGCCTGCATTTGCTCGACTGCAGCTGCTACGCTCTGGCTGGATAGAAGGCCGGTTTGAACCGCCCCGGCTTCTGTTTTATGCATCAGTGAGCTATCGACCATTTTCAATACAACCGGAAAGCCGAGTTGCATTGCCGCAGCAGGTGCATCTGCTGCGGTACACTGATGCCCGTCAGGAATACTGATACCGGCGTTTTTCAGCCAGTTTTTAGCTGTAACCTCGTCAGTGGGTTCGACCGTATTGCAGGGCGGTGCGCCAGTGGTGATCAACGCACGAGGTTCCTCATTTAGAATCCGCTTGTGCAGATCCCCCCATCGACAGGCCGCTGCAATTGCTTCGAGCGCTTCGTTGATCCCCTGCATCGGGGCAACGCCACGAGCTGCAAAGTGATTCCGGGTGTGGCTATCCAGGTTCTCGGGGAGCGTACTGCAGATCGCGGCAGGAATTCCCTGGTCGAGTACCGCATCGGTAAAGGCATTGCCATCGGCAAGGTATGTATCTTTAGATTCATCCAGCCCCGCTGCCGGGTAGTCTTGTACCAGTATGGCAACTTCAACACCTGTGCGAATCGCGGCGCTGAATACTGGCCGTGTAAATTGCGCCTGACCCCAGATTGGTGTGGTGTAGTCCAGAGGGTTGCTTACGGTGGCTATGTCGGGCAGCAGCCCGGCCAATTGCTCACTTGCTGTTTCGCTAAAGGCTGGAAAGTGCAGGCCAATCTTCTCTGCATGATCAGCCAGCATCGTCGCACCACCACCGGAGCAGGTGAACCCGGCTAATTCAGGGCTCTTCGGTACACCGGATATAGATAGAAATTTAAGTGTTTCCAGAAGCTCTGCCGGGCTGTATACCCGAACAACGCCGCAGCGTTGAAACAAGGCATCGTATAGATTGTCTTCGCCCGAGAGCGAGCCGGTATGACTGGATGTGAGGGATTTCCCTATCGCGGATGATCCGGTCTTAAAGGCCACAACCGGGGTGTTGCGTTTAACTGCCCTGATCGCTGCTCTGGCAAAGGCGCTAACATCTTTTAAGCCTTCTATATGCACTCCAATAGCGCGTACCCGGTTGTCTTCGCTGAGTACATCAATGAAATTTTCTATAGCCAGAACTGATTGGTTGCCGATCGAGATCATGTGTGTCATCGGCACGGAGCGCTGGCTCATGGTAAGGTCTGACGAGAGCATGCCGCTTTGCGTGATCACGGCACAGCCGTAGTCCGGCGTTTCACCGCCGTGTGCGAATGGCCACAGTGCCGTTCGATCAAGGTAGTTGAGCACGCCGTAGCAGTTCGGTCCAACAAGTGCCATGGCTCCTGCCGCTTTAATCAGTGCCTGTTCATTTGCTTTTCCATCTTCTCCCAGCTCGCCGAAGCCTGCGGTATAACACACAATACCGCCGGCCTTCATGTCGCGGAGTTTTTCTACGGTGGGTATGGCAATTTGCGCCGGTACCGCCAGAAAGACAGCATCAGGTGCTTGTGGCAAGTCTGTAACTGAACTGAAGCAGGGCAGCCCGCCGAGTGTTTCTCTATTCGGATTTACCGCCCACAATTTACCGGGGTAGCCTATACGACGGGCTTCCCCGATAGCGACCAGCGCGTCATGTCCGCCTACAAAGGCGATGTGCCGGGGCTTCATCAGGCGTTTAAAATTGACCCGCTGTTCAGGTGTCATAAGACGGTGGTTCCTCAGGACACCTGTGTATAGGTTCGTATCTGGAATAGCTCATTTTTTATAACGGTGCGCTACTAATGGCGGGCTATGCCCCATGAGGCCTGAGCAGTGAACGGGTAATAATGTGACGCTGAATTTCGGAGGTGCCGTCCCAGATGCGCTCCAGTCTGGAATCGCGCCACAGTCGCTGTACCGGCAGTTCTTCCATCAGGCCCATACCGCCGAAAATTTGTACGGTATCGTCTGCTACCCGGTTCAGCATTTCCGAGCAATAGACTTTCACCATGGCCGCATCCGCGTCTGTCAGTTGATTTTTTTCAGCGCGGTCGACTGCGTCCATCAGCATGAGATCACCGGTGCGGATGCCTATAGCCATATCCGCCAGTTTGAATCCGGTGGCCTGGAACTTACCAATAGGCTGACCGAACTGCTTGCGGTTAGCTGCCCAGTCGGTTGCCATATCGGCCAGTCGCTCCGCTTTGCCTACGCAGCTGGCGCCCACCCAGATGCGGCCCATCCCCAGCCATTTACCCGAAAGTTCCAGTCCTTTTCCCTCTTCACCGAGTATCTGATTGGGTCCGAGTCTGACGTTGTCGAAGCTGAGCTCAAAAGTCTTATAACCCCGGTAGCTGACGCAGCGGCTGCCTTCCTGAATTGAAAATCCGTCGAGGCCGACATCTACCAGAAATGCGGTAACGCGTTTGCGCGGCCCGCGTGGCGTATCGTCAGAGCCGGTGCTGGCAAAGACAATGGCGAAGTCGGGCAGGCAGGGGCCGGATATAAAGTGTTTGGAGCCGTTAAGAATCCAGCTGTCTCCCTGCCGCTGAGCGTTGGACTTCATACCCATGACGTCGGAGCCGGCACCCGGTTCAGTCAGTGCAAACAGTTCGCGTTTAGCGCCGTTGACGCACGGCAGCAGGTATTTGTCGATCTGTTCATCGCGGCAGGCAAGTAATATTTCCGTTGGCCTTGCAATCCATGAGTGCAGCGCGTGGGAGGTTTTGCCGTACTCGCGTTCCAGCAGGGCCATGGCGGTTTTGTTCAGTCCACCCCCGCCGACCCGTTCAGGCAGGTTTGCCGCAAACAGACCGGCCTCTATAGAGCGTTGCTCGATCTGGCGGCCCAGTGCCTCGGGCACATCACCCAGCCTGTCTACTTCTTCTTCATGTGGGTATATTTCTGCATCCATGAACTCACGTACAGTCTTTAGCAGGAGCTCATTTTCATGTGATATAGACATAAGCTATTACGCTGTCGCACCACGCAGACCGAGTTTATTTCGTGCTTCCTGCGGTGTCAGAGGTCGTGCGCCCATGCGGGTGATTATTTCTATAGCGCGTGTAACCAATTGCTCATTGGTTGCCAGAACGCCGCGATCCAGATATATATTGTCTTCCAGGCCAACCCGCACATTGCCCCCCATGGCAACGGCCGCGGCCGCCATCGGCATTTGCATTCGTGAGATACCAAAGCTTGCCCAGCTAGCTTCCGGCGGTAGGTGATCTTTCATTGCCTTCATGGTATCGACGCTCTGATCCGCGCCCCAGGGAATACCGAGGCAGATCTGAAACAATGGCGGATCGGCAATTAAGCCTTCCTCGACCATTTGCCGAGCGAAGCGGATGTGACCTAGATCAAACACCTCGAGCTCCGGTTTAACACCCCATTCCTTTACCAGTTCCGCCATACGCCTGAGGATCGGAGGGGTTGAGATATAGATGGTGTTGTCGTTGCCGAAGTTAAGGGTTCCGCAATCGAGTGAGCATATTTCGGGCATGCACTCCTGCACGTGGCGCAGGCGTTCTTCCGCGCCGATCATATCAGTGCCAGGGCCAGGCATCGACGGGTTTTGCGGATCGGGCACCCAGTCACCGCCCATGCCAGCCGTCAGGTTAATAACCACGTCGGTGCCGCTGTCTCGAACCAGCTGCACGGTTTTTTTAAATAGCTCGGGATCGCGGGAGCCGGCTCCGGTATCGGGGTCGCGGACATGCAGGTGCACAATTGCTGCACCCGCTTGTGCTGCTTTGATAGCAGAATCTGCAATCTGCTCAGGGGTTACCGGAACATTCGGGTTTTTACCGACCGTGTCGCCGGCGCCTGTTACCGCGCAGGTAACAATTACTTCGAAATTCACGGTTCTATCTCCCGATGTGTCGTGGTCAAACGATGATAATTTTCCATTTATCGCGCTTTATTTGTAGAATATTCGCCAGATTTGTTTATTTTTCGTTGAGTGCAGAATGAATAGCTGCACCCGGCCACTCGCAAACTGCAACGCGGCTAAGGCTGCCAGTGCACGGGGAGCAGCAAAGCATGAGTACCAACTCGAAACACTTTTCCTTTGTTTTGTTGCCACGGTTCAACATGATGACCATGACCACCGTCATGGAGCCCATGCGCATAGCGAATTATCTGTCTTCGACCGAACCGTTTACCTGGGACTTCAGATCGAGTGAACCCGGTATGGTCAAAGCCAGCAACGGCATGGAGGTTTTCTGCAAAGGATTACAGGAAGACGATGCATGCCGGCCTGACTACATTGGTGTGTTCGCGAGCTGGGGCGCTGAGAAATACCGCAATCAGGAACTCAGTAACTGGCTGCGTCGCCAGAGCCAGAAAGGCAAGCTGCTGATTGGTGTTGAGCTAGGCGTCTATGCACTGGCCCGTGCCAGAGTTCTGGCCGGTCGTACGGTAACCACGCACTGGTCATGGAAACCAGGCTTTGCTGAAGAATTTCCCAATGTTGATGTGTGTGAGCAATTGTTCACGGTAAACGCGAATATTGCCTCTTGTTCTGGTGGCACTGCCGGGCTCGATATGATGCTGCAACTAATTGCTGACGACTCAGGCGAGCAACTGGCGATAGAGATAGCCAATCAAATTATGCACTATCCACGAAGGTCGGCGGAAAGCCCGCAACGCCATGCGGCCGGTGCAATCAGTAAAGATATCCACGCCAGTGTGCGCGAGGCAGTGAAACTTCTGGAAGCGAATGTAGAAGAGCCCTATACGATCCCGCAGATATGCAAAAAGCTAAAAGTGTCGCAACGCAGCCTTGAGCGGCTTTTTATGCGCGACACCGGCTGTACCATTGTGCAGTTTTCTAAATTGCTGCGTCTGCAGTACGCCAGAGTGTTGCTAACAAGTACAAAAATGTCGGTTCGTGAGGTATCGGTTGCGTGCGGTTTTAATTCACTTTCCTACTTTTCGCAGTGCTTTGGTACGATGTTCTCGAAGCGACCCAGCGAGTATCGTCAGGCGTGGCCCGATGACGAAGCGGCACCTTCCTGGCCAGGCACGGTGTATTCGTTTATCCGGGAATCTAAACGGGGGACTTAGTCAGGTGGATTATAATTTAGCTTTTTCCACCGCCTTTAATATACCGACAATCGCGCGGTCGCGTTCAGCGACCATATCGGTAAAATGCCGATCCGATGCGGCCTGCTCGCAACCGTCTACCATCCGGTTTCTGAGTTCACGGGTAAGCTCAGGTGCTTGCAGCCGGGTCCAGGGCAGTTTGAGCGCTGGTCCGAACTGATCCAGGTTGGTTGCCATACCGCCTTCACCGCAGGCGACATGAAATGCCATGCACTGGCCCTGTACGGCCATTCGTGGTGCGGGGCCGTTGATCAGTGCGGTATCTATATCCTGTGGCGAGGCTTCGCCGTTGGCCACCATGTGCAGGGCTTCGCGCCACAAGGCTTCCTGCAGGCGTGTGGCGACAAAACCAGGTATTTCCTTATTCATCACTAACGGTGCCTTGCCAGCGCAGGTATAGAAATCGCGAGCCCAGGCGACGGCTTTCGGGTCGGTTTTTTTACCACCGACTATTTCCACCAGCGGTAGCAGATAGGGCGGGTTGAACGGGTGGCCGATTACCGTGCGATGTGCCGAGTTGCAGTCTTTTTGTATGTCTGTCATGGTCAGGCCGGATGTGCTTGACGCGATCACGATATCGTCAGCGACGTATTTATCCAGCCGGGTATAGAGTGCCTGCTTGAGTTCGAGCCTTTCCGGTGCGCACTCCTGCACAAACTGTGCGTTCGACACAGCGGTTTCAAGGTTGTCTGTAACGGTTAGATTCTGCCGTGATGCGCCTTCGGCCAGGCCAATGGCCTCCAGACTGACCCAGCCGGCGTCGAGTATCTGTTCAAAGGCGTCGAGTTCATCCATAGAGTGGATATAGGCGGCGACGTGATAGCCTCGTGCCAGAAAATGCGCAGCCCAGCCGGCGCCGATGGGTCCGGCACCGAGAGTTGCCACCTGTGATACGTTTTCCGGGAGTGGTCGAAACATCGTTTTTATCGCCCCTTGAACACCGGATCCCGCTTTTCAACGAATGCCCGGACGCCCTCTTCGGAGTCTTCCGATTTCAGCATGGCGCGGTAGGTTGTCATTTCGTCGGTTCGCATTCTGGCGAAAGCCGATTCCAGTGGTACGCACTCTATACCCCGGATCACCTCTTTAACCGCCTGCAAAGCTAGTGGTGCGGACTTCGCCAGTTGCTCGGCCCATTCGCGGGCCGAGTCCATTAAATTTTCGTACGGCACGACCTTATTCACCAGCCCGTAGTGTGCGGCTTCGGTGGCTCCCATTCGTCGGCCAAGAAAAAACATTTCCATGGCGATATTGTGCGGCAGCCGTCGTGGTAATCGCTGCAGTGCACCGGCATCCGGCACAATGCCGAGTGGCATTTCGGGCAGGGCGAATTCGACGTGATCAGCTGCGATCAGCAGATCGCAGGCTATCGCCAGTTCCAGCCCCCCGCCAATAACAAGGCCATTTAACGCGGCAATAACCGGTTTGTTCAAATTCCAGTTTTCAGTCAGGCCGGCAAAGCCACCGTCGCCGTAGTCGGCATCGTCCCACCAGTTATCCAGCTTTGTATCGCCGGCATCGAGTGCTTTTAAATCCCAGCCGGCTGAAAAAATTCGATTGCCCTCGGCGGTGAGAATACCGACGCGCAGATCGGGATCATCGCGTAACTCGGCAAATGCCGCCGCAATTTCCTGACTCATTTTTATATCAATGGCATTGACTTTAGGCTTGTTTAACTTGACCTCAAGTACGTGTCCGTTGCGTGTTACCTCGACAAAATCAGGCATATCAATTTCCGAATAGATTAGTTGGCCAGCCGAGTTTAATTTTCGAAAGCGCAGTAGTTTATGATTGTAAAAATATCGCCTGATGCACCAAATTTTCGTCAATAATTAGCGCCTGCAGCTTAAAACTATGCCTTATACGGCTTTGCATTGAGGGTGTAGTTACGGAGGCCGGAAAATGAACAGGCTCAGACCCTGCAATTTGACAGGACCGTCGGCAACGGTGAAGTGATGATTGTGAAGATTAGAAAAACGGCGGCACAGGGCGCGCCGCCGTAAATTTGTTACACAAGCTTGTTATTGAACACAGGTATCGATGTTGTTGTTGTCGCAAACATCAAGGCCCGTGTAGATCGGGTCTTCAACGGTTTTCCCTTCGGCGATTTCTTTCAGAATATACATTGCCTTGTATCCCATTTCATAAGGGCGCTGGCCGACCAGTCCATTGCCGAGCCCGTCTTTAGTCTGCTCAAGTTGCATGGGCAAGGTATCGGCAACAACAATTGTCATTTCACCGTTTTTCATTTTTTCCGCATAGGGTTCTGCTGCTTTGCGATAAGCGTTGTCGAACCATTGAGTGAAAGCACCCGTTGAAAGAAAGGCTGTCAGATCAGGGTTTGCTGCCAGAATGTCTGTCATGCCCTGTACCGCGACGTTACCGTCATCGTTGGTAATCAGTGGGCACCCTGAGATTTCCGTCCAGCCGCCGTCGCCAGCCAGCGCTGCACCTGGAGGTGTGCCGGTGTCTTTACCTGCCAATGTATCGCGTGCCCCTTTCAGACGTTCATTGTGATTTGCCGCAGAAGCACCGCCTGTTTGCAGACAAAGTGATCCGCCATCGGCGTGTCGAGCCTGAATCAGTTTTGCCAGGTTTACACCGATATCGTAATTGTTGGTGCCGACATAAGTGGTACGCAGGTCTTTGTCTTTTTCAAGCAGGTCTGAATCCCAGGTCATGACCGGAATACCGGCGCTTGCAGCCGCTTTAAGTGCCTTGGCCATCGCAGGTGCATTTGACGGTGCAACTGCAATACCGTCCACGCCTTTGGTGATGAGATCCTGAACGATCTGGATCTGCTCGAGCTCGGTATGCTCGCCGGGGCCAATGTATTCACAGGTGACATCTGACAGCTCCTCCTGTGCTTTATAGCAGCCGTCGCGGGCCAGATCGAAAAACGGATTGTTCATCGCTTTGGGGACAAGTGCAAAAGTGTATTCCGCCTGCGCCGCAAAGGGTGCAATCATGGCGGCAAGGGCTGTTGCTGTGAGTAGCTTTTTCATAGTCGAATAACTCCTTTAGGGTGGTAAACAGGGCGGTAATTACCGTCCACGGTTGCGAATCTGTTCAAGTAATACCGCTAGAATCAGGAACAGACCGACAAAAAATTGCTGCCAGAGCGCGGGAATTCCGGCCAGCAGCAACGAATTTCTAATGAGTTCAACGAGTGCGGCACCTATAGCACCACCGAAGGCGTAAACAACTCCGCCCATCAGGTTTGCACCGCCGATAACACTGGCCGCTATAACATTAAGTTCATAACTTACACCCATGCCATTGGTGGCGGAGCCGGTGTACCCAATGAACATAAAGGCGGCTAATCCGGTGCACATAGAGCAGACAACGTAGACGGATACAATCATTCTTTCTACGGGAATGCCGGCAAGTTTGGCAGCATGTGCGTTGCCGCCTATTGCTATTACCCAACGTCCCCAGGTCGAGTATTTCCAGACCCACCAGAAAATCAGTGTCATTGCAATTAGCAGCCATACCACGTTGGGTACGCCGAGCATGCTTTCTCCGCCAATCCATTCGAAAAGCTCCATGTCCGGGCCGAACTCGTAGATCATTTTGTTGTTGGAAAGCACCATAGCGATTGATCGTGCCATTGCGAGCATACCGAGCGTCACGACGAACGGTGCCATTTTCAGGTAGGCGATCAGTACGCCGTTGATAAATCCGACAATCGCCGCGGTGAGCATACAGACGATGAATCCCAGTTCTATTCCCCATCCAGCCTGCATGGTCAGCCCAAGGGTAATAGCGCAAAGCCCGAGTAGAGAACCGACGGATAAATCAATTCCGGCCGTACAGATGACCGCGGACATACCCAGCGCCATAATGCCGAAGAAGGCAAAATTCCGGGTGATGTTGAACATATTGCGTTCGGTCATGAATGGCTCAGAGATATAGGTCATCACCGCTGCGATACAGAGTATGGCCAGTAACACCCAGAATGGTTGTGTTCTTATAACCGCTCCGATACCGGAAACTTCCTGTCGCTGCGTGATATTTTCATCGATGGCAGCGTGATCAGTGTTTTTATCAGACCCGATATTCGAGTTGTTTTTCGTGTTGCTCATGCCGCTTCCACCGCGCCTGTGATCAGCCCGGTTACTTCCTCGGTGGTTGTGTGATCGATACGTTTATCTGCTACTTTGGTCCCGCGTCTTAACACCGCAACACGATCACACACTTCAAATACATCCGGCATCCGGTGTGAGACCAGAATGACGGCATGGCCTGTATCTTTCAGGCGTTTAATCAATGACAACACCTCGGCCACCTGACGAACTGAAATAGCAGCGGTGGGCTCATCCATTAAGACCAGCTTGGGATCAGATAGTCGTGTGCGTGCAATGGCTACGGCCTGGCGTTGTCCGCCTGACATCTGCTTGACCAGATCGCGCGGCCGGGTTTCAGATTTGAGTTCAGCGAATAATTCACCTGCGCGCTGATACATGCTGTGGTAGTCGAGCATGGAGAAGGGGCCTAACTTTTTTTTGAGCTCGCGGCCCAAAAAGACATTTGCGCCGGCTGTCAGGTTGTCGCACAGCGCGAGATCCTGGTAAACGATTTCTATCCCCGAATTTCGTGCATCAAGTGGTTTGTGGAAGGCAACCAGTTTGCCTTCAATACGGATCTGCCCGCTGGTGGGTGGAAAGTTACCGGCGATAATCTTCATTAGCGTTGATTTGCCTGCACCATTGTCACCCATTAGCCCAACGGCCTCTCCAGGCTTGATAGACAGATTAACACCCTGCAGCGCGTTTATTGCGCCAAAGCGCTTGGTAATATCTGTTAGCTCCAGAAGACTCACGTTTTTTCCTCCTGTTTTTCCTGTACCGCGTGTTCTATGTTCAGTGACACGCACCGGGATAGCATATCTGATTTGTTCGTAGTAGCCGAAGAACTAAATTCGACGAGTTCTGTTCATACCGCTATCGTTATCCATTGCTTTTCACGTGATGACTGTTGAACAGCATTGACCAGGTGCTGAATACGCAGCCCGGCGCGGAAATTAAATGGTTCTTCTGATTTGTTGGCTATCGCATCGCAAAACCCCGCAACTTCAATCGCTTTTAGATCGTTAAACCCTAGCTGATGTCCCGGCGCGACACAGAATCTGTCGTACGGCGGATGGCAGGGAGCCGCTTCTATACGGCGAAATCCGTGGCGCGCGTTGTTATCGGTCATCGAGTAAAAGTGCAGCTCGCTGAAACGTTCCTGAGTGAACCGTAGCGCGCCTTTGCTGCCATAGATTTCAAAATCATGTTGCATCTTGCGACCGGTGGCTATCCAGTTGCCTTCTATAGACCCGGTGGCGCCATTGGCAAATCGCACAAATGCACGACCAGTGTCGTCAACCTCGACCGCATGAGTCTCGCCGCTGGCATCGACACGGGTTTTGATAGCGGTGACACAATCCCCCATTAAGCATTCAACGGGGCCACATAGAAACTCTGCGGTGGCGAGTGCGTGGCTACCCAGATCAGCGAGTGCTCCACCTCCCTGTGATTCATACCTAAAGGAATATGGTGCATCTTCGCTGGCCATATAGTCCTCGGCGTGAATCCCTCGGTAGCTGCGAATTTCTCCAAGTTCTCCAGCGGCAATCATCTCGTGTGCCAGCTGTAGTATGGGATTGCACAGGTAGTTAAATCCTACCTGGGTTTTAAGCCCTTTTGCCTCTGCCGCTTCCGTCATCTCGTACCCATCAGCCAGTGTTGTCGCCAGCGGTTTTTCGCAGTACACATGCTTGCCATTGGCGATAGCATCCAGTGCGATGTCTTTGTGCAGCGAGTTTGGCGTGGTAATAGAAACTACGTCTATATCGGGGTGTGAGGTGATGTTTTGCCATACTTCGGTACTGTGGGAAAAGCCGTAACGGCTGGCAGCTTCACTGGCGGATGACTCGGTGATATCTGCAACGGTATGCAGCTCCAGATCAAAGTCGAGTTCAAATAGCCGAGGCGCCGACGTATAGCCCAGAACATGGGTCCGGCCCATGAAACCTGTGCCAATCAAGCCTATGCGTAAACCCGGTTTTATCATCAGTGTCGTTCCGTGGGCGATGACGGCTGTGTTAACAGTGGTGCTAATAATTGTGCAAACACGATGGGTATTTATATTTCCGAAGTTTGAGCGGCGCGGGGCTTATAGTTGATTTCCCGCGCGTTGACGACCAGGGAGGTGTCGAGTGTGTTGTTGAAAAATTTGACAATATTCGTGGCCGAGGAGATTGCCATGCGCTCGGCGCACTGACGTGTCATACCAGCGGAATGGGGCGTGAGTATAACCTGATCAAAATTGGCAAGGGGATGGTCCGGCAGCGGAGGTTCCGTACTGAATACATCGATCCCGGCGCCGGCAATTTGCGCTGAATCGAGCGCGTCGATGAGTGCCTTTTCGTTTATAACACCACCGCGAGCCGTATTGATAACAATGGACGACGGCTTTAACAGGGCGAGTTCGCTTGCGCCTATAACGGGTTTTTCTGTTGCGGGAACATGAACTGAAACAACATCGGCGCAGCTCAATGCTGACGCCAGGTCGGGTTCCGATTTGATCGCATCATCAGATAGAGAGTCCGCTGATTGCGATGCAGCAGGTCGCAGGTCCGGTTGGTAGTACGGGTCGAACACCGAGACACTCATGCCAAAAACCTGAGCCATGCGAGCCAGATGTTTACCGATTCGGCCATAGCCAATAATTAACAGAGTCTTGTTGGCGAGCTCTTCGGCTTCCAGTGAATTGCGGTAGTTCCATTCCCGGTTTCCACGCGAGGCGGCGTCGTAGCGCAGCAGGCGCTTTGTAACGGCTAGAATTAATGTCATAGCATGCTCGGCAACCGTTTGTGAATTGACATCACCCACTATTGCCAACGGGATACCGCGCTTATTTAAGGCTGCGACATCAACCGCGTCGAATCCAACGCCGTGACGCGAAACAATCTTGAGGTTTTTGGCTTGGTCGATAAAATCGCGCGGTAATTTTTGTGTGCGAATGAGCAGTGCATCGGCTTCGAGCAGCATTGGCATCAGTGATTCGGTAGATACCTCTTCGGTATAGTCGAGGGTTATACCAGGAGTTGACGAGAGCACCTCTAGACCACCTGGATGCAGTTTCCCGCCAATGGCTACTTTCGGCATGCTGATAACCACTCTGATCTGGTTTGCTGCACGGCTTCAGGAATCAATTTCGGAGACCTGCACCATGCGTTTCTCTGCCACTGACAAATAGGCTGCTTCGGCTAGTATCAGCGCCCGGCGCCCGTCTTCAAAACTCACCTCGGGTGTTGTACCGTTTTCAATACAATCAACGAACGCGCTAACTTCGGCCATGAATGCTTCATGATAGCGCTCGATGAAAAAGTACTGGTACGCTTCACTGATTTCTGTTGCTTTCCGGTTATAACGTTTGAGTTCATGACGCTTTTGGTTGTTACTTTGTACCATACCCGTGGTACCCAGTAGCTCGATGCGCTGGTCATAGCCATAGACTGCAGTACGCGAATTGTTGATATGGCATTGCTTGCCGTCTGCGGTTCGCAGAATGATCATTGCCGTATCTATTTCGTTTAGCTCAGCGCCCAGGGCCGGATCGATAAGCGCACCGGCAACCGCAAAGACTTCAGTTGGTTCGTCATCCAGCATAAAGCGCGCGAGATCAAAATCGTGAATCGTCATATCACGTAGAAGTCCGCCTGCGCTTTGCAGATAGGATCGGGGTGGAATTTCGGGATCCCGGGAGGTGATTACCACCTGATGCAATTGACCGATATCACCGGCCCGCATGGCATCTCGTGCAGCTCGATGACCGGGATCGAAACGGCGGTTGAAGCCTAGTTGAACTGGAACGGGGCTCGCGGCAATAGCGGCCGCACACTCGTTAACCCGTTTAAGATTCAGATCGATTGGCTTTTCGCAAAGCACTGGTTTAGCAGCCGCAACAGATTGCTCTATAAAATCTGCATGAGTCTCGGTAGCACTGGCAATTAGTACCGCGTCGACATTATCAGAGGCGAAAATCGAATCGGCGGAGGCGGCAACCGGCACGCCCAGACTCTTGCCCAGATTGTCGGCAGAGGGTTTGTGTGAATCAAACACCATGGCAAGTTTTGCCCTGGGGTGGGCATTGATATTGGCCGCATGCATTTGCCCGATACGTCCGCATCCGAGAAGTGCTATGTTGATCATGATTCACTCTAATCTGATTATTGCAGAACATATTAACTGCAATATCTGTTGTATTGCAATGAAATTTGCAGATATACATCAAGCACAATATTTGTTCTAATCCGGGTTTGAATCTCGACTGCGGTTGAGTTTGATACAACGCTTGATACACGCCAGACGGAGAGAGCAACACATGGGCACAGAGACAATTCGACTCACAATGGCGCAGGCTACAGTTCGCTACCTGTGCAGTCAGTTCACGGAAATTGAATCCGAGCGGGTGCCGTTGTTTGCTGGAGTGTTCGGGATATTCGGACACGGCAATGTGCCGTGTCTGGCGGAAGCGCTGGAATCGGTGCAAGACAAATTGCCCACGTGGCGCGGGCAGAATGAGCAGTCTATGGCGTTGGCTGCGATTGCCTACGGTAAGGCCAAACGTCGGCGGCAAATGATGGTGGCAACCAGCTCCGTCGGTCCGGGTGCGACCAATATGGTCACCGCCGCTGGTGTTGCCCATGCGAATCGATTGCCTGTCTTACTGTTGTGCGGCGATACGTTTAGCAATCGGCTACCCGATCCTGTATTGCAGCAGGTCGAGCACTTCGGCAACCCTGGCATCACGGTTAACGACTGTTTTCGTGCGGTTTCACGCTACTGGGATCGAATTACACACCCGGCCCAAGTCATCAGCAGTTTACCGCAAGCGGTCGCCACTTTGCTTGATCCGGCCGATTGCGGCCCGGCATTTATCGGTTTGCCGCAAGATATACAAGAGGTCGCTTTCGATTATCCGCTTGAATTCTTCAATGAAGTCGACTGGGCAATTCCGCGCACCAGAGCGTCGAAGGATCAAATAACAGCAGCTGTAGAACTGCTTAAAACCGCCCGCAACCCGTTGATTATTTCCGGCGGTGGCGTGCGCTATTCGGGGGCTGAGGAAATGCTTGCACAATTTGCCATCGATCGCGGTATACCGATGGCGGAGACCATCGCCGGAAAAGGCGCTGTCACACACGATCATCCCGCCTATATAGGACCCATGGGCATTGAAGGGACTGATGCGGCGAAAGAAGTTTCCGAGTCCGCCGATGTGGTACTGGCCATTGGTACGCGCCTGCAGGATTTTACCACCGGATCATGGACTACGTTTCCGAAAGATGCGCGTTTTATAAATATAAACACCGCCCGGTTTGATGCCCATAAGCACCGTGCAATTGCCGTGGTCGGTGATGCACTTGCTGTAATAGAAGAGCTTGATACGGCGCTGGGCGATTGGGTGTGCAATAGCAATCGCATGCAGCAGGCACAAAAAGCCTACGCTAACTGGAATACCGTTTTAGACGAATGTCAGGCACCTTCTAATGCTGTTGTGCCCAGTTACTCTCAGGTTATTGGTGTGGTGAACAGGTTTGCCGGGCCCGACGATACCATCGTCACGGCGGCGGGTGGTTTACCCGGCGAGACGATCAAAAACTGGCGAGTCAGGAAACCCCACACGTTTGATGTTGAATTCGGTTATTCCTGCATGGGTTATGAGATTGCCGCTGGCTGGGGACATGCCATGGCCAGTGGTGACAAGGGCACACCTATTGTTCTGGTTGGTGATGGTTCCTATATGATGATGAACTCCGATATTTATTCAACTGTGCTGTCCGGCCATAAGATGATTGTGGTGGTTTGTGATAACGGTGGATTTGGCGTGATCAACCGCTTGCAGACCGGGCTGGGCCAACCGGGTTTTAATAATCTTATAAAAGACTGCAATATTGTAGACAAGGAAGATCCGCCTCATGTAGATTTTGCCAGGCACGCCGAAGCGATGGGAGCCTGTGGTCGAGCGTGCGAGACCCTGAGCGATCTGGAAGAGGCGCTGCAGTGGGCGAAAGCCAATGACAGAACAACGGTGTTATCGATCCCGTCTGATGCTTTTGTATGGACGCCAGGAGGCGCAGACTGGTATGTCGGCGTGCCCGAAGTATCCGAACGATCCCAGGTGCAGGATGCGCGCAAAGCGCAGGAAGCCTTTCGAAGCAAACAGCGAATTGGAGTATAGAATCTGTGAAAGCCAAACTCGGTATTGCACCGATTGCGTGGTGGAACGACGACCTCGAAGAACTGAGCGACGACGTCTCTCTGGATGAGTGTCTCAGGCAAGCGAGCAGTGCAGGCTTTACCGGAATGGAAACCGGGCGCCGCTTTCCGATGGCAGCCGATGAACTTGGCCCTGAGCTCGAAAAACACAGCATCAGTGTTTGCGGTGGCTGGTTTTCGGGTTTGCTGCTCGATGGTGAAATTGAAGTCGAAAAAGAACGTATCGCAGAGCAAATGGCTTTGTTCAAAGCCATGAATGCACCCTGCATAGTCTATGGCGAAACGGCTGGCACCATTCAGGGTGACCGCAGCGCACCGCTGAACACCAAGCGTAAATTGTCGGAATCCGAAATGAAAGGCTATGGCAGCCGGATGACTGAATTTGCCGAGTGGTGTAACGGGCAGGGCATGCCTTTGAGTTACCACCATCACATGGCCGCGCCAATAGAAACCGAGGCAGAACTTGATTCTTTTATGTCGCACACCGGTGATGCGCTGCCGCTGCTGTTCGACGCCGGCCATATGGCATTTGCAGGTGGTGATGTACTGCGTGTTATAGATAAACACCACAAACGTATCAATCATGTGCACACCAAAGATGTCCGCATGGAGGTAATAAACCAGCTGGATCGCACGCAGGAGAGTTTTCTCGATGCGGTGATAAAAGGCGCGTTCACCGTACCCGGCGATGGCTCACTCGATTTTGCTGCTATCGTGAATCGGCTGGCATCGCATGGCTATGAAGGGTGGTTTGTGGTTGAGGCCGAGCAAGATCCGGTGGCTAACCCGCCACTGGAAATGGCACAAGTCGGACACAAAGAATTGCTGCGAGTAATGGCACTGGCCGGATACGAGGTATTGGCATGAATAGTTTAAGCGGGAAAATTGCCGTTATAACCGGTGGCACGCAAGGCTTGGGGGCAGCCATTGCCCGGCGCTTTGCCGAGAGCCAGGTTGACGGCATTGTCACTTGTGGTCGAAGTATAGACAAGGGCGAAAGCATAGCCGCAGAGATCACAGAAAGTACCGGCGTGCCGGTCCTGTTTGTGGCTGCCGATCTGGGTGTGGTTGCAGATTGCCGGCGTGTGATCAGTGAGGCCGATGATCGATTCGGTCGTGTTGATAATCTGGTTAATGCCGCGGGTCTGACAGACCGAGGAAATCTGCTGAATACCTCGGAAGAACTGTTCGATCGCATGTTTGCAGTCAATACCAGAGCGCCGTTTTTCCTGATGCAGGATGCCGCTAAAATCATGATTCGGGAAGGTATAGAAGGTACCATGGTTAATATTGGTTCGGCCTCCGCTATGGCCGGTCAACCGTTTATCGCACCCTATTGTGCATCAAAAGGCGCGCTGGCAACGCTAACCAAAAATTCCGGTTATGCATTGATGCGCAATCGAATCCGGGTCAATCAACTGAATATAGGCTGGATGGCATCGGACGGCGAAGATCGAATTCAACGCGAGTATCATGGTGCCAGTGAAAACTGGCTGGAAGAGGCCGCCGCTGCACAACCGTTTGGCCGCCTGATCGACCCCAACGAAGTGGCGCGTGCCGTAGGGTTTCTGGCCTCTGATGATAGCGGCATGATGACAGGCTCGGTTATTCACTATGATCAATCCGTGTGGGGTGGCTATTCGTTTGCGCCGCCAGGCCCCGAGGAGGCGTTGTCAGAGTGAGGCGCCGGCGCGGTGAGTCAACAGTATCCGGAGTTACTGCCAGGGTACTGCTACCAGGGCTTTGCGATTTGCAGGCTGGCAACCAGAGTACAGGAGTTAAGCCGCATTGAAGCAGGTGAAATCAGATGGCGGAGAATCCGCAGCGCCGCCGGCCACGTATGAGGAGCTAACGCGTACGATCCATGAAAAATTCTCCCGCTTCAGCCCAACCAATCAACGTATCGCCGTCTATATAACGCAAAACCCGAATAATGTACCGGTATTGTCGGTTGCACAGCTGGCTGAACAGTGCGGTTCACATGCATCGAGCTTTGTTCGCTTTGCCCAGCAGCTGGGGTATCAGGGGTTCAAGGAACTGCAGCAAGTATACAAAGCGAGGCTGGCCACTGCCGCGCCGGGTTTTGATGCGCGCATTGATGCACTCAAGAGTGATTTGCAAACCAGCGGTAAAGGCGGTGCAAAAGGGTTTTTAGCCGATCTGGTGGTACGGGATATCACCTCGCTGGAAGATCTTCTGGCCGACATAGCCGAAGAAGATCTTCAGCACGCAGTGGCGTTGCTTGACTCCGCTGAAACGATCTATTTACTGGGTCAGCTACGCTCGGAGCCCATCGTGGCATTGTTACGCTATATCCTGACTATGCTCGGGCGACGCACAGTATTACTGGATTGCAGTGGTGGGCTGGCCACGCATATAGCCCAAACCATCAGTGCGAAAGATGTTCTGCTCACCGTTTCATTTCGCTTCTATGCAACCGAGGTAGTTAATGTGACTGAAAAAGTTGCCGAGCAGGGCGTGCCGATTATCGCTATATCGGATTCTACCCTGTCACCGTTAGCTAAATCGGCGACCGTATTATTTTCAATACCGGAACATGAGTATACTTTTTCGCGATCACTGGCGGCACCGATGTGTCTGGCACAGGCATTGACGGTGGCACTGGCGGCACAACAGCAGTCGAGCGAGGACTCACCGCCGAGAATTCCTTTTGTGACCCAGAGATAGGTGTTTCGGTATGTTGGGTAGAGAGGATCATTCAGATGCCAGAGATTTCGCTTACCACATGTGGGCGTTTAGTCATTCGAAATAACTACATGTGATCGAGGGAAAGATTGCTTGCTTAAGTGGTCCGTAGTGGCGCTGGTTTATGGACGGGCACTAGTCAGTCGGGCAGCCTGTGTCTGGCGTGAATTGCTAACTCAAACTGAAGATGTTGTAGCCACTCGAATACCAGATACAATGGCCGTGACTAAACGTTCGAAAGTTTGATATCCAGTGATAAACCCTCTCAATGCTTGATTCAATCCCACCCTGGCTTTGGATCGTATTTACCGTGGCTGCAGCCGGTGCGCAGGTAGCACGCAATGCGATGCAGCGTGGCCTGACAGCGGAACTCGGTACCGCAGGGGCCGCCCACGTTCGCTTCATATTCGGGCTGCCGTTCGCACTGGTGTTTCTTGCTGTCACCTGGGCTGTGACTGAGTGGCCAGCGATGCAGCTCGACTGGAAATTTTTGTACTGGCTGGCCTTCGGGGCGGTATCACAGATACTGGCGACGGCGTGGATGCTCAATGCAATGCAGCAACGATCTTTTGTGGTCACTACCGCTGCGATCAAAACCGAACCTATTCAGGTCGCGGTCTTTGGTGCAATTATCTTGAGTGAGCGAATCGGGCTTGTTGCGATGCTGGCCGTAGTTATTGCGACACTGGGTGTGGTGCTGATGTCATGGCCGCGAAAAGTGGACTCTAGTAACGCGAGTGGCAATGGTTCAGGCTCCAGCAACACCAGACCTGACATTCGGCCGATTATGGTCGGTGTGGCTGCTGGCGGAATGTTCGCGTTTTCAGCCGTTGGGTTTCGTGGCGCAATTCTTTCAGTTGCTGGCGAGAACCTTGGAGGTTCTACGTTTTATATCTATGCGACGCTGACGCTGGCTTGTGGTCTGCTGCTGCAGTCGACATTGATTGTTGTCTTTCTGCTGTTGAGCGACAGGGCTAAACTGCGTGCAATTTTAGCTGCATGGCGACCTTCCGTTCTGGCAGGGCTTGCCGGTGCCACAGCATCGCAGTTCTGGTTTCTGGCTTTCGCCATAGAAAGTGTTGCTCGAGTGCGTACACTTGCATTAGTCGAAGTATTGTTTGCGCAGATCATATCGAGGCGGATATTTTCGCAGTCCACGTCGAAGCTGGAAGGGGCTGGAATTGCATTGATTGTGATTGGCGTTATTGTGCTTTTGAACTCGTGAATCCATAGGTTGTGATGGTGGAGACAAAGGCTACAACTCTGGGTCGCCTGTTTTTTCAGTCAGCAAGTACGCCCTGTATAGATTTAGCTTCCAATACTTTTGACAGGTATTCATCCAGCTTAGACGAGCCAGCTTGTTCTATCAGTTTCTGTTGATCCGCGGATAACTCGCCGAACTTGATTTGTAGTAGTCTGTAAAGGGCGTTGCGCAACCCCAGTTCCGGGCCAAGTTCTTTGCCCAGTTCCTGATCTTCTTTTCGGCCTTCCTGTCGGCCTTCCTGTCGGCCCTCCTGCCTACCTTCCTCGCGACCCTTTATCAAGAAACTGAATTTCCCATTGCTCCAGGCGTTTCGCTAACATGGGTATGCTCTCCTCGAAGTTATGCATTTCTTCCCCCTGACCGATCTCTACCGGGCCTTTAACGATAGCAACGAAGATGTTGTGATGTACGTTCATGTTGGCGGGCGATACGCCAATATTCATTACGACCACGATCCACTTATAGAAACTGCCGTCGAAATGCACTCGGCGTGGGGTACTTTTGAATGGATCTTACTCGACGGTTTTCCGATGAAACGGCGGGTTGGTGTGGTGTGTAATAGCGATGGTCATAAGGGCAGGCCCGGCGCGAGTTATCCGGGTGACTCTATTTTTGGAGTCTATGGCGGGCTAACCTGTTTCCTCACCGATCGCAATGATCGTGACTCGATCATGGAAGCGAAGCGAAGACGGCACCATTATGGCACCACCGGCTGTCGTCTGCATATGGACGTTGCAGTTAAGCTGCCTGCAGCGGGCACGTTGTTTGAGCGCAATCCCGACGCCGACCCGAACAGCCGAACGCAGCAGGTTACCAGCGCGATGATGGGCGACATAGTGCAAACCAGCGCTACAGAGGTGGAGCTTCATGTTGAAGTGCAGGCGCACGCAGGTATAGAGCGAATAGAAATTCGCAATGGCGCGCAGGTGCTGGAAGCAGTACGGCCTTATTCAAAGACAGATTTGGGCAATCGCATTCGTGTGCTTTGGAGTGGCGCCGAGTATAGAGGACGAGGGCGCAATACTCAGTGGATCGGACGGGCGCAATTTTCCCGCACCACAATTGAGAAATTTGAAAACATAAACCAGTGGAACCCTGATGCGTTATTTGAGCAACGTGGTTCGGATACCGTTGTCTGGAAAACGGTAACCACAGGTAATTTTATGGGTTTCGACGCCTGGCTGACAGAGGCGCCTGAGGGTACTGATGAACGCTTGGCTATTACCACTAATCTAGGCGAGCTGGAATTGAATCTTTTGCAGATCGGCCTGCCGGACAACACGCTGGATGCGGGCGGGCTGGAGAGAAAAATCAGGGTATTTCGGCTGCCGGATAAACCATTGCAAAGAGAAATGCAATTCAACCGCACGGTATCGCTTGCGCAAAGGGTTGATAACCCGATCTGGATATGTGTTACGACCGAAGATGGCTATCAGGCGTGGTCTAGCCCAGTCTATCTGTTTGTATGATTTTACTATTTGACGTCAGTGCTGTTCTTCGCCTGTATAATCCGCGCCGGTTACTTCTCCGCCGCCAGTAAACACACCTTATACGTTTCTCATCTGCGGACCGACGTTGTTCCCACCACCGTGGCGCGGTTGTGCAAGACTCCAGCTGATGGAGTCGACGGTAAACACAGCACTGTTATTCTGTGTGTTGAAATAGATCAGGTTTTCCCTCTAACCTAACCTGTACTGATTGAAGGTCAATATTCGGCGCGGTCTGTAGGAATCTACAAATCAGACTCAGCCGCGACTCGCTTGATACCGCAAGAACGTTAATTGCGATCTGTGTGATCTGGCTTCCGTGCTTTCAGTAGTGGTGTGGGTGCGACGGATAACGTGCGCCCTGTTGGTTGTTAATGGGGGCTGCTTATCTTTCGCTAAAAATACCGGATCCACAATGAAACATTTGCCTGAAAGCCGTAGACTGGGCACGTAAAATCGCAGAGTACACCATGCACGATATCATCAACCTTAACCGCTACCCGCTGGACCAGCCTGAGAGTGCCGGCTGGTGGAGTCTGATAAACGAATGCAGGCACAGACTGGCCTCGGATGGCTTGTTCAATCTGCCGGGTTTCATCTGCGATAACGCAATAGCCACAACCGTCGAGCAACTTAAACCCCTGCTGTTAACCGATGCATATACGCATTCAAGACGGCACAACATCTATTTCAAGCCATCGATTGAAGATTTGCCTGCCTCGCATGCCGCGCTGACAGAATTTGAAACATCAAACCGAACGCTATGTGCTGATCAGATCAGCCAAAGCGCACTCATTCAGCTCTATGAGTGGGCGCCGTTTGCACGTTTTCTGGCAGCAGTAATGGATAAGCCTGAACTGTTCACGATGGATGATCCCATGGCACGGGTCAATGTGATGGGGTATTTCGAAGACTGCGCACTGAACTGGCACTTCGATCGTTCTGAGTTTACCACCACGCTACTGTTACAGGCCCCGCTCGCAGGTGGTGAATTTGAATACGAGCGTGCGCTGCGCAGCGATACCGACCCCAACTACGAAGGCGTTGCCGATCTGCTGGAAGGGCGCAGAACACCCGCGCGCCTGTCTCTGAATCCCGGTACGCTGAATGTTTTTCGAGGTCGCAATACTGCGCATCGTGTAACCCCTGTAGAAGGTCACAAGCAACGGATTATTGCGGTTTTTTCGTACTATGAGCAGCCGGGTGTGTGCTTTTCGAAAGAGGAACGCATTGGTTTCTATGGCCGCGCGTCGTAACAGGCAGGGGCGCATCCAATGACAAGCGGAAGCTAACGCATCTAAATGCAGACGTCGCAGGCAAACCGCTGCAAAGCCCGGTCTCTGGCGGGGTGCCGGAGCGGGCGAGGCACTACCGGCTCGGTCAATTACGCGAGCAACTTGAAAGATCCGAGCGCAGATAGCGCTCACGCCATTCACCCGGGCTGCACTGGTGCTGGCGACGGAACTCCCGATAAAAATTTGATCGGGTCAGAAACCCTGAGGCCAGCATGGCTTCATTAACGGTGCAATCGGGCTGCGCCAAGAGTTCTTCGGCCGCTTCAATTCGTGCTGCGTTAACCCACTGGGAAACGTTTAATCCGGTATTTGAATTGATGGCTCTGGACACCTTGCGTGCCGGCACCCCCGATTTTCGCGCGAGTTTCGCAAGGTTTAATTCGGAGTCTTCATAGAGCTTCTGGTCGACCAGCAGTGACTGCAGTGTTTGCATCAAACTGATCTCCTCTTCCTGTTCTGCACTGGCATCACTACCGGGTGAAAGCGCGGTGTCGGTCGATTGGGGCTTTTCTTCCTGCTCTGACAGTACCGCACTGGCGTGGTCTGTTTCCGGCTTGTCTGTAGCTAAAAAGTCGCTTGTACTGTCGTGATCTCTCGACCGGCTGCTACCAGCGCGCATGGCAGAAATGCAAAGTAAAAACAGAATGGGTACGTTGGCGTAACCTACCATCGCGCCCGCGTAGCGCCCGTCATAGAACGCAAAGCTTATTGTGATGGCAACCTCCAGTAACGCATTGACTACGCTGAGTACTGCTGCCAGCCACAACGCCTGATAGCAACCGATTACACGACCGAGTCGAACCAGTCGAAGGGATTCCGGCCAGTTAAAAGCCAGCCGCGTTAGCAGCAACGCGTACAGCAGATGAAGGCCGATAAACAAGACCTCGCTCAGCTGCGCAGAAACGAGGCTCGATATAATTAACGCGACTAATGGCAGAAGGTGTCTGGCGTCTCTTTGTAGAGAAAAGGCCGGCCCCTCGCGGCCGAGGCTGACGAAAGCAAGGTAGAGCACTACAGCGCACACGAGAGACAGCAACGCAGCAATTGGCATCACCGCCCGAATGTCCCAGGCCCATCGAATACCAATTAGCGTGAGAGATGCTGCGTACAGGCAGAAAACCATAGTGAATGCTCTACCGGTGGAATCCCCGGTCAGGTGTTCCCGGTTGGCCGCCAGTAGTGTGAGCAAAACAATGGCAACGACAATCGGCAGAGGCAGCATCAGCATGCGGCGACTCGCCCTGGAGCCGGTGCACCTGGATGGTGGAAGTCGCCAGCGCCGCTGGAGTCGTTAAACAACACAGTTGGGGTCATTCTATTTGCCGTAATCGTGAATGAGATCAGTTTGCCAAAATATCGCTTTCGCAGTACATCCTTTCTGCTCGGGCGGGTTTCCTGTACCGGATCGTGATTGAGGCTGTTCTAAATCGTGTTAAAGGACGATAAAACAAGGGTTTATGTCGACAATACAGTTGCCGACACGGGCCGGTTGATACGCCCTTATCATTTACTTTAGCAGACAGAGAACATGAAAATTCAGCGATGTGAAACAACAGAACAACACTCGGGAATCACGGAAGCCGACCAGCCTGAAACACAACCCGGCAGACGATCTGAGCAATGGCTGGCATTGGCTGCATTGCTGCTGCTGGCAAGCCAGAGTCAAGCGACAGGCTTTCGCGAAATTTCTGTAGAAGATAGCGGCTATCGAGATCTAACGGTCGGGCTGTGGTATCCGAGCGAGCAAGCTGCACCTACTGAGCCCAATACCCGGTTTGGTCATGCCATGGCAGTCGATGCCGAACTGCCCGATACTAAAATGCCACTCATTCTAATTTCACACGGCTACAGTGGATGGTATGCCGGGCACGCAAATACCGCACAGGCACTAGCCGATGCAGGGTACATTGTTGCTGCCCCGAGTCATACTGGTAATACCTGGTCAGACATGAGTTCACCGGTAGAGCGTTGGACACTTGACCGGCCAAGGCACATGAGCCGTGTTATCGATACACTGACTCAGGACCCAACGTATAGTCTCCATGTCGATGCGGATCGCATTGGAGTTTACGGATTCTCTGCCGGAGGATATACCGCTTTGAATCTGATCGGTGGCTGGCCGGATTTAAATCATGCAAAAACGCATTGCGACAACACCCCCGATGAGTTTGCCTGTTATGAGGGTCTGGTCGATCAAATGGTCAACGCCAACATGCAGCAACTTCCGGCGGATTCCTGGGGTTCCGACCCGCGAATTAAAGCCGCCTCAATAGCCGCACCCGGTTTGGGTTTCGCTTATACAGAGCAAACGCTGGCAGAGGTCGCAGCGCCTGTACAGCTATGGTCCGGAGCACTTGATACCAGTGTGCCAACAAAAACCAATGCTGCATCCATAGCAGCGCTATTACCTGACCAGCCGGAAAAAAACTGGGTAGCAAATGCCGGCCACTTTGCCTTTCTGGTCATGCCGTGCCGGGAAGCGTTCAAGCGTGAAGACCCGGAGGAATACGAAATAGTTTGCGTTGACAAACCTGGATTCGACCGGTATGCATTCCACGCTGAGATGAATGCGAGCATGGTGAGGTTTTTTGATCGGGAACTGAAAGGGAAAGCAGAGTAGCTCTGCCGAAATGTGCAAGAGAGTAAAAAGGAATCGTGAAATAAAAATCAACAGCCAGTTGCTGCGCTCATAAGTGAGATAACGTCAATCCAGTGCGTAGGCTAAACCACAAAAAACGCCGCCCCATTCCAGGCGGCGTAATATTACTTCTCACTTCTTTGGTGACACTACATTTTAGAGGTCAGACAAGCGCTTTTTTTCACGTTGCTGTTCCTTCTTCTGTAACGTCCGTTGCTTGCGCTTCAGACGCCACGGAGCGTTTTTCTGCCAGTCGCCAGCCATGATTGATCCATAAGGAAGAACCTTGTCAACCACACTGGCGAGCGAAAACGCGTCCATATCACGCACAACGGTATCAGCGTTTTTGTACGCACCGGGTAACTCTGAGATATCAGTAATTCCAGAATAAAACCGGACATCAAGCCCCTTGGTTTCTGCCTCTAGAATTTCTGCATCAGTTCGCCCCGACATCTTTTTCTTGTGCTGTGTACGACTCATATTCCGCCCCGCACCGTGAGGAGCAAACCCCCGATTAGATGCATTGCGTTCACCTTTCACAAACAATACAGGCTGCGCCATATTGAGTGGCACAATTTGCACACCGCTGGTGTCTTCCATGAAATCGTTATGAATAGGAGTAGCTCCTTTGGCGTGCCAAAAAAGATTGCTGCCATTCTGCTCTTCGCGAAACACAAAGTTGTGCTCATTCCAGAAGCGCGTACTGATCTCACCGTTGACCGATTCAAGCGTCATATCGTGAAGGCACTCATGATTTTCCCTGGTCCAGGCGCGCACCACCTGCAATGCCTGCCAGTAGCTTTGTCCATCGTCGGTATCGAAAGGAATCCATGCGTTGGCTTTAGCGGTCGTTGGTGAAAGCTTGTCACGCCACTGCAATGCCATCTTCATACCTTGCTTGAACAGGCGGGCACCAAAACCCCTGGAACCATGGTGGGTTACCAATACAGTCTGGCCGGTGGATTCTAGCGTACCAACAAACATAAAGTGGTTTCCGTCACCCTGTGTGCCCATATGCGTATGTGCGATATCGCGAAGACCCGGGTACGGTAACGCCGCTACTGCCTCTGCTAATGAATCCGATAGCGCAACTGCGCGCTCAGTCTCGCGACCTCCCGGGCCGAAATGCGTAGCGTTGTGAGCTGCATCCATCACCTGTGCGGGAGACGAGTTTTCAAACACAGTTGCCATAAGCGAACAACAAATATCTGCCGAGTGCATACCGGGAATAATCGCATCCCGTGCCGCTACCACCCCGCCAACTGGGATCGTACCGACAGGCCCCGCCGGACAGGCATCAGGCATAACCGCGCCCTCAACAACAACGGGAGTGCAAAGTACAACATCCATGGTTTTGCGAACCGCCTCGACATTATTTTTTTCTATATCGTTGTCGGCAGAAATATTGTACTGGCAGGGTGCAGCAGTTTGGCGCTGTTCCAGTGCTGGCAGAGGTTGACGCGATTGTATCAATGCCTGCACCTGCTCGGGTGTGTGCGGCTCTGCATTAACCAGGCGCAGGATCTCCCCGAATTCACGCCCCCGGGGGCAGCCCATTGCTATAAGATCTTGTCCGTTGTACTTCATCTGATCATTCATGATCGTCTCCTTTGTTCTAGATTTTCTTGTGGAAACTCTATTGTTTACACTGGTGTGGCATGAATTTTCGGCCCGGAACCGCTGCGCTGCTTCTGTAGCAGAATCTAGGGCGCTGTACTCGTTTTTCCCGATTATTACTTAGAATGACCAGGCTCAATCCAGTAAATACTCCGTACAGCACCTTTTATACTGCTCTATAAGCTCCTGGATCTAAATTTTATGCAACACCGGGGTAGTTTTATTGAAGACTGCGGTTTATTTTTTCGCTGCATCAAAATCTGAGAAGTCCACCCCGCGTTCTGCCGAATACGTTCGCATGGTACGCAATGTATCTACCGCACCCATCAGGTTTTCTGCCACTGACCGCATTAAGCTGGACGCAACCAAGGCGTCGTTTTCTATCACCGCCATTAGGTCGCTGGCACCGATTCGCAAGAATATACATTCTTCTATGGCGACAAGGTCGAGCGAGCGTCGTTCACTCAGAATAACCGAAAGATCTCCAATTAGTCGCCCCGGGACAATCTTGGATACCATTCGCTTCTCTATGTTTTCAACTGACCAATACAGCCCGGCCGAACCCTTGATGCACAGATAGGCAGCATCAGCCTCCTCGCCTACTGCAAAAATAGTTCGTCCCGGCTCCGCTTTATACCACTTGGAGCCAAACGCCAGTAGTCGCTGCTGATTGCGGTCAAGTTCGCCAAACAACTCAGTTCTGGCAATCGCGTCAATTTTACGGTTGAGATCCTGACTTGCATCTGTCTCCTCTGCCGGTACCTGGCGGGCAGCTCCGTCGATTCGCCCATCAATAATCTCAACAAAGAGATCATAGCTTTCCGGGTTTGGAATATCTCGCTCGATGAAAATCTTGGTTGTATCCGGCATCAGTTTGCTAATGCGGTCTCTCATTTGATCACGCGCTTCGCCATCATGGCTTGCAAGTGAATTCCCAAGAATCAGGATATTCGGCTTCTTTATTCCAGCACGACTAAATGCGACACGCTCGCGGAAAACGGCGGGCAGGTTGTCACCACCCGGCGATGTGACCAGATCGTGAATCGATTGCGCTGCCAGCCGCCGTAACCCATGCTCACTCAGAACATCAACCACTATATCTTCGATTAACGTCTCCCGTGCACCGGCAATGCCGGAGATACGTCCAAAGATTGCGTTGCCCATTACCGTCATCACCGGTATGTATTTTTCAGGATCGATTGTTTCGAACAAACCGTCCATTGCCTGCACCATTTGCGTGGCGCTTGTATTTCGAATGTGCAAAACGCGTTCTTTAAGTGCCTCACTGAATGCCGGCCCGATTTGCTCTGCAGAAAAAGCAAACGGCATCGTCAGCATTAATGAATAATCTTCCGGCGGGAGACCGGTATCGCCAACGTCACGTCGTTTAGTGATGATAGCGCCGAGGCGATGATATAGCTCTTCGTCCAGGTTCAAACGTCTGAAAAGCGGGTGACTTGTGCCATCATTGCCAAAGGTTGCCCACAAGCTTTCAATTAGAGTTGCAGACATTTGCATTAGCTCATCAGCAATCCCCTGTTCGCGTAATAAGCGTACAAAGTTCTGGTCTTGCGACAAGGACAATTGCGTCAGCATACGGGTGGGCAGGGCGTAGAGAAGATTGCTGCCCAGCGGTGACACCGGGTTGAATTTTTCCGGATGATAAACATGCACAATATCATCTAGTCCGGCCTTCTTAAGACGCTCCGCTATTTCGGGCCTCAGCCGTACTATTTCATCGGCCAGCTTTTTATGATCCCCCGACTCAAGCCGCGAGCGCAGGGCGCGACGCACCATGAAATCATCGATCCCCATAGCCTGAACCAGTTGGAACCACCAATCTCGAATCTCGTCTGTAGACTGCAGTCCGGCAATTGTAGGGTCAACCCATTCAGCGTCAAACGGATCCAGGCTATTGCCGGATTGGCCGGCCTTAAGCTGAAATTCGTTACCTGAAGTAGTAGTGTCTGATCCCGCAACGGGCCTGTTTTTAAACGGTAATAGGATATTCTCGCCCAGGGTGCCCTGCAGGATATGCGGGTTGGAGTGTGCGTAGCCGACGCTATTGGTCAAAGTCACCTGATGAATGGTGTTCAGGTCGCGCCCGGCAATTTTAATGGACCCGCGTTTAGGAATGACTTCCCGAGTCAGCAGGTCAGCGAATGCCAGAGCTTCGGTTTCGTTGTTGGTTTTTACAGCCACACGCGCGCCGTGGGGAATGGTAAGATTTAAATCTTCCAGCACGGTTTGGCCCTCTTCACCGAGAACGGTCACATCACTGATTTTAATCTCACCCTTCAAGCTGCCGGCATCTGCCGGCGCACCCTCAAACAAGCTTTCGTCGACCAGAGATTTAGGTGCGAAGCGTTCGGTTACAACCTGCCATCGCAACGCCATATCCTGCGTCTGGTTGTAAAAAGCCAGCAGCTCCTTCCAGGGGGAAGACATATCCTTATAGGCTGCTAAAGCCGCCACCAGAGCGCCAACCGAGATATGCCCCTTGATCGCCAGGTAGCCGCCAGCCGCGTAGAAAAAAAACGGCGTCAGCTGATTGATGAAATTGTTCAGAAATTTCATAAAGAACTTCTTCTGATAAATTTCAAAGCGAATGTCGTACAGATTGCCCAGCCGGTTTGAGAACAGCGACATTCTGTAGCGCAATCCGCCATTGGTGCGGATATCACTCACCCCCGCGGCAGTCTCGCCAATATCGGCAGCGAGTTTACGGACCTCTTGTATCCGGGTTTTGTTGAGCAGATTAATCTGTTGCTGCAACTTAGGGATGATCCACGCCTGCAATGGTATCAACGCAATTGCGGCCAACCCGAACCATAAGCTCTGGGCGAATAGAAAGATCAGAATGGTGATCATCTGCCCTGCCTGGAGTACTGGCCGGGATAACATGTCCCCCATGATCCCGCCCATGGGTTCTGCTTCTGAAGTCACCATCGAAACAAGCTCACCCTGGCTTGTGCTGCGAAAATACGGTCGTGGAAAACGCAGAATGCGGGTCAGCAGCTGGTAGCGGAATCGGCGCAGTAACCGTTCAGCGAGAACACCCTTCATGGTATTCAGTCGCATCTTCAACAGCCCGTTCGCCAGAACCGCTAGCAGAAATGCCCCGCAGAGGAACAGTAGAAACTGAACCTGGGTAAGCGAAGTACCAAGAAGCGAAATATTCTCTCCGGCTCCGCCAATGGCATCGTTAATGATCCGCTTGGGCAGTTCGAGAGTCACATAAAGTATCGGGAAGGTCAGCAGAGTGACCAGCAAAAGTATGATCTGATCCTTCTTAGAGTACCTCCAAATGAAGGTAAAAAGGCTTTTTTCCATCAACTGTTCTCTTAGGGATGTTGCATGTGTTTGATCAGGTTTGGCGTGTACTGCGCTGCTAGGAGTTTGTCTGAGAATGAGGGTCGTAGCGAGGGCGTGAGGTTTTGAGTCAAATATTTTGATTGATTAAGGCGAATAGTCATTCATATTTAACGAAATTGATCAGAATTTCTGGCCAAAAGATCGCGTCCGCAGGAGATCCTCATTCTCAGACAGGCTCCTAGGTGGCTGTCCGAGAACTGGAATTTTACAAAACGACATACCATATGTAGCGATTGTGATCTTACTTATCTCTATATCTGGTATGTATAATTCTATTTTTCTAGTTCTCGGACAGGCTCCTAGTGTACTGCAACCTCAGGTACTTTCGAATGAAAGCATCTCAATTAGTTCGCGTTAACCCCGCAACAAATAAAAAAGAACCCTGATGACTATGATCAGTGTATCGGATGCCAGGCACATAGTTGAGGCTCCCGAGTATCTGCTGAGCATGTGGCAAAATCAGGATCTATGGGGTCATTGTACTACCTCGCCACTGTCAGGCATCAGCATGAAAATACAGGGATTCTTTGCGAATTGACACAAGTAATTATTGTCCTGCCGCTGTAAAACCAGATCGATGGTTACAATGCGGTAGTGTTCTTGTTTTACGAGCGTACTGGAGTTCTCATCAGGTAGCTGGGGTTACGAGAGTTATGCGGGAGTCTGTGAGCGGAGCCTAAAGGGGTCAAGTCTAAAAATCAGTTATAAATGTGCTATTTGGTGGATTATGGCGAGACTACAGCGAGTGGAGTATGAAGGGGCGTATTATCACGTTATGAATCGTGGTAGAGGGCGTCGGAATGTATTTCATGGATCGAAGTATTATGAAGTGTTTTATTGTACTTGGAGTAGGAAAATAAGCGATTCGGTGTGGATATAGACGGGTATTGCCGGATTGGGGGTCACTACCATTTGCTAATACATAGCCTGAGATGGAATCCGGGCAGGGCGATACACCATGTGTATGGGGATTATTCTCTGTACTAAAATAGATAGACGCACCAGAGTGGCCGATTAACTAAATGGTTTTTAGAGATCTGGTTTCAGGCCAACGACCAGGGTATACGCTCGATATGTGGATCATGGAGTTGATGCAGAGGCAGAGAGGTTTTATTCAAAAGATAATTGGCCGGCGGTGCGGGCAGCTAGGAATTTGTTGGTATAACCTATCTTTATGCGTTTTCAGAAGGCAGTTAGGTAAATAGTGCGCGATCAATGGTTCTATATGAAAATGTAGTTAAGATAATGTGTGAGCACTGTGGTTGTACGGAGGCAGAAATATTGAAAACAAAAAGAGGGAGGCATGAGAGAAATGTATCCCGATGGATGGCGATGAAGTTGACACAGGAAAAAACGGAAATAACATCGTTGGAACTCGCGGAGGGGTTTCAAGTTGCGGGCTAGAGCGCGATATCAACGGTAGTGGGAAAGTTGAATAAACTGATGGGATCAGATGGAAATACATTAGCGGAGTATAAATTATTGAGAGCAGAAATAGCTGAAATGTAGAATTGCCCCCTCTGTATTCTTGGCCCCACTGTACTCTTTATTTTTGAGTATTAAAACGAGTAACCGGTTAAAATGCCGGTTAAAGTGAGGTCCCGACTGGCTGGGCTATTGTAATAATTCTGCTGTGATACATGATGTATTTGTAGAAAAAACATGTGGAGTGTTTCCCGGTATCAAAGGTATTTCGCACAAGTGTCTCTCTGTGTAGTCAATCTGATGTAAACATAAGATCACTAGTAGCTCAATTTATAGTCTAAACGGATGTCCGGGCTTACTCAGTCCCACAATCAGATAACACAGGGATTCGGTTTCTCCAAAATTCAGTTCTGTTTGTGGGTTGCAGTGTCCTTGACAATTGAGACCTTAGCTCAACGGGCTGGTTTTCTACTCTTTATCATTGATGCTTTCTGTATGTTATGGTTACGCCGGATAAGAGGTTTCGGCAGTTTCCGTTTCAGTAGTGTTTACCCGGAATAGCATTTTGACGTGAACCGTATTGACGAAAAACTGACTGGAATAGTCAGTCGGATTACCTACCATAACCCGGCTAATGGCTGGTCTGTGCTGCGTTTACAGCCGCTGGACAATCCGGCGCAGCAGGAAACGGTTACCGTTCATCAAACCCGGGTTTTTGCTGGTGCGACTATGTCGTTCGAGGGCAGCTGGGTTACTGATCGTAAGTACGGGCGTCAGTTTAAGGCAACGAAAGCGGTAGAGAAAAAACCGGCAACGACGGCGGCGATTGAAAAGTACCTTGGTTCCGGTCTTATAAAAGGGGTGGGGCCGAAGACAGCTAAAAGAATTGTCAGGCATTTCGGCGGCGATACACTCAATGTGTTTGAAAATGAAATTAAACAGCTGACGAAGGTGCCGGGTATCGCATCGAAGAAGCTGGTGATGATAGAAAAAGCCTGGGTTGAGCATCGGGCAATCAGAGATGTGATGATGTTTCTGCAGGGGCACGGAATCAGTACTTTATTTGCTGTGCGGATTTTCAAATCCTACGGTGAACAGGCGATAAATATTGTCAGTAGCGATCCGTATCGCCTGTCTAATGATATCTATGGAATCGGTTTTTTCTCGGCTGATAACATTGCGCTCAGTCTGGGTTTTGCTCTCGATAGCACGCAGCGGATTATGGCGGCGATCAAGCATGTACTGGCGGCGAGTCGGGAACATGGTCATTGCTTCCTGACGCAGCAACAGATTCGCGAGGGGGTGATGGAGCTGATTGAACTTGATTTAGCTGACCGGCTTTCCAACGACCTTGCGGTTATGCGCGATGACGATCAGCTGCGTGTGCGTAATCTTGTTATCGACAATACCTCTTGTGCCTGCTTTTATTCTAAATCACTGTTTTACGATGAAGCGTCTGTAGCGGAACATCTGGATCGCTTGAGTGGAGGCCTGGAGGTTGATCGGGACAGGGTCGCACGCTGGCTGGGGCAATACACACAAAGGCATGAGCTGAAGTTGAGCGGTGAGCAGTCGGCTGCTGTGCAAGGCGTTGTGACTCAGGGATTTTCCGTGCTCACTGGCGGCCCCGGCTGCGGTAAAACTACCACGACTCTGGTTATTGTGCGCTTGCTTGAGGCGATGGGGCGACGGGTGCTGCTGTCGGCTCCAACAGGTCGTGCCACGCAACGAATGGCGGAAGTGATCGGGCGGGAGGCGAAAACAATTCATCGTATGCTGGTCTGGCAGAGCGGTACATTCAAGCACAACGAAGAGAACCCGCTGGATGCCGATTTTCTGATCGTCGATGAATGCTCCATGCTGGATATAAGCCTGTCGGCTTCCTTACTGAAGGCAGTACCGCCCGGTTGTCAGGTTTTATTTATAGGTGATGCGGATCAACTGCCATCTGTCGGTGCTGGCAATGTATTGAAAGATATAATTTCCTCGGGCGTAATTCCGTGTTTCCGGCTTCTGACTGTATTCCGGCAGGCGAGGGAGTCACAGATCATTCAATACGCTCATCAGATTAATGAAGGCCGGGTGCCGTATGTCGATTCGCCATTTAAAACACCTACTCACTGGCAGGATGGTACGGATTGTCTGTTTCTCGATTCAGATGAAGCAACTCAGGAGCAAATCGGATTTATTTCAAGAGTCAAGCGCTATTTTGACTGGAAGCAGGCTGAGCTTGAGCAATTGTCAGAGCGTTCGCCCTATGAATTTCGAACGGATCAGGTTATTACTTCTGCCTATGAACAGGATTTTACCGTGCCGGAGAAATTTGCCCATGTTGATCTTGAATCGCTACATAAAACAGATAGAGACGTTGATGCGCTTAAATCGGTGCTTGAGGAAGTGCATCCGTGGTCGTCTCTGCACTATGCGCTATCCTGTGTGGATACGGTTGTAAATCTATACCTTAAGTGGATACCTAAATATCAGGGCAAAGACACCGAGATTCAAATTCTCACGCCAATGACCAAGGGATCACTCGGGACTATTAGTCTTAACAAGGTGATTCAGGAAAAAGCCAATCCGCCGAATCCGACGAAATGCCAGCTGAGTATAGGAGACCGGATTTTCCGCGAGGGCGACCGGGTGATTCATAGAAAGAACAATTACGAGCTGAATGTTTTTAACGGTGATATCGGTAAAATAAACCGTATCGATACTGAAAACCTCACTTGTGAAATATCGTTTTATCCGGATGGGCGGCTTGTGGATTATAAAAAGGAGGATATCACCGAGCTCGATCTCGCCTATGCGATAACCATACATAAATCTCAGGGCAGTGAGTTTAAAACGGTGATCATTCCGGTGCTGACGCAGCATTTTAAAATGCTCTACCGGAATCTGATCTATACCGGGCTGACGCGGGCGCGGAGTCTGGCTGTGTTTGTCGGCACGCGCAAGGCGCTGGCAATGGCTGTGCGGCAACAGGATACAAGTCTTCGCCAGACGGCGCTTGAAGTGCTGTTAAAAAGGTAACTTCGGGTTACTATAGGGGATATTTAAAACTCATTTTCACTGATGGCGGGCGGATCGCTGATGGCATCGTATCCCGATGATTTATTAAATGAAAAGCAGCGTGCTGGAACACCTGCGTTGCCGCCACCGCTCGACTGGCTGTACCAGCCGGGCGGTGGCGGGTTTGATTCTGTCGCTCGTGCTTATCGCGGTTATGAGCAACGGCAACTGGCGCGCGTGCTTCGCCCGGCTGTTCCGGTCAGGCTTGAGTTAAAAGCTGCTGATCTGCTTACCTTTACTGCTATAGACGGCGCGACGCCGGTGTTGCTTATACCGTTAGATGATCGCGGTCATCACGATTTTCAAGCGCTTGGTCTGGCAAGCAACCCGGTAACCACAGTAGGCAGCGTGGAGCCGGGGCTGGAGTCGGTAGCCAGCTGGTATCGCAGCCAGGGTGGCAATTCGGCTGGTCGGAGTATTAGCGGCAATGGCAGCAATGGCCGGAATAACACTGATGTGAATAACACTGATGTGAAAAACAGTGGTGTGAACAGTTACGACGGGAAGAGCGGCATAGAATTTACGGCGGTGCGGGTGTTCGATGCTTCAACCCCGGCCGGCGATACTTTTATTGTGCGAGCAACCGCTGCGGTAACACTGTGGCTGATGATCGACCCGAAATTAATCTACAGCGCAGAGCGTTTGCAGGGCGGGGGTATGGGAGGCGCGATCAGCTATCAGCATGTACCTGATGACGTTACTACCAGTGTGTTGCCGGAGCCCTTCGGTGATATGCGTGATGAGTTTACCATTCCACGAGGCAGCGCCCGTTCATATACGCTAAATGCCGGTGAAGTGGTGCAGATAATTGATGTCGAAGGGCAGCAGTGTTCGGATTTCATGGCGATGAATGCCCGTTCTCTCGATGCCGGTCTTGAGCGCTATATCGATTCCACAGCCACCCGTTCAATGGTTCGCAGTGCCTACCCGATGCCGGGCCTGTTCGATAAATTCTTTGATCAGGATTTGCGTCCGCTGTTAAAACTAAAGCAGGATACTGTCGGTCGGCACGATACCTTCGCACTGGCTTGCACGGCACGAGGCTATGAAGAGCGTGGGTTTTTCGGTCACCTTAACTGTTCGGACAATATCAGCCATGCGTATCAGCCCTACGGTATTGAGGCGAGACCGGCATGGCCTGCGATAAATTTCTTTTTTAACTCATGGATCGACCACGCAGACAACCGCATTCAATCAGATGAAGCGTGGTCGCGTCCCGGTGACTATGTAGCCATGGAGGCCATGACCGATCTCGTTGCTGTCTCGACGGCGTGTCCGGATGATGTCGACCCGATCAATGGCTGGAACCCGACAGATATCCATGTACGCATCTATAAAAAAAATACACCGGTACGGCATGCGGTCGCTTATCGCAGCAAACCGGATTCGGAGGCTATTTTGACTGAACATTCGGCGTTTCATGAGCGTACCAGTGCTCTGACGCGGCACTATGCGGTGGCGCGCGATCTATGGCTTCCACAGTCATTTGAAGCGACGCGCGCTATTGAAGAGTATCACGCGTGCCGACAGGCGGTAACGGTTCAGGATATGTCTTCTCTGCGTAAATTTGATGTGCTCGGGCCCGATGCCCAGACGCTGCTGCAACAGGCGATCACACGCAATGTCACTAAACTGAGCGTTAACCGGGGCGTGTACGCACTGATGTGCGATGACACCGGTGCGGTGATTGACGATGGCACGTTGTTCAGGCTCAGTGAAGATACCTTCCGCTGGTGCTGTGGTTCCGATGACAGCGGATTGCAGCTAAAACAACTGGCTGAAAAAAGCGGCCTGAACGTCTGGGTGAAGTCTTTGTACTCGGCCATGCCCAATCTTGCTGTGCAGGGGCCGGGCAGTCGTGAGCTGCTGCAGCGTATTTCGTTTACGCAGCCGACGGTAACATCAGTAGAGCAGCTGCGCTGGTTCGGTTCCACTATAGCGCGATTGCACGATCGTGAGGGTGAACCGTTTCATTTAACCCGTACCGGATATACCGGCGAGCTGGGATATGAAATATTCTGTCATTCGCAGTCTGCTGTCGCCGTGTGGGATGCGTTGATGACAGCGGGTGAAGATCTGGGGGTAACTCCCATGGGTCTGGAAGCGCTTGAGATGATTCGTATAGAGGCGGGTCTGATGGCGGCCGGTGCGGAGTTCGGCCCTGATATAGATGAAGTTTAAAAGCCATGAAGCGCCGGTGCAGGGCGACCCGGTGATGATCGGCCGTCGTCAGGTTGGTGTCATTACCAGTGCCACGGTATCACCGGCGTTTGACTGTGCCATTGCGATGGCAAGGCTTGCTGTTGAGCACGCAGAGGAAGGGCAGCCACTTGAGGTGGGTAAACTGGGCGGGCACGGCAAACGTCTGCTGGCTGAATGCTGTAGCATTCCGTTTGTCGATCCGACTCGCAGCCGGGCCAGGGCCTGAGCGCTCTGGCGGTCGTATGCTGCAGTGATCGGGCGAGCCTTAACGCGTATTATTCACGGGATTGACGGGATCTCACTTGATCTTTGATTCCACAGAGAATTTTTTCTCTTGCAGATATCAGTAAGTATTCGGCGCGAGAAGAAAATCCACGGTGAAATCAACTGGTGTGAATAAATAAGGACGGCGCGATACCCTCGCCACCGCATGAATAATGTGGGTTAAACGATGTACAATAGGGTGGATTTCCAGTGTTTATTGTTAGCCTGCTAATGGCGTGATTCATCCCGCGATTAGTGGGGACTACCCCTTATTTGGTTTCAGGCAAGGATTCCAGAATGATTGAAGATGTACCTGAGTTAAAAACGGCGGTGATCGAGAATTTCGGCACGCCCTGCGCTGTGATTGATCTCGATGTGGTCGAGCGTAATATAGAGAAAGCTCAGGCGCGATGCGATAACGCCGGGGTGGCAAATCGACCGCACATCAAAACGCATAAATCACCGAAGCTTGCGCTAATGCAAATGGCTGCGGGCGCACAAGGTATTACCTGCCAGAAACTCGGTGAAGCCGAGGTTATGGCGAATGCAGGTATCACCGATATAATAATAGCGACGAATCTATTAGGAGCTTCCCGATCCGGTCGGCTTGCGGCTTTGCAAAGGCGTTTGCCGCTGAAAGTATGCGCCGATAACCCGGTTTCTCTTACAGAGTATTCAAAGGCTGCAACACAGGCCGGGCGAGCGCTTGATGTACTGATCGAATGCGACACCGGTCAGCAGCGTGCCGGGGTTGAAACACCCGCCGAGGCGCTGGCGCTTGCAGAAATTATCAAGGCCGACCCCATGCTGAACTTTGCGGGCCTGTTGTTTTACCCGCCTGTCGATGGCTGGCCGCAGACTCAGATTTTTCACGATGAAGTCATTGCCGGGCTCGATGATCTCGGGCTAAGCGCAACCATTGTGTCTACGGGGGGCACCCCGAATTTTGTCAATATAGATAAATTGGAGGGTAGTACCGAGCATCGCGCGGGTACCTGCATTTTCAATGATCTCATGATGGTAGAAGCCGGAATGGCCACACTGGAAGACTGCGCGTTTCAGGTATACACTAGTGTTGTCAGCCGCGGTGGTACTGAGCGGGGGATTCTCGATGCCGGCTCCAAAACACTGACAGCAGACACCGGCGGGCTGGATGGCTATGGTCGTATACTGGAGCACCCGACCGCCAGGATCCACAAATTCGCAGAAGAGCACGGTTTTCTGGATCTTTCAAAGTGCAACAATAAACCGGCTGTTGGCGATATCGTGCGGGTGATTCCAAACCATGTGTGTGTTGCCGTCAATATGGTGGATCAACTGGTTGCGGTGCGTGGTCGTGAGATTGTCGAAGTGCTGCCGGTCGCGGCGCGTGGTAAGCTGGTATAGCGCCGATACCGGGCTGAAATATAAACTATAGCGAAATTATCCCAGGCTGAAAAATCGCTCCAGTTCGACATCGGGCACTTTTGCGCAGAATGCGTCATACTGGCTTTCACGGGATGTGCTGAATGCGGTAATAAACCGCTCGCCGAACCAGTCGTGCGCAAACTCCGATTCCCTGAGTCGGCTAATAGCTTCAGGCATAGAGCTGGTGTACCGGGGGCCGGCCTGCTGCTCATAGCCACTACCGGTTACTGCAGCTTGCGGCTCGATTTTGTTTTCTATACCGTCCAGTCCGGCGGCGAGCGTTGCTGCCACGTTGAAGTACGGGTTGGCATCGGCGCCGGCCAGGCGGTTTTCAACTCGCATGGATTCCGGCGAGTGACCGACAACGCGAAAGCAGGTTGTCCGGTTTTCGACGCCCCAGGTAAGTGCTGGTGGCGCGAATGTTCCAGGAGCGAAGCGACGATATGAATTTACAGTCGGTAGAAACATCAGGCTCAGGTCAGCGACATTTTTCTGTAGTCCGCCGATAAAATAGCGAAAAGTCTCCGAAATGCTGTTGGCTTCAGCGGCATTATAGAACAACGGGTTTTGATCGGTGTCGAGCAGTGACATATGCAAATGCATTGACTGGCTATCGGCTTGTTCAGACCACCGGGGCATGAACGTGACGGTGCGTTCCTGCCGCATTGCCAGTATGCGTAGAAAGTTCTTCAGTAAAACCGTCTGATCTGCCGGGCTGATACCTGTACCTGCATCTATACAGGCTTCCATAAATCCGCCGCCGATTTCCTCGTGCATTTTCGACAATTGAATATCCAGGGAGTCGCACATTGCTGAGACGGCTTCATACCATTCCTGCTGCGCTACCTGGTAGGTTAGGAGGTCGTGGCTTTTGTGCGGTGTTGCGGTTTTCAGATTGCGGAAACCTTTGGCCTGAGCTGTCTGTTCTGTTTCATCGAATAGGGTGTATTCCAGTTCCAGTCCATAGCGTGGGATTATGCCGGCTTCTGTGGCGCGCTCCAGGGTTTTTTCAAGCATGGCACGCGGGCAGAATTGCGCGGTTTCGTCTGCAAAGCGTGCTAGCAGCAGTAAATTGTGCCCGCTGGACGCCCAGGGCAGAGAACGTGCGGAGCCGGTGTCTACCGACAGCAAACCATCGTGGAAGTCACCGTTTTCGTCGGTAACGCCGGGCAGCATCAGCATTTCATCTGTGGGGTCCAGCGCGAGTTGTGCCGGTGCCATGCCCATGCCGTTTTGCAGTATCCCCTGTAGATGGCGCACGGCCACCATTTGCCCTCGCAGTAAGCCGTTGGTATCGGTCATGGCGACCGTGGCGAAACGGCTTGTTGAATCGGAGAGATAATCTTCAATGTTCATGTTGTGGTCCAGAATAGTTGATGCGGTTCTATATTGCGGTAAACAATCGCATGGTTGATCACATCAGTTATGCGGGCTGTCCGGGTGAGTGTCCATGGCTTTGGTTTTTCCCGATTCTCTTTACCAGTTCTACTAGTGCATTATTATAGAGTTCCGGTGCCTCCAGATTGCAGACGTGGCCGGCATCGGCCAGACATTCATAGCGAACATCCGGTTCTGCCGACGCCGCATGGATACGCTGTGCTACCTGCCTGATTTCCTGTGGTGGTGCGAGTTTGTCGTGCTCTCCTGTCAGCAGGAGCGTTGGCATGGTCAGGCGGGAGAAGTCGAATTTTTCCTGCGGGCGGGTAAAGCAGCGCAGGGCGTCGGCGTAGGTTGCCGTGGGTATGGCTTGCATTGATGCCAGCAGTCGGGCGCGTACCGAAGCGGATGCATTCGGGCCGGATATTACCGATACAACGTTGTCTGCGAAATCGGCAGGTGTTTTACCTTCGCTAAGCGGTTGCTCGCGGCTGTGGAGAAAGCTCTCACGTTCCTGTGTATCTGCTTCAGACATTCCTGTGCAGCCCCCGGATAACACCAGCGCTTCCAGGCGCTCCGGGTAGCGCAAAGCGAACGATGTTGCGATCCATGCGCCATAGGACAGCCCGCACAACATCAGTTTGTCGGCATTGAATTCACCCGCCACTCGCAGGATATCATTGCAGTAGTCGTCAACGGCGGATTGAGTGTTCCCGCGGTGGCTGTTGCCGTAGCCTCTAAGATCAAGCGCGGCGGCCTGACAGTGGGGCGCAAGCGCTGCCAGTTGCTGATCCCAGTTGCTGCGGTTGCCACCGATTCCGTGCAGAAACAGGCACAGAGTTGCGTCCGCTGCTCCGGTATATGACAGCGCCAGTGCGGGCTCGCTGTTGATGATCCGGGTTTGGATTTGCGGCTGGTTGTTAGAGGTTGCTGATTCGATAGCACGGTTTGTCGAGTCTTCTGCCAGCTGTGCGATTGCTTTTACCGCGTCTTTAAAAATCGCCCGGGTGCCGGTGGCAATTTCATCTGCGCGCGGGGTGGCTGCGGTAAAAGTTGCTTTCATTATAATATCTGAGCCGCCATCGCTTGCTTCAGATACCCGCAATTGACCCTTGTAGCAATCGACACCGCGAATGCCTTCGACATGTGTGTAGAACATGGTGCGTTCGCTATCGCTATACCAGGTTAGTCGTTCCCGATAGATTGTCTGCTCGCCGTGAACGGTAAACGCACGAATAAGGTGATTATTATTGTCTATTTCTGCAACCATGCTGTCGATTGCCGGATGCCAGGCTTCGCAGAAATTCTGCACCACTGCCCAGACCCGGGCCGGTGGCTGCGGGCTGTAAGCGTCAACGTGTACATCCCTTTTATGCATAGATCGCTGTGCCTGTTATAGAGCGAGGGTAATTGCGAAGTCGCGTGGTTGCAGTTCAGCCGGGAGCCTGTTCCGGACCACGCCAAAGTGAGGTTCGGGCTCCGAACTCGTCGCCGGGAGCACCGTCGAGTTCGTCTATATCGTACAGTGTTAACACAGATAGATAATCTTCCATGATCTCGGAGGTATAGGGAAGCATGAGAGCGCCACAGCGGCTGTCGCGATAGATGCGCTCCAGTGGCAGAGATTTCAGCATAGATTGTCCGCCGCAGGTGCGGATTGCCAGTGCGGCGATTTCCTGTGCTGCTTCCATTACATTGTATTGAGCCGCATACATGCGTAAGACTTCCGCCTGGCTCGGGAAGCCTTTGGCTTCGGTAAACATCTGCCACCAGAGGGCCCGCACCGGTGCAAGTCGTGCGTACATTTGTGCAACGGCAAGCCGTTTGGTGGTAAAGATACGCCGGTCTGCCGCCGGTTGCCCCGGTACCTCACCACGCAGATAGGCGACAGTAAAATCGTAGGCCGCCTGTGCCACGCCCATATAGGTCGGTGACAGCGTTGCCATTGCATGTGGGTAGTGCGGCAAGGTATTGATGAAGATACCGCGCGGCATCATGAGGTCTTCTTCGCGTACAAATACGTCTTTGAGGATCAGATCGCGGGAGTTGGTGCCACGCATTCCGAGGGGATCCCACTCTCCTTTTATATCGAGCCCCGGAGCATCTTTGGGTACGACGAAGATCATGGTGTCTTCGTGGCGCGGTTCTGTGTTTTCGAAGCGTTCCGTGCAAACTATAGAATAGTAGTCACAGTAACCGGCCAGAGAGGCGAATTTTTTAAAGCCGTTAATCCGCCAGCCGCCATCCACTTTTACGCACTCGGTCTGGGCCGGTCTGGATGTCCAGTTTTGTCCGGCTTCAGAGATCGGCTGGGAATAAATGCCTTGTTCTTTTACTGCGCGACGGAACTGATGCTCGCGCAACGGTGCAAAGGCGGCGCGTTCGGTGTCGGTCAAATGTGGCATCTCGTACATGAAGCGGGACCACATCATTGATGAGTTGTGCATGTTAAAAGTGAGCGCCGTTGCACCGCAGTACTTGCCGATCTCGGCCCCGACCATAGCGTATTCACCTAGGCTGAAACCGCTGCCACCAAACTCTTCCGGTACGGTGAGTGTCATCAGGCATTCGGCTGCGAGGTCTTTGTAATTTTCGACCGGAAAGCTGGCATCGGTATCGATGCTAAAAGCCCGTTCGCTGAATGACGGGCCCATTTCATTGATGCGATCCAGCACCGCCAGTACTTCAGGGCGCACGCGCGCCAGATCATAGTAGTCGCCAGGTGTACTCATATAGTGTTGGTCTCTTTTCTCATCTAGAGTGTCAGCCCGCCCTGCAGAACACCTTCGCGTATTACCACCAAGCCGTCGAGCGCAATGGTGCAATTTCGCATGGGCAGATCGAAGTGGCCTTCGGTAAAGCGACCTGCGTATTGATTCGCTCCGGTGGACCATAGAAAGTTTCCGGCCCAGGCGCGGAATTCCACAGCCTGCATATCACGTTTATCATAGAGTGCACCACTGACCCAGCGTGCCCGGGGGTTCATTCCCCAGCCGACATGCGAAAACCCGTAAGCGTCTTTGTCGTCCCAGGCTTGCATGTAGTCGCGAAAATGTTCGGCGTCGATACCTGTGCCTTTAATTTGCGTTACAAAATCATTTTCGATGGTGAAATCGATGCGGCTGGTTAAATAGGTTTTAAATGTCAGGTTCATATCGCCTATGTCCATGACAATGCGGCCGTTAACGCAGTTGATACCTGGAAAGGCTACGCACAGCCCGCCGGGCCAGTGTGCTACATGGCCTGGATTCGTGCCAAAGCCGGGCGTGCCGCCGCAAGGTGCGTCGGTGAGGTCGACTGTTAGATCTGTACCGGCTTTTGAGGTTACGCGCATTTCACTGGCTTCGCTCAGCATACGCGTGCCCAGATCAACTTTAGGGCCTAGTTCGGCAAACGGTTCGGTTCGCTCCAGAATCTCAGGGTGCTCGTTAGTGACGACCAGAATACGTGCTCCGGCCGATTCTACCTCAGGCCACTCCGGTGAGTGGATCATGCCTTCGACCGTGCAATCAACCACTATTTCGCATTGCTTCATTGCCTCTATAGCAGCGCGATTGTGCTGGATAGCCAATGAGGTGCCGGTGCCCTTGACGGGAACCGGAGCGGTTTGCGGCGGGCTCGGCATTTTCAGCATGCAGAAATCAGCACCGAGATCAAACAGCGCCAGCTCTGACAAATGCGCCAGCACCGGTCGCGACTGGGTTTCATAGACCAGGGCGACAGTTGTGCCTTTGCCAATACCGTTGAGTGCAAATACACGGCGGAATGACGCCAGCCACTTGCCTTCTATACGTTCCTGCAACATTCCACGAATCCGTTATTATTAATTTATAGAGCGTTTGATCTGTTCTAGTGTCCAGGAGCTTGTCTTAGGATGAGGGTGGTAGCGAGGGCGTGAGGTTTTGAGTCAGATATTTTGATCATTAGAGGCGAATAGTTGTTCTTCTTTAACGAAAATGATCGGAATAGCTGGCCAAAAGATTGCACCCGCAGTAGATCCTCATTCTCAGACAAGCTCCTAGTCCGGCGTTGCATCTATAACCGGGTGACGCAGTGTGCCAATTCCTTCGACACAGGCTACAATGGTGTCGCCGGGCCACATCCACTCCTGGGGGTCCTGTCCGGCACCGACACCGGCGGGTGTGCCGGTGGCAATTACATCGCCGGGTTCAATGGTCATTCCGGTAGAGATGTCAGCGATTAGCTCAGGAATATTAAACAGCATGAATTGCGTATTGGAATGCTGTTTCTCTTCACCGTTTTTAGTCAGCCAGAGGTCGAGCGTGTGTGGATCGGGGATTTCATCTGCGGTGACTATGCAGGGGCCGAACGGTGCGTAGCTGTCTTGCCCTTTAGAGAAAATCCATTGGCCGGAGCGCCGGTTGTCGCGAGCAGATACATCGATCATTACTGAGTAACCGAACACATGTGACAGGGCTTTTTCTTTTTCGATGTGTCGTCCACCTGACGCCATAATAACTGCAAGCTCTACTTCCCAGTCGAGCTGTTGAGTCATTTTGCTATCGTGCAGAATGGGCTCACCTGTGGCAATCACCGCGGTTGGTGGCTTGGTAAACAAAACGGGCTTTTGCGGCAGATCGTTTGAGGTATCGAGTGCTCGTGCACTTTCGGCTACGTGCTCGGTATAGTTAAGTCCGATGCCCCATATATTTTTGCGCGGGCGCGGAATCGGGGCGCAGAGAATTGCGTTTGATAGCGGCACGGATGTGTGAATCGGGGGCGTATCACCGATTTGTTCGAGTAGTTCCTGCAGAGCCTGCAGTGCAGGGCGCCCGGCATCGATCAGGCTCAGCATGGTGTCTGGTATATCCAGATCATCAGCCTCGCCAAGTGCCTCGGCATCAATGATGAGATCGTCCTGCAGAATTCCGAGGCGGGCTTCATCTTCGATAGTCGGGCGATACGTTACCAGTTTCATTGCTTGTCCTGTGTTTTATAGGTTTTTTGTGGGTATGGCCAGTTGCCGGCGGCTGGTACATCACAAATGGCAAGCGCACTGTTGTAGTCTTCGTACATTGCAGTACGCCTGGCTAAGCTATGCGCTGGTAACCGTTGTTGTCGGCAAGTGCTTCTTCACGGTATAAATCAAACGCGCGCATGACCGGCAGGTCTGAAAGACAGAACAGGCAGGCGTCGTCACTGTCTGAGCCGTTAACGTGCTCATGCCATGCCCAGGAGGGTAGGCAGAATATATCTTTCTCCTGCCAGTCGTACCGCCTGCCGTTGATGATCGAATGCCCTTTGCCTTTGGCCACATGGTAGAGGTAGCTTCCGGTATGGCGGTGCGCTTTGGTGTGTTCGCCAGCGCGTAACAACTGCATTGATGCCCCCATTGTTTTCATCACCGGGCCGTTGTTCAGCGGGTTGACGTATTCCATTAGTATCCCGTCATAGGGCGAGCCGTCAGTGCAGCTTGCGTATTTCTTCAAGGCTTCATAGGTGGGTTCCCACTCGTACTTGAACATCGGGCTATAGCCCTTGGTCCAGTCACCGCCGTTCGGCGTCAGCCCCGGGTTACCCCAGGTTTTGGTCATGTCGTCAACCGGGTAGGCGACAGGCTCTGACAGATCCGGGTGCACTTCGAAAAAATTGGCCTCCATGGCGTTCACAAAAGGGATATCCAGTCCGTCCTGCCAGATACAGGGCGTGCCATCGGCTTCGACGGCGTGCTCATGCCAGGTGCCGTTGGGCGTGAGTACAAAGTCGTTAGCGCCGAGTGTCATCTTGTGGCCGTCGACCACGGTATATGCACCTTCACCTTCCATAATAAAGCGGATGGCACTGGCGGAATGACGATGCGCTGTTGCCGCCTCGCCCGGGTTCATTACCTGTAGCCCGGCATAGAGCCAGCCGACGGCGGCGGTGACATCGCGCCGCCCTGGGTTACTTAGATAGACGACTCTTCTGCCGGCTTTTTCCGGGGTGACCAGCTCCAGTGAGCGCAATACGTCTTCGCGTAGATCTTTGTAGCGCCATACCACCGGTATCGATTGCGATTGCGGTTGCCACGGCTCTATTTTATTGGCGACAGTCCATAGAGCGCCCGCGTTTTTCGCCTGAAGGTCGTCGTAGTAGGCGAGCAGCTCTGGTGTGTCTTCGACATTGGCTCGCCCGGCGACGTCTTCGCGATGGTTTTCGTGCGCAGCGGTCACGGGTATCTCCGATTGTTTTGCAGGTGTATTGAGAGGCAACCCTAAATATAAATTTCTAGTTTCCGGCTACCTTGCGACGGTACATGCCCTGTGCGATGCGATCAATGACCATTGCGCAGACCAGAATTGCCAGCCCGCCCAGCAAGCCCTGGCCTTTGGCGGCATACTGCAAGGCTTCAAGTATCAATGCACCTAAACCTTCTGCGCCGATCAGTGAGGCGATAACCACCATCGACAGTGACATGAGAATAGTTTGATTTATACCGGTCATGATCGATGGCATTGCCAGTGGAATTTCTACATTGCGCAGCAATTGCCATTTCGAGCAGCCAAATGCGGTTGCGGCTTCTTTGGTCGCTTCCGGTACGCCGCGCATGCCGAGCGCGGTCAGGCGAATAACCGGTGGCATCGCAAAGATAATAGTGGCCAGTACGCCCGGCGGTTTGCCGGTGCCGAAGAAAGCGATGATCGGAATCAGGTAGACAAACGCCGGCATGGTTTGCATGAAGTCGAGTACCGGTTCGGCAAATGAGTAGGCTCTGTTTGATTTGCCGAACCAGATGCCGAGCGGTATGCCGAACAATACACACAGAAACGCACCGGCGCCGATGAGCGCAACCGTGATCATGGAAATTTCCCATAGCCCCATAAAGGCCAGATACAACAGCGAAGCGCCGGTAAAGATAGCCACTCGCGGCCCCGCCAGACGGAACGCCATAACTACAATCACCAGCATCACAACAGGCCAGGGGGTATCGATTAGTATCACTTCCAGTCCGTCGAGTACCCAGCGGATGGCCTTGGTTATGCCGGTGAAAACATCACTGAAATTAATTGCCAGCCAGTCAAATCCGGCATCACCTTTTTTCGCGAGTATGGCGAAATACTCTTTACCTACCGGAAATTCGGTTATAGGAAGTTTGCCACCCAGCAGCCCGCCGGTCAGTGCCGAGAGCTTTGAGTCCGGGTCGGCAACGGTAAAGCGGAACAGTGTCAGGGGCCAGATTGCCAGTAACAGAAAAGCGCCGAACGCGGCACCGGGCTTTGAGACGCCGGAGGGAACAGCAGGAACCGCACGCCAGCGCAGGTATTGCTTTTCGTAGGCGAAGTTGGCATAGAGGCCTTCTATAATTTTTACCAGAATCAACAGCCCGATACCAACCAGCAGTATAGAGGTGGCTTCACCGGCGGCAAGTTCGGCTTTTTCCTGAGCGCCGGCCGCTACCTTTTTCAGGTTTTCGGCAATTTTAAGTTTGGCCTCGGCTTCATCGGGTTTGCCGGCGGCTATCAGCTCGGCAGCCTGTTGCTCGCGCTTGCCTATGTTGGCGAGCAGTTTTTCATAGCGGGCTATTTGATCTGCGCCCAGATCCCCCCATAAACCACGGCCGAGCTGAACCAGTGCAAACAGCTCTAGAATCAGGAAGGTCCAGAAAAACCCCCACAGTCCGCGGAATGCGCCCCACAGTGGTCCGAACAGCGCTGCCATCGGGTTCCATGAAAATACAAAACCGGTCTTGCCTTGTATGCGTGTGAATTGACGGCTGTAGTAAGAATTGTTTTCTTTAACGAATTCTTCTACAGATGAATCAAGCGCTCGTGGTTCTGGTGTGAGTCCGGACTCGCTCATGCCTTGCCTCCCTGTATGCCTTTTAGGAGGGTGGTTTTATTGATTACGCCTACGTCGTTACCCTCATCACTTTGAATCACAATTGGCTGGTCGGTGGTGGTGGCGATATCTATCAGCTGGTCGAGATCAGTGCCGTGATGGGTGCGCGGGCTTTGCTGCAGGTTTTCATTGGCTGCGGGCTTATAGCTGCTGATGTCTTCCATTATAGAATGTGCAAAAACCAGTTTCAGCTTGGAGATACCGTCAACGAAATCACGTACGTAATCATCTGCCGGGTTGGTCACTATTTCTTCCGGGGTTCCTATTTGCACGATGCGGCCATCTTTCATTATGGCGATCCGGTTTCCTATTCGAATAGCCTCGTCGAGATCGTGGGTGATAAATACGGTGGTCTTGTTCAGCTCGGCCGATAAACCCATGAATTGCTCTTGCAGCTGCCGCCGGATAAGCGGGTCCAGTGCTGAGAAGGGTTCATCCATTAATAATACTTCCGGGTCGGAAGCCAGTGCTCTGGCCAGACCGACGCGTTGCTGCATACCGCCCGACAATTCACGTGGAAATCGATCTTCGTAACCGTCGAGGTTCACCATGCTGAGGCACTTTTGCGAAATCTCCCAGCGTTTAGATTTGGGTTCGCCGCGTATCTGCAGCGGAAAGCCGACGTTGTCACGCACGGTGCGATGTGGCAGCAGCGCCATGTGTTGAAACACCATGCCGAGATGCCGCGCACGCATTTCTCGCAGCGCCGAGGAGCTTAGCGACAGCATGTCTTTTCCGAGTACGGAAATTTTCCCGGCAGTGGGTTCGATCAGGCGGTTCAGATGTCGCACCATGGTGGACTTGCCGGAGCCCGACAGACCCATAACGCAAAAAATCTCGCCACGTGCAACGGAAAATGAGCAATTGGCAATACCGACTACGCAGGCAAACTCCTCGAGTACTTCGGGTTTGCCCAAGCCGCGTGACTCAATAGCCTGCATGGCCTCCAGAGATCTGTCACCGAATATTTTCCAGACGTTCTGCAATTCAATGACAGCGTCACTCATGGGATTCTCTTGTGGTTGGCGGTCGTTCGGGGTAACTGGACAATACTTATAGGGCGGCAGTGCTGCCACCCTATAAGTCTTACCAGTGTGCTACATACGTTTTACTGGTTTGCTACTTGAGCCAGCTGTCTACGGCGTCAGCGTTTTCATCAACCCATTTTCTGGCAAACTCTGCCGGGTCCTGCTTCTCGACCACCAGTGCGTAGGTCATTGCGGAAACTACGCTGGTATCGAGGTTAACCTGCGATAGCATTTTCGCAGCTTCCGGCTGATCACCTTCAAGAGAAGCGGCGTAGTGGATGTGCAGTTTTGCTGTGTTCCAGGCTACGCCTGCGTCGGATTTTTCCAGCCACTCGGGATCGTCAGTCGGCTGGATAACCGTCCATTTAGATTCATCGTATGCAGGCTCTTTTAAAATGACCAGGTCGTGCAGTGCAAACATGTGATGCGGCGTGTAGCAGAAAAAAACAATGTTTTTGTCTTGCGCGACGGCGTTGTCTACTTCAGCCAGTGCCAGTGATTCGTCCATTTCTTTCAGTTGCATGGTCTCGGCATAGCCGTAGGACTTGGCGCGGATTTTTTCGACGTTGGTTGATGCCCAGCCAGCAGCGCCAATCCAGATCTCGCCTTTGCCGTCGCCGTCGGTATCGAAGTTTCCAGCCATATCCGGATCACTGAGCTCGGCCAGATCGACTATGCCGGTACGCTCTGCGGTTGCTTTGGTGACACACATGGCCTGATCACCGGCGACGCCATTGGGGTTTTGCTTTACCGTACCTTTTTCAGTTACATAGGTATTGAACAGGTTGGTCTGATTGGGCAACCAGACTTCAGGGTGTACGTGCATGGCTCCGGTGTCCATGGCTTCAAATACTACCGGGTTGGTGCCGTTCTGCAATTCAACTTCCAGCCCCAGATTATCTTCGAGGGCTACTTTTAATACGTGCGCGGTCGCCAGTACAGAAGGCCAGTTCGGCACACCGATTACAACGTCTGCGGCTTGCGCGGCACCCACGGTAAAAACGGTGCTCAGACTCGCAGCGACCAGAAGTTTAGGGCATTTCATCATGTAGAATCACTCCTCAGTGTAACAAATATGCAACAGAATAAGATCAATCGCGTAATAGGACGGGAATCGTCGGGAAGACTATATCATGATGGAACCCTTAATTAGAGCCGCTGCGAATGCATGCGTTGTTGATGACGCAGAGAGATATTATTGTCCGGTAGTCGAAGCGAGTGCGGGTGAGATGATCGGATGCGACGAGGGCCGGCGATGTTCCAGCGAACAATAAACCGGCGGAATATACGCGTTCATCGTATAGTAGAGTCGCTTTCACCCGATCTTCCCGCCGCTGGACGTTAATGCCTGAATCTCCTGTTCACCCCAAAAGCATTGTACTGGGTTGTACCGCAATGCTTGTGTCCACGGTGTTTTTTGCCTCGATGCATGCCTGCGTGCGCTACCTCAGTGAAGACATCCACCCGTTCGAAATTGCCTTTTTCCGCAATTTGTTCGGGGTAATGTTTCTTGCCCCTTTTATCATGCGAAACGGTGCCCGCCTACTGCGCACCCGGCATTTCAACTGGCATCTGTTACGTGCCGGTATCAACGTATTTGCGATGCTGATTTTTTTCTATGCCTTGTCGATCACGCCGCTGGCGACGGTACAGGCGTTGAGTTTTACTGCTCCGCTGTTCACTACGGTGCTCGCGGTGTTTCTCCTTGGGGAGCGGGTTCGGTTCAGACGCTGGGCGGCGGTGCTGGCGGGTTTTGTCGGTGTATTAATTATTTTGCGCCCGGGAGCTCAGCCGATTGAATTCGGTGCAATACTGGTGCTGTTGTCGGCGGCGATCTGGGCGCTGACAATGATCATCATCAAGCGTTTGTCGAATACCGATTCGCCATTGACCATTACTGCCTATGTCACGCTCTTTCTCACGGTAATGTCTTTGCCGCCCGCGCTTTGGGTCTGGAGCTGGCCTGACGGATGGCACTGGTTCTGGTTTGTGGTAGCCGGCTTTACCGGGACCATGGGGCAATTGTGTGTTGCCAAAGCCTTCGCCTATGCCGATGCCACCCTGGTGCTGCCATTTGATTTCGCGAAAATTATCTGGGGCGCATTGCTCGGTTTTTTGTTTTTCGGCGAATACGTCAGTGCCTACACCTGGATCGGCGCGGTGGTTATCTTTGGTGGCGCTACGTATGTGGCGTATCGGGAGCGACAGATAGAGAAATTAAAGGCCACATCGACGGGGTGACTACCAGCTGTGATGCCGCTGCAAAGAGACTCGATTGTGTTTGTCGCTCAGACCGATATTGTATACAATCCGGTGGTTTTGAACTGCCCACAGTAAACCCTATGAAAACAACTGGTTCCATGCTGGATATAGGCGAGCTGAATCAATCCCGTTTCATGGCGTTGTACGGCGGCCTCTATGAGCATTCCCCCTGGATTGCCGCTCAGGTCTGGACGGAAATACAAAACGACGCAAGCATCACGGTAGATGCGCTGGCATTGAAACTTAAAAACACCGTAGACGCAGGAACCCGTGAGCAGAAAATGGATCTGCTGTGTGCGCATCCGGAACTCGCCGGTAAAGCAGCCACAGAGGGATCGCTCACCGCGGAGTCTACAGAAGAGCAGTCGCGTGCCCGTCTCGATCTGTGTTCTGCAGAAGAATTTGAACAATTCCATCAACTCAATTCGGCATACAACGAGAAATTCAGTTTCCCGTTTATAATGGCCGTTCGAAACAGCAGCCGTACCGAGATACTGCAGGCATTTGAGGCGCGTTTGCAAAACAGCGAGCCGCAGGAGTTTGAGACTGCTCTGGAGCAGGTTCATCAGATTGCACGACTGCGGCTGGATGCAACGGTCGCGGCCGATACAGAGCAAGGGCAATAGCATTATGTCTGGTACCGAAGAAAACTACCCCAGAGACCTGATCGGTTACGGCGCAACACTACCGGCAGCACAGTGGCCGGGCGGTGCACGCGTAGCGGTGCAGTTTGTTGTCAACTACGAAGAGGGTGGTGAAAACTGCGTACTGCACGGCGACGAAGCCTCTGAAGCTTTTCTTTCCGAAATTGTCGGTGCACAGGCTTATACCGGTGCTCGGCACATTAATATGGAGTCGATTTACGAATTCGGCTCTCGCGCCGGCTACTGGCGCCTGCATAGAATGTTCACCGAGCGTGAGATTCCGGTAACCGTTTTCGGTGTAGCGATGGCACTGCAACGCAACCCGGCTATCGTAGAAAGCATGCTGAAGGCTGACTGGGAAATTGCCAGCCACGGCTACCGCTGGATCGATTACCAGCATCTGCCGGAAGCACTTGAGCTGGAGCATTTGCACAAAGCCATTGAAATACACGCCTCGGTAACCGGAGCACCGCCGCAGGGATGGTATTTGGGGCGCTGCAGCCCGAATTCGCACCGACTGGCAGCAGCGCACGGTAATTTTCTCTACAACGCCGATAGCTACGCCGATGAAATTCCGTATTGGGATTACCAGTTTGAGCAGCCGCAACTGATGGTGCCTTATACGCTTGATGTTAACGATATGCGCTTTGCCACCCCGCAGGGATTCAACTCGGGCGATCAATTTTTTAACTACATGAAAGACAGCTTTGATGTGTTGTATGCAGAAGGTGAGCACAGTGCAAAAATGATGTCCGTGGGGCTGCACTGTCGGTTGGCGGGCAGACCCGGTCGGGCGGCAGCATTGGGGCGTTTTCTGGATTACGTTCGCCAGCACGACAAGGTATGGTTAACCACCCGGCGGGACATCGCGCTGCACTGGCGCACAACATGGCCTGCGGAACAGAGCAGCCGGTAACTAATTAGTTGTTCTACACCTGAAAACGCGTTGCTGTACTTTATTTTGTGGTCAGTGAGTAGTGCTCAGGAAATTTAAACCACCACCGTACCCGGTCGCTGTGCGATCAGGTGTAAGCGGTAATAATGGAGAATAAAATGGCTAGAACCATCGCCGGGATGACACGCGAAGAAATGCGTGATCCCAATTACTTTCCGGGTATCTTTAAAGGGGTGCCGTTAGGGATTCAGCACGTATTGGCGATGTTCGTCAGTAATGTCACGCCTGCTATTATCGTTGCGGGCGCCGCCGGGTTCGGTTTTGGCTCCGGTGACATCAGCGACATGATCTACATGATCCAGATGTCTATGGTATTTGCCGGTATTGCCACGCTGATCCAGACTATCTCCCTCGGCCCCATTGGTGCGCGCCTGCCGGTGGTGCAGGGCACCAGCTTTGCGTTTATTCCCGTAATGATCCCCATCGCCATTACCTTCGGCATGGACGCGCTTATGGGAGGTATTGTTATCGGGGGTATTTTCCACTTTTTTCTCGGTACCATAGTCGGGCGCATCCGTCATTGGCTGCCGCCGCTGGTTACCGGTCTGGTTGTATTGATGATCGGTCTGGCACTGGTCAAGGTGGGCATACAGTACGCCGCCGGTGGTGTGCCGATGATCGGCAAGCCCGGCTACGGTGCCGCATTGCAGTGGGGGCTGGCTTCCGTTGTTATTGTGGTCACTCTGCTGCTCAAATTCTTCACCAGAGGTATGTTGTCGGTATCGGCTGTGTTGCTCGGTCTATTGGCAGGTTACGGCGTTGCCTATGCGCTGGATGCCGCCGGTATAGCTGAGCTTATTAATTACAGTAATGTAGAAAAAGCAGTCTGGTTTTCTGCGCCGAACCCCTTGCATTTCGGTTTTGAGATCAACGCCGCGGCAATTATTGCCATGTGTCTGATGGGGATTGTTTCAGCGATCGAAACGGTTGGCGATATTTCGGGTATTACCAAAGGCGGTGCCGGGCGCGAGGCAACGGACAAAGAAGTGGCTGGCGGCACAATGGCTGATGGGCTTGGTACTGCTTTGTCGGGTGTCTTCGGCGCGCTGCCCAATACCTCGTTCAGTCAGAATGTCGGATTGATTTCCATGACAGGTGTGATGAGTCGCCACGTGGTGACACTCGGTGCCTTGTTCCTGATCGCGGCAGGACTGGTGCCCAAGTTCGGCGCAGCCATATCTACCATGCCGATAGCGGTATTGGGTGGTGGCGTGATCGTGATGTTCGGCATGGTTGCCTCAGCTGGTGTCAATATGCTTTCAGCTGTGCACTGGACCCGACGCAACATGATGATATTTGCGGTGGCGTTGTCCATCGGCCTGGGTCTGCAGCTGGAGCCAGGTGCGTTACAGCATCTGCCGGATACAGTCAAAGTTCTAATGACCTCCGGTTTATTGCCTGCTGCATTTATTGCAATTCTGCTGAACGCCATCATTCCTGAAGACGATGATGAACTGGCAGATATCAGCGGTACTACATCCGGTGGTGGTGACGATTACTCTAGGGCTGCGCGTACCAGCGACGACCTCTACGGTGACGAGCCTTATGATGGCTATGATCGTCGGCCGGTAAGGGATGATGTCTATGGTAGCCGTGATGATACTGACGATTACGAGCGTGAATCTGCGTACGAAAGACCACGCTACGATGATGAACCACGGTATGACGATGAACCTCGTTATGACGACAACCCGCGTTATGATGATGAACCTCGCTACGATGACAGACCTCGCTATGAAGATCGTCCGCGCTATGAAGATCGACCGCGCTACGAAGACCGGCCGCTATACGGTGAAAGACCACGTGACGCCAGAAGGCCACGTGATCTCCCCCGTCGCGACCGCTAGCTGAAACCCCTGGCCGTCGTTTGCGCCGGGATATTCTGGTTGTATAGGAATTCGACGGCCACAGCCCGGGAGCTTGTGGCCGTCGATGGAATCATTCCTGAACAGACACAAAGAGCGTGTTGCATCTGCGCTCCTTTGCAGAACGGCACCTGCCTGTTTTATATAGTGACGCTGCAATCAGGTTTTTGCAGCATCCCTTTCGTGAGAATTGACTCGTTATGTCAGATCAGTCGCCTGAAAAACTCGTTCCCGAGTTGCTTAGCAAGGAAGGGTTCTCGGCTTACGGTGACGTTATCGAGTTATCCGGTAAAGAGCCGGTTGTTATCAATAGCGGAAATTGCTTTCGCTATAGTGATCTCGCCGCACTGGATATCTGTGACAGTGGTGGCGCTGGTATCAGTTTATTTGATGCCACAGCCTATACGAACCCGCTGAATTTAACCTACGTGGAGCGGCATCCACTGGGCTCCCAGGCATTCCTGCCGACGAGCAACGACCCCTATCTGGTTATCGTTGCTGACGATAACAACAACGAAGCCATGCGGCCAAAAGTGTTTATCACAAGCGGTTATCAGGGAGTCAACTACCGTCGTAACACCTGGCACGGGGTACTCACACCGATTGTTAAGCAGAGCCTGTTTGTGGTGGTTGATTATATTGGCGATGGCAATAACCTTGAAGAATTTGTATTCAGCAAACCCTATACGGTTGATTTCAGTTCTCTAAAACCGCGGCTTCCGCCAACTGACGAATCCGGTAAGTAATAATAAAATGAACCCGAAAAGATTACCCGCAAGAGCGGGAGATGTTCCGCCGCAAAGTACATTGCTGGATAGCCGGGCTATAGTGACCGAGGCTTATACTGTTATTCCCCGAGGCTCGATGACCGATATTGTCAATAGTCGCCTGCCGTTCTGGGAAGATACCTTACTGTGGGTTCTGGCTTCTCCGATAGCAGGTTTTTGCAGTACGTTTTCGCATTATCTGGTCGAGGTTGAGGCTGGTGGCGGCAGCAATATGCCGGAAACAGAAGAGGGCGTTCAGTCCACGTTGTTTGTTACAGCGGGCAATCTAACCCTGACGGTAGACGGAACTTCTCATGCGCTGGAATGTGGCAGTTATGTTTATCTGCCGCCTGCAGCCAGCTGGACCCTGTTTAATGCCGGCACTGAACAGGCGGGCTTTCACTGGTTGCGAAAGCCTTATCAATACGTTAAAGGGATGGAAGAACCGGATGTGATTGTTGTCAATGAAAGAGACATTGACGCCTATGTTATGCCGGGCAGCAATAATGGCTGGTCGACAAAGCGGTTTGTTGACAAAACAGACCTTAGACACGATATGCACATTACGATCGTAAGCTTTGAACCCGGCTGCGTAATTCCGTTTCTTGAAACTCATGTGATGGAACATGGACTCTATGTGCTGGAAGGAAAGGGCATCTATAACCTCAACCAGGACTGGGTCGAAGTTGAGGCCGGTGACTATATGTGGCTTCGGGCTTACTGCCCGCAGGCGTGCTACGCCGGCGGAGATGGTACGTTCCGGTATCTGCTGTACAAAGATGTCAATCGGCATATGACTTTTCCGAAGTAAAACATTCACTGAATACAGCTACTAATCGCGGGATTATTCAATGACTAAACTAACGACTCACGTGCTTGATACTGCCAATGGTGTGCCGGCAGAAGACATGACCGTCCGGCTGAGCAGAATAACCGGAGACAACCGTCAGCTGCTGCTGGAAACCCGAACCAACAGCGATGGCCGCTGTGATGCACCGCTGCTATCCGGTGAGGAGATGCAGGCCGGCCGTTACGAGCTGGAATTCGAGGCAGGTACCTATTTCGGCAGTAGCGGCGGGGACGACAGCATTGCGTTTCTCGATTGCGTTGTACTGCGATTCGGTATTAGCGATCCTCAGTCACATTACCATGTGCCGCTGCTGGTATCACCCTATAGCTACAGTACTTACCGCGGAAGCTAACGATGACAGCATACTTGTTGGACTGGGTGAATCTGCTGGGTCGCTGGGTGCACATGATCACCGGTATTGCCTGGATCGGTGCTTCTTTCTATTTTATCTGGCTGGATAATTCTCTGGAGACACCGAAGTCTGCAGCAGATAGTGAAAAAGGTGTTTCAGGAGAGGTGTGGTCGGTACACGGCGGAGGCATGTACCATGCGCAAAAATACCGCCTTGCGCCGGCAACCATGCCAGAGCATCTGCACTGGTTTAAATGGGAGGCCTATACCACCTGGATAACCGGTATGTTCATGCTCGCGCTCATGTACTGGTATGGCGCGGAGATCTATTTGATCGATCCGGGTGTGGCCGAGCTGTCGAAGACGGCTGCTATTGCCATTGGTATTGCTGTGATTGTTGTCGGCTGGTTTGCCTACGACAAATTGTGTGAAAGTGATATCAGTAAAAATGAAACAACGATGGCGGCGATTTTGTTTGTCACGCTGACGCTGATCGCATTCGGTCTATGCCAGTTATTTAGTGGCAGAGGGGCTTATATGCACTTTGGCGCTATGCTCGGTACGATTATGGTAGGCAATGTGTTTTTCGTTATTATTCCCGGGCAAAAAGACCTTGTGCGTGCGAAGGAGGAAGGTCGGGAGCCCGACCCGATTCACGGCATACGCGGCAAGCAGCGCTCGGTTCACAATACCTATTTTACCCTGCCGGTTTTATTTGTGATGATCAGCAATCATTACGCGATGACATACGGCCATAAATACAATTGGCTGATTCTTATTGTTATTACGCTGATCGGTGCGCTGATTCGAATTTATTTTGTCGCGCGCCATAAAGGCAAGGCATCCCTTACGCCGATAATTGCGGCGTTTATTCTGCTGGCGGGGCTGGTTGCCGTAGTTGCACCGCAGCAGTCCGACCGGCTCTCTGTGAAGTTGTCCGGGGCGGTTGATATAGATTCCATTCACAAGATAGTGACTGAACGGTGCAGCAGCTGCCATGCAAACACGCCGACTCAGCCGGGCTTTCAGGCGGCGCCGAAAGGTATTGTCTTTGAAACCCCTGAAGACATCACTCGTCAAGCCACAATTATCCATCAGCAGACTGTGGTAACCAAAGCGATGCCGATCGGTAATTTAACTGCCATGACCGACGAGGAAAGAGCGTCAATTGACGCCTGGTTCGTGCAGTTGAAATAGCCGTGCACTTAAACCACAACGGATACCGCTATGATTAGAAATTCAAATAGTTTTTTGAAAGTTCTTTTACTTGCGGTTGCTTTACCTGCGGTTGATTTACTGGTGCTTGCATCAGGTTTGCAGCCGGTGCAGGCGCAAACCGCTCCGTCGGCGCGGGAAGCCGCCGCTTACGATGGACTTCACCTTGCCGCTTTCAGGGGAGACACGGCTGCCGCCGCAAAGCTGATTGCCGCAAAAGCTGATATTGAAGCGCGTGACAGCTCCGGTAGAACCCCGGTTATCGTTGCTGCGCATCAATCGCATGAAGCTATTGTCCGCCTGTTAATGGAGGCCGGTGCCTATATGAACGCGATGGACTATCAGGCCTATGACGCGGTAACTATCGCCGCCGTGGCAAACGATCTGCCAATGCTTGATCTGGTTCTTACACTGGATGCCAGCGCTGCTAACATTACCAGCCCTTATGATGGTACGGCGCTGATTGCGGCCGCGCATCTGGGTCATGATAAAATCGTCAAGCGACTCATAGAAGCAAAAGCCCCGCTTGATCATGTCAATAACCTGAAATGGACGGCCCTTATAGAAGCGGTTGTTCTTGGGGACGGCGGGCCCGCGCACACTGAAACGGTAAGACTGCTGCTGGAAGCCGGTGCCGACCGTACTATTGGTGATTCACAGGGCATTACGCCGCTGGAACACGCCAAATCACGTCACGATAGCGAAATGGTTGAATTGCTCAAGTGACAGGGTATCTTTGCACAGACCAGACAAACGAATGAACAATAATACCGGCAGCGAATTCGGTTTCGGTACCCAGATTCGCAAATCGCCCTATTTCGATGCAACGGTGCGCTGGGGCGCGAAAGACTTTTCAGTCTATAACCACATGTATATCCCACGGGATTTCGGAAACCCCGAACAGAATTTCTGGAATCTGGTGGGCAAGGCTATTTTGTGTGATGTAGCGGTTGAGAGACAGGTGGAGATTACCGGCCCCGATGCCGCCCGCTTTACCCAGTTGCTGACGCCGCGGAATCTAGAAAACTGTGCGATCGGTCAGTGCAAATACGTGCTCATTACCAATGCGAGTGGCGGCATACTGAACGATCCCGTTTTACTCCGTCTGGCAGAAAACCACTTCTGGTTGTCGCTGGCTGATAGCGATATTCTTCTCTGGGCGCAGGGGGTGGCGGTCCACTGTGGTATGGATGTTTGCATTAGCGAGCCGGATGTATCACCGCTGCAACTGCAGGGGCCGAAATCCGGTGAAATCATGAAAGCGCTGTTCGGCGAAAGTATTGCCGATCTGCGTTATTACTGGCTGCAGGAAACAGAGCTCGACGGCATTCCCCTGATTGTGTCTCGCACAGGCTGGTCAAGTGAACTGGGCTACGAGCTGTATTTGCGTGATGGATCGCGAGGTGATGAGCTGTGGGAAAAGATTATGGCGGCGGGTGCGCCGCATGGCCTGGCGCCGGGTCATACGTCATCAATAAGACGCATTGAGGGCGGCATGCTGTCTTATCACGCGGATATGGATATCAACACCAACCCGTATGAACTCGGTTTGGATCGACTGGTTAATCTGGAGATCGAGAGTAATTTTATCGGCCGCAGTGCGCTTGCCGAAATACGTGAGACCGGTGTGTCGAGAAAGCTTGTCGGGCTTGAAATTTCAGGGCAGCCACTGACCGGGCCGAACACCATTTTCTGGCCGGTGCTGAGTGAAGGAGACAGCATAGGCAAAGTCACCTCTGCTATTTATAGCCCGCGCCTTGAACGCAATATTGCACTGGCAATGGTGGCTATAGAGTGCACGGAGAATGGCACAGCGCTGGAAGTACAGTTTCCGGACCGACTAGCCGCTGCCACGGTTGTGGAGAAGCCGTTTTATGATCCGAAAAAGAAAATTACCACCAAGGTGACTGTCTGACAACAGCGGTCGAGATATAAAAGCCAGACGGGGGAACCCGTCGGCCAGGCATTCCGACGTTGACGGATTGGGTAATCCAGCAAGCGATCAGCCAGATGTTAACGCCCGTATCTGATCTGGAATTTTCGGAAAGCAGTTTTGGGTTTCGTCCCAGGCGAAGCGGGCAACAAGCAGTACAGCAAGTCCACCGACTGATAAAAGCGGGTAACCGCTTTGCGGTGGACGTTGATCTTTCAAAGTTCTTTGCTCGGGTAAATCGCGATCGACTGAAGGAACTGAAGCTAAAGATCAACGAAAGTAAAAGTCGAGTTGTGAAATCGTCAGAGTGTGAATTTCTCGGGTTTAGTTTCCGATGCGGTTATATAAATTGGAGCGAGAAAACGCTGGAGCGATTCAAAGATAGGGTGTAGCGAATGACCAACCGCACCTGGGGAGTGTCGATTCACTATCAGCTATTTAAACTCAGTCAATATCTACGAGGCTGGATAAATTACTTTTGAATCGCGAACGGCTATCAGCATTGTCTGGATCTGGATCACTGGATTCGACGACGAGTGAGAATGGCTTACTGGCGCCAGTGGCGAAAGCCACGCACCAAAGTAAGAAGGTTACCCTGGTGTTGTATGAAATTTCGAGTTCAGAAGCTTATAGAGCTGTATATAAGGCGCAGCACGGAGTTTTTTCTGGGTTGAGCTTAGTTATTCTAAGTGAGATTCAGGGAAAACGAGTACAGTGCCTTAGATGCTGCTATAGAAGCAGCGCAGCGGTTCTGGGCCGGAATTTTATGCAACACCAGGGTATAATGAAGCTTGGCGTGCATGTCCGTACTGCAGTGGTATGCGGTATTAGCAGTAAGGGACCATGGCGTAGCTCAAAAACTCCGGGCATCCAACAGGCGCTATCCTTGGCGTTTCTAAAGGCCGAAGGTCTGGCGAGTCTGCGTGATGGATGGATCAAGCTTCACCATTCTCAGTGAAACGCCCTGTGCGGACCCGCACGCAGGGTGTTGTGGGGAGGGCTGGCTAGATACCAGTCCTTACCCGATTATAC
>MDLA01000193.1 GCA_001730015.1 Chromatiales bacterium (ex Bugula neritina AB1) | reverse complement strand
GATTATTCCACGGTACAAGAACTGCGAACTGGGCTAGCCGGATACTTTGAATTTTACAATGAGCAGCGACCACACAGCTCACACAGCGGCAGGACTCCAGTGCAAGTTCATTTAGAAGGGCAAATACCGCCGGAATGACAGATCGCGGTCCGGATGAATTATGGACAAACCCTGAATGTTTTGCTATCGCAAAAACGTGTGGAAAAGCCCTGGATAAATCCTCGCAAGCTCGATTTACCCACCGCTTTACCACACTCATTCACCGTTTGACCACAATCCACCGGAATAGAAACCTAGGGAGATTAAATCTATTTACAAACAACAATAAAATTGATATATATTGGTGAAGAATAATTCTAGGTTCTTAGCTTAAATTTCACCCCTTCCTGTCCAGTGATTGGGGTCCACTTCAGTTCTGGTACAGGAGGAAGAATCGCACACCGGGCTGTTGGTCTTCTACCCGGTCTATCATCAGAAAAAATCCGATGGAAAAGCAGGCTCTGGAACTTTTAGCAGATTAAGAGGGTTTGCTCTTTTAGTGCTACGTCTCGACTATCTTGTTGCAGAGGCATTGATCGATAGCGGAGTGGAATTGTCTGTTCATATCGTGGATAACACCGAGCCCGGTCAGCAGGAACACATCTTCGGCGATATAAAACCCAATGCCCAATATGCATTCAGTGACACAATGGATATTGCGGGTCGATCCTGGCGCGTTGACACCACGGTGTCTTCATCCGCAGCCCCCATGCAATGGGCATCCTGGTTGATGCTACTGGGTGGGCTACTATTTACCGCCCTGATAACAGCGGGGCTTGTGCATCTTATTCATCGTAGAGAAGTGGTTGAATCTCTTGTAAGGCGGCGTACCTCGGAGCTTAGGATGCTGAGTTCAATTGTCGCTAACTCCAATGATTCGTTTATGATCACTGATGCGCGTGAGCAAGATCAGACAACAGGTCGACGACGAATAGTTTATGTTAACGACTCTTTTACACGACAAACCGGGTACAGCCGGGAAGAAGCCGTTGGCGATACACCATACCTCCTCCACGGCTTGAAAACTGACAAGAAACTGGTTCAGGAACTTTCTGATTCCATTACGCAGGGTGTGCCATTTCGGGGTGAATTCCTTTACTACAAAAAGAACAACGATTCTTATTGGGTTGACGTTAATGTTGTACCAATAAAAAACGAGGAAGGCGAGATCAGCCACTATGGTGCCGTACAACGAGACATCACTGATTTTAAACTAGCACGACTTGAGCGGGAGAACCTGATCGGGAAGCTGATGGACTCCAACGAAGAATTGGCGCGATTCGCCTATGTCTGCTCACACGATTTGCAGGAGCCGTTACGGATGATCCGTAGTTTTACCGATAAACTGCAATCACATATTGCCGACGATCTTGTCAACGATGAAAAAGGGCGAAAATATTTCGGATTTATTACCGACGGTGCGGAGAGAGCTCAGAATCTGATTTCTGACATTCTAGCGTATTCCAGTGTTGACAATAGCACAGCAAAACTGGAGCGAATCGACGGCATGGAATTAATAGACAATATCAAGCAGCTCATGGCTGCGGCCCTTAAAGATAATGGCGGTAGAATCACCCATGATGCACTGCCCTATATTCAGGGGAATAAAACACAGTTGTACCAGCTTTTTCAGAACTTAATCAATAATGCACTAAAGTATCAAAAGCCTGATGCGTTACCCCATGTGCATTTTGGTGTGACTGATGCAGGAAAATACTGGCAATTTTCGATTAAAGACAATGGTATTGGAATAGAACAACGCCACCTTGCCAAAATATTTGATGTGTTCCAGCGATTGCATCGTAGAAGCGAATATTCCGGAACCGGCGTTGGGCTATCCATCTGCAAGAAAGTAGTAGAGCGACACGGTGGCAACCTTTGGGTGGAATCCGAGAAGGGTGTCGGATCCATCTTTCATTTTACACTACTAAAACCAACACTCATGGAGGTCAACAATGAAAGAGAGCGCAAAGCTAGCTGAAATACTCCTTGTCGAAGACAATGAAGGAGACATTGAGCTCACGAGAGAGGCATTTGAAGAAGCAAAATTCCGGAATAACCTGCATATTGCTGTGGATGGCGATGAAGCACTTGATTATCTTTTCCGGCGAAATGGAAATGAAGAGGCAATTACCCCAGACATTGTTTTGCTCGATCTAAATCTGCCCGGTACAGACGGCAGAGAGGTCCTGGAAACCATCAAACAGAGCGACGAATTAAAAAGAATACCTGTCATTGTGCTGACCAGCTCACAAGCGGACAAAGATATCGTCGAAAGTTACGATCTGCACGCCAATTGCTATATCGTAAAACCGGTGAATGCAGAGAACTTTATAGGAGTGGTACAGAACATAGAGAATTTTTGGGTCGATATTGTGCTCCTGCCAAATATAGAACCGATTCAAAAATGTGCGTAGCTCATGACTATCGACTCGGATGATAAGCTCGCCAAACTCCAGACTGAGCTAGCGGCAATGAAGGCGGAACACCGTGAGTTTGTATATAAAGTAACACATGACCTACTAGGTCCGTTTCGCCAAATTGAAGGATTTGCTAATATTATTTTATCAAGTCATGGCGATCTGTTTGATGAAAAGTCCAGACGCCACTTTGATCTGATCATAAGCGGTTCGCAGAAGGGCAGGGAAATTTTAGAGGCTCTTCAGGGGTATTCCCGATTAATCACGGCGGACTTCTCTAGAACCACAGTGGATTGTAGCGACATAATTGCAGAGGTTAAAACGGAGCTGGCTTCTCTTATAGAAAAAGACGATGCCATAATCTCATGTGATGGCGCTCCAATTATTTTCGGTAATCGCACTGAGCTCTACCTGCTCTTTTATCACCTCATTCATAACGCACTGCACTTCCAGTCGGCGGGTAATTCTCCATTGGTTTCTATTGAAGTGGAGAAATCAGATACAGACTGGCAGTTCTGTGTCCAGGATAATGGTATCGGGTTTCGGGAGAAAATGGCGGATAGGATATTTACGGTGTTGAAACGGGGTGTTTCCGATAAAAACTACCCTGGCATGGGAATGGGGTTAGCCATAGCCAGAGCCGTTGTGCAACGCCATGGCGGGAAAATATGGAGCACGACGGAGCCGGGGAAAGGATCGTCATTCTATTTCACTATCAGTAAGGTGGCGTAATATGAGCCATACCTCAGAGGTACTCTACGTTGAAGACTGTGAAGAGACAGTAGAATTATTCAGGTTATGTCTTAGAAGGTATTGTACTGATACTGCAATCACTCTGGACGTCGCCTGTACCGTTTCAGACGCCATTGAGAGATTTACTACTGAAAGGCATGTTGCAGCCCTGATCGACTGGAACCTCCCCGATGGTGAGGGAACAGAGGTAGCAGAGTACATTCATCAGTTTCACAAAGCACTGCCAATCATATTTCTGAGCGCCATGTTTACTGATCAACATCTTCTGGTGGCAGAGCGATATAACCCCAAAGCCTGTCTAATAAAAGATTACAGCAAGAATTTTGTTGACATTATTATTCAACACATTCACCCGGACGTTGTTTAGACACACAACCTGTTGGGCTGGATAAATAATCTGAACGTCGAAATCATTTAGTAATTCCCTACCTGGGTAAGTTGCTGTTCCGTCGCTGGCATGATCGTGAACGGAGTCACATATTATAAAAACCTGCTATCGCTGGTGTTACCCGTGAATCCCAACGGGGTTCGGTACCTTGCAATTGCCTTCAAATTCGCTATTGATAGTGGTTCTATCGGTAATCTAATTACACCTGAGCGCCTGTTCTGGCGAGAGCCGTGATTGTTCCAATGTATCAGGCAGAAATTCAAACTCGGGATGCAACGAGCCCACACTCTCCATCGGAACGTCTATCGAGACGCCGAACAGTAGCGAGCCAGGCACTGACTTTGAAAGCAGGGAAACACCGAACCACGTACGGCCGGAGACAAGTTCTGAAGTATGTGTAGCTCCGGATACGAATTCTGAAGAAGGCGCAGCTCCAGGCTTTGTACAACCGAAGTCAAATTCAGAGGAGAGTACAGCTCAGTTCAACGTCCGCCCGGAGTCAAATTTTGAGGGAAGTACAGCTCCAAACATCGTCCGCCCGAATACAATTTCTGAGGAGGGTGAAAGTCCTGAGGCCGGGACAGAATCCGAGAACGGTTCTGAGAATGATGAAAACATGAATAAAGTTGACAATGTCGAGCCACAAAAGCTTTATGTCGCCGAACTAACCACGACTCCCGATCCATCCGGGCCTTTCAGTAGATTTCAACTTAACGATGTTCTATACACCAATAATGTTTATGACAGTCGCCAACTATCTTGACGTAGGCGGATAACAACCCCCAGAGATGAACAGTGCCGAAGTTGAAGGCAATAGGATAGGTTTTCTCGCTCAATGTTTTTTCGTAGAACTTTCCCACTAGGTGTCGGTGCGTGATCGATTCAACCACGGCATTGCTGTGTTTTTCCCTGCATCGGCCGCGCCTCTAGCGTGGCTTCTTCGGCGGTTTTCTGGTAGATGGGCGAGCACCGGACCGCCCCTTGCGACCCTTCGTTGCAGAACTTGCGGGCCCTCCTCGTCGACCACGGCTTACGGTATCCGGCACCAGCCGCATCTGGGCCTGGCCACGGACGGACAAACCGGCGAGAGACTGCAAATGCGTGACCAGCCCGTCTTCTACATCGACAAATTTACCCGCCCGAACATAGCCTGGAAGTTCTACCGGCCCGTATCGAACCCTGATCAACCGGCTCACCTGATAGCCCAGCTCCATCCACATTCGTCGAACTTCACGATTCCGACCTTCCGTCAACACCACTCGGTACCATTGATTGTTGTCTGTGCCACCATCAAACCAGCACCGTTGAAATCGGGCCGGGCCGTCGTCAAGTTCGATGCCTTCGTGTAATTTGCGCAGATCTTCATCACTGACCGGACCACGAATTCGACACGCATATTCCCGCTCTACTTCTGACGAAGGGTGCATAAGACCATGCGCGAGATCACCGTTGTCGGTAAACAGCAATAAACCACTGGTATTGATATCGAGCCGACCGATAGCTACCCAGCGCGATTCCCGCAGACGCGGCAAATGATCGAAAACAGTAGGCCGGCGCTGCTCATCGGAGCGAGTTGTTACCCGGCCAACCGGCTTGTGATAGGCGATCAGACGAAAATCGCGGCGGTCAGACATAACAACACGATAACGGCGATCGGCGTAGCGGATCCGATCACCGACTGCGGCTTTGTCGCCCAATACAGCCGGCTTGCCGTTGATCACCATTTGACCGGCAACTATGTCTGCTTCCAGTTTTCGCCGGGAGCCCAGCCCCGCGCGCGCGAGTAATTTTTGCAGTCTTTCAGTCATAGTGACCCGGAAGCATCAGAGCTCTGTTGTGTAGGTGTGGGATGTAGACAAATGGCATTTTTTCAGCACGCTATTCTCTCACAGCCAGCCACTCTGTTACGATAAAGTCGCCCGTAATCGCACTGGATATTTTCTATGACAGATACTGCACCATTCAAAGCGCTGAATATCGCTGTACTGACTGTCTCTGACAGCCGCACTGAAGCAGATGATAAATCCGGCAATCTGCTTAAATCTGCGCTCCTCGAGGCGGGCCATTTGTGTATCGATAAGGCTATTGTTAAGGACGATATCTATCAGATTCGCGCTCAGCTCAGCCAGTGGATCGCAGACCCGGTGGTTGACGTTGTTCTTAGCACCGGAGGCACTGGCGTCACCGGCAGGGATGGTACACCGGAAGCGGTTTCGCCGCTGCTTGATAAAGAAATAGAAGGTTTTGGCGAAATGTTCCGGGTACTTTCCTACAACGATATAAAAACCTCAACTCTGCAGTCGAGAGCGCTCGCCGGGGTCGCCAATGCGACCTATATATTTGTTATGCCAGGCTCACCCGGTGCCTGCAAAACCGCCTGGAACAGCCTGATTTCCGAGCAACTCGACAACCGTACCCGCCCCTGCAATCTGGTGATGCTGATGCCCCGCCTGAAAGAGACATAAAGCCTTTTAAGTAGTAAACCACTGGCGTAATTACTGTCATCACGTCTTTAACAGCGCTAACTATTTCCAGCCCCGGTGCTCTTTAATCACTTCATAGGCCGCCTTGATGTGCTGTGTTTTTTCGGTAGCCAGCCTGATCATTTCAGGCGGTAAGCCTTTGGATACCAGCTTGTCCGGATGGTGCTGGCTCATGAGTTTGCGGTAGGCGCGCTTCACTGCCGCCTGTTCAGCGCTAGTGTCGACATCCAGCAAGGCGTAGGAATCTGCCACTGATACCGTACTGCTTTGAGCCCTTGAGCCTCGTTGACCACCATTTTCCCGCGACTGCCCCGAGCCACTGGTTGTTCGACCCGCACGAACCAGTATCTCCATTTGCCGCAACATAAACCCCGGAAATTTAAGGTAGCCGCAAATCTCTTCCAGCATCTCTCGTTCAGCCGGATGCATGTGCCCGTCGGCATAGACAGCGTGCAGCTGTATCTCAACGAACATACGCATCAGATTGGTTCGTCTTCGACATTCGATACGAAATTGCTCAACCACCGCTCGCAGATCGTAATCGGCGCTTTTCCCCTGGTTAAATAAATCAATGGCAACACGCCGCTGTTCTGCAGTTAGCTGCATCTGCGACATGATGTGCTCCGCCATTTTGATTTCGTCTTTGGTGACCTTGCCGTCCACTTTGGCAAGATGGCCCATCGTTGCGAATGTAGCGGTGAAAAAGGTGGCCTGAACCCGCTCCTGTGTTCCGGGCGAAAGATCTTCATCACTTTCGTGCTGCAGTTTTTTCAAACCTGAATCGAAGTTATGGCCAAGCACCGCTCCAACCATTGCACCGATCGGCCCGCCTATCAAAAAGCCGAACCCGCCCCCCAGCAACTTGCCCCACCAATTCATTCAGCGTCTCCTGTATCGCTATCTGCGGCTATCGGAGCATTTTCGTTTTCCTGCAATACGACAAGCTCTTCAAGCAGTGAGGTAGCATAAACACCTCGTTGTAATTTTACTTCTATTTCCAACGTAGTTTCGTCCAGCCATCTCCAGCTGAGATCCTGCGCAATTGCACGCAATGCGCGGCGCTCCTGCTTGAGCCCCGCCTGCTCCAGACCGGCCATCAGGATCTCTTCGCCCTCAAGGCAACGCAACTCCAGCTGTTGCACCGCATCTGTTACCAGACTACGGCCTCTGCCGTGCAAAGGACCTGAGGTATGGAGATCAAAGTCGACATGGCGCTGGTGTATCTCATCGTCTGGCAGCGCGCAGTGAAATACGCTGTTGCTTCCATCTAGAACACACACTTCACCCGGCAATACGGTCTGCCAGTTTTCCTGTGCAACGCGCACATCGAGAACCTTGTTAAACAAATAGGAGCGCGCCGCTGACAGGTAAATACCCCGCTTAAAACGACTAAGCTTCTGTTTTCGTTGAAACATGGATCGGGCGGAAATCACATTGCGACCTCCGTGACCAAAACGCTGCTTGCCAAAGTAGTTCGGGAAGCCCTCGTCACGCACTCGCTGCAGTCGTGGCTCGAGATACTCACGACAATCATGCAGATCTCTCAGGGTAATTTGAAAATGATTATGTCGATGGGATCCGCTGCGTAGCTTCTTACGGCTTCGGGTGGTTCGGGCAATTTTTGTATGATCAATTGAATAGATTTCGACTGGAACTTCAAGGCCGATGGCGAGTGGCACACTAAACCATTGCGTGGTGATGGCATTCTTGTCTTTCAGACCGGAATAGCCAATATCACGAGCGGTAGTGTTAAAAATATCGGCCAGCTGATCAACCACATCACGTGTATTCAGACCGGTCTTGCTGACACTGATCCATAAGTGCTCGCCTTCACCATCCAGCTCAAAACCCAGCAATTCACACACTTTGAAGTCGCCAGGGGACTGCTTAAATCGAGCGATGGGAAGTTCGTCACGACAGCGTGCCGGTTGTGATGTAATATTCATTTTTGATGTGATGCAGTTAGCGCTGTTAAGTGAGTATCGTTACCTAATCAGACCAAGAGGGCAAATGTTACCGTCCACCGCGCTGACCCGGTAACAACGACGCCACTGGCAACCAGGTAGAACAAAGCCTTTTACAGTCGAATGAATTCACCAGTCTCACAAACTACGATGAGCCCGGCACACGGGCCGAATACATCCAGGAGCCCTATCGATGGAACGACTCCTGAATCACAATCGGTAAAGCAACTAACATGAGTAATCTGGACGAGATAGACCGGCAGGAAAAACGGCAGCTGTTGATCACTTTAGAAAACGAGCATGCCGCGCTTGATCAGGAAGTCACGCTATCAACGGCACAGTCGGGATATGATCAGCTTCATGTCAGTCGACTGAAAAAACGCAAACTGCTGTTAAAGGACTTAATAGTCCAGCTAAGAAGTAGCGTTGTCCCGGATGTAATTGCTTAACAGGCAACCTTTCTACAAAATTTTCAGCGAGGATCTATTGCCAGGGACTATTAACCCAGGGACTATTAACGGTTAAGCCCCCGAAATTAACCGCCACTATAGAATTAGTGACGGTTTTTCGAACAAACTTATTTGAGCGCCAGCGGCTCACTGGAATTGATCAGTCGAATTAACTCCGATGCAGGTCGGTAGCCCGGAATTTTGGTTCCATCGTCCAGGTAGATCAGCGGAGTACCACGCAAGCCAACCTGCGTAGCGAGACTCACGTGCGACTGAATCGGGTTTTCGCATGTCGCCGGCTTCACTTTTCCACCGCTCTTGGCTGTTGTCATTGCGGCTTGCTGATCGTCGGAACACCAGACACTCTGTAACTCCCGCGCCGAAGCTGAATTCATTCCAGCGCGTGGAAACATCAGGTAGCGAACCCGGATATCAGCCTGCGTAATTGCGGCGATTTCCTGATGCAATTTCTGACAATAACCACAATCGGTATCGGTGAATACGGTAATCCAGCGATCAGCGTTGGAGTCTTCGTTGTTAAAGACAATCATCTGATCTTCAGGTACTTCATCAATCAGGGATAATTGAAGACCACCACGGCGCTGCTCGCTTATATTCACTTTTTCCTGTAAATCTACGATGCTGCCTTCCAGCATGAAGCGACCATCGGGAGACAGGTAATACACCTGAGCTTCGCTCACCAGTTCATAGATGCCGGGTAGCACTGACTCAGTTATGCTGGTTATAGGCAAATCCGGGGCTAGCTGAGCCAGCGCTGCTCGAAGTTGCTGCTCAGGCGTCTGCTCACTCTGAGCACTTGCCATACCCATCACTAACATTAAAAGTGACGAACCAAGGGTTAATAAGAGTTTCATGACCTATTCCGGTTTTCTACAATTGATCGACATTGATCCAGGCTACACGTAGACCGCTGAGTCTTATTCAAGTTCACGTTAACCCCGTGGGTGATGCTCACTGTGCAAGGCTTTTAATCGTTCCGCTGCAACATGGGTGTATATCTGGGTAGTGGAGATATTGCTGTGTCCAAGCAGCAATTGCACCACCCTCAGATCTGCCTCATTATTCACCAAATGCGTGGCAAATGCATGTCTCAGTGTATGCGGCGACAACGCTTGCGTAATGCCCGCCAACGCGGCGTACTTTTTTACCCTGTGCCAGAAAGCCTGACGCGTCAGGCCAGCCCCGCGCCGGGTGACAAATACACAGTTAGACCCCCCATTGCGGTGTAGCAGTTCATCTCTTGCAGTCTCCAGATAAGTGCGCAGCCAATCAAGCGCATGATCACCAACCGGCAGCAGTCGCTCCTTGTTCCCTTTTCCTGTTACCCGTATCACCCCGGCGTTGAAATTTATCTGCCCGAGAGCCAGGCCAATTAACTCACTTACGCGCAAACCGCTGGCATACGTCAGTTCCAGCATAGCCCGATCACGGATTCCTTCCGGCGTTTCACTATCGGGCATTTGCAAAAGACGCTCTACCTGTTGCTCTGTTAACGTACTCGGCAGGGGCCTGCCGATCTTCGGCGGCTCAACGAGGGCAGTGGGATCAGCAGAAACAATTTTCTCTCGAGCCAGCAAATTAAAAAATCGCTTAAGCGTCGAAAGCAGTCGTGCGGTTGTTCGCGCACTGGTGCCCTCTTCAACCCTGGCGGCAAGATACGACAGCACATGGACACTCTGCACTTGCTGCAGGCTCACGGATTCAGTGTTCAGCGCGTTGGCAAATAATCGCAGATCACTGGTGTACGACTGGATTGTGTTATCACTCAAACCACGTTCCAGCCATAGATAATGGCGAAAGCGTTCGATCAGCTCAGGATTGCCAAATTCGATATCAGACACTACTCATAACCACTCAATTATTATTACCGGGCCCATGAAAACAGTATACAGAGCACCAGGCCTTCTCAAGCAAATAGGAAAATTCGCCAAATAGGAAAATTCAAGAAAATACGCACCAGCGTACTGTTTACTGAATCCCGGATCACCAGTATTAAACAGAACACCGCAACTCAACACGGGATAATTTCACCTCGGTTATAATTGCTCAGTATGGCCAGCAATTCCATTGCATTACTAACACACAACCAGCCAGGAGACTGTCCGAGAATGAATGATCTACTGCGGAGCGGACAATACCGCACAAAGATTCCCGTTATAACGCAGTGTTATGACCACGGAAAGTCATCCTAAGATGGCAACTCCCGTATACAGCCTCGATGAAGCACGAGATGCCGTCCTGGCACTAATACCCGCTCCAGTGAGCACGGAATCCATAGCATTGGAAAATGCAGTTAATCGTGTGCTTGCCAAAGACATCCGGGCGCAGCATCAGGTGCCGCCTTTTCGTAACTCTGCGATGGATGGCTATGCCATTCGCTACCAGGACAGCCTGAACACAGAGCAATTCCGGCTGGCTGGAAAATCGTTAGCCGGTCACCCGTTTACCGGCAACATGCCAGCTAATAGTGCAGTTCGTATAACGACCGGAGCTGCATTACCCGCTGACGCCGATACCGTGGTGATTCAGGAAAACACTATTGTGGAAGATGATGTCATAAGCTTCACACAAGCCCCGAAAGCACAGCAGCACCTGCGCAACCCGGGAGACGATATAGCAATTGGCCAACTGCTAATAGAAAAAAACAGGCGGCTTTCACCTGCAGATACCGGCTTGATTGCCGCCCAGGGCATTGCCACCGTGGACGTATTTATACAACCAAGAGTAGCGGTGTTTTCAACGGGTGATGAGCTGTGCAATGCCGGAACACCGCTTAAATACGGCCAGATATACGACAGTAACCGCACTTCAATTCGCTCACTGTTAGCTCGTGCCGGCATAGAAACTACTGACCTGGGTATTATTTCCGACCACCCCGATGCAATGCAGACCATTATGAATCGGGGTGCAGACTTTGATTTCATTCTATCGAGCGGTGGCGTATCTGTGGGTGAGGCAGATTACGTAAAAGCTTCGCTTGAAAATAATGGTGAGCTTTTTTTCTGGAAAGTAGCTATGAAACCGGGCAAACCAATGGTTACAGGTAAATTAACCGGCGGCGCGTTCTATTTCGGATTACCCGGTAATCCGGTATCCAGCATGGTGACCTGCGTGCAGTTTGTCATCCCGGCTATTAATGCATTTTGTGGCCAGACTTACCAGCCACCGATCTCGCTATCAGCTGTTGCACAATGCAATCTCCCAAAAGAAATTGGCCGTTTTGAATTTCAACGCGCCTGTGCATTCCCCGACGAAAAGGGAAAACTAACAGTGACCACAACTGGATTGCAGGACTCCCATGTACTGAGTTCAATGACCAAGGCTAACTGTTTTGTTTGTCTGCAGGCAGATTCCAGTGGTGCTAATGCCGGTGACATTGTAGAGATTATTCTGTTCAGTTCCCTGCCGGGTTTAAATTAACAACCCTGCTCAACTTCCTATAACGTTACCTTTAGTAACATACTACCGATGTCCATTTTCATTGCTACAGACAGTAAAACGGCGACCAAAGCCGCCGTTTATCACTCTTAGCAGATATTATAAATGCCCTACTCTACCAACATACAAACTCTGATCGAGCTGTTTCACTGGTGAATTTACTATCTTTCCCGGAATCTACCGCTTTAAAATAATGCATACTTTCAGTTACTTAGCATTATTCAGATAGTCAGAAAAACGTGTTGTCCAGAATCGGGTTTTATAATTCGTCTATTTTGCAGACTTCTTCTTAGAGGCTTTTTTCTTTGAAGCCTTCTTTTTGCTCGCCTTTTTCTTTGAAGCCTTTTTCTTGCTTACCTTTTTCTTGCTTACTTTTTTCTTGGAAGCCGCCTTCTTGGAAACTTTCTTTTTAGATGCTTTTTTCTTGGAGACTTTTTTCTTACTTACTTTCTTACTGGCCTTTTTCTTGGATATCTTCTTTTTAGAGATCTTCTTCTTGCTAATCTTCTTTTTACTTATTTTCTTTTTAGCTTTCTTTTTTGAAGATGCTTTTTTCTTACCCTGAGCTTTCTTCTTCGCTACTGACTTTTTCTTTCCCGAAGGACGACCACGCTTTTTAGCTGCCGCTTTTTTAGTTCGAGCCATTAAGTTCTCCGTAAGAGTGATAGGCGAATGGATTATAATCGTTAATCTATTGAATTCAATATAAAATGTAGCACTAACGGCGCTTTTTATACAAAAAAGACACCAGATAGACAAATAAGTACGCTTTTAATAGATATTTATTTTATTTTTATGTCTCAATTTATTTTTACGACATAAAAAAACACTGATTTGAAGAATAAATTAACTAGATTTTAACAAGCAGACACTCAACTTTTGCCCTTGTACTTGCAGGCTACTTCTCTGCTATTTAATAATGAAGATGCAACCCACTTTAGCACCGGATGTATTCCATCCAGCTTCAAATGAATTAACAACGCCTCTTTTACCCAGGTAGATAACTGCAACGCCGGCCCGGTAGCAGGGTCATCAGATCAATAGTAGCTACACACTGAGACGTTATGAATGAAACTTAAAATACAGACAACCCGACATCGAAATCCCGAACCGGAAAATATCAAGAGTGTCATATGAACAATAATGAAAACGCAGCGAGCCTGCCTCGTCGCCTCGCTGCAATGTTTTACGATTCACTTTTATTGATTGCCGTTCTATTCACGGTTAGCGCAATTGCTGTCGCGCTGAACGGGGGCCTTGCTGTTACGCACCCGGTTTATTATCTGATCTTGCTTCTAGTCAGTTTTGTTTTCTTTGGATGGTTCTGGACACGAGATGGACAAACACTGGGCATGCGTACCTGGCGAATCAAGCTCACACACGAAACGGGAACGATAATCGACTGGAAACAGGCGCTAATTCGATTTGCGGCCGCTGCCATTTCACTGCTTCCGGCTGGAATCGGGTTACTCTGGCTGTTAATTGATGCCGATAAAAAAGCACTTCATGATCGACTATCGTCCACTAGAATCATCAACGTACCTAAGCGAGCCTAAGCGCAAGACATAGTATTTATGGCAGAGTTTCGATTGAGCTGAGTAACCCGATTCGCTGGTTTTTTGCCTTGTTAATTAGTGGAATTCACTATTACCAGCAGACGCAAACAGTACGCTAATTAGTGTTCGTCCATATACCAGGGCGTAGCGAGGATCAATCAGGTGCGTGAGATTTCGCCTACCGCATGTGGGCGTTTAGTCATTCTAAATAACTGCATGTGGTCGGTGAAAGATCGCGTGTCCTGAGGGATCCGCAGTAGCGCTGGTTTATGGACGGGCAATAATTTGTGTTCGTCCATATACCGGGGCGTAGTGAGGATCAATCAGGTGCGTGAGATTTCACCCACCACGTGGGCGCTTAGTTATTTTAAATATCGGCATGTGGTCGGCAGAAGATAGCGAGCTTAAGTGATCCGCAGTAGTGCTTGTATTTGGATAGGCTCTAATTAATCCTCAACACTCCTACCAGAGCAAGCAGCGCAAAAACTGTTAGCGGAATGAATGTGCTCACTGCAGGCGATAAGCCATTGGCCAGTCCCAGGTGGGTAAACAAGCGGTTAAGCAGAAAATAGCCAATGCCCAATAATATACCAATGAACATTTTCTGCCCGACTCCACCTGCTCGCTGTGATGCAAAAACAAACGGCAGTGATAACATCAGCATAACCAGCGTAGACAACGGGTTGGTTATTTTTGTCCATAGCGCCAGCTTAATCGATTGGCTATCAAGCTGATTGGTTTCAAGATAGTTGATCTGATTATTAAGATTTACCATAGACATCGATTCAGCTGGCACAGACAAACCCTGAAGTATTTCGGCATTGACCAGATCCTTCCATATTTCACTTTCTATTTGCTCGGACACAATCGAATCCGGCTTGAATTCAGTTCGGGTTACCTCCGTTAGCTGCCATTGCCCTCTGGAAATTTGTTCCGCTTTTTTTGCATTCGTTACCCGTTCCAGTTTCCCGACATCAAACTCATAAACGTTCACATTAACGAGTGTGGTATCGGGTAAGACTGTTTTAATATTGATGAAGTTATTACCTGACTTTGCCCAGTAACCGGTTTTCGTACTAAGTGACGGGCTTTTTGACAGCGAAGATAATCGCATTTCGTAGGCCCGACTCTCGCTGGCCGGCATAACGAACTCTCCAATCAACACAACGATCGCCATCAGCAGCAGTCCTATAAGTGCGACTGCTCCCGCCAGCTGTGTAATTGAGATACCTGCCGAACGCATCACTGTTAATTCACTGTGAGTGGCCAGCGCACCGAGCCCTAGTAAACTGCCTAGCAGTACTGCCGAAGGGAATAATTCATACGCCGAACCCGGCATTCTAAGAACAATGTAAAACGCGGCAGTAAGAACAGAATAGTTACCACGCCCGACGTCATCGAGCTCGCGGATAAAACTGAACAGACCCGTCAGCGCTACAAGAATAAAAAGTACCAGCAGCGTGTTCGCCAATACGGTTTTGCCAATGTAGCGGACAATCAGGCTCATTGATGTATCACTATGTTGTTACTGCCGAACGATAGAAAAACCAGCTAAATCCATAGCGTCTGATGGTAAAGAAGACGATAAGAAAAAAGAACAATATATGCACCCACCAAAGCCCTACCACCGGCGGAATAGTACCCGCAGCCAGCCATTTCCGACTTAACACCAGCAAATTCGCATACGGCACATAGATCAGGATTGCTACTGCAATTTTTGAGTATCGACCCTGGCGAGGTGATGTGTGTGACAAAGGCACGGCAAGCAACGCGAGCAGCATTGCCGCAAGTGGTATTGATACACGCCATTGAATTTCGGCTTTGGATTGCTGATCGTCGCTCTGCCAAAGCTCGGTAAATGTTTTCGCGGAGTTTTCCAGAGCCGCCATTTCCCGCTTGTTATCCGGTAGTCGAATCCCATGGCGAGAAAATCGCGTGCGCTGATAGCTGCTGCCACCGGCCTGGCTGGTAATACTCTCCCCATCGACAAAAACAATAAACTCACTATCGGTATCTTCATCGCGCTGATAAATGGCCGACCTGGCTGTCTCCACTTCGAAAGAGCCTTCATCATCCAGATCGCGATGAACAAATACTTGCTGAAATTCGTTTTTATCAGCAGACAGTGACTCAGTGAAAACCACTGCACTGCCGCCGAGAATCTCAACAAAGCGACCAGCACTCAGCAAACTGGTAACCGACTGATCAGCGGCTCGTTCAGTAATGCGCTGTTCAAAACGTGCAGCCCACGGTGATGCCCAGAATGTCAGTACCGAAATGAGTATCACCCCGATCAGCCCGTTCACTATCACGGGCCGGTAGAGTGCTTTCAGTCCTGTTCCGCAAGCTGCGATTGCCGACATTTCGCTATCCCGGTATAAGCGCCCGAAGGCCAGCAAAACCCCAAGATAAAGACCCAGTGGAATTAGTGTCACCAACAGGTTGATCACCTTTAGACCCACGAGCATGAACAGCACATCGGCTGATATCAGGCCCTCGGTTACCTTCGATAAAATACGTGCGAGCACGTTAGCAACCATAATGACCAGCAGCACAACAGTAACCGCGAACCACGTGATGGAAATTTCGCGAAAAATGTAGCGATCGAGTGCTTTCAGCATTTTAAAGACTTGGTTGTGGCCACGCTTGCTTCACTATAAATTCAAAGTACGTGCGTGATCATAGCAAACCCAGTAACATTGTTACTTGTGCGTTGGGAAACGGGCACTCCCCTGAGCTTTGTTTGCGTCACCGGAAGCCGTTTGAGATGCACAGGATCACTTACTCCCGCACCCGTGAACTGATCCATTGCAACCTCTAAACATATCGCCTGCCGCATCGTTTTATACAATCGAGAGGACACACTTTGAAAATCTCTTTGACCAATGCTGACCCGGTAAAACTTAAAACAAGCTGTCTGGTACTGCCGATCGGAGATCCGAAGAAACTAACCGGGTGTGCCAGAAGCATCGACAACGCCAGCAGCGGCTATATCACGGATATCCTCAAGCAGGGCGATCTGTCAGCTAAAGCCGGTTCAACCCTGTTGCTTCACAAGGTTCCGAATATTACGGCAAAGCGACTGCTACTGGTCAGTAGCGGCGGGGCACCTTCAACCAACGCCATAAATTTTGACCGTATGGCCGCTGCACAGGCAAAAGCACTTAACCAGGCAAAGGTAAAGGATGCCACCAGCTGTCTGACTGATATTGCCGTCGACACTAAACCTGTTGACTGGGCAGCCCGGTCTGTTGCGCGTGAAATGGTAATTAACCAGTATCATTTTGATCAGCACAAAAGTAAAAAAGCAGACCGGAAACCGTACAAGCTTTCTTTGCACATAGCAGATAAAAAAAATAACCGGCTGGCAGAAACCGGAGCTGGCAGAGGTGTCGCGATCGCCAATGGCATGCAGACCACCCGCGATCTGGGCAACATGGCTGCGAATTTCTGCACACCGACTTTCCTCGCTGAACATGCAAAGACTCTGAAAAAACAGCACGCTTCGCTAAAAGTGACCGTGCTTAGTGAAGCGCAGATGGAAAAGCTGAAAATGGGATCTCTGCTTAGCGTATCTGCCGGCAGTGCTGAACCGGCAAAAATGATTTGCATGGAATACAAAGGCGGTAAAGCAAATCAAAAACCCATTGTACTTGTCGGCAAGGGTGTCACCTTCGATACGGGCGGGATTTCAATGAAGCCGTCCGCCGGTATGGATGAAATGAAATACGATATGTGCGGCGCCGCCAGTGTTTTCGGTGTCATGCGTGCTGTAGCCGAGCTGGCGCTGCCAGTTAATATTGTCGGCGTGGTGGCCGCCGCGGAGAATATGCCGGGTGGCCGGGCAACCAAACCCGGTGACATCGTTACATCGATGTCCGGCCAGACAATTGAAGTACTCAATACCGACGCTGAAGGCCGCTTGGTTCTGTGTGACGCACTAACTTATATCGGCAAGTACAAGCCCGATGTTGTCATTGATATCGCCACACTGACAGGCGCTGTTGTTGTTGCTCTCGGGCATCATACTACCGGCCTGATGAGTAACGACGACAAACTGGCCAACGAACTCTACGATGCCGGCATCGCCAGTGCCGATAAATGCTGGCGCTTGCCACTGTGGGATGAATACCAGAAACAGTTATCGAGTAACTTCGCTGACATTCCTAATATCGGCGGGCGGGCAGCGGGCTCTATTACTGCCGGGTGCTTTTTATCCCGCTTTGCCGAAGACTATCGCTGGGCGCATCTGGACATCGCCGGCGTTGCATGGAGGCAGGGAGCTGCTAAAGGCGCAACCGGCAGACCGGTTCCGCTACTGATGGAATTTATTTTGAATCGCTGTACCTGAAGTCGCCAATCCGCAATGACAAAAATCCAGTTTTACATTCTGGCCAGTGATGATCTTGAGCAACGCTGGTCGTACGCAAAGCAATTGCTGTTACAGACTCTGATGCGCGGAAAGTCTGTTCATATCCATACCAGCTGTGCCGCTCACACACGGCTGCTGATGGAAAAGCTATCAGGGTCTCTCGGCGATAACGACGAAAAAGTATCTATTGACCACAAAGGCGAGCCAGATCTGAATCAGCAGGTATTGCTGAATTTATCAAACGAGGTGCCCCACTTTTTCAGCAGCTTTGAAACCACTCTGGAAGTTGTTCATGCGGAAAACAACACCCGCATAATGGGTCGTGAGCGGTATCGCTACTATCAGCAGAGAGGGTATCCCTTACGCCACTTTGAAATTCAACCCGAGCTGGCACTGGGCTAACCGCAATTATGCCTCTATAGTCTTCATTACGGTGATTGTCTTACCATTATAAGAGTGGCGAGACCACAGGTAATGGATTTGTGTTCTGATTCCGTTGAATCACAGCACAGGGCTACTCTGTAAGCCATGCAACTTCACCTCACCTGTTTTTTTAAACACACAGCATTAATAGAACTACGATGGATACAACCTACAACCCCACAGCGATCGAGCAGAGCTGGTACGACTACTGGGAGCGAGAAAATCATTTTGTACCGGACGGCAACGGCTCTCCGTACTGCATCATGATTCCGCCACCCAATGTCACGGGTACGCTGCACATGGGCCACGCTTTCCAGGACACGGTGATGGATACCCTGATCCGATACCACCGCATGAAAGGCGACAATACGCTGTGGCAGCCCGGTACAGATCACGCCGGTATTGCAACGCAAATGCTGGTCGAGAGACAACTGGCCACGAAGCAGCAGAGTCGACACGATCTGGGCCGTGAAGCATTTATCGATAAAGTCTGGGAATGGAAAGAGGAATCCGGCGGTCACATTACCCGCCAGCTTCGCCGTATGGGTGCCTCGCCCGACTGGAATCGTGAACGCTTCACTATGGATGAGGGGTTGTCACATGCTGTGCGCGAAGTGTTTGTTTCACTCTATGATGAAGGACTGATTTACCGCGGTAAGCGCCTGGTGAACTGGGATACCGTACTGCACACCGCTTTGTCCGATCTTGAAGTGCTCAGCGAAGAAGAAAACGGTCATCTATGGCATTTACGGTATCCGCTGTCTGATGGCAGCGGGCATCTGATTGTCGCAACCACCCGTCCCGAGACCATGCTCGGCGATTCCGCTGTTGCAGTGCATCCCGATGACGAACGTTACAAAGATCTGATCGGCAAAATGATTACGCTTCCACTGGTCGGACGTGAAATTCCTGTTATTGCCGACGACTATGTTGATCCCGAGTTCGGCTCTGGCTGTGTAAAAATCACCCCGGCACACGATTTCAACGACTACGCAATGGGCCAGCGACACGATCTTGAAATTTTCAATATATTTACCGATAGCGCAGCGATCAACGACAACGCGCCCACTCAGTATCAGGGGCTGGATCGCTACGTTGCCCGTGCTCGAATCGTTGATGATCTCACCGCACAGGATTTAATCGAACGCATTGATGATCACAAGCTGATGGTACCCCGCGGCGACCGATCGAACTCGGTAGTCGAGCCCTACCTGACAGATCAATGGTACGTTGATCTCACGCGGGAAACCCTCGACGACGGACGCCCCGGCGGCAAAACGGCGATAACCATTCCTTCTATCGAAGCGGTTCGCAGCGGAAATATCAAGTTTGTACCCGGGAACTGGTCAAAGACCTACTACCAATGGCTGGAGAACATCGAAGACTGGTGCATCAGCCGACAGATATGGTGGGGACACCGGATTCCGGCATGGTACGACGACGACGGCAATATCTATGTTGCCCAGACGGAAGCCGCGGTGCGCTCAAAATACGGTTTGTCTGACGACTATCCCCTGCGACAGGACAATGATGTTCTCGATACCTGGTTTTCCTCTGGTCTCTGGCCTTTTTCGACACTCGGCTGGCCTGAAAAAACCGATGCACTCGCTACCTGGTACCCGACCAGTGTGCTGGTCACCGGCTTCGATATTATATTTTTCTGGGTTGCCCGGATGATCATGTTCGGGGTTAAATTCATGGATGGCCAGGTGCCTTTTCGCGAAGTCTACATCCACGGGCTGGTGCGCGATGCCAACGGCCAGAAGATGTCAAAATCAAAGGGCAACGTGCTTGATCCGCTCGATATCATCGATGGCATAGACCTCGAAAGCCTGGTTGAAAAACGAACCGGCAACATGATGCAGGAGCATCTTGCGGCAAAGATAGAAAAACAGACCCGCAAGGAATTTGCAGACGGTATAGATGGATACGGCACTGATGCAGTACGTTTCACCTTTGCGGTGCTCGCCTCTACCGGGCGTGATATCCGCTTCGATCTAAAACGAGTCGAAGGCTATCGCAATTTCTGCAATAAGCTCTGGAATGCCACCCGCTATGTTTTGATGAACGTCGATGATCTGCCCTCAGGCGGTGAGGCAGAATTGAATCTTGCTGATCGATGGATCATTTCTCAATTGCAAAAACTGGAACAGGACGTAACTGATCATCTCGATCACTACCGACTCGATCTGGCAGCACAGGATATATACGAGTTTGCCTGGAATGAGTACTGCGACTGGTATCTGGAACTTTCAAAACCGGTGCTAAACGGTAACGCGGGAAGCGCACAGCAACTCGGCGCACGCCAAACATTGGTTCAGGTACTTGAAGTACTGCTGCGTTTGAGTCACCCGATCATGCCGTATATCACTGAAGAATTGTGGCAGAAAGTCGCACCGAAAGCGGGCAAAACCGGCGATACAATCATGCGCCAGCCCTGGCCTGTGGCTCAGCCGGAAAAAATTGACGAAAAGGCCACTACCGAAATCGACTGGGTGAAAACATTTATTCTGGGAATCAGGCGTATTCGCGCAGAAATGGATATTAAACCCGGAAAACTACTGCCAGTGCTGTGTGAGAATGCATCGGCAGAGAACATTGAACGCATAAATTCACACACACTACTTTTATCAGCGTTGGCCAGAACCTCTGAAATCAGAGTGCTGAACAAGGATGAAAAAGCCCCCGAATCTGCAACCGCTCTGGTCGGTGATATGCGGCTTCTAATTCCGCTGGCCGGCCTTATAGACAAAGAAGCTGAACTTGCTCGTCTTATTCGTGAAAGTGACAAGCTAGTGAAAGAAAAATCACGCCTGGAGGGTAAACTGAATAACGCAAACTTTACTGCTAAAGCGCCAGCTGCCGTGGTAAACAAGGAGAAAGAAAAACTGGAGGAAGCAATTACTGCGTTGACACAACTCGAACAGCAGCGCAGCCGAATTGAAGCCCTGTAACTATAAAATATATCTAGGATAAAACCTGTACCCGATTATTCGGGCTGATCGCTCTGCCGGAGGTTTCCTGCCATGAATATGTCAGGCTAACGCTGCCGCATATAGACTCCGGGCTGCATTAAATTCCAGCCCGGAATCGCTGCGCTACTTCTACAGCAGCACTTGAGGATGCTGCGCTCGTTTTCCCTGTATTTCATTTAGAATGACTGAGCTCAATCAAGTAAAAACTCCGTGCATCGCCTTTTATACAGCTCTCTATAAGCTTCTGAACTGGAAATTTTATGCTACACCAGGGCAGATATAGCGCCCTGAACTTCCAAACTCGATCAATAGACTTTTTGAAGCCTACAGTACAAATAATATCCATTAAGCGGATTCTTCTACTGACCGCACGCGAGGAGCGCTTGCCGCTGTGGATGAAGTAAGGTACTGATTCAGTGACAACACCAGCGCCGCATTATCCCGGCCAGCTCGCCGCACTTTCGCACAAGCAGTGCGACATTGCTGTAATACCGTAGCCTGATCCATTTCCACTTGCACCGATTCACCCTTAACAGAAGCATCGTCAAGTGTTAGAACTGCGCCGTGAGATACCAGACTCATGTTGTTCAGGTACTTGAGCATCTGCGGTGTTATCTGCAATAACTTGCGCGCCAGTACCAGGGCATCCTGCATTCCCCGGGTAGCTATAAAAAATACGAACTGTCCCTCACCCACATAGGCCAGTGAGTTTTCCTTTGTATAAAGCTTGCGATACGAATCGATGATCATATTCAGAATCGGCTCACTTTCTCCCACACTTAATCGATCCCCGGTAATTCCGATTAGCTGAATATCCATCATCAGGGCAAAGTATTTCGGGCCCGGATTTTTTTTCATGTGCTGAAGCATTGAATCAATCGTACTGTGCGAATTGCCAGTTTGCTCATCTGACTCTGTGTGCTCTACAGACTCTGGTGTGCCACTTGATTCCACAGACTCTACGTCGGGTGATCGCGACGATTTTGGTGTTTCGCTCGCGTTGATACTGGCTTCATCGTCAACTTTATCAGTATCACCGGATTGTTCCACCGGCGCCGGGGTGAAGGTAATCAGCGTCAGGCTTTGCGAATTAACAGATGTCACTATATTTCTGGACCTGAAATTTACCGGAAGACTGATGTCGGCAGCTGTCTTGAATTGCGCTGCCACCACACCTGCTGCGTTTGAGTCGAACGGCGCACCCGAAATTTCTTGCCCGAAATCGACACCGATCAGGGTACTGGATCGGTCTGCTGACAGTATCGCCTGTGCACTTGTATTTAAACTCAACACAATGCCCTCAGCGTCCAGCAGCAATGCCGGTTCATTGGTGAATTGCAATATCTGGGAGAACAGTTTTTCATCAAAAACCGGAGCAGAGGGTTCCGGCAATGCAGCCACTAAAGCGTCGATTCGTGCAAACAACAATTCGGTTGATTCATTTTTGTGAAAGCAGGCGGCGGCCCCGACGGCAAGCGAGCGCTTTATAATTGCGTCAGAATATTTGCTGGTTACCACAATGCAAACCGGTTTCCTTGCGATCTCTTTAGAGTCAGACGATTGCAGAAATCGACAAAATTCCTCACCACTTTCACCTCGCAGAAAAAAATCGGTAATAACAAAGTCAAACAGGCTTTTTGTTACCGCTATCTTTCCTTCGCTTATGGTTGAAGCGACAGTCACCCGGTAGCCATTCGCCTCCATAATATTCTTCAGTGAATGGCAAACGGACGGGCTGTCGTCGAGTAACAGAGCCCTGGGCGCAGTAGCTCTTTCACGAGTTATCGGTGGCTGATCGATACCGCCGGTAGCTGTGCTATGACTCGTCTCTGATTTATCCTGCAACAGCTGACGCGGTAGCGCGGGCGCTAATCGATCAATAATTTCTGCCGCTTGCTGATAGTCTTTCCACAGCAGAGCCCGGGTTTTAGGTCGGCGCTTCACCAGCAACTGAACTCCCTCGTTCAGCTCCTGGCTCACAATAATCAGCGGCAAATCCCGATGATCCGGTGATCGCAGCAGTGTCAGCAAATCCGCCATCACTTCGGGCCTGCCCTCAGGCCATCCAATTATTACGCAGCGATAATCGCTATCGAAGCTCTGAAACCGGTCACCGAGCGCACTGCACGCATTTGCCGGCCCCGAATAGCATTCAGCTTCATAACCGTTCTTATCAGCAAAGCTCTTCAGTACATGCAGCATCGCTGTGGAAGTATCTACCACCAGAATTGGAGTGCTTTCAATAGAGTTAGACATAGGAATGCTTCATTTTTGCAGTTATTGTTTTTTTTTTTGATCCATGCATCGATCCATTTGCGCAAAAAGCAGCCAGCGCTGATATGAGTATAGACGCTGGTCGGGAAGTGTCAGAATTTTGATAGGTAAAATTAATCGCTGACACCCGGTTGCATAACAGCTGACCGGATCGGTGAAGCCAGCAGGAACATTGGCTGCCGGAACCTGGACGGGAATGAATCGCCTAACGGGTCAATTGATCGAGGCGACTCAAGTAGTGCATCGCATACTCGCGGTTGTCACCACACATTTCCAGGTTCGCCTGCAAGGCAACGCAAAAAGCCGGGCGGCGCGCATCTCCAAAAAGGCGGCAGCCTTCACCGTCTCCCAGGTGCACACATCGATCACCCGCGGGCTTGCCTTTGGGCATTCCGTAAAAAGGGGTTTCGATCGACGGTGCAATACAGCAGGCACCACAATTGCGGCGGCATTCCACAGGGGATTACATCAGGCCGTGAAACGGGTGTACGGTTACCGGATCACCCGGTTCTACTCCCGCGTTTTCAGCTGGAATAACTATCAGGCAATTAGCCATTGCCATGGACGTCAGCCGACCTGCGCCCTGCTTACCGGTAACACGAACTGTTACTTCGCCATCGGCTGCGGCAGAGACAATTCCGCGTTGATACTCAATCCGGCCGGGAGACTTTTTCAAGCGGGATTCACAACGCGCTGTAAACTGCGCCGGTGCTGTTTCCGTGCACCCCATCAGGCGCTTAATTGATGGCTGGACAAATTCATAGAATGTAACCATTACCGCCACCGGATTACCCGGAAGACCGAAAAAATGTGCATCACCCACTTTGCCATAGGCGAGCGGTCGACCCGGGCGCATAGCCAGCTTCCAGAAAGTTACCTTACCCAGTTCTGCCAGAGTGGCGCTAACAAAATCCGCCTGACCGGCAGAAACTCCCCCGGAGGATATCACCACATCGGCTTGCGATGATGCATCGATAAATGCCTGCCGGGTGGCTTCTTTTGTGTCGGCAACCACGCCTATATCGATCAGGGTAACGCCCAGGCGCTTGAGCATGGCAAAAAGAGTATGCCGGTTGCTGTCGAATAATTCCCCCGGGCCCAGTGCCTGTCCGGCATGGGTTTCAAGCGCACGCAGTTCATCTCCCGTACTGAAAAATGCAACCTTTAAACAGCGGTAAACCTGCACCTGATCCACCCCGAGGGAAGCCAGCAAACCGATATGTGCCGGCGTCAGTTGAGTACCCGTGGCAATCACTTTCTCACCGGCTTTGATGTCTTCTCCGGCCTGCCGTACGTTACGCCCGGGTGCGGTTGTTCCATCAGCGATAATGTGCGTAACTTCAGAATTGCCTTGCAGATTTTCGTTTGCAGTGTCGTATAGAGCCTGCACATGCTCTTGTATAACTACAGTGTCGGTTCCGGGTGGCATCATGCCGCCTGTCATTATTCTTACCGCTTCGCCCCGCGCTACGGTGACTTCAAGCGGTCTGCCTGCCCATGCGGTACCGAGCACGGCCAGAGTGACTTCACCAGCGGCTGGCAGATCGCGACTGTTCAGCGCATAGCCGTCCATTGCACTATTTGTATAAGACGGGACATCTATAGGAGAAAGCACGTCTGACGACAACACGCGATCCAGTGCTTCACGTATCCCCACTGTTTCTGTTTCCGTCTGCGAAAGCGGAAGCACCATTGAAGCGAGGCGTTGCAACGCGACATCTACAGGTAACAGTGCAGGTTCTTCGTCATCCTCGCATGACGGTTGCTTTTCAATTGCCATTGGTATACCCAAACACGCAAACCCCCGAAATCACTGGTTAATTCTCACTGCCTGCTGCACGGCCGCCGGATACAAGCGATTCCGCATCCAGCCTTTCTTCTTCCGTATTAATATTTATAAAACTGTTTACATACTGACTGCAATCGATTTTGATCAGTTCGTGCTGCGCGAACCAGCGATCTATTTTTCGCTCGCCACTTCCCAGATAGTCGCGCAGGCTTTGCAACAAGCCGGTTTTTACCAAACTAAACACCGGGTGAGTCCGCTGCCCGTCGAACGCCAGGCCGATATCCGCGGTGGTTCCCGAGAGCTCACGCCACATCCATGGCAACAATCCGGTCGATTGCAAAGGCGAATCACAGGGGCAGGTATATATCCACGGCGTTGTCGCTGCGGCCATTCCTGCTTCTACTCCAGCCAAAGGCCCCTGGTAACCTTCGATACTGTCTTTTATAACGCTTACGCCATACTTTTCATAGGCATCGAGATTTCTATTGGCATTGACAATAATGCGATTCACATTCGGTTCCAGCGCGTCGATTACATAGGAAATCAAATCGCGACCATGAAGTTGGATCAGGCCCTTATCTACACCGTTCATGCGGCGCCCCATACCACCGGCCAGTATCACCCCGGTGATCATTTCAGCACCAGCCATATTGTCAGGCACAGTCTGGTTTTTGTTATTAACCAAGGTATTACTCCGCTTTGTCAGCTGACCTGGCTGTTGGATTGAGAAAAATAATTCTGTAAAAAAGTATCGAAATTTTCTATATCAGATTGCTCTATCTGCTTTTGTTTCTGCAACGACTGAAGTGCGTCCTGTTCGAGCTTTTCGCGTACTTGCGGCGACAACGGATTGTCCGCAACACTATCACGGTGCTGCCGCGATTTTCGCATCGCAAAGGTGAAAAAATCTTCGTCGTTATCCTGCAGTTCTTTCAGCATCCTTCCCGACGGCGTATTGACGGGGTCGTATAGTTTGGCCAATTGCTTCGATAACGAATTGCAATACAGTTTCGGCTTGCCTGTCTCATCGAGCAAATCGCACATCTCACCCACCACATCGAGTATTTCACTACCCCACTTTCGAAGTGATATCTGTTCACCGCCACGCGCCAGTAACAGGTCCGGATCTCTGCCTCGATGCGCCACAGCAAGCAGATTTGCATTAATTTCCTTTTGCTCCTGTGGCGTCACAGGCGGACTGTCGCACAGCATGCAGAACAGCATAAATGATTCGACAAATCGCAATTGCTCATCGTTAATACCCAGCGGATCGTAGGCGTTGACATCGAGCGATCGCAATTCCACATAGCGCACGCCACGCCTGGCAAGTGCTAACGATGGCATCTCCATCGGTTCGGCTATCTGCTTGGGCCTGATAGAACTGTAGTATTCGTTTTCTATCTGCAGGAGGCTTGTATTGAGCTGCTGATACTCGGAATCGGCATCGAGCAGTCCCAGTTTTTCGTAGCGTTCCGAGTTGGTGGAAACCGCTTTTTGCAGAAAGTCTACATAGGCCTCGAGGCTGTTGTAGTCCGCTGTTATAGATTCAGATTCTTCGCGATTATTCTGGTACCCGATATCTCCCATACGCAAGGAGGTAGCATAAGGCTCATAGAGGGTATTTCGACCAAGCTTCAGCATTCGATCAGGCGGTGTGCTGCCACCGAAAAAACTGCCGCATACCGCAGGGGAAGCGCCAAACAAGTACGGTATCAGCCAGCCAAACCGCAGTATGTTCCGCACCAGTGCAAAGTACTGCTCAGAGACAAACTCGCTGTTTGCCTCAGATTCACCCTGCACTTCTGCCATCAACTGCCAGAATGCGTCCGGGTAGGAGTAATTATAGTGAACCCCGGCAATCGCCTGCATCTTGCGACCGTACCGAAGCCCGAGGCCACGCCGGTAAATATTTTTCATTCTCCCGATATTCGATGTGCCATAGCGGCCGATAGGAACATCGCAATCCAGCTTCAGACCGCACGGCATGCTGGTGGCCCACAGGCACTCTCCCGGCGGCAGTTTGGAGTAGACAAATTTCTGCGTTTCTTCAAGACTTGCCAGTGTTGCAGCCATATCTTCAAAAGGCTGAGTAACAATTTCCAGCAGCGCTTCTGAGAAGTCTGTAGTGATGGCTGAATGCGTAAGCGCAGAACCAAGTGCCTGCGGGTGATCCAGCACAGATAACGTACCGTCTGCAGCAACGCGCAAACACTCTTTTTCAACCCCTACCATGCGACCCTGTAGCGGTCGCGAGCTGCATTTTTTATATACCGATTCCAATCGGCGACGTGCCGTCGTATACAAGGCTTTTCTCCGTGCTTGAGTAGCAGGTTGATCAGGCAAATTCGGGACAACAGCTGCAGCTTACGCACGCATCAGCTGACATGATACGACCCTCAGAGCACAGATTGCATGATTTTACTAACGAGGTAGGCGGTAATTGAATAATCTGCCGCGGAAATAATTAGAAACCGTGAATTTACACTGCATGCAAAGACGACAGCATTATACTGGCCGCCATCGCGATTGTTACAAGACTGGCAGGCCGGAGCTAAAAAATGACTGATAACCAAACCGTTGGAAAACCCGTACTCCTGCACTTCCAGTCCAGCGGACAAGCGTCAGCCGAGCGGCCGGATATTGTCATATTGCACGGCTTGTTCGGTGATGGCGACAACTGGCGCGGTCAGGCTGAAAAATTGTCAGATCGATTCCGCGTACACCTGATTGATTTGAGAAACCACGGTGCCTCACCACACACTGACTCGATGAGTTATCACTCCATGGCTGCTGATGTCGCGTTAACCTGCGACACAATCGGCATTGAGTCAATGCATCTGATCGGCCATTCAATGGGTGGTAAGACAGCCATGCAATTTGCTCTTGATTTACCACACCGACTGCACAAACTGATTATTGTCGATATTGCACCCCGCCAGTATCCCCATCATCACCAGCAGATTATTGAAGGATTGCAGCAGATTCAGTCAAACCACATTGACTCGCGTCAGTCTGCGAATAAAATCCTTGCGGGTTACATCGAAAACGACGGAATCAGAGCCTTCCTATTGAAAAATCTCCGTCGACAACACGACGGGAGCTACCGTTTGCGGTTCAATCTGGACACAATTTCCGGGCACTATGAAAGCATCGCGGCCGGGGTGACGGGCTCAGGGTCTTACACGGGCCCAACCCTTTTTATCAAAGGCGCAAACTCAGATTACCTCGCCGCAGCAGATCAGCCTCTCGTACAATCACTGTTTCCGAACGCCCGATTAAAAACTATCGGTGGAGCCGGCCACTGGCCGCACAGCGAGAAACCGGATGTAACCCACAAGATAATCAGCGACTTCCTTGCCTGACCCGCAAGCCTCAGCTACTGGCTAGCCGCAACCGACAAAGTACTCAAAGCCTGACGGTGCAAGTCTGCGCTGGCTGCCGCTATCACCTGGCCTCCGGCAAACGCTGGTTCCCCATGCCAGTTACTGATCACACCTCCGGCTCCTTCAACCAGGGGTATTAACGCTTGTATATCGTAGGGTTTAAGATCGGCCTCGACAACGAGATCAACATAACCGCTCGCAAGCATACAATAAGCGTAACAGTCCCCGCCAAAGCGGCTCATGCGAACTTGCCTTGCCAGTTGCTCATAGGCTGATTTTTCATTGATGCTACGAAACATATCCGGGCTGGTCGTCATCATGATGGCTTCCTCCAGCTTGCTGCAGCCTCGGGTTTGCAGCGGCTGTTGCCCGCGGTCGCTATGGCAGAGCGCTTCCAGCCGGTTGCCAACATAGCGCTCTTTCATGAACGGCTGATTCATCACGCCCAGGACTACCTGTTGCCCGTTAAACAGGGCGATCAAAGTGCCCCACAGGGGTAAACCACTGATAAATGCACGCGTGCCGTCTATCGGATCGAGAACCCAGGTGAGGCCGGATGTGCCTGCTTCATAGCCATGCTCTTCCCCATAGATACCGTGCTCCGGGTAGCGCGCCTTGATTAGTCTGCGCATGGCGTCCTCTGAGGCCTGATCTGCGATGGTTACAGGATCAAACCCGGTGGCTGGAGCTTTGTCGTCGACTGCCAGTGGCTGCCGGAAATAAGGCGCGATTGTGGTAGCGGCAGATTCAGCCAGTTCGCACGCAAATTTTGTCAATTCACGTAATCTGGAATTATCCAGATCAACAGGTGTCCGAGTTAAAAGTGATTCGATCATCGACGTTTCGCTGTGGATGGAACCGGCATTATGCACACCGATGTGCACAAGAGCCACGACTTGCAATTCGAATCCGCTGTGTCTCACAATCACCTACACTTAAATATTCAACCACCACTAAAACCTCCTTCTGCAACTTACCCGGGAATCTATGTTCGCTCCTCGCCCCATCAGCCTGCTCGCTTTGTTGTTAGCTATCGGTTCAATGCTTTTTGCAGTAGGCTATCTGCAAATGATCGAGTATCTCGAGCCGTGCCCGCTGTGCATACTGGATCGGGCTGTGGTTATCGGACTAGGCATCTGCTTTGCGCTGGCACTGCTGCATAACCCTGCAGCCACTGGTCGAAGAATTTACGCTGTGCTGGCACTCTTGCTGTCACTCACGGGAATCGCTATTTGCGCTCGACATATCTGGTTGCAAAATCTGCCACCGGACCAGGTGCCGGAATGCGGTGCGGGTTTCTGGTTTATGCTCGATACAATGCCGTTAGCCAGTTTCCTGGATACTATTCTGAACGGTTCCGGAGAATGCGCCGATATCCAGTGGACGCTATTCGGGCTGAGCCTGCCCGAGTTGACAATGGGTGTTTTTATTGCTTTTCTACTGCTGGCAGTGGCTCTGTTTTTTGCCAGAGATCAACACGATTACCACTGAAGTTGATAGACTGGTACCATCAGCCTGTTGAAACGTTAAAATTAAAAACACAACTTTGCCCGTATGGACCAGCAACAGACCCTCCTCGCCGACAGCATTCTCAAACCCGGAATCTATCGATCTCCAGTGATTCGAGAGCAATTCCTTCCGGGCCGCTCAACAATCCGAACCGGGAATGAATCTTTTGGCTGACTCACTACGCGACCAACTGATCGCAGCCGGATATCAGGCACCCAAAAAGGATCCGCCAAAAAAGCCCGGCGGGAAAAAACCGAATAATCGATCCGCGAAAAACGCCGGCAACAAAGCAGGCGCCAGTAAAGATCCGAAGCAACGCGGCGGCGGTAATAAGCAGCACGCAAAACGCAGCCAGACACCGAAAGCCGCCCCCCGGAATGACTCTCACAGACGGCAACAGCAGGGTCAACGCAAAAACTCTGCACAGGAATCTTCGGATCTCGAAGCCATAGAAGAACGCAAGAAGCTTAAGGCCAGAATCAAAGTCTTGATTGATGAAAACAAGTCCGATGCATGGAAAGGCGAAGTTGTGTACCGCTATCTGGTAGACAAGCGCATCAGAGAACTCTACGTAACCGAAGAATTCCATAAAAGACTGGCCAATCGTGAACTTGCCGTCACCCGTTTAAACGGTGACACCTTCCTGGTGCCGAGAGAAATTGCAGTAAATATAAAAGAGATTAACCCTCAGTGGAGTGTATTTAATCTGGAATCCGCTGACGAGAACACGGCAACGACTGAAACAGATCAGGAATATGCCGAATTTCAGGTACCCGACGATCTAAAATGGTGAGCAATGCCTGAGGAATCATTCCTTTGGCACGACTACGAAACCTTCGGGCGCGACCCCACCCGGGAGCGTCCCGTGCAGTTTGCTGCTATTCGCACAGACCATAATCTGCAGCAGATTGACGATGGCGTAATGATCTACTGCCGTCAGACAAACGACTACCTGCCGGATCCCGAGTCCTGCATGGTTCACGGCGTTCTGCCGCAAACTGCCAATGAGCGTGGCCTTAGTGAACTGCAATTTGCGACTGAAATTCACGCTTTAATGTCAACTCCCGGCACCTGCACGGTTGGCTACAACAGCATTCGTTTCGACGACGAATTCAGCCGCCAGCTATTCTTCAGGAACTTGTTTGATCCCTACGCCCGGGAATGGCAGAGTGGCAATTCACGCTGGGATCTTATCGATCTGATCCGGCTGGCGCGTGCATTGCGACCGGATGGAATAAACTGGCCGACCAATGCCGACGGCCAGCCCAGCAATAAACTGGAACACCTGACCGCAGCCAATGGCATTTCTCACGGAGATGCTCACGATGCACTGGCAGACGTGCAGGCAACGATCGAGATTGCAAGACTGATTAAACGCGCACAGCCAAAACTCTACCACTATGCGCTGCACAACAAATCCAAACGCGCTGTTCAGGACATGCTGAATCTGGTGGAAAAAAAACCGGTTTTACATGTTTCGGGAATGTATCCGGCAACCCTCGAACACACTTCAATTGTGATGCCTCTCGGGCCTCATCCATCCAACAGCAACGGCATACTGGTGTACGACCTGCGGGTTAATCCACAAGACCTCATCAAGCTGCCGAAAGAAACGATAGCTGAACGGATTTTCACCCGCGCAGCCGACTTACCCGATGGAATCAGCCGAATTGCTATAAAAACAGTTCACACCAACCGCTGTCCGGTACTGGCACCGGTGTCCACTCTCACAAATGAAAATAAAGAGCGGCTAAACCTGGATGTCTCCCAGGCTCTTCAGTATCGCGAGTTGATCATTGCCAACCCATCGATAATGGAAAAGCTCAACTGGGTGTTTTCGGCTCGCAGCCACACACCGGTCCACGACCCGGACCTGACGTTATACTCCGGCAGTTTTGCCAGCGATGCAGACCGCAGGCTGATGCAGTCACTTCATGCAGATCTCGCGCGACAAGGCACCCTGCCAGAAACCGGGCCATTCGCAGACTCGCGCTTTTCTGAACTATTATTTCGTCTTCGCGCACGCAATACACCAGCGGTGCTGAACCCCGCTGATACACAAAAATGGCGGGACTTCTGCCACAAGCGCGTGCACCTCGGGGAAGAAAGATTCAGGTCAATTTCAGACTACGAAAGTGCGCTTGACAACCTGCAACACAACAACCCCAATGGTGCCATATCAGCAGATCTTATCAGCGCATTGCGTCAGTACGGCCGTGAGGTGGCCGCATTTTCAGCATAGTGATGGATCGCGAAAAATACTCATGTTAAGCGTACTGCTAATCACTCGGGAGTTGAAACCGCTCACACGGTGAAATTATCAGCTAGCATTCGCAGGCGAATTTTTGTAACGTCTTTATAGAGTCAGTTTTGGCGGAATTTTGTCAACACAGAACAACATCGCCCGGTACAAGCGCAGAGACACCATACGATAAGCGCGCATTAGAAATCTCCGTAATTACGCTTATGAAACATAGTTCTAAAATTGTATTGTTCCAATCCGCTGCGGAAGCCTGCAGCTACCTCGACAATCACTCAGCCAGGAACATTTACGCAGATCCATTTCGGCCGCCGACAATGGATATGTATAATTTGTTGATTCAAAAAGGCTTCAGAAGATCAGGCCACCACATTTACCGACCACACTGTGATTCGTGTGACAAATGCGTCTCGGTCCGTATTCCTGTAGACACTTTTAAACCTACCCGTTCCCAGAAGCGCAGTTACCTCAGCAACAACGATTTATCGATTCATCTGTCACAGGCCAGATACACAGACGAAATTTTCAACCTTTACACACGCTATCTTAATCGCCGTCACCAGAATGCCGGCATGGATAACCCGACACGAGAAGACTTCGAAAGATTCCTGATCAGCGACTGGTGCGATACACTATTTTTTGAGCTTCGACTGAATGGGGAACTGATCTGCGTCGCTGTTACCGACGAGCTCAGCACCGGTCTGTCTGCTGTCTATACTTTTTTCGATCCGGATTTAACCACCCGCAGTTTAGGAACCGCCGCAATTGTATTTCAGGTAGAACTTGCCCGACAGAAACGACTGCCATTTGTTTATCTAGGCTATTGGATCGACGGCAGCCAGAAGATGATGTACAAGGCGAAATTCAAACCGCAACAACGCTATATTGCCGACAACTGGATTGGCTCCTAGACCGGGAAGTTCAACCGATCTTCTGGGTAAAATCGACGACGTGAGTCCCGCCATCTTTCAGTTGTGAACTCTGGATATCAACCAGGCGGTCAATATACTTTCTATAAAAATTGATCTCGCCGGTATCTTCGCTTAGTTTATTAAACAATGCCTCGGCATCTGCCCACATTCCTCTGCGGTAAAATTGCATAGCCTTTCGATGCATTTGCAACTGACGATGCGTATTCGGTAATGCTTCCTGCTCGTGACAGACCGGCTCAAATATACGTACAAAGCGCTGCCTTCCTTTCACATGCACCGTGTCTAGCTCACGAAACAGATAATCCGGAACACTTTCGGTCACCGCATCGTTCACGATCAACGGCCGATCATAGTAACCAGTGCAGCGCTGTAAACGGTCAGCCGTATTGACGGCATCGCCAACCACGGTGTAGGTCATCCGGTACTTCGAACCGAGATGCCCGACATTAGCATTACCGGTAGATACTCCAATACCAACCGAAATAGGAGGCAGCTGCTCCTGTTGCAGTCGATTGGACAGTGCTTCCACTTCAAGTAGAATTTCACGCGATGCCATTAATGCATCTGCCGCATGACGATCACTGGCGGCCGGTGCTCCCCAGAACGCCATTACACTGTCACCCATGTATTTGTCTATGGTACCGCCATGCCTGACTACCACACCACTGACGGCATCAAAATATCGATTGAGCCATTGTGAAAGTGTTTCCGGATCAAGCCTTTCCGAGATCGCTGTAAATCGCTTGATATCGCAGAACAAAATAGTCATTTCCAGCGAATCTCCCACTACTCCGATTTCATCGGGATTTTCCATATAGTGAGTGACCAGCTGATCAGGCACATGATGACGCAGGAATTCATCTACCCGGTGTTTTCTCACTGCGAGCATCAGCCATCGAAGTATCAAATACCCTAGATATAAGGCCACAAGGCACACGAATAAATCAGACAGATAATCTGTATCGATTGTGCCCGCATAAACCACATGCTGCACCAGTAACAACGCATATACGCCGGCCAGCACCAGCGATGCTGCCAGTACTGGCAGTACCGGTAGCACGAAACAGGCGGCAAGCATAATGGCCTGGGCAATCAAGGCATCTGGCAGTGGTCCCTGCAGCGTGGAAAAGCGTTGCGGATTGAAACCGTAGGAAAACGTAACTGCACCTCCAGCGACTGAGCTGGCACCTGAAGCAGCTGAACCATAAGTTGCCGGATCAACGGTCAGAACAAAGACATCCGACAACACCGCCATAGCCAATAGCGCCACAATCAGCAGAAAAATGCCGCACGACCAACTGCGAGCAAAATTTTTCCGCAAATTGGCCACTGATAATGGTGCTCCGGCGCACGCTTGAATTCGATACATTAAGCCCTTCAATATCGGACCTGATCGGCTTTTTGGTTCAGCAGGTATGCAGACAGAGCGCAAACAATACCGGCACTGATCACGCGCATTTTTTTATGCCACCCTGTCATTGCAAATTGCACTGTTTAGCTGCAGTTGCAATTGGCATGCAAAACCCGGGTCAAGTGCTGGCTGTTGGCTATTCATTGGCGGTATCGATTCGCATGGCTGTAGCCGACTCACTCGCGCTACAAAATACACGGCGTCAAACAGTCTCTGCCACAACGGTCAGCAACCCGCGCAATCGTAGCCAGTCAAATGCCGGGCCAGGGTCGGTTTTACGTCCCGGTGCAATCTGATCATGTCCGACGATGTTGCCATCCGCTATTTGCGGGTAAGCCCGTTTGAGCAGAATAATTACCTCTGCCAGCTGCAGGTACTGTTCTGCCGTATAGGCAACGTGATCGCTACCCTCCAGCTCTATACCGATGGAGAAATCATTGAAATTTTCACGGCCCTGGAAGCTGGACTGGCCAGCGTGCCAGGCACGCTTATCAAAGCCCACAAATTGACAACACTCGCCTTCCCTGTTGATCAGCAGATGTGCGGATACACGCAGATGGTGAATCTCTTCAAAATACGGATGAGCAAGGGGGTCGAGCGAATTGCAGAACAACTCTTCGATGTGGCATTCACCAAACTGCCCGGGCGGCAGGCTGATGTTATGTACTACTACCGTATCAATAACCGAAGACGGTCGCTCATCCCAGTTCGGCGACAGGCAGATCCTGCTGCCGGCAAGCCAGTGATTTTTTATTGTTCGCGTCATAATCACCATTAGTCATTTGCCGTAGCCGGAACCAAGTGGCCGTGTTCGCCCGTCCCTAAAATGGCAGCTACACATAATAAGATTCACTGGAGTATAGTTAGCAATCAGTGGTTCATCATAACAACCTTACATCCAGGTACCCATGACTGACGTCGTTCAAAACTGTATCGCGAAAATCAAAGGCCAGAAAAAGAAACTTGTTCTGCCTGAGGGTGACGATCCAAGAATTCAGCAAGCGGCGCTTAAGCTGCTGGAACTCGACATTGCCGAGCCGGTATTGCTGGGCGATGAGCTTTCCATTCGCCAGTCCAGTGATTTTAATCTGGGTTCTATTCCAATTCTGGATCCGGCAACAGATACCACAGCAGAGCTCGCCAGTGCACTCATTGGGAAAAAGCGAAAAATCACTGCGGATAACGTCGACAGCTATTTGCAGAACCCGGTTTATAGAGGAGTTGCCATGCTGAACACAGGCGCCGTGCACGCCATGGTTGCAGGTGCGGTATTACCAACCTCTAAGGTAATCGAGGCGGCTTTCGCTGTCGGCCCCAAACCCGGCCTGAAGACACTATCGAGTTTCTTTCTCATGACCCTGGCTCCTCAGATAGACGAGGTGGCGCGTTCTATTCTCTTTGCTGATTGCGCCATCAATATCGATCCGGATATCGAACAACTGGCGGAAATCGCCATTACCACAGCAGACAGTGCTTCCCGGTTGCTCAGCGAAGAACCACGCCTGGCAATGCTGTCATTTTCTACACATGGCAGCGCTCGTCACGCTTCAGTGAGCAAAGTAGCCGATGCCGTAGCACTCGTTCGCTCGCAGCGGCCAGACCTTAAAATAGACGGCGAAATGCAGGTAGACACGGCGCTTTCAAGCCGCGTTGCAAAAAGCAAAATGGACAACCCTGGTGATGTTGCCGGTCGCGCAAATGTTCTTATTTTCCCCGATCTGGATGCCGGTAATATAGCCTACAAACTGGTGCAATATTGTGGTGGAGCACAGGCCACAGGCCCGGTTCTGCAAGGATTCGCACGTCCGGTTTGCGATCTCTCACGCGGTGCTACGGTGGATGATATTGTCTCTGCCGCGGCAGTAACGATTGCATTGTCGCTCTAACGTAGCGTGGCTCCGGGCCCATAGTTCGATAGATCCGACCAGGAAACCCCACATCCCGGTGCCGTTTCTACCTTGATCAGTGTACTGGCAGGACATTCAGCCAGAATGCCGTAACAGCAGTGCCGCAATCTATGCACTAAAGTTAAGTAGTGCTGTACACAGGAATGCTTGAAAAAAAACCGACACGGCATACATTCATCCTTTGCAGTGTACGAACCGTCCACCACACGCTCAGAGTGCCGCTCTGCCCACTGCCACAGACAGACCAAAATCTCACTAATTTATGAGCTCAGATAATCCGCACGTGATACCTAAAAATAACGCCAGTAAAACCGGGCTGATTTTACCGGGTCAGGCATTGCCGGGTAAGCTACTTATTTTACCTGTCTATGAAAGACCATTCTTCCCTGCCCAGATCCAACCTCTTGTCGTCGACAAAGACCACTGGCAAAGTACCTTTAATCATCTGCGGGAAACAAAGCAGCATATCGTCGGATTGATTCACGTTGGTGACGGCGCAGACGAAATCCCGGGAACACATGACTTCTCGGCTACGGGATGCGTTGTGCGAATGCATAATGTGGTTGAGCAGGAATCCAGCATTCAGTTTATTGCCCAGGGCCTGCAACGATTTACCGTTAAAAAATGGCTGAGACTAAACCCGCCATTTGCAGGCTCGGTTGCGTACCCGGAAGAGGCCGACGAAAAACGTGAAGATGTAAAATCCTATGCGATGGCTCTCATACAGGCAATTAAGGAACTTGTGCCTCTTAATCCGTTGTACAACGAAGAATTAAAGAACTTTCTTAATCATTTCAACCTGAACGAGCCGTCACCTCTGGCTGATTTTGCCGCTGCCATCACCACAGCCCCGGGAGAAGAGCTACAGGAAGTTCTCGATACCATACCTATTCTGCAACGTATGGAGAAAGTACTTCTATTACTTCGCAAAGAAATCGAAATGGCTCGACTTCAAGGCGAAATACGCGAAGAAGTAGAAAGTAAAATTCATAAAAACCAACGCGATTTTTTCCTCAAGGAACAACTGAAGGTTATTCAAAGAGAACTGGGAATAGCAAAAGACGATCGCACCGCAGATATAGAAGAATTCAAAAAACGGATGGAAGCGCGCAATCCACCCAAACAGGTTCAAACTCGTTTTGATGACGAAATTCGAAAGTTATCGTTTCTCGAAACCGGTTCTCCAGAATACGGTGTAACGCGGAATTACCTTGACTGGGTGAGTGTCCTTCCCTGGGGTGTGCAGTCCGAAGACAAGCTGAACCTTAAGCAGGCACGTAAAATTCTCAACCGTGATCATGCCGGACTTAGCGATGTGAAAGATCGCATTCTTGAATTTCTGGCGCTCGGCGCTTATCGGGGAGAAATTTCGGGTTCGATTCTGTTGCTGGTCGGGCCTCCGGGCGTGGGCAAAACATCCATTGGTCGCTCCATCGCAGATTCACTGGGTCGGAAGTTTTATCGATTCAGTCTCGGTGGTATGCGCGATGAAGCAGAAATAAAAGGTCATCGTCGCACTTACATTGGCGCTATGCCGGGCAAGCTCATACAGGCTTTAAAAGAAGTCGAGGTTGAAAACCCGGTTATTATGCTGGACGAAGTGGATAAAATCGGCGCTTCCTTTCAGGGAGATCCGGCGTCGGCGTTGCTGGAAGTACTCGACCCCGAACAAAACAGTGATTTTCTCGATCACTACCTCGACTTGCGAGTCGATCTATCCCGGGTTCTGTTTGTCTGCACAGCAAACCAGATGGACACCATTCCGCGTCCCCTTCTCGACCGTATGGATGACATCCGCCTGGCCGGTTATCTGCCGGATGAAAAACTTGAGATCGCCAACAAGCATCTATGGCCACGGTTACTCGAGCGCAACAAGGTGACCAAGAGTAAAGTAGCGCTCACTGATTCGGCCATCAAAGCGCTTATTGAGGGGTACGCCCGTGAAGCTGGTGTGCGCAACCTTGAAAAACTGCTGGCGAAGATTCTGCGCAAAGCGGTAGTTAAACTACTCAGTGGCGTAACTAAAGTTTCGATCAACAACAAGACGCTGGAAGAATTCGTCGGACCGCCATTGTTCCGCAAGGAACGGCAGCTAAAGGGCATCGGCATTGTAACGGGCCTTGCATGGACCGCTATGGGCGGTGCGACACTGCCAATAGAAGCGTCGATCATTAATGACCAGAAAAGCGGATTCAAACTGACCGGCAACCTCGGCGATGTCATGAAAGAATCCGCTGAAATCGCCTACAGCTATATTACATCCCGATTGGGCGATTACTCAATCAAGCGGAACCTGACAGACAAAGCGTTTATCCATCTGCACGTGCCTGAAGGGGCAACCCCGAAAGACGGTCCGAGTGCCGGTATCACCATGGCAACGGCCCTGTTATCGCTTGCGTTAAACAAGAAGATCAGCCCGACTATCGCCATGACCGGAGAACTTACCCTGACCGGACAAGTATTGCCGGTGGGTGGAATCAAGGAGAAGCTGATTGCATCCAAACGCCTCGGCATTAAAACCGTGATACTGCCAATCGATAACAAGCGCGATTTCGACGAATTACCCAAGGCTATTACAACCGGGCTGAAAGTACATTTTGCAGAGAGCTTTTCTGATGTAAGTCAGATTGTTTTCAAAGACTCATAATTATGCGAGCGACTCACTAAAAACGGTAACTACTAATGAATCAGGGCGTTGGTGGCCTGTTGACTAAACCGCCAGATAGCCCATGGTATTTAGCACGAGCCCCCGGTTTACCGGTCTGCTTTGCCACGGGTATGGACTTAGCTGGCCATCAAGCTCGGACAGATTTTTGTTTTTGCCTTCCGCGTCGCCAACACTGTCCAGGGCATAAGCCACTATATTCGCTGCGATTCGGCTCTGCCATGGACTCAGGCTGCCACGCAGCTGATTATACTTTCCAAGTTGGGCGTACAGCGCAGCAATGATATCTGCATTCGCCACGTTACGATGATGCCCGTCACCCTCAACATGAGCCACGATGTTAGCCATCACCTTTATTATCTCAGGGCTCGCGGAACTATTTTCAACAATCGCAACAAAACGGTTAGCTGATTCACCGGAATTGATCAGGAAGCGCCCGGCGGCCAGAACGCCATGCAAATGATTCGGATCAATCTCGAGCAGCTTTTGCAAACTTGATTCAATATGGTCATTACGCAGAGCTATGAAACCTTTGCCGAGCAAAATGCCACAGAGTGCTTCGGCATCATTACCATCCTGCCGCAGCGCTCTTCGAAAATGCTTAAATGCCTCGGCCACTGTCTGCGCGACCGATTCCTGTGGTATCTCCCCGGGTACCAGGCCTTGCCGCTTTGCTTTGCACAACTTCAAATGCCCGTAAAGAATATGTCCATCGGCATTCTCAGGATATTGATTTACAAAATTAAGAACCGCCAGCTCGTCAATCGCTGAGTAGTCCAGGTTGGCATAAAAACCCTGACGTTCCTCAGCGCTGTACTGGCCGATTAAGTCTTCAAGTACCAACCACTGCCCCTGGTTAATCTGATCGATTAGCGTTGAGTGATTTTGCGACCCGACGGCAAAATCGTGGGTACGTTTAGTACAGAATGCACTGACCAGCCGCGGTTTGGGTAGTGTGATCAACCCCTGCTCAATCACTGCTGTCAGCTGATGATCAATATAGCGCGTAGCGAGCCCGATGGCTCCCATTGTCAGACTCGCTGCTACGAGGGCGTCAATCCCCGCGACAACCACGCCAGTGTTCGCCAGTATGACCGTAAGCAACAGCGTAAGCGTGGCAAAATAGCTGCCAGGTAATTCTTGTTTCCGCGCATACAGAAAAATGGCGAACATACACAGCAATGCAATTAGATAAGACATCAGCCCCCCGATAAACCACAGCTCTCTGCGTTTTGACCGGCAGCATTCTACGACATGTTGTTTAATGGCATTGTGACGACCTCACTATATTGAGGCACGCCCGCTGCTGCTAAATGCGAGAATTTCCGGGTGGGTATCACTAAGTAAAGGCCGACTTTACACCGGCTTTTCATACCCGACCGGCCAGCCCGAGCCGCTTTAGATGATTATCGCTATCAGCTGATAGCGGCGCTTATTTACGCCTTCTACCAATAGCTGCCGGCGTCATTGGCGGCAAAACTGTGGATCAGGTCGATAAAATATCCTGGCGACAAGTTTTTAGACTGCGCGTTTTGCCCTATAGTTAAGGAGCTGGTGAGAAGAGCAACGGAATCCTCTCCGAACTTTCTTTGTCAATGTGGTGGTAAATCGGTGATCAAAAAGAAAACTAATGAATAATTCCTCATCAGATACAACCATCGATAACTATGAAGAATTGTTGCCGATCCGCATGGCTTTGCCGGAGTTGGATCTGACTCACTCCGCGGCTCAGCCTGAAAACCTCTCGGCAACAACCCGTATTTACATCGACCAGCTATTTGATCTTGGCTTCATCTACTCGCATGAAATCACCGTTGAGAATCCGGTTGGAAAATACGAGAACGAAAAGGCCCGCATCATCGCCTATCTGAACGTAGACGAAAATGTTTATGCGCTGATAACCAATTTATACCATGTGGACACCTGGGTACATTTCACCAGCTATTACGCTCAGGGACAGCGCATAGTCACTACAAGCCAGCCTGGCGCGCTGATCCTTGAGCCAATGCAAAAGATCGCGAATATCGAAGATCTGATTGTGCAGAATTCTGGCTCCAGTCCGCTGGATTCCCAGTGGAAAAAGCACCGTCGACTCACCGCCAGCCGACTCCCAGACGATTACGCCCTTTTGCTGAGACCCGATCAACATCTTGCAATCGAGCGCGGATTCTATCTTCGCTATGTCACTCATTTACTTGAGAGCAATATTCTGCAGCAGTCAGACACTCAAACCGTGCGATTTACACGTTCAGGTGCGAGGGCCTTTCACACTGCAATAACCTCTCGTTCTGCCCGCAGCCCGCAGCCTAAAGTGGAAGAATGGATAGGCAAACGTGGCAAGGTGCCTATACGGCCCTATCTTAATAATCGAAATGCCGCAATTGCAGCCAGCACACTGTTAGCCGCTAGTGTCATGTTCAATTACCTTGGCAAAGAAAGTGTCGTTGAAAGTCATGACAATTCTGCCGCCTCCGCTTCTGCAGAAATCGTCGAACCCGCTCTGCTTGCCGGGCGCGCTGGTCCCGACAGCGATGTCGCGGTCGTACGCCAGCTTCCGACAACCAACGATAGACATATTGCACCAGTGCTTCGTACCGAACCGGAAAAAACGGCAGCGACCAAAAAAATTGAAAAGCAACGGGAACAATTGGTGGTTGCATCAGCCGAGGATGAAATGTGGAGAATTGCTGTGGAAAATGCAGAGTTCTACCTGATGTCAAACGATGGTGACCCCGCCCCGTGGGTCAGAACTGCCCGAAAGATTGCCGCCGGATTCAAAAGTAACGATTCAAGGCTGGCAAGAACCTACTTTCTTACCGCTCTTCTTGAGCAGGACTACCGTATTGCCGAGCAGCATTACAATCGTGCTTTGAGTATCCAGACCAAAACTCTGGGCCTGTATCATCCTGAAACGGCACAGACACTGGAAGCGCTGGCATGGGTTGCTGAACGTAACAAAGACGCACTTGAAGAAGCAATAACTCACCAGAGACTGGCCGTTAATATTTACAGTGATCTGTACGGTACGGACTCGGAAGACACCAAAGCCGCTAGCTGGAAACTTGAATACTTCGAGGACCGGTTGGCCGGATCACGCCCGAGATCCGACGCTAAGCGGCGTCTGCTACCTGCACTGGCACGATTTGCCATCGAGTAGCTTCGTTTCACCTGATTGTTTTAATTTTTTGTCGGTAATTTTTACCAACAGGTGCGAACACAATTAAGACTATTCACTTTTGCTTGCAATAAACTCTTCCAGCGCCTGTATTCGCAGCGGGCCTGGATTATTGCCAACCAGCTCCCCTTCCGGATTAAACAACAGATAAGTTGGCGTTCCACGCAAACTTTCTTCAGTTAAATTCTTGTAGTGCGATGCAACAATCGCGATATTGCCGACCAAACTCGGAAAACTGGTCTTGTGACGCTCAATATTGCTTTTGATCAAATCAATTTTGTCCATTCCATCCAGCGCAACGCCCAGCACTTTTGCATCATCGTTCCGGTGTTTTTCATGAAACAGCGATATTTCAGGTTTCTGCTCCTCACAAATATGACAATTAACTGCCCAGAACATCACGAGTAACCACTGGCCGTCACCACGATACTCGTCGAGATCGACCACGGTACCATCAACGCGCTGCAGCTCCATACCGGCACTAACCCGATTACCTGAAACGGCAAACACAACTGCAACAGCAATTGATAGCAACCTAAGCTTTTCGCCAACAGCGAACAGATTGATTTTCAAAAGTAGCTCCAAATCAAGGTTCAGGTATCCGACGATATTCAATCGATCAAGTTCAACGACGCACGTGTTAAACACGAAAAAACCAGGCTTGATTGAAGGTCTATCGCAACCCTGACAACTATTCAACCGTAGCCGGAGTTCCCGGCACAGTAGCTGCACCATGGTTGGCACAAAATTACGAGTGAACAGCACAGATTGCATGCTAAGGCAACAACATACAGGCACGCTCTGAGCCCCTTACAGCAGCAGATGAATCTTGCTGTCAGGCTATGGCTGTGCACCGTTCTTTTGTTGAACCTGGCTTCACCTGTTTGCCTCGCCGCCTCCGGCAATTCAACCTTCAAAAATTTCCTTAACGTTAACGTGACCGGCATTAGCAGCGGCTTGCAAAACCAGGTCCAGTCATTCGTAACGATTCCGGATCGCATTGATCGGGCTGATATAGAAAATTATATCGAGTTACTGAAAAGTGATGCTGAAAAAAGCCTGCAGCCGCTTGGTTACTACAACGCCAAAGCCCGGGCAACACATACCAGTAATAAAATCAGCACCAGAATAGAGCTTCGTATAGATGCGGGAAAACCGGTACGTATCACACACATCCATCTTTCAATTGAGGGATCTGCAACCACCGACCCCGACTTTAAAAAAACGCTACAGGCATTGCCTATAAAACGAGGCGCTATTTTCAACCACGGTAATTACGAGCGCAGCAAAGACCTTCTATCCAGCCGTGCGCAAAGTCTTGGCTACTTTCAGGCAGATTTCAAACGCTCGCAAGTGCTTGTCAGGCAAAAAAAACACGCGGCCGAGGTATTTCTGGTATTCAATTCCGGTGAGCGATACAACATCAGCACTGTCACTTACAATACCACTCTGTTTAAAAAGCCGTTTCTGAAACGCTGGCAACCGTTTGAACAAAATGTTCCGTACCGCGCGAGCCATGTTCGACAACTTACTGAAAACCTGCAAAACAGCGGCTATTTCAAACACGTACGGGTAAAGCCTTTATTAAATCAGGCCGATGGCAATGAAATCCCGTTACAGGTAGATCTTCAGCCGAGCAGTGAAAATGTGGTTAGTCTGGGAATAGGCTACGCAACCGACAGTGGCCCCAGAGTGAAGGGAAACTGGCTGCGCCCGCACACTAACCGGCATGGTCACATTCTGGAAACCAGCGCCAGCGTTTCTCTATGGCGTAAGGAGTTAACAGCGGGTTACCGTGTTCCTCACCTCAACTCCCCCGCAACCGGGAGATATACCTTCGATATCGGATTATCCAACCAGCGAACCGATGATACTTTTTCGCAGCTGCGGACTATGGATATCGGCGATCATCGCACCATGGGTAATGGATGGACAAGGGATTTCTTCCTGCGATGGGAAAACGAGCGATTCAGAATCGGCGATCAGAAAAGTACCATCAATCTGCTGTTGCCGGGTATTGGCGTCTCACGCAGCAAATCCTCTGGTAGCCTGTTACCCGATAAAGGTACATCGTACTCATTTAGTCTATTAGCAGGAAGTAAAAAGTTACTATCTGACCTGTCTATGATCCGGGTCACCGGTTCTGCAAAGCTCCTTAACTCATGGCACGTTCGGCACTACCTTATTGCACGCGCTGACGCCGGATTTCTAATAACACCCAGTTTCAGCATGGTACCCACCTCACACCGTTTTTTTGCCGGAGGAGATAACAGCGTAAGAGGGTTTTCCTTTCAGTCGATTTCCCCGGTTAATAGCGACAATGAATTGATTGGCGGACAGTTTCTAACTACGGCTTCACTTGAGTATAACTACTACTTTCGCAAGAACTGGGCGGTTGCACTGTTCGCAGATACGGGTCGGGCCTTTATCGATGCTGATGAACGCTATCGATTGGGAATAGGGACCGGAATAAGGTGGATCTCTCCTTTGGGCCCTCTGCGAATCGACCTTGGGTACGGCGTTACTGAAGCGAGTCGACCTTTGCGTTTGCATTTGGCGATCGGTCCTTTACTGTGAGCTCTACCTCATGAGAATCGCTGGCAGAGTCAAAACGGTTTTATACCTGCTACTGTGCTTTTTGCTGGTGAGTCTGGGCATCATCTGGTGGAGCTTTTTTACCACCTCCGGCAGCAATGTTTCTCTGGGTGTATTGCAGAACAGAATGCACAACCTGGAATACACCTACCGTTCCGGAAATCTGGCAAGCGGAATTATGCTGGATGATCTGGAATGGCAGTTAAAAAACAAAACCAGACTGCTAGCCAAAGAAATTGAACTGTACTGGGATCCATCCTGCTGGCGTGGTAAATCACTATGCCTTTCAACCGTCAAAGCCAATACACTGCGGATCGTTCTACCGGATGGATCTTCGCATGAAAACCCGATCACTCTGGCATCACTGAATTTACCTTTCTCTATAGAGGCTAAACAACTTTCTATCGAAGAGCTCGTTATAGAGTCAAATGAGAAATCCCCCGTATTCCTGAACAATATTCACTTTAGTGGCTCGTTGCACGCCTCACGATTAACCGCTGACAAACTATTTTTCGACTGGCAGACTTTTCATGTAAATCTTAATGGTCAGATGAACTTCCACAACAATTATCCTGTTAAAGTCGTCGCAAGGTTCGATAGTATCGATCAGACCAAAAGCCTCCCTATAAAGAGCCAATGGCATTTCAGCGGAGATCTGCTGAAACTTGACCTTTCCGGAGGTTTCAGCAAACCCTATACGGCAACGGCTTCCGGGACCTACTCCCTGCTCGACCGCAATCTGCCAGCCAACATTGCGCTCAAATGGGATCAGGCTACCTGGCCGATCGACAGCGCTGACCCAATTGCCGCTTTCGCTGATGGTGACCTGCTTATACACGGTGACTGGCCGGATTACAGGCTCGATGGTGATATGCGAATCACAGGCAACAACATACCGGTGACCAACGCAGAATTATCCGGCTCGCTAAACACCAATCGAATTAGTATGACTCCACTGAAACTAAACACGATCGGGGGTTATCTGGATGTCACAGGAGTGCTCAAGTGGCGCGATGGTATCTCCTGGCACAGTGAGCTCGACGCAAACGATTTATGGCCCAATTTGTATTGGCCCTTTTTTAAAGGATTTGTAGACGGTACGGCAAGATTTAATGGCCGAAGCCAAAACGGGCAAACTCAATTCGATCTTACGGAAATCAACGCCACCGGCAGTTACGCCGGACAGCAGATCTCACTCGGCGGCAACACCTCGCTGTACACTGACGGCAGCTGGCAGCTGGATAACATGGAAGCGGCAAGTGAAGAAAACACGATCACCGCGAATGGATCAATCGGTGCTGAAAGTAACCTGAAACTGGATTTCTCTTTAAATTCACCAGAGGATTTCCTGCACGATATCGTCGGCGACCTGCATGGTACTCTACAAATCGACGGAAACATCAATTCGCCCGATATAAGCGGTTCCGCCAGTTCATCATCTCTTGTCTATCTCGATACAAGTTTGCGCAATACCACGGTAACCGGGGTACTGCGTTCTCTTGGTGAAGACGAAAGTGATATTAGAATACAGATGGAAAGAGTTCATATAGGCGACAGAATCATCAGCAACACAGACGCATCGGTCAACGGATCTCTCTCAGACCACCTGATACGCCTCAGCACAGAAACCGCACCACTCTATCTCGAAAGCATGCATACCATAGGAAGTTTTGACGAACACCGGAACTGGAGTGGCAAAATCGACAACTTCTCCGGGAAGCTGGCCGATTATCCGTTTTCACTGAAAGATTCTGTTACCGCTACCTGGATAAGTGAACAGCAGACATTTGCATTTCAGCCACATTGCTGGTCTATCGAGTTTTCATCGCTATGCGTTATAGAGTCTGCACTGGTAGGGCGAAACGGGTCTATAAACTTCAAACTCGACGAGCTCAATCTGGCAGCCGTCGATGCGCTAACCCCGGAACACATTGGTATCGATGGAACGTTGAACTCGAAAGGACAAGTTACCTGGCAACCGACCAAAGCACCTTCTATTGCCGTACAGAGTCTGCTATCCGACGCACGGATTAGTATCACTGACGAAAAAACGGCGGAAACACTACGGCTTCAAATCGAAACTGCAGCGTTGGATATTACTACCCGACGAAATACTGTCACCGCCAGATTAAACATGACAGAACGTAACATTGGAAAAATCGCTTCGAAAGCAAGCATCTATACACGCAACAATCTATACCCGGTGTCAGGTACGCTATCACTGGAGGATGGAAAACTGCAATGGTTGCAACAGTATTTTCCGCAGCTAACGGAACTTAGCGGCAAGGTTTCCGCTGACGGAAAAATTGGTGGCTTGCTGCTAAAGCCGCATTTTAAAGGATTGGTAAATGTAAAAGATGCATCGGTTCAGTCACCGCAACTGCCGATGGATCTATCGAATATCGATCTTTCTATCGCTATAGATAAAAACCAGGCAACAATGACAGGAGATGCCGCCTCAGGTGATGCGTTAGTGGCGATAGGCGGTCGCGGGGAGTTGACAGAATCCGGCTGGCAATCGGATCTGCAACTCAAGGCAGACAACCTTGCAATTGAACATGATATTGTGAAAAACGCCAGGGTATCTACCGATTTAACGCTGATGATGAATCCGAATGGTATCAACGTCGGTGGCAGCATTAACGTAAAGCGTGCAAATATCATTGTTACGAAACTCGGCTCGGGAGGTATTCCGGTAAGTTCAGATGTTGTAATCGTCGATGCCAAAGCTGCGCAAAAACCTCGGAACATCAAAGGTAAGAGACAAATCCGTACTACCATCGATGTCATACTGGGACGTCACGTCCACTTCAATGGCTACGGCCTCGATGCCGACCTGCTGGGTGATTTCCGTATAACCCTGAACGCTCAGCGTCCGCCGGAATTACGCGGCGATATACGAGTAATAGATGGGAATTATCGTTCCTATGGACAGGATCTGGTTATACGTGACGGTCGTATCAGTTTTGTCGGTCCACTTGAACAAGCCGTGTTGAATGTCGAAGCCGTTCGGGAAGTCGATAACATAATGGCCGGATTGCGAATAAACGGATCCCTGGGCTATCCGAAAGCATCTCTGTTCTCAGAACCGGCCATGCCGGAAGAAGAAATACTATCCTATATAGTTCTGGGACGACAACTGGATTTCGGTAACGAAGACGAAACAATGGACGACTCCCAACTACTGGCAAATGCTGCGCTGTTCATGGGCATTCGAAATGGACAGAGTTTATCCAGAAATATTGCCTCCACTTTTGGCATTGACGACTTCACGCTAAGCTCCAGAGGCTCAGGCGACGAGACTCAGGTTGTCGTCAGCGGCCGCCTGAACAATCGCTTGCTGGTTCGCTACGGCCTGGGGGTGTTTAATTCGATCAGCACATTGTTTGTACGGTACGATCTTGCCGAAAAGCTCTATCTCGAAACAACACAAGGTTTTGCCGAAGGCCTCGAAAAAGCAGTCGACCTATACTATTCGTTTGATTTCTAGATACAAACATAGAATTTAAAAAAACACCGGAAAATCTGCTACCGCAAGACCGTCTAAACTATCTTTTCATTCTTCAGGGCCTGTATTTTATCAGCTGAAAAATCCAGAATATCGCTTAGAATTTCGTCTGTGTGAGCCCCCAGTTCAGGCGCTGGCTGATCAGTTCGACCCGGTGTTTCATTTAACCGGGGAAGAATTGCCGGAACTTCAAGTGTCCCTTCGCGGTGAGCAACTGTTTCAAATAAGCCACGTGCCCTGTAGTGCGGATCGTTCATCATGTCTGCCACACTATAGATCGGACCGCATGGCACCTCAGCTTGCTCCAGAGATTGCAAAACACTCGCAGCGCTGTGTTGCTCGGTCCACCGGCAGATAGCCTCATCTATTTCCTGTTCATGTTTAACACGTCCGGTGTTATCGGCAAGGCGACTATCCTCAGCCATATCCTCTCGTCCCGCGCAGCACATCAGGCGCTTGAAGATTGAATCGCCGTTACCGCCTATCACAACGTATTTTCCATCATCACACAGATAAGTATTTGTCGGAACAATGCCGGTTATCGTTGATCCTGACGGCTCGCGAATCTGCCCGCCGCCCGAGTACTCCGGCACAACCGCCTCCATCATGTTGAAAACCGATTCGAATATCGAAACATCGACCACCTGCCCGTTGCTCTTACCCTTGCTGTCGGCAGACTTTCGCGCCAATAACGCTAACAGCACACCTATTACTGCATGCATTCCGGCAAGCGTATCCCCCAGGCTCAGATTCGGGCGCACAGGAGGCCCGTCGGCAAAACCATTAACGTGACGAAATCCGCCAAATGCTTCGCACGCCGATGCATAACCCGGACGGCTTGCTAACGGACCCGTTTGTCCATAGCCACTGACTCGAGTAAAAATCAGCGATGGGTGGGACTCCTTAAATGTCTCAGGCCCCAGACCCCATTTTTCCAGGGTACCGGGGCGGAAATTCTCCAGAACAACATCCACTTCATTGACTAACTGGCGAACAATATCCCGGCCCGCTTCGGTCTTGAGATTTATCGTTACGGATTTTTTATTGCGCCCGATGCTGTGCCACCAATACGATGTTCCATCTTCGTCCAGCAATCGCCAGTGTCGGATGGGATCACCTTTCCCGGGTGACTCCACCTTGATAATTTCCGCACCAAAATACCCGAGAATGCAGCCCGCCTGAGGTCCGGCAACCAGCTGCCCCAATTCAAGAACCTTGATACCAGCCAGCGGTCGGTTATCTACTTTATCCATATCGTTTGTTCCGGGTTTTACCGTATTATTGAAGCAATTCACTGCTGACTGAGCAACAGCAGAATCACTCATGTACTTTTAGTGTACCCCACCCAACCGCACTGATTAATTTTCTAAGCGAGATAATTTTAATGACTTCAGACGTCGGAAACCCGTACGAAATCGATCTTGGAAAAAATACGGCCAACTACACGCCTTTAACACCACTGAGCTTTCTCGAACGTGCGGCAGATGTGTACCCGGACTACCCGGCAATTATCTACTCAGATTATCAGCAGAACTGGGCGGACACTTACACCCGCTGTAAACGACTAGCCAGTGCGCTGCAAAAAATCGGAGTCTCAGCGGGGGACACAGTAGCCGTCATGGCACCCAATACACCGCCGATGTACGAGGCACACTTTGGTATTCCCATGTCAGGTGCAGTACTTAATGCGATTAATACCCGTCTTGATGCAGAAACAATTGCCTTCATACTGGAGCATGGCGAAGCCCGTGTGCTTATCGCCGATACCGCTTTTTATAAAGTTGTATCAAAAGCACTGGAAAAACTGAACAAAAGCATTATCGTCATCGACATCGAAGATCCGCTGATCTCAGATAGCGAGAGACTCGGCCCGCTGAGTTACGACGATTTTTTGCAAACCGGGGATTCCGATTTTCGCTGGATCATGCCGGATGATGAATGGAGGGCAATCAGCCTGAACTACACCTCTGGTACCACCGGTAACCCGAAAGGTGTGGTATACCACCATCGAGGGGCTTATTTAAATGCTCTCAGCAATATCACCGGCTGGGAGATGGCCGCACATCCGCGCTATTTATGGACGCTACCCATGTTCCATTGCAACGGCTGGTGCTTCCCCTGGTCGCTGGCAGCCATTGCCGGCACCAGCATTTGCTCCCGCAGTGTCAGTGGCGCCGGGATTTTTGCAGCTATTGAAAAGCACCGGGTAACACACCTTTGTGGCGCACCCATTGTACTTAGTATGATCATCAATACCGCCCCAGAAGACCAGTGCGACTTTAACCATCAGGTTAAGGTCATGACAGCCGCAGCTCCCCCGCCAGCGACAATTTTACAAGCGATGGAAGACCGTGGTTTTCACATGACACATGTTTACGGCCTCACCGAAACCTACGGGCCGGCTGTTATGTGCGCCTGGAAAACACAATGGGATGAACTACCCGCGATGGAGCGCGCGCGCCTTAAATCACGGCAAGGCGTGCGCTACCAGGTTCTGGAGGGACTAGACGTTATCGACCCGGAAACCATGACACCCGTAGCTCGGGATGGCGTTAGCGTTGGTGAAATTATGTTCCGCGGCAATATTGTTATGCGCGGCTACTTCAAAAACCGACAGGAGACAGAAAAAGCATTTGCCGGCGGATGGTTTCATTCCGGTGATCTGGCCGTCATCGAGGCTGACGGCTATCTGCGAATAACGGATCGTTCGAAGGATGTCATTATATCCGGAGGAGAAAATATATCGTCAATTGAGATCGAAGATGTCCTGTACACCCACAACGATGTACTCGAAGCCGCTGTGGTGGCAATGCCAGACGAAAAATGGGGCGAAACACCCTGCGCGTTTGTCTGCCTGAGGGACGGCTCGAATTGCACAGAGGAAAATTTGATTCAATGGTGCCGGGACAATATGGCGCACTTTAAGTGCCCTGGCAAAGTGGTTTTTGGAGAACTGCCGAAGACTTCCACCGGTAAAATCCAGAAATTCATGTTGCGCGAAAAAGTTCAATCGCACCACTAGCGAAGCCGGTTCCCCCTTTAAAGGTTTGTTCTTTTACATAACAATTAATCATACATAACACGAAAAAATTATTCTATTTCATTGTTTTTAATTGATTATTTCAATTTACACCAATTCTCGCATCTGATACAAAAGCGCTAATACCGGTGGATTCAGCGCTAAAAACTGTTACTATTTCGACAGATCGGGAGTAGTGATACAGATACATTCCCGAAACAATTTGTCAATTATATGACGCTCTGCGAAGAAAATGCAGATGTCGTTGGTTAACCTTACCCCTAATGAGTTGCGCACGCTCACGCACCGTGCAACAAAGAAGGCTAATCAAGCACAGTTGCTACGAGGTGCTATCAACTGGGCGCAGGACCGGAAAAGATTTAATGAATGCTACTCATACACGCGGGAGAGACTTGGCTGCCGCAGAGGGATCTGCCCAAAGAGCATCTCGCAGCCCGTCATTTACCGCGCGCAGGTTGTTGTTCTGTGATTTAAGTGGACAGCTCGGCGAGCTCGTAAGTTCAATCGAGGCATCGACATGGAAGGTAGACTTTGCCAAAACCTTCGAAGTCGCAGAGAATTGTCTTTACCAGAATGAATACGAGGTTGGTGTCGTCGTATTGCGTGAAGCCGACCTCTCCGATATACAAACCATTGAAGAATTCCTGAATCGCCATGCGCTGAACTGGGTTGCTGTTGTGGAACATGCAGTTATTGATAACACTATTGCAGCGGGCCTGATCTCCGACCACTGCTACGATTATCACTCACTGCCTTGTGATGCTACCCAACTTACCGCTACCCTGGGTCACGCCTATGGTATGTCAGTACTGCGCCCCAAACCGGCTATCAATATTCTCGCGGCCGACTCCGATACAAAAATGGTAGGCGACAGCGACGCGATGCATAATCTGTACACCACCATTAAAAAATCAGCACGAGTCGACGCCCCGGTTATGATTACCGGTGAAACAGGCACCGGCAAGGAACTTGTTAGTCGAGCCCTGCACAGTCAGTCGCCGCGAAGTGCCGAGCCCTTTATTACAGTCAGCTGCGCAACAATACCAGCAGCACTTATTGGCGAAGAGTTATTCGGCTCAAGCACCGTCGGCCCGGGCTCTCTGGAACAAGCCTCAGGTGGCTCTATATTCCTTGACTCAATCACCGACTTACCCGCCGAACAGCAGATGCTGTTATTGCGATTCATGCAGACGGGGCAGGTTGAACGAGCCAACCAGACAATACCGGTCGACGTCAGAGTAATCACTTCAAGTTCTAACAGTATTGACGAAGGAGTCAAAAACGGCCTGTTCCGTGAAGATCTGTATTATCGCCTCAATATTCTGCATATTGAAATACCGCCCCTGCGCGAGCGTATCGGCGATGTCGACAACCTTGCCCAGTACTTTTTCGAGCAGTTCTACGAAGAAACTCCGGGGCGTATAAAAGGCTTTTCACAGCAGGCAAAAATCGCGATGCATCAGCACAACTGGCCGGGTAATGTTCGTGAGTTGCTGAATCGCGTGAGACAGGCAATGGTGATGTGCGAGAGCAGTTTAATTCAGGCAATAGATCTGGGGCTCGGCTCACATGCTAACGTAGAATCAGACACCAACACTCCGACCAATCTTGATGAAGTCCGGGCCAAGGCCGAGGGCGAGTTCATTAGAAATGCTCTTGAGCGCAACTACAATAATGTCACTGAAACTGCAGCTCAACTTGGCGTATCGCGAGTAACTCTATACCGGCTCATGAAAAAGTATGGTGTCAATATCGCTGGAAGTGGCAGGCGCAGCGCCAGCAGATAGGTTTTCCTGTCTAGAAGCAATTGGCGGAACCATTGGCAGTGAGAACATACCGGTTATAGAAAATGTTCGCCACTGACGAATAGCACTACTACTCAGCTCAAAAAACGCGCGTTAACTACACGTTGTACCCAACGGTCTATCACTCTGTCGATTGTAGCCTCGGCAGACAGTCCGATTTTCTCCTGCAATGTTTTTTTGGCTTCATACTTCACACGGTAGACATCTGCCTGTTCGCAGCATTCTGTAATGTACTGATCACTCGTTTTGATTTCGTCAACGAGTTTCATCCCTAAAGCGGCATCGCCGCTCCATACCTCTCCGGTTGCTACCTCAGCAATATTGGTTTGCGGTCTGAACTTCGAAATGAAGTTCTTGAATTGATCATGTATCACTTCAAGATCAGAAAGAAATTTCTGCCGGCCCTTTTCGGTATTTTCACCGACCACTGTTAGTGTTCTTTTGTACTCCCCCGCTGTTAGCAGCTCGACGTCGACATCGTATTTTTTCAGCAAGCGGTGGATATTGGGAATTTGCGCCATCACGCCGATTGATCCGATAATAGCAAACGGTGCTGCCAGAATTTTATTCGCAACACAGGCCATCAGGTAGCCGCCGCTGGCTGCGACCTTATCTACCGATACGGTCAATTCAATATTCTTATCCCGGATACGCTGCAGTTGCGAGGCGGCAAGACCATAGCCGTGCACGGTACCACCACCACTTTCAACGCGAACAAGCACTTCATCATATACATCCGCCAGGGTCAGTACGGCCGTTATCTCCCGGCGCAGCCCACGTACCTGTGTTGCCCTGATATCTCCATCAAAATCCAGCAGAAATACCCGGCGACGCTTTTTCTCATCGACGATGGTTGTGCCATCGCCACGACTTTTAGCGGCTAATTTTGCCGCCGCCTTTTTTTCTTTGTTTTCAAGTTTGAGCTGTTTCTTTTTCAGCTTAATGGATTCCTTCTGGTCTGCAGGATCCAGAATCATCGACTGCAGTATATCCCTGCCCTCATCAAGCTGCCCGTTGATATGGGTGACACTGATACTGCCCTCTTCCCGCCGACCACGACCACTGAGAGACGTTACTAGCACCACTGCCAGCAAAAAAAGCAGAAAGAAGGTCAGAATCTTTGCCAAAAACAATCCGTAACTGATAAAAAACTCACCCACTTAACCAGCCCCAATAGAATAAAAGATAATTATAAGTCCGCTTGAACAGAGCCCGGCTGACAAGACAGTCACAACCATTTCACACGGCCTGCTTGTGCCGAATAAACCAGCACTGGTGTATTCGCGGGTTTCTCGCAAAGTCTCTTTGCAAGCTCCATCGCGAACGATCCTGCACGTCATACAAACTATTCAACCCAACCGCCAGCTTGAATCGCTTGAAATTATTGGAGAACACCAGGATGCCGTCCGGTTTAAGTATAGACATGCAATCTTCGATCATTTTGCGGTGATCACGCTGCACATCCCAATCCTGATCCATTGAGCTTGAATTTGAGAAGGTTGGCGGATCAAGAAAGATAAGATCGAACAACTCAGCCGTGCCCTTCTGATATTGCGACAACCATTGCCGGCAATCGGCATGGACCAGCTCATGTTTATCGAACGGTATATCGTTCAGGGAAAAATTTTTCGCGGCCCAGGCTATATATTTATTCGATTTATCTACACTGATACTTTTCCGGGCGCCACCCAAAATCGCATGTACTGTCGCGCTGGCGGTATAGCAATACAGGTTCAGCACGTGCTTGTCCCGGCACGAATTCGCGAGCCACAACCGTACCTTGCGATGATCAAGAAATAATCCAACATCGAGATAATCGTGCAGATTGATTAACAGCCGGGCATCACCTTCATGAACTTCGTGGTACTGATCCCGTTTTTGCAAGCGCGCATACTGCGATTCTGCACGTTGCTGCTCCCGCCGTTTGATGGCCAGGTTTTCAACGGAGCAACCAAGCACTGAAACCACCACTGATGCTGCATTATCAATACGACGCTGTGCCAACCGGGGATCTATGTGGCGCGGTGCTCTGTACTCCTGCATACACACATAAAGGTCACTCGTTTCAGCGTCACAAAAGACATCGAGCGCGAATGCATAGTCGGGAAGATCGGCATCATATAGGCGATAATTTGAAATTCCCGCTGACTTTAACCAGCCTTTAATCTGTCTGATATTTTTTTGCAGGCGGTGGCGAAACTGATCGAGCCCCGGCACCTGGGATGGTTCTACAGCCGGTTCCACCGGTGACACCGGCTTTTCATCCGGACTACTGTTTTCAAGCCATGGATTAAAGGCCGGTTTGTTTTCGCTAACTGCGTCATCAGGGTTACCTGGCATTGCCGGTGGCGGAATATCCGCAAGAAACAAGCGACAATCGATTCCACCGTTGCTGCACTCCAGCGCCACCCGCCGGGACAAGCCGGTACGATGAAACAGCGCCGGGTTGCCGGTAAACAAAGCCAGTCTCCAGTTTCCGGCACGCCACCGCAGTGATCGACCGACTCTGGAGTAAAAAACGCCAATCTCCGGGTTTTTTTCAAGTCGCTCGCCATAGGGTGGATTCATCATCAACAGCCCCGGACCTCTGCTAAATGGTGTCGGAACTTCTGTAAAGTCAGCCTGTTCGACCTCAATCAGATCGGCAAGTCCTGCTGCCTGAATATTACTCCGGGCTGCTGCAACTGCTTTGGAATCGATATCAAACCCGGCAACGGCGGAGACCGACGTGTTGTTACGCTGCGCTTCGGCTTCTGCCTTGATCTCAGTCCAGGCATCATTGTCGTGTTGTTTCCAGCCCAGGAATCCGAAATACCTGCGCTTACTACCGGGGGCAATGTTGGCTGCTATCATGGCCCCTTCGATTAAAAAAGTACCGGAGCCGCACATCGGATCCAGCAGGGGTACTCCGGACCTGGCCATAGAAGGCCAGTCGGAAGCCAAGAGTAAAGCCGCTGCCAGATTTTCCTTGAGAGGTGCTAGACCGCCCTGTTGACGATAATTTCGTCGATGAAGGCTGCTTCCCGCCATATCCAGACTAACGCGAGCGCGATTCTTGTAGAGGTAGACGTTTATCCGCACATCCGGTGTCTGCCGATCAACGGTCGGGCGCTCACCAGTGCGCTCACGAAACCAGTCAACCACCGCATCTTTGGTCAGTTGCGCACCATACTGACTATGTGTAATTACCGATTCTGCAGCAAAAAAATCTACTGCCAGGCTTCCGCTTTGCGACAGATGCATAGCCCAGTCATGCTGAAACAGGCCAGCGTAATAGCTTTTTTCATCACTTACCTTAAACGCAAGCAAGGGATAAAGAACCCGGTTGGCTACTCTTGACCACAGGCAAATGCGATATATTTCCCTGATAGTAACAACACAATCTACACCGGCTCTGCGAATTCTCAGCTTCTTGACGCCAAGCGATTTAAGCTCGCTGTGGAGAATTTTTTCAAGGCCTACAGCACAGGCAACAAAACAGGTAGTGGGCACGGGGAGTCTGCGTTAGGGAAGCACGACCCGCCACACTAACCTGTGTTGAAGATAAAATAAAGCATCACAACAATTCTTACTACCAGGACTTCATAAACTCGGGATCGATTCAGCAGTTTTCAGGAAGTTTCTCCAGGCAGCCCTCGTGCTGCTCTCTGCCCGTTTCAGCAATCATCGATTGCCATCATCTCTGCCTCTGGTAACCGGCCATAGCTCACGGTAAGTTCCCGAAGCCTGCCAGCAAGATTGCTATCGACCTGTGACCAGTTAAAACGCCAGGTCCAGTTTCCCTCAATGGTACCTGGCGTATTCATTCGATGCCCCTGCCCCAGCGCTAAAACATCCTGCATCGGAACAATGGAAGTCCGTGCAACCGACATCATCGCACTGCGAATCATCGGCCAGGGCAATTCCTCGTGCGCGCATTGAAAATAACTTCGCACACGACACTGCGTCTCTTCATCTGCCGAGTTATACCAAGAGGCAGTGGTATCGTTATCATGTGTGCCCGTATAAGCGACCATGTCCCTGGAGTGATTGTGCGGTAAATGATGATTATTCGGATCACCGTCAAAAGCAAACTGCAACACCTTCATACCCGGCAGGGAAAATTGCTCACGTAGCTTATCGACCGCTGCAGTAATAATCCCTAGATCCTCTGCAACCAGCGCCACCTCCCCCAGTTCATCATAAACCGCCTTTAATAACTCAGCCCCGGGTGCTTTAATCCAACGTCCTTCGATTGCTGTAGGCGACGCCGCTGGGATTTCCCAATACGACTCAAGACCTCGAAAGTGGTCAATACGGACAAAATCAAACAAACTGAAATGAGTTCTTAATCGATCGAGCCACCAGCTAAAACCATCCGCCTTCAACGCAGACCAATCATAAAGCGGGTTACCCCAACGCTGACCTTCATCAGTAAACGCATCGGGCGGTACACCGGCGACAACGTCACTTCGACCATTTTCATCGACAGTAAAGTACTCACGATTAGCCCAGACGTCGGCACTGTCGCCTGAAACAAAAATAGGCAGATCACCAAACAGATAAATGCCGTGCTCGTGAGCATAATTGCGCAGCTGCTGCCACTGGGTAAAAAAAAGGTATTGCTCAAACTTTCGAATCTGCAGTGTCCGCATACTAGCCGACAGTGCCTGATCAACGTCTGCTTTTATATTTCTACGCAACGAAGTTGGCCAGTCCATCCAGGCCTTACCACCTTGCTGTGCTTTCAAAACCATGTATCGAGCGTAGTCCTCCAGCCAGAAACCCTGCTCTTTAACAAAGCGGGAAAAGCTCTTTTGCGTTTGGGTATCCAACCCATCAATTGCGGTATTGCAAGCGCGCTCGAGAACAGCCAGACGCCATGTAACCGTTTGCTCTGCGTGCTGCCAGATATCGGCCTCCAGCCAACCTTTGTCGATCAGCCAGTCGAGACTGATCAGTAAAGGATTGCCGGCATGAGTTGACAAACACTGGTACGGACTACCATCGGCATGCGTAGGACCGAGCGGCAGCACCTGCCAGATTGTCTGACCTGAGGCTGCCAGAAACTCGATGAAGCGATAGGCATTGTGCGAAAAATCTCCCATACACCAGGGGCCTGGCAGCGATGTCGGATGCAGCAACAGGCCAGAGCGCCGATGGTCAAGCGGGTTATACCGTTTCAAAGTGAAAACCGTTCGTTATACTTCATTGGGTGGCGAGCATATCGCATGGAAAGATTAGATTCATCAGTACGTAACAGTGAATACAGCTATCATTGATAGAGGCTTCAGCCAGCAACAACCAGAGCACTGGTCGACACCGCAATAACAGGTCCAATTCCAGGCACCGGAAGCAGGTTCAGTTTTGAAAACAGGTAACGATTCAGTGAAAACTACGCACACCGCGACCCACGCCAAAGCACTACCTCCCGAAGACGAGTTACACCGGATCACCCGGGCCACGCACCACGACCCATTTGCTGTTCTGGGCTGGCACCTGGTTGATTCAGTACCGACTATTCGCATTTTCAACCCGCACGCGGAGAGTCTATGTCTTGCCGACAGTGGTGAAAAATTTGACCGCATCCCCGATACCGACTTGTTTGTACTCAGCAGCCCGGACCTTAAAGCAGACTACAAAATCAAATGTACCGACCGCAACGGAAACATCACTATCGCCGATGACCCGTACCGGTTTGCACCGTCCATTTCGGAATTTGATCTGCATCTGTTTAACGAGGGTCGGCACCTGCGGCTTTATGAAGTACTGGGCGCCCGTAAAATCACTATAGAAGGTGTTACCGGTGTTCGCTTTGCGGTCTGGGCTCCGTCTTCATCGCGTGTCAGCGTGGTAGGAGAATTTAACCAGTGGGACGGCCGTGTGCACCCGATGCGTAACCGCGGCCAAAGTGGTGTATGGGAACTATTTATACCCGGCTTGATTTCCGGTCAGTTATATAAATTCGAACTCCTTAACGCTGAGACCGGGGAAATCGCAATAAAGCAAGATCCATTCGCCAACGAGTTTGAAATGCGCCCGGACACTGCTTGCCGGACAACACACAGCAATTTCAGCTGGACCGATCAGCAATGGATTGAAAATCGGGCACGCAGCCTCTGGCAACAAACACCGGCATCAATCTATGAAGTACACCTGGGATCATGGCAGCGAAACGACGACGGTGAATTTCTAAACTACCGTGAAATCGCAAAAAAATTGGTAGAGTACGTTCAGTTTACCGGGTTTACCCATATAGAATTAATGCCGATAACCGAGCACCCGCTAGATGCCTCCTGGGGCTATCAGGTCACTGGCTATTTCGCACCGAGCAGCCGTTTCGGAACACCGGATGATTTCCGCTTTCTGATCGACCACTGTCATCAGGCTGGTATTGGTGTCATTCTCGACTGGGTACCGGCACACTTTCCCCGCGACAGTTTCGGTCTGGCTCGCTACGATGGAAGCTGCCTCTATGAACACAGCGATCCACGCCTCGGTGAACATCGTGACTGGGGCACCCTTATCTTCAATTACGGCCGTCGCGAGGTAAGCAATTTTCTACTTGCTTCAGCACTATACTGGCTGCGCGAATTTCATCTTGACGGACTGCGCGTGGATGCCGTCGCCTCTATGTTATATCTTGATTACTCACGCGAACCCGGCGATTGGCTACCGAATAAAGATGGAGGCCGCGAGAACCTGGAAGCCGTGCAGTTCCTTCGTGATCTCAACCACACAACGCAAACCGAGGTACCCGGCAGCGTTATAATTGCTGAGGAGAGCACCTCCTGGCCACAAGTGACCCGGCCTCCGGACCACGACGGACTCGGCTTCAGCATGAAATGGAATATGGGCTGGATGCACGATAGTCTATCCTATATACAAGAAGACCCGATAAACCGCCGACACCACCACAGCAACCTGACGTTCGGTTTGCTCTATCTATATACAGAGAATTTTGTCCTGCCGTTCAGCCACGATGAAGTAGTACACGGCAAAGGCTCTATGCTCAGCCGGATGCCCGGCGATGACTGGCAGCAATTTGCCAACCTGAGGCTGCTGTACAGCTATCAGTTCACTTACCCCGGAAAGAAATTACTATTCCAGGGTTGTGAATTCGCTCAGCGCAATGAATGGGACTTCAACTCTACACTCGACTGGGAACTTACCCACGCACCAGCACATCGAGGTATTCTGTTACTGATCGCCGATTTAAATCATCTCTATCAAACGCATCCGGGCTTATTTGAAAGAGAATTTAGCAGTGATGGATTCGAGTGGATCAACGCTGACGACTCTTCAAATTCAGTGCTGGCATATGCCCGAACAAGCCCAGGCGAGCATCTGCTGGTCATATTGAACTTCACCCCTGTACCACGACACGACTATCGAATCGGCGTGAATCATGAAGGAATCTATAGCGAACTGCTTAACTCAGATAACGAACGCTATGGCGGAAGCCAGACATGCAGTAGCGACTCACTAACCACCATCAGGGAACCGTGCATGGGCAGGCCGTATTCACTATCGCTCACGCTACCGCCTCTCAGCGCAATAGTTCTTCAGCATACACCTTCTTAGAGATCATTAAATCACCTCGCCCCTCAATGAGAAAAAAACACAATATTCTATTCGCCTGCAGCGAGCTTACTCCCTGGGTCAAAACAGGCGGGCTCGCCGATGTATGCGGCAGTTTGCCGCAGGCGCTGCATCGCGCCGGCAACGACGTCAGAGTTGTTATCCCCGGCTACGAGTCTGTCCTTCGACAGATTGACTCCCCGGTATTTATAAGCCAGCTTGAGCTTCCGCTCGGCAATGTCGCTTTATGTCAGACCCGGTTAAGAGCACATGACGTGCTGTTGATTACCCACCCGAGCTTCAGCAATCGACCAGGCAACCCGTATATGTCTGATGATGATCGCGCCTGGGCAGACAATCCCTATCGATTTGCGCTGTTTTCCCAGGCTGTCACGGAAATTGCCCTGGATCGTGCACAACTCGAATGGCAACCGGATATCGTGCACTGCAATGACTGGCAAACCGGCCTGGTACCCGCGTTGCTAACGTTGCATAAGCCGCGGCCGGCGACCGTATTTACGGTGCACAATCTGGCGTATCAGGGCAATATTCTTCATAGTGCTTATACCGATCTCCAGCTACCGGCCGAATTATTTCATGCCAACGGCCTGGAATTCTGGGGACAAGCCAGCTACATCAAAGGCGGCCTGGCATATGCAGACCGGGTAAACACCGTGAGCGCAGGCTATGCCGCGGAGATCAGGCAAAACAAATACGGTTGTGGAATGGATGGCCTGCTGCGAAGCCGCGGCGATAGAGTCAGTGGAATTCTAAACGGAATTGATATGGACGACTGGAATCCACAGACCGACCCTCACCTGCCACAGAACTATTCGCTGCAAACTCTGGATCGAAAAAGCGCAAACAAGGCAGCATTACAAAAAGAAATGAGGTTGCCGCAAGACCCGGAAGTGCCGGTTTTTGGTGTAATCAGCCGCCTCGCGGAGCAGAAAGGTATAGACCTTATTATCAATGCAATCAGCACGCTTCGTACTGAGCAACTGCAATTGGTTGTTCTAGGGTCAGGAGACACCGAACTGCAAACACAGTTACTCGCTCTACAGCAGGATCTGCCTGACAAAGTAGCCGTTAAAATCGGTTTTAGTGAACCCTTTTCCCGATTAATCGAAGCCGGAGCTGACAGCTTCCTGATGCCCTCCCGCTACGAGCCCTGTGGCTTGAACCAGATGTACAGCCTGCGCTATGGAACCCCCCCCGTGGTAACCCATGTCGGGGGGCTGGCCGACACCGTGTTTGATCCCGACCAGGGAGCGGAAAAAGCAAATGGCTTCGTGATTAAAAACGCCACCAGTGAATATCTTGCACAGGGAATTCAACGGGTTCTGACTGCTTTCGCAAACAAACCACTATGGCACCAATTACAACATAACGGCATGACAACTGATTTCAGCTGGGATGAAAGTGCACAGAAATACGAGACCCTGTACCATTGCGCCATTAACGACATAGAAGCCAACCTGACACGGTAGCGGGCCACATGAATACCACAGATAATGCACCTCCAACCGACACGCAGATACTGGCCGAAGAACAGATACTGGAATTCGAAAACAATGGTGTTGTGGTACTGCGCAGCCTGTTTAACGATTGGATAGAAGGTGCACGCGAAGCCATAGAACAGAACAAGCAAAACCCGAGCTGGCGTGAACGCACCTACCGACCGGACGATGGCGGCGCTCCGTTTTTTCAGGATTATTGCGTATGGTCACAGTTCGACGGTTATCGAAAACTGGTGGAATCCTCCCCAATGGCAGAACTCGCTGCCCGCTTGATGCGCTCGGCTACAGCGCGAATCTTCCACGACCACATTCTGGTTAAAGAACCAGGCAATTCAGTAGTCACTCCATGGCATCAGGACAAACCCTATTATCTCGTCAACGCGGAAAAAACAGTGAGCTTCTGGGTACCACTCGATCCGGTACCGCGTGAGCGCAGCATCGAGTACGTGACCGGTTCACACCGCTGGGGACAGCAATTTAAACCGCAACGGTTCGACGGCACAGATCTCTACACAAATGACCAGTCAGAAGTGGTGCCAGACATCGATAATCGCAGAGACGAATTTGCCATCCAGGGGTGGGATATAGAGCCCGGGGATGCCGTTGCCTTTGATTTTGGCACGTTGCACGGTGCCCCGGCAAACGCCTCGGATAGCCGGCGTCGCGTTATTTCTTTACGCTGGGTGGGTGACGATGCACGTTTTATAAAAAGACCGGGTAAAACGTCACCGGCATTCCCCGATTTGCAATACGAAGATGGCGCACCATTCGAGGGAGATGAATTTCCGGTAATTTATCCTGCTGGCTGACGCTGATTATCTATCGGAATTCCACAGACAAAACCTGACTAGTGCCCGTCTACAAACCGGGGTGTAACGAGGATCACTCAGGTGCGTGAGACTTCGCCTACCACATGTCGGCGTTTAGTCATTCTAAATAACTACATGTGATCGGTGAAAGAT
>MDLA01000192.1 GCA_001730015.1 Chromatiales bacterium (ex Bugula neritina AB1) | reverse complement strand
GAAGAGGTTATAATCAAGCGAGATGCATTTCACGGTGAATGGAACTATCGAATTCGGCCGTATATATAGTAAATTCGGTAGTTTATTGTTTTGCAGTGACTTACACTTACAAATCCGGTATCTCGTAACATCTGCTGCCAGCGTTCACACGGAACGCCTCCGGCAATTCAAGCAGTCCAGAGATCGATGTCTGAAATTGCTGATTCCGGCACGGGTTTGCCGTTGGCAATATCCCCAAATTGTAGCCAGCCCCCCGGTTTTAATATGCGCCATACTTCATTGAATACTTCCTGTTTGTCGGCGCAAAGATTAAATACGCCGTTACTGATGACAACATCGGCCCAGTCGTTTTCAACTGGCATTGATTCCAGGAGGCTCTCTTTGAATTCGATATGATTTTGTTGCAGTGTTTTGGCCGTGGTGCGGGATTTTTCGATCATCTCTGGCAACATATCCACACCCAATACTTTTCCCTCGTCGCCCACCTGATCTGCTGCTATGAAGCAGTCAAATCCGGCGCCAGAGCCGGCGTCGACTACTTTCTCTCCGGGTTGCAGCGTCCTTTCGGCGAACGGATTCGCGACACCTGCGAAGGATTCCACAGCGCGATCTGGCAGCTTGTCTACGATGCTTTGATCGTACCCCAGGCGTTTGGACAAAGCTCGGCCTGTATGAAAGTGATAAGGTTGATTGGGGGCGGCGGCTACATCGCGATATTTATTTTTTATTTCTTCTCGCAAGGCGACCGGATCAACCGGAAGCATAGTATTCATTAGATAGATTCCCTTTGTTTTTACTAATCCGGGATTCGGGCTAGTGCGGTAGTCAGTCTACCGCACGTATACACTAGCATAAATGTGATTGTTGTTTTTTTGGCATCTTCAGGATCGTGTGCGCAGTTAGTCAGGTATTTCTCGGACATTGTGTTTTCCCATTCTATTGTTGAACCAGCGCCGATGGCCTGTCGACTGTTGCAGCATTGTTGTTACTTCAGGGGCGAACGGTTCTGGAAATCGTTCCAACTATTTTTGTGGAATAACTTTCCAATAGAAAAACCCTGTAATTTGATCAGCTTTGTTAAAGCTGGTAACAGTTATCTAGATAATATTCTCTCGCCAGGCATGTGTTAGCCAATCGCCAATTTCGTGCAGGCTATCCAGTTGCAAACCCTCTTCGATCAAAGTAGTTGTTGCATCTTTTGAGAGCCCTGCAAATTCGCAGCAATGGCGGGCTTTGGCCAGGTGTGTGGCTTCGTCCATTGGATTTGATGGTGAGCCGTAAACGTTTGTGACTGTAGTAGTTAGTGACTCCCCGCTATGCAATGTGATTTCAAGTTTTTGTGGTTGCAGTGCGTTGGGATCTTCGGTGCCGTCATCGATTATGGTTATGCGATTTGCGAGTTCCGCAATGGCGGGGTCGTGTAATGATTCTGTAGAAAAATCAAATAAACCTACCGTGCCACGTATCAGGGCGACAGCACCTGTGTACTGCATGCTGAGCCGCGCCGTGTTGGGTGCCATGTCTTTTGAAAACGGGCGGTCAACCAGGCGTGGGATCAGGGGCGGCGCGGTTAACGTGACAGTCGCTATCTGTTCTGCGCTGAAACCATGCTGGTTTTGCAGTTGCTGAATGGCATCAAGGCCGCCGTGTGTTGCGCGCCCGGTAGGAAATGGCTTGTATGATAACTGATCTAATCGAGTCACCGCTGCGAGTGATTCTATAAGCGGGGTGATGTTTCCGTCGGGTTCGAACAGTTGCAAGTAGCCATAGGGCCCATTGATAATATCTTCCGGTGCCGAGATCCCCGCTTCTGCCAGATCGGCTGCAATAACGGCGTTGCGGGCGTTGAAGCCTATTTGCATTGGCAGTACAGCGGTACCTTCGGTGTGCGCCTGCATTGTGCCGCACAACTGGCTATAGACATGCCCGAATGTCTGGATGGTTTGCTGTAATGAGTACGATCGCAGTTGCGCTGCCATGGCTGCTGCACCAAATGCGCTGGCGGTGGCGGGTCTGAAGAACAGCAGACCGCGGGTACTCGACAAGCCTATGGCCAGTGCTATGTCAACAGCTGAATTTATCGCTTTGATAAATTGCTGGCCGCTTATTCCGGTTGTGTTTCTACCACCTGATAATCGTTCAAGTTCAGCCAGGGTTGTTGCCATGATGCCAGCCATCGGATGTACAACAGCGCCTTCATGTACGCAATCGAATTCTTGCCCATGTATCTGGTAGGCATTGAGGAAAGCCGCTGTCGGTGCTGGAAAGCCTGCGCCGCGGCCGAGTACACGGCAGCTGCCGCCCATGCCCCAGGATGGCGCTATGCGATGCACGGCGTCTGCGTAACTGGCATTAGCGCCGGCGATTCCAACCGTTACCGTGTCTAGAAGTACCATACAGGTGCGGGATACAGTCTCATCACTGAGAGTGCGCTGCTGTGCATTGACTGAATGATTGGCGAGCGCGATGATCGGGTTTTCAGGTGTCATTGGCAGTTTCTGCTTTTTTTGTTTTTTACGGGTTATATTGTTTCAACTATAGAGGTCGGTGGATGGGGTTTGCGGCTGAATTTCTGCATTGCTCTGCTGCATTTCTGCCCGCCAGATAACCCAGCGTGACTGCGGTGCATAGGCCCATGCCAGGCAGGTAGCCCCAGCCTCCAGGCCCGGACACAGAGCGCGCAGCGCCGCCTCCGGCAAATAAATTTGGCATGGCTCGACCATCGGTCTTCACTACGCGGGCCTCATTGTTAACAAGCAGTCCACCCTGGGTATGAAACAGAGCGCCCGTTACGCGAATAGCGAAGTATGGCGCTTGCAGTTCTGCTTCGGTATTAAAGGGTCGGCCAAATTCATCGGTGGTTTGATGGCGACAATGCGACGCTACCGCATTCATGGTTTCTTCCAGCGCCGCTGCAGGTACTTGCATAAGTTTCGAAAGTTCTAGCCAGGAGGGTGCGTGTTTCGGTGCCTTCATTTCGCACGCAGTTTTATAATCCTGAAAGTTCGCCAGTGCCGCTTCATGGCGAGTCTGGTCATAGACAATCCAGCAGATACCTGCGGGCTGTTCAAGAATAGTGAGCGCTTGACCGGAAATATCCTCCAGTTCGTTTTCGAATCGCTTGCCGTTGGTGTTAATCTGTACACCGCCACTGATCATCAGGGTGTGTGGTATCACCAGGGATTCGGGGTCAGCCAGTGAGCCTAGTGACTGGTAGGATCCCATGTCGTCTACCGCTGCGCCAAGTGCCATTGCCTGTTCTATGCCTCCGCCATCGTTGCCTTCGTGGCCGAAGTATCTGGCGCCGGAAAGATCGGGAATATAGTGATCTACCCATTTGCTGTTCGCGCCGAAACCACAGGTTGCCAGTATCACTGTCTGGCAGTTTACAGTTTCGGTTGAACCGTCTGGTCGCTCGAAGCGTACGCCGTAAACGGTATCGTCTGCCTGTACCAATAGTTCGGTCATGCGGGCTTGTGTAAGTATAATTACACCGGCATCTTCACACGCCCGCAGCAGCATGCCCATAAGCTGTACTCCGGAGCGGCCGGCGGGGGCATGCAAACGTGGCTGTCGATGACCAAGGCCTGTCCAGGCGGTTTCTACGGTGAGTTCGAAACCAAGCTCTTCAGTCATCCAGTCGACTACCGGCGCTGAATTTTCAGCTATCAGTGCGGCGAGTGATTCACAGGTGAGTTCGCGGGTTGCAGTGAGGATGTCTTGCGTTAGATCTTCTGCGTTATCGTCTATACCCTCCGCCTGCTGCAGTCTGGTGCCGGCGGCGCAGATGGCACCGTAAGACATGCCAGTAGAGCCATGCGGGGTGATATCGCGTTCCAGTACAACAACTTCCGCGCCTGATTGTCTCGCTGCCAGTGCTGCCGTGAGGCCGCAGGCTCCCGAGCCAATGATTAATACCGGAACCGTGTCGGAGGAACCGTGATTTTTCACCTGCTCGATCATTGCTGCACATTCCTCTTATTGTGAGGTAACGGTATCTGTTATGTCTTGCGCAGGCAAGGGGCGGGCTGTTTTGCAGGGCTTCTGTTTATTTGTCTGGCTTGTGTTCTGTGTACGAAGGCTGCTTTTTTAATTAGCAGGAAAATAGTGCTCGTACCAGTCTTTTTCCTTATTGTTCAGAGTGCTGTCTGATAAGCCCGGACGATGCAGATCTACAGCCCAGCTTGAAAGTTGCTGGCGAAGTTCGTCGGCGATATCGGGGTAATCAGACAAGACATTGCTTGTCTCTGGCGTGGTGTTGTCCATATTGAATAGAAATTCGGTGCCTGCTCCGGCTTTTAGGAATTTCCATGAGCCTTTGCGAATAGCCGCCTGATTCCAGAAACGCCAGTACAGGGGGCGCTCGCCCAGGACTGTGTCGCCGGATAATGAAGGAATAAGATTGACCCCGTCGAGTTCGTCGGGAAGTTCAACCCCTGCTGCTGCGAGGCTCGTGGTTGCAACATCCAGGGTAGTTACCGGTGTATCGGATACCACACCGGCTGGTAGTGTGCCCGGCCAGCTAACGATAAACGGCACTCGAATACCCGCTTCCGATAACATGCCTTTTTCACCAACCATGGGGTCATTCAAAGAACCGTCCCACTCTCCGCTGTGGTCGCTGACCGGTAGATCGAGCTTGTGTATTCCCAGCGGGGCGCCGTTGTCGCTGATGAAAAAGATCAGGGTGTTGTCGCTTAGCCCGTTGCTGTCGAGAGTTTCGCGTATTCTGCCAACGCCGTCATCTATAGCCGCTATCATTGCCAGTGCGTGTTGTCGTCTGGTTTCAGTAACACTGCTGAAGCGCGAGAGATAGCGGTCGGTAGCTGAAAGTGGTACATGTGGACCATAGTAGGAAGTATAGAGAAAAAAGGGTTTTTGCTTTTGCCTGTTTATAAAAGCAATACTTGCGTCAGTTACTATATCCAGACGATAGTTTGTGTTTTTACGGTGTTGAGCGGGTAGTGTGTTTCCCTGTATATCAAAGTTAGTCCACCAGGTTTTTACGTAACCGAAATAAACATCGTCAAAGCCCCGCTGATCAGGAAAAAACGGTACCCGCTGCTCGATGGGGGTATTTGCGATTTCATAGTCCTGTGAGTTTTTATCGATCTCAAGGTGCCACTTGCCGACCATGCCGGTGGTGTATCCAGCATTCTTCAGTCGGTCTGCCAGCGTGGTTTCCTGTAGCGGCATCGGGTTAAAGCGGTTGTCGTCCAAACCGAAGCGTTGCTGGTATTTGCCGGTGATTAAGCCAGCTCGCGAAGGAGTGCACTGCGGGGCGGTAACGTACCCCGAAGTCATCCGTGTACCGTCTTCAGCCAGCTGATCGATATGAGGTGTCTGGACATCACTCAGAACGCCCTGAGCGCCGAGATCTGCATAGCCCTGGTCATCAGTCAGCACAACAATAATATTGGGTCTCTGATCTGAATCGCGTGCTGCAATTTGCTCGCTGGTACTGACCGTGAATTTGGCTAATGCGTCCGTTGTGTTGTCGGAGCATGACGTAAGAGCTAGCGCAGTAACTGTGGCAATAGAAATGGCGCGAGCCAGCCCGCAGAGAGCTGAATAGTAACGAGAGTGCATGGTGCAGGGCGGTCGCACAGGTTATGCCAGTGGTTTGAATCGCCTTCTCAACATGCGCGGTGGTCTGCCGGCTTGTTTGAGAATGAAGCATTTGCGGCTTAATTCTTGACCTTCCAGTAACTGGAGGCATTATAAGTATGCAGGTATCTGCATTCTGGAGTAGCGGGTGACCACAAGCATCAATCTATCGATTACCGGTTTGTCTTGCGCTTCCTGCGTAGGCCATGCCGAGCGTGCGATTGCCGATGTATCTGGTGTTGAAAGTGTTACGGTGAATCTGGCTACAGAAACTGCTGCACTTGCGCTGGCTGATACCAGCCAGTTGCCGGAAATAATACGTGCGCTTGACGGGGAGGGTTATCCGGCAGTGCAGCAGACGATTCACCTTACCGTTGAAGGGATGACATGCGCCTCTTGCGTGGCGCGGATAGAGAATCAACTGGAAGCCATTCCCGGTGTGCTTCGGGTATCAGTAAATTTTGCTACTGAGCAGGTTACTGTGGACTATCTGCAACAGGTAACCAGCCCTGAGGCAATCGCGAAAGTGATTGCCGGAGCCGGCTATCGGCCGGTTTCCGATGCACGGGTGACGGACTCTGAATCACTGCGTGCGCAGCAGACGGTGCGCAAGGAGCAGGAGGCCGATGCAGTCTGGAAATCATTTTTACTGGCTGCGGTATTAACTCTGCCGGTATTTGTGGTTGAGATGGGATCGCATTTCATACCGGGTATGCATGAATTTATCGAGCGTACCCTTGGGCATCGCACCAGTTGGTTTATCCAGTTTGTGCTCATCACACTGGTTCTGCTCGGGCCCGGGCGTCGCTTTTTCCAGCTGGGAGTGCCGGCCTTATTGCGGGCTGCCCCGGAAATGAACTCACTGGTTGCTCTCGGTACAACAGCGGCCTGGGGTTACTCTGTTGTGGTGCTGTTTTTACCCGAGCTTTTTAACCATGGCACGCGGGTGGTTTATTTTGAAGCAGCCGGTGTCATCACGGTGCTGATTTTGTTGGGGCGCTATCTGGAGGCTCGTGCAAAAGGGCGTACCGGTGTCGCCATTACGCGGCTGATCGGGCTGCGGCCGAAAACGGCAAGTGTTGAGCGTGGCAGAGAGATAGTTGCCACCGACATTAGCCAGATTCAACCCGGCGATATTCTGCATGTCCGGCCGGGGGAGCGTTTCGCCGTTGATGGCAATATAACTGGCGGCGATAGCTATATAGATGAAAGCATGATTACTGGTGAGCCTGTGCCAGTTGCAAAATCTATTGGCGATACTGTTGTTGCCGGTACTATCAACGGCAGTGGCGCTATAAATTTCCGTGCTACTGCTATAGGCGAAGATACGCTGCTGGCGCAGATTATCCGCATGGTTGAAGATGCCCAGGGTGCCAAACTACCGATCCAGACACTGGTGGATCGCGTTACTGCTGTTTTTGTACCGCTGGTGATTGCGCTTGCTTTTTTCACGGTGCTGCTTTGGCTGTTTTTCGGCCCGCCGAATTCTCTGTCGCTGGCACTGGTGACTGGCGTTTCGGTTCTGATTATTGCCTGCCCTTGTGCCATGGGTCTGGCGACGCCGACTTCGATCATGGTTGGCACTGGCAGGGCGGCGGAGCTCGGTGTGCTGTTTCGCAAAGGCGATGCGCTGCAGGGCTTGCGTGATACTACTGTAGTGGCGCTGGATAAAACCGGTACTCTTACCGCGGGCAAGCCCGAGCTGACCTCGCTTGCATTAACCGAAAGCTGGTCGCGTGATACTGTGTTGCCGCTGCTTGCATCTGTGGAAACCCGTTCGGAGCACCCGATAGCGCAGGCGATAGTACGGGCGGCAAGCGGTATGAAAATTCCCGAGGCAGAGCAGTTTACGGCTGTCGCTGGAATGGGTGTTCGCGCGCGGGTGGAGGGGTATAGCGTTATTGTAGGTGCGGATCGCTTTATGGCAGATGAGCGCATCGCCCTGGGTGATCTGCAAGCTCGTGCAGAAGCGTTTGCAGCAGACGGACAAACGCCGTTTTATGCAGCGATTGATGGTGTTGCCGTGGCGGCACTAGGCGTTTCTGATCCGATCAAGGAGGGTACGCGAGAAGCTATAGATGCTCTGCACGCCCAAGGCCTTCAGGTTGCCATGATTACCGGTGATAACCGCAAGTCGGCCACTGTTATCGCTTCGCAGCTGGGGATTGATCATGTGGTTGCACAGGTGCTGCCGGATGGAAAAGTATCCGCACTCAATGAATTGCGGGCTAACGGCGAGCAGCTGGCTTATGTTGGTGACGGTATCAACGATGCTCCTGCGCTTGCCAGTGCTGATGCCGGCATTGCGATTGGTACCGGCACAGATATCGCGATTGAATCTGCAGATGTTGTGCTGATCTCCGGTGATCTGCGCGGGGTGGTAAATGCACTTGAGCTGTCGCGGCAGACGATGCGCAATATTCGACAGAATCTGTTCTGGGCGTTTGCCTATAACGTGGCACTGATTCCCGTTGCGGCGGGTATTCTTTATCCCGCGTTTGCTGTATTACTGTCTCCTATGCTGGCGGCCGCGGCGATGGCCTTGTCGTCGGTATTCGTGGTGACTAACGCGCTGCGCCTGCGCGCTGTCGCTCCCTTGCTGTAAGCGGTGGCTGATAGAGCAGGCTGGTTTCTCTTTACGGACGGAAATTGTCAGTGAATATAGGTGATGTGGCTGTGCGATCCGGTCTGACGGATAAGACCATTCGCTACTACGAGAGCATTGGTCTGGTAAGCCCCTTACGCGGAGAGAACGGTTATCGAACGTTTCGCGAATCCGATGTGCACAAGCTTGTGTTTCTAAGTCGGGCGCGTGGCCTGGGTTTCAGCATTGAAGATTGCCGTAATCTGTTACAGCTCTATGAAGATGAAACGCGATCCAGTAGTGAGGTCAAGTCAATTGCGCGGCAGCATTTGCAGGGTATCGATACCAAAATCGCGAGTCTGCAGCAAATGCGTGATTCATTATCTGTGCTCATAGATTCCTGTGCCGGAGACAATCGTCCGGAGTGCCCGATACTGGCGCATATCGGTTCTTGATAAGTAATACCACTGTTTCCTGGCGCTATAGATCACAGTCACTGATTAGTGTTGCTCTGCTCGGTGTTGGTTTTTTCCAGCTGATACACCTGCATTTGCAAGTAAAAAGCAGTGGTCTGGCATCGATATCAGCTCTGGCGCTTGTGCTGGTACTGGCGCTGCCGAAGCTTGCGCTGCGTGAAAAAGTGCTGGTATCTCTGGCGTTTTTGTCAACGTTGTTCGCATTGTTATTGTCCGATTCCCCTTGTGATCTGCTTGAGCGAGCTGGCTTACAGGCAGCATTCCTCACGGCCTTTATGGTGCTGCTGTCTTTATTGCGTGACGGCGCAGTTACGTCCGGATCGGTATTGAATCTGGGTAAGTTTCTAACCAGTCGCAGCCCCGGTCGGCGTTATCTGGCTATTCACTGTGGTGGCCAGCTGTTGGGTATGGTATTAAATTTCGGTGCGCTGACGCTGCTTGGCCCGTTGATTCAACGGGGTGCAAGATCAGTTGAAACCGCTAATGAAACGCTTGCCAACTGGCGTGAGCAGCGCCAGCTTTCAGCCTTGATGCGGGGGTTTTCCTGGACGGTAGCGTGGTCGCCGGCAACTGTTTCTATGGCGATTACCGTAAGCGTGGTGGATGGCGCAAATTTACTGATAGTTTGCTCCTACGGATTAACAGCAGCTGCAGGATCACTGCTGATTGGCTGGTTGCTGGACCGCTACACTGGAAATCAGGCGCAGGCTGCGTTGACCCATGTGAAACGCCCTGCAGTTGAGATACAAGGTAATTTTCCCTGGGCATCGGCCCGACGGTTGGCGCTGGTGTGTCTGGCGCTGTTTGGTTTCTCGATACTAGCTATTGTGGCGAATCAGTCTGCGACGGTGCCTGCACTGATGCTCGCCAGCCCGCTGGTCACGGTTGTGTGGCTGGCGGTACAGCATAAAAAGGTGGTCGCAGGCTCCGGTACAATTTTTCAGAGGCTTCGCAGTATAGCTGGAAAATCTGTACCGGCGGGAGTGCCGGAGGCGATAACACTGGCTAGTGCTGGCTATATTGGTGTGATTGTTGTGGCGCTCATCGACCCTCTGTGGTTTGCTGGAAAAACAGGAATTACTTCTGTTGCAGAGCCGTGGTTGTATGTACATGTTATGGCGCTGGTGCCGCTATTGTCGAACCTTGCCATGCCACCCATATTGACAGTAACTGTTATGGGCGGGCTATATTCCACCCTGCCATTTGCCGGTATAGATCCAAACCTGCTAGCCTGTTCACTAAGTTGGGGTTGGGCATTGAACCTGACGGCATCACCGTTTGGTGGTGTGCCGCTCATTCTCGGACGCATTACCGGTATACCAAGCACCCGGCTTTCATGGCACTGGAATGGTCTGTTTTCGGTGATAATGTTTTTATGGTGCTCGGGGTGTATCGCTTTGCTGGCGAGGGGTTAGCCTTACTCCTCACCTTGTTTATAAATGGCTGTGGGTTTGCAGTAATTGCCTGGTCTATTTTCAGCTGACCGAAATAGCAACTTTGCCTTTAACCTGCCGGCTCATCACATACTTTAACGCGTCGGGCGTGTCCTTGAGGTCAAATACGCGGTCTATTGCCACTGATACCCGGCCTTGCTGGTGCCAGTCGAGTAGCTCTTGCATATTTTCTGCAAAAACGGCGGGTTCTTTGCGGGTGAATGTTCCCCAGAAAACGCCAACCAGACTGAACTCCTTAACCAGTGCCAGGTTCACCGGAAATTTGGGAATAGTGCCAGACGCAAACCCGATAACCAGGTATCTGCCATTGCGAGCCATAGCGCGCACGCTGGAGTCAAACAGTTCTCCACCGACTGGATCGTAGATTAGATCGGCACCTTTGCCATCGGTGTGCTGACGTATAGCATCTTTGATGGCTTCAGTGCTGTAGTTGATTGTGGCATCTGCACCATTGGCGCGGGCGAGTGCCAGTTTCTCTTCGCTGGAGGCTGCGGCTATAACGTTAGCACCCATGGCCTTGCCGATTTGAACGGCCGCAAGCCCGGTGCCGCCAGCTGCACCCAGTACCACCAGATTTTCGCCGGCCTGAAGGTTTCCGCGCTGCTTCAGCGCATGATGCGCCGTGCCATGTGCGACCAGCAGATTGCTGGCTTCGGCAGGTTTTATGGATTTGGGGATTTTTATAGCGGATGCTGCGGGGAGAGCAACTCTCTCGGCAAACGCGCCATACGATACACTGGACGATATCAACCGGTCTCCGGTCTTGAACCCGCTTACACCGGAACCGGAAGAGACTACTTCTCCGCACAGTTCCATACCGGGGATAAACGGGATCTGCGGTTTTGCCTGATATTGACCTTTTACCAGCAGGCCATCGGGAAAGTTAACTCCGGCGGCGAGTACCCTGATAAGCAGTTCGTGATCTGCGGGTACGGGTTCGTCGGTGTCTTGCAATACCAGATCATCGAGCGATCCATACTCGTTACATACGATTGCTTTCATTATAGAGTTCTCGTGTTCCAGTTGAGTATAGAGCCGGGGCTACGGGCCGTTGACGGCGATATCTTTAGACATGACAGCCAGTGGCGCTACGTGCTTGTGAATGTTTTTTGCCATTGCACTGGAGGCATTGCCATCGCGCCCGCGTTTTGCAACGCCCTGCAGTATTGCGGCAAGACGAAACAAACTGAAAGATAAATAAAAGGCCCAGTTATCGATTTGCGCAATGCCGGTTCGCTCGCAGTATTTTTCTATAAATTCTTCTTCTGTGGGTATGCCAAGCTCAGCCAGATTAGCCTCGGCAAGGCCCGACATATTGGCAACCCGGCTTGGCATACGTTGCTGCATGCAATGATTCGCCAGATCAGAAAACGGATGGCCGAGCGTAGAGAGCTCCCAATCCAGTACCGCGGCACAGCGCGGTTCATGCGACTCGTAGCGAAGGTTGTCAAGTCTATAGTCACCGTGTACCAGCGTGACGCGGCCATCGTCTTCCGGCAGGTTTTCCTGCAGCCAGGGAATCAGCCATTCCATTTCTGCGATATCTTCCTCGAATTGGGAGGCGCGGTATTGTTGCGTCCAGCGCTTCAGCTGGCGGGCGTAATAATTTCCGGGACGACCGAAATCGCTAAGGCCAACCTGGTCTATATCGACCGAATGCAACTCACTGAGTACGCGGTTTATCTCGTCGTATATCTGGCTTCGTTCAGATTTTCCGACTTCCGGTACGGCGCAGTCCCAGAAGGTGCGGCCCGGTTTATATTCCATTATGAAGAACAGTGAGCCGATGATTCCGGTGTCGAGACACAGGTGATGCATCTCGGGTACCGGGACATTAGTTTGGCTCAGCGCTTTCATTACCCTGAACTCGCGGTCTACCGCGTGTGCTGATTTTAATAACACTCCGGGAGGTTGCTTGCGAAGGACATAGACTCCGGAGCTGGCGGTTATTTTGTAGGTGGGGTTGGATTGCCCGCCGGTGAATTTATCAGCCTGCAGAGGACCTTTAAACCCGGGCAGCTCCGTTTCAAGATAGTGCGCCAGTTTCAGATGATCCAGTTGGTGTATAGCGTCGGTCATCGTTTGATCGCTTAGCCTGCCAGTCGCTTGATCAAATTGCGACCGAGTTGATTGATATGAACCTGATCCGGTCCGTCGACAATGCGGACGATGCGGGCGTACAGGTAGCTGTCAGCAAGGATGGTATCCTGGCTGACACCGGCAGCTCCGTGCATTTGTATGGCCCGGTCGGTCACTTTACAGGCCATGTCGGGTGCGACGATCTTGATCATGGCGATGAGTTCTTTTGCGCCTTTGTTGCCGAACTTATCCATCTGATCAGCGGCCAGCAGAGTGAGTAGTCGAGCTTGTTCTATTTCGCAGGCAGACAGTGCTATGTCTTCGCGTATTTTCCCCTGCTCGCTGAGTTTGCGGCCAAACGCGGTTCTGGATTCTGCACGCTTACACATGATTTCAAGCACTCGCTGAGCGCGGCCGATCAGGCGCATGCAATGATGAATTCGACCTGGCCCGAGACGGCCCTGTGCAATTTCGAACCCGCGGCCTTCACCGAGCAGCAGGTTTTCAGGTGGTACTCTGACATTATCAAACACCACTTCAGCGTGGCCTTCGGGGGCGTCATCGTTGCCGAATACCTGCATAGGCCGGACGATCTTTACGCCCGGTGTATCCATTGGTACCAGTATCATGGATTGCTGCTTGTGGCGATCCGGGTTGTCGGGGTCGTTTTTTCCCATCACGATCATAATTTTACAGCGCGGATCACAAGCTCCGGAGATGTACCATTTGTGCCCGTTTACAACGTATTCGTTACCATCTCGCAGAATGCTGGTCTGGATATTTGTGGCGTCGCTTGAAGCCACGGCGGGTTCGGTCATTGCGAATGCGGAGCGTATGGTGCCTTCCAGTAAGGGTTTAAGCCATTTTTCCTTGTGTTCATCGGTGCCGTAGCGGGCGAACACTTCCATATTGCCGGTGTCCGGTGCGCTGCAATTGAAGATTTCGCCGGCGAATCGTGACCGACCCATCAGCTCGCACAGGGGAGCGTATTCGAGGTTGGTTAAACCATAGCCATAGTCTTTTGAGTCAGGTAGAAAGAAATTCCACAAGCCTTCACTTTTTGCCTTAGTTTTTAACTCTTCCAGCAACGGCGGAATGGCCCAGCGATCATCGCTGTTGTCTATAGAGTTCTGTAGTTCTTTTTCTACCGGGTAGAGGTTGTCTTGCAGAAAGCGATCAATTTTTTCAATTAATTGTCTGGTTTTTTCTGAGTGCTCAAATTGCATGATGTAGTGAGTCCTGGTGATGATTGTCTGCTGTCCGACATCGGTAGTCTTTCAATTAATAGAGTATTAGCGCGAGTTGCTCTGCCATTAATGCGGGCTTCACGGCGCCGTCTATTTCAACTTCCGAGCTATAGGTGATCAGCACGCCACGCGGTTTTTCTTCAACTGATTTTACCGTCATGTGCAAGCGAACCCGCGAGCCACTTGCGACCGGTGTTAAAAAACGTACTCGGTTGAGACCGTAGTTAAGCACGGTACGGTTTTCGTTGAGCGGGCGGGTTAGCTGTGCACCCAGATAGGAAAGCATTGATAGCGTTAGAAACCCGTGAGCAATTGTGCCGCCGAGTTCTTTTGTGGCTGGAGCTTCGGGATCGACGTGAATGACCTGATGATCGAGCGTGGTGTCGGCAAAGTTGTCAATGCGTTGCTGATCTATAGTCAGCCAATCGGTTGTGCCTAATTTACTGTCGACACGTTGTTGCCATTTTTCGAGCAGTGCATGGTCGCCCATGTTATTCCTCCGGTTGTCTGCTTGCCGGGCTGGCAAGAACGGTTAGTCTGGATGGATGGTTCAGTCCGCTTTATTCAAGGTGATTCCGTAACTCGGCTGGCAATTATAAACGCAAATTTACGGGTGATTTTTAAGTGCGTGATGCTTTGACTGACGAGAGTTCCATTGGCGTTCACCCTTGCCGCTCAGGATTTTCCTTTAGAGAGAAACATTTCCAGGCTCTTTTTAAATTCGGGTGTTTTCATTAGTCGTCCAAACTCGGCGCCTTCCCGTTCTATAACTTCCATGTGTTTTTTGCGCCTTGCGTGCAGCAGCTTGCGGGAGGTAAGCAGTGCGTCGCGAGGTTTTGCAGCGAGCTTGCCGGCGATAGCAGTTACAGTCTGATCCAGCGTTTCGCTTTCCAGTAGTTTGTTAACGAGCCCGAAACGCTCGGCATCAGCTGCCGACAACGGTTCACCGAGTAACAGCATTTCGGCGGCTCGGTGGCTGCCGAGCAAGGCGGGGAATGTTTCAGATGCAGCAAACTCCGGGCACACGCCAAGGTCTGCAAAGGGTGCGTGAAAGCGCGCACCATGACTGGCATAGACGAGATCACAGTGAAACAGCAGTGTTGTGCCAATACCGATAGCTGGTCCGTCGACTGAGGCAAGCAGAGGTTTCTCGCAGGACAGCATGGCTTTCATCAGCAGGAACGGTGCGTCGAATCGTTCGCCCCCCTGAGCTATGGCTGTGGCGAAATCTGCCATGTCATTACCTGCGGTGAAAATGCCGGGCGTTCCTTTTATAACAATTACATTGCATTCGTCATTGTTGCTGGCTTCATTCAGGCCGCTGGTCAGAAGGCCGTACATCTCGCGATTCAATGCATTGAGTTTGTCTGCACGGTTCAGGGACAATGTGCATACCGAGTTGGAAATGCTGCTGGTAACGAGTGACATTACGGGGTCTCTGTTGGGGGTGGCAACGGGAGGTGGGTGCCCGAATCGAGCGTTGCGGGTTCCACTATAGCGGTTTTAGTGCGCTGAGTGACTGGTTGTATTCGGTGCGTAGGCGCTGGCATAGATCTGCTACTGGCAGGGTATCGTGAATATTGCCGGTACCGTGACCTGCTGACCAGATTGTTTTCCACGCTTTGGCTTCATCGATGAGTTCTTTGCCAAGATCGATATCCGGGTCTACTGCGGCTTTGAGATCTATACCGTTCTGCTGCAGACTGGCTGCGAGGAAGTTAGCCGGAATACCGGAAATTTTTGCGGTGTAGACGATATCTTCAGCGGTAGCGTTGATGAGCATTTTTTTGTAGTCGTCTTCTGCCATGCTCTCTTGTGTGGCAATGAAGCGGGTTCCCATATAGGCGATGTCCGCTCCGGCGCAGATTGATGCAAGCACCTGAGCGCCGGTAGAGATGGCTCCCGACTGTATAACGCAGGTGTTAAAGTTCTGTTTGATCTGCTGGATAAACGAATACGGGTGCAGCGTTCCGGCATGCCCGCCAGCACCGGCACTAACCAGTATTAATCCATCGACATTTGCCTCAATGGCTTTTTCTGCGTGGCGCATATTGGTGACGTCGTGAAATACCAGGCCGCCGTAGCTGTGTACCGCGTCGACCAGCTCGGGTACTGCCCCGAGTGAGGTAATGACAAGCGGCACCTGTTCTTCAACGGTTACTTTCAGATCGGCCTCAAGGCGGGGGTTTGTGCGGTGTACGATCAGGTTGACGCCAAAAGGGGCGGCGCTTTCGTGCTCGGCAAGTGTTGCTTTGATCTCTGTCAGCCACTGGCTATAGCCTTCGGTACTGCGCTGATTAAGTGCGGGGAATGTCCCCGTTACTCCGCTGATGCAACACTGTGTGACCAGATCCGGACCTGAAACCAGAAACATTGGCGCGGCAATAACCGGTAGTGATAACCGGCCCTGCAGTGCTGAAGGTAGGGGCATTGTTCCATCCGATAAGTATTTGTCTTTATTATAAGCGCAAAGATTAGTGCTGAGCGCGCTTTCTAAGATGAACGGCTGCTGCCTGCTGTTCATTCTGACTATGCAACTCTGTTGCTCAGACCTGCTCGTGGAGTTTTTACTGGCAGGGTACGTGCAAAAAGAGGTGTGATCCCGTTGCCGAATCTGTTGTGTCCTGCACATATGCCCCGCTTTAACAATTATCGAAGAGAGCCCGACGACGAGATGGTGCGTCGTATGGCCAAGCGCAGGATAGTCAGCGCCGAGCTGGAAGACTTCATGCGCTATCTGAATTCGCCCTGGCGAATTATTTGGCGCAATATTCTGGTCGGGCTGGCGCGTGGTCTGGGTGCCGTATTCGGTGCGACGGTTATCGTTGGTCTGGCGATCTGGGTGCTGAAGATTTTTGTTGATGTCCCGCTGATTGGCGAGTATGCGAGAGATGTTCGCAAGCGTGTTAGCGTGATTGCCGAGGAGACGCGCTATTCAGATGATTTTCAGCGGGTGCAATCGACGCTGGAACGGGTTGATTTGCGCATGAAAGAGAACAATGAACTGCTGAGACAATTGCTGGAACAGCTGCAATCATCTAAATAGCCGCATCGAGGAGTTTAGGCGATCGGCAATAGGGAATATACCTGCATGGCGCCGAATTTTTGTTTCTATTCAGTCGCTGGCATAACGCGCATAGTTATTCTACGTAACGAGTGTCAGCGCCTGAATAGGGACAAAAAGAAAAGTCAGGTGGGTGTATTCTCTGTTGCCGCTCGCCTTATGTCTCCCTGAAGTCATCGGTTCTCTTCTATGTTGTCGATGATCGGATCGGGGCAGTACTCACGCCGCTGACACTGATGACAGTGTTCCCCCAGATACAGGTTGTCTATCCAGTTCATTAATTCCTGGACCTGGGCTGTATCATCAAATAGAAATCCTGCCTCGAAATTGCGCCGGTGCTCGTTTTTAGCGCCGATTCCGGCACCGGTCAGATTGGCCGACCCCACAAATGCGAGGCGCGCGTCTATCACAATGGCTTTGGTGTGGACCCGTGGGCACAGTACGCGTTCAAACAGTTCGTTGTTGATGAGTGAGTCGTAGCTGTCGAAGTCTTCACGAAACCGCGGCCCAGGCTCTTTGGCGTGAATCAGACGCACGGATACGCCACGATCAACCAGAGCTGCCAGCACAGCTAGAAATGGCTCAAAGCCGAAGTCAGTTTCGACGTGCAGGTCTTTAAGATCTGCTGTGACCAGCCAGATGAAGCGCCGGGCGGCGGGTACATGGGTGACGAGAAAATCTGTATAGATTTTTCGATTCAATAGTAATTGATGCATGAAAAACCCGAATTGTTGGTGAGAGTTGCCGGATGAAGCTGAATGGGCACTGGTATTTCGTAAAGCGATTAGCCGCTTGCCGTAGGGGAAGTCTGCGCTACTTATACCGTGGCGTATACAGCGAGAAGCGAACAAGCGGTGTCTTCATTAATAAGCAACAGCCGGGATATGTATAATCGGATGACGAAGGCAGGCGTGAGAATCAGGCGATGTTCAAAAAATCAACGATCAAATTTCTGCGAGAACTGGAAAAAAACAATAACCGGGACTGGTTTGAGGCGAACAAGCATCGCTATGAAAGTGATGTCAGAGAACCTGCACTGGCCTATATTGAAGCGATGGCCCCGCAGCTGGCTAAAATATCCGGTGGCTTTGTTGCCAGCCCTAAAAAGGTTGGCGGTTCGCTGATGCGTGTGTATCGCGATGTGCGGTTCTCCAAGGATAAAACACCATACAAGACTAACATTGGTATTCAATTTCGACATGTGGCGGGGAAAGACGTACATGCGCCCGGTTTCTATATGCACATTGAGCCGGCTGATGTTTTTCTTGCGGCAGGTATCTGGAGACCCGACAGCCCGACCCTGCAAAATGTACGAATGCAATTGGATGAAAACCCGGCGGCGTGGAAGAAGATCCGCTCTGCTGTGGAGCGGAGCGGCTACACCTTGCAGGGTGAGTCGTTAAAACGGCCGCCGCGCGGATACAGCGATGATCACCCGTTACTGGAAGATCTCAAGCGCAAGGATTTTATTGCCGTGCAAAATCTGTCGGTCAGCTCGGTTAGTCAGTCGGACTTTGTCAGTACCACCGCTAAATTGTTTGCGAAAAGCAAGCCACTGGTGAAATTTATCTGCGAAGCCAACGATCTGGAATTCTGATTGGCTGGCAAAATAATTCGGGGTGGTTAAACTCAGGCATTGCCGATTCCCAACGACAGATAATCAATGAGCGATTATAAGAATAAAATTGCCTATCAGGGCGAAGCGGGTGCCTATTCGCACCTGGCCAGTAGAAATGCCCATCCGGAGCTTGAGCCGTTTCCGTGTGAGTCGTTTGCAGCGGCGTTTGCAGCGGTTGAAAATCGTCAGGCCGGGCTTGCCATTATTCCAATTGAAAATTCCCTGGGAGGACGGGTGGCGGATATGCATTACCTGCTGCCGGAGTCGACGCTGTTTATCGTTGATGAGTACTATCATGCGGTACAGCACTGTCTGCTTGGGCTCCCCGGCGCCACACTCGAAGGGCTTACTCATGTGCGTTCGCACCCGCAAGGGCTTGCGCAGTGCCGCGGTATTATTGAAGAGCTGAATCTGAAGGTTCTGCCAGTGGCAGATACGGCAGGTTCCGCCAGAGAGGTAAAAGAGCTGGGTGATCCGGCACATGCGTCCATTGCGTCGAGTCTGGCAGGTGAGATCTACGGCTTGAGTGTATTGCGGGATCGCATCGAAGACCGCGTGGGCAATACCACACGTTTTGTGGTGCTATCTAAAAGTCGCATAGAACCGGACCCTGAAACTCCCTGTATGACCAGTCTGGTGTTTCATGTACGCAGCGTGCCGGCGGCTTTGTACAAGTCACTCGGAGGCTTTGCGACCAATGGCGTGAATATCACCAAACTCGAAAGCTATATGACAGATGAACGCTTTCAGGTGGCGCGTTTCTACGTGGAGCTGGAAGGGCATCCGCTGCATGAGAATGTCGACAATGCAATTCAGGAGCTACAGTATTATTCGACTGAGCTGAGAGTGCTGGGAACTTACCCGGCAAATATTTTTCGACGCCAGGCTGCAGGTTAGTGCTTTTAAGGTTTTCCGTCGCCGGGGAAATGCCGACGGCGGCGGTCACGCAGTGATTGCACTATTTCCCAGCGTTGTTGATTGGGTAGTCGAGACCAGGTAGCTATTTCTTCCAGCGTTCGGTAACAGCCTGTGCAAAGGCCTGACTCGCGGTCCATTTCGCAGACACTTACGCAAGGCGATACAACATCAGGAGCACCGGCAGGTAAGCGGGTGCTTCGCCGGCGGGAGCGTCGGGGCGGGGTGGGTGAATCTTGTTCTGACATAGCTGAATCTTGTTGAACCACGTTTTGCCTGCAAGCTTTTGATCGGCTGTTTGTTGTTAGATACAATTTCGGTTTGCGCTTCTTGTTGTCGCTACAGCCTGTGCTGTTCGGGGGCTGACTGGCTATCCCGTTGCGACATGCATCGTGCCAAAGATGTGTTCTTTTTGCGCTGATCGCAATACCATGTCTGACTGATTCGACTGAATTCAACGTCACCAATGAGAAATCTTATGAGTATTAAAGCTCCCTACTTACTGTTTTTGGGTGACGCCGCCGATGCGCTGGCAGCCAAAGTTGCACAGGGTATTGTGGATTGGCGGCCGCAGAACTGTGTTGGTCAATTGCGTCTTGCGAACTGCAATGCCGATTGCGGGCTGACTGATCAAACGGTTGAGGAGGCAGTTGCAGCCGGGGCACAGACCCTGGTGATCGGGGTGGCAAATCGAGGAGGTGTGATTGCTGACAGCTGGATTGAGGTGCTGATGTCTGCGCTGGACCAGGGGCTTGATATTGCGGCCGGTCTGCATAATCGCTTGTCCGATGTGCCTGAGCTTGCCGCTAAAGCAGCGGCGCTGGGGCGTACCTTGCACGATGTACGACACCCGTCGGAATCGTTTTCAGTCGGCAGTGGGATCAAGCGCTCGGGAAAACGAATTTTGCCAGTCGGCACTGATTGCTCGTGCGGCAAAATGTACACCGCGCTGGCGCTGGAGAAGGCGATGCATGATCGCGGTGCTGATGCTGACTTTCGCGCCACCGGGCAAACCGGCATTCTAATCTGTGGTTCAGGTGTTTCGATTGATGCGGTGGTCTCAGATTTTATTTCCGGGGCAACTGAATCATTAGCGCCGGAGGCTGCGGCCGATCACTGGGATATTATCGAGGGTCAGGGGTCGTTGTTTCATCCATCGTTTGCGGGAGTTACAACCGGATTAATTCACGGGGCGCAGGCTGATTATCTGGTTTTGTGTCACGAGCCTACCCGGACTCACATGCGCGGTGTCCCGCATTACCCGATCCCGCAGATAAAAGACTGTATGGAAGCCTGTCTGCAGACGGCACGATTGACGAATCCGGATGTTAAATTTGCCGGGCTGTCCATAAATACCAAAGCGCTGAATGAGGAAGATGCGCTGGCCCTGCTGGCTGAACTGGAAGCTGAGTATGGTCTGCCGGCGGTTGATCCGTTTCGCACCGGCGTAGATAAACTGATCGATGCTTTGCTGTGAGAAGCGTTGTTGCGGACAAAGAATTGTGGCCAATCAGCGGCACCTTCACTATTTCACGAGGTAGCAAGACCGCAGCTGAGGTAGTTACCGTCGGTATAAGTGAGGGTGGTATCACCGGCTGGGGTGAATGTGTACCGTATGCGCGTTATGGTGAGAGCCCGCAGTCGGTACTGGCGCAGGTCGACAGCATCAAGGCGGCGCTGGAATCCTCGGTTGATCGACTGGAACTGCAGCAGCTGTTGCCTGCCGGTGCCGCACGCAATGCTGTCGATTGTGCCTTGTGGGATCTTCAAGCGAAGCAATCAGGGCTGCGGGCGTGGTCGCTTGCGGGTATAGAAAAACCGGCACCGGTAATTACTGCCTACACCCTGTCGCTCGATAGCCCCGAGGCTATGCAGGCTGCTGCAAGCGAGCATTCGGGGCGACCGCTGCTTAAGCTCAAGCTTGCGGGTGAGGGGGATCTCGCCCGCGTATCTGCCGTCCGAGCCGGTGCTCCGGACAGTAAAATTATTGTTGACGCCAATGAAGGGTGGAGTCTGCAGCAATATCATCAGATGGTACCGGAGCTTTTGAAACTGAATGTCGCAATGATTGAACAGCCGATGCCTGCCGGTGAAGATGCATCGCTGGATGGAATCGAGCGAATGATTCCCTTGTGCGCCGATGAATCCTGCCATGATGCATCAACGCTTGCAGATCTGGCCGGTCGTTACGATGTGGTCAATATTAAACTTGATAAAACAGGCGGTTTAACTGAAGCTCTGGCGCTGCGTGAGCGCGCGCTGGATTTGGGATTTGATGTGATGGTGGGCTGCATGATTGCAACTTCACTGGCGATGGCGCCTGCAACATTGCTGACCCCTGGCGCGGTAGTCGTAGACCTTGACGGGCCGTTGTTGCTGGCCGGAGACAGGCCACACGCGCTGGATTTTGATAATAACTCTGTGGCAGCGCCGGAAAGTGCGTTGTGGGGATAGGTATTTATTATGAGTAGAACGGTATACGTCAATGGTGAGTTTGTCGCAGAAGAAAACGCGCAGATATCCGTGTTTGACAGAGGGTTTCTGTTTGCAGATGCAGTCTACGAAGTATCCTCGGTAATTGAGGGAAAGCTGCTTGATAACGACCGCCACCTGGCTCGCTTGCGTCGGTCGCTTGGCGAGTTGAATATTCCCAGTCCCGCCAGTGATGAAACGATTACCGGCGTGCAAAAAGAACTGATAAAGCGGAACGAGCTCGTTGAAGGGGCTGTTTATATGCAGGTTACCCGTGGTGCAGCAGATCGGGACTTTGCTTTTCCAGCCAACGCAGTACCGGGAATGGTGTTGTTTACACAAGCTAAGCAATTGCGTGATTCACCTCAGGCCAGAGATGGTATTGCTGTGGTCACTATGCCGGATATTCGCTGGAAACGCCGTGATATAAAAACGGTGGGGTTACTTGCACAATCTATGGCCAAGCAGGCAGCGCTGGACGCTGGCGCCACAGATGCCTGGATGGTCGAAGACGGCTTTGTGACCGAAGGAAGCTCTAATAATGCATTTATCGTCGATAAAAACGGTTGCATTATTACCCGCCAGCTCGGGAATGATATTTTGCACGGTATTACCCGGGCTTCGGTGTTGAAGCTGACTCAGCAGCACAATATAGCGCTTGAAGAACGTGCGTTTACTGTTGCCGAAGCGCTTGATGCGCAAGAGGCTTTTCTTACCAGTGCTTCAACTTTTGTATGGCCGGTCATATCCATTGACGGCCACCCGATTGGAGACGGCAAGCCCGGTGCCGTGGCCGGGCGGTTACGTGAACTGTATATCGAGACAGCGTTGCAGGGAGCTGTTTAGTTTAACCTCTATTGCGATGAATAAACGAAACCAGAATATAGCGCAGCCCTTTTGAGATTGCGCGGCCACCGTGCTTGTGCGTGATGTGTCCGGGGTGCAAAGTGGCGTAACCAATGCTGTTTTTCACTACTTTTCGCTGCCGCCTGAAGTAGGTTCCGCCACCTTCGTATTCGTGAAGATCGGAAAGTTGAATCAGGCAGGTAACATCGGATTCATCATGGTGTATTGATAAATGCCCCTGAGCGGTTGCTGTATATTTGGCGAGAAAAGTCTCCGCTCTAAAGTTTCGCCAGCCGGGGCCCAGCTCCCAGTGGTATATGGCGCAGGGCATTATGTAGTCGGCAATAACAGCACGGTAGGTATCGTTCAAATTGAGTACCTGCAGCACCATATCGGTTGTTGGAAAACTGACGTGCCGTTTTGTGGTCCAGCTCTGGGCATGCTCGGCTTCCTCCCGCAGCTTGGTGCAGAATTCCTCGGTAAACAGCGGGAAGGTAAAGCAGTTGTCAAACGGTTCGTCGGTGATCAGTTCCCACTCTTTGGTTCTCGCTGCATAGGTGACGAAACGCTGCTCCCAGGCTTCTTTATCGTCAAAATAGGTGTATAGCTCGGGGTGTTTGACGCTTAAATCCGGTTCGGAATTAAATAGGTCCAGCCATTTTTCCAGGCGTTTGTCCCAGCTTCTCTCGGCCGCAAAACCGGCAGCGTTGGCAAGATGCTCTTTCGATTGCTCAGAATTGGTGTGGTACTCGGTAAACGTACGCAGGGTGGCTGACGCTATTGTTTCGCCGTTTGCAACTCGTACAATTGCGGCTTTGTCTTCAAGCAGTGTTTCAAGGTGGCCATTGTTGGTGCTAATGATCTTAACGCCGCCCTTCATCATTTCCAGCGCCGTCAGTCCGTAAGATTCGGAATAGTCGGACGGGTTCAGCCAGTACTCTGACTCGGCAATTTCTCTATAGAGACTGGCTGCGGAGAGGCTGCCAACATAAGTTACACCATCAATGGACTGCAGATTTTCAGGGGGGGATTCGTCTTTGCCGGTGTACGGCGTTGCCACTGTTAGTGTGGCCTCGGGTACCAGTTCTTTGATCTGTGGCCAGATGGAGAGTAGATTGCCGAGACTCCGGTCCGGGGATGAGCAGCTGATGAATTTACCGGGCTTTTTAACCGCCTTTGCAGGCCACGCCTTGCCGCCGACGGCATTGCCGATCAGCCGGATTTTGCGACTTGCGTACGGATATTTGCGGGAAAATGAAATGGCCTGCGACTCTGATTGCAAAACAACCCAGGTCATTCGGTCATCGCGAAAAATATCATCCCCGTTGTTTTCAAGTTGCTCGCCTTTCCACCACAGGTAACATTGCGAATAGTGAACCCACAGTAACGATTTTCCGAAGGTTATGTTTTTCTCATCAAGCGCTTTGAGATAATGCAGAAAGGATATAGCGATAACGACGTCGAAGTGGCTGTTTTCTTCGAGCATACCGGTTTCGATGAACTGTATTTTATCGGCGTTCTCATTGTTAACCTGGCCGCTGACAATGACGTCATGGCCATTGCTCGCGAGTGTCTCTGCCAGCTGAATAGTGCTGTTGCTGACGCCGTCGCCGCCGCTGTCGCGCCACTGACCCATGGAAAAGCGGGAGTGGTGGTAGCCAGTGTAGATCAATATTCTCATGGGCAGAATTCCGAAGTAAATGTGGCTAAACAGATTCGTCCGGATGGTAAATCCCAGCGGGGATTATTTCTGAGAAACAGAGTCGATTTTGAGTAAATTTGTAATATTTATGATACTTATTGTTCCCTAAAAATTACTTGAGTGGCATCATGTGACGCATTACTTTCATCCTGAGGCGGTCAGCTGCTCGTATAAAAGGTAGTCTGTCTCTTCCATTCCGAGAGCCTGATAGGTTTGCTGTGCGATGGTATTATTCTTTTCCACGTAGAGCCGGAAGCCGCAGACATCCGGGTTGTCTGAGGCCTGTATTTTAATGAAGCTGTACATCTGCTGGTAGACACCGCGACGCCGGAACGACGGGCTTACGTAGACGCTTTGTATCCACCAGAAAAGGCCGTCCCGCCAGTCACTCCATTCGGTGGTGATCATCAGCGTGCCGACTACCTCATCAGCTTTTTCGGCCACAACATAAAATCCGTATTCCGGTCTTTGCATTAACCGGCTGACACCGCGTTTTATGATTTTCTCCAGCAGATCTTTATCTTCTGTTTCATATGCCATTGCACGATTGAAATCGCTGATGGTGTTGATATCGTCTGGGGTGGCGCGACGGATGGCGAAGTCTTGCATAGATGCTCCGGTTTGTTGTTCCGGTTGAAGGTGATCAACGTTGTAATCGACGATGACTGCTGATCTAATCAGCGGCTGGAAATTCTGGATATCGGAGAATACTATGTTTAATGCACTTGTCGTTAACAAGCTGGACGATGGTAAAACAGCGGCAGCAGTGGAATCGATCAGTCTTGATCAACTGCCGGAAGGCAATGTTACCGTGGCAGTCGACTATTCGACTGTTAACTACAAAGATGGACTGTGCATCGGCCCGGGTGGCGGGCTGGTCAGAAATTACCCGCACGTACCTGGAATTGACTTTGCCGGCACCGTTGAAGCGTCGTCCGATGAACGTTATGCGGTCGGTGATAAAGTGGTGCTGACCGGTTGGCGAGTCGGTGAGGCGCACTGGGGAGGGTATTCCCAGAAAGCCCGCGTCAATGCCGACTGGCTGGTTCCGCTACCCGATGGCTTGAGCGGGCAGCAGGCAATGGCACTGGGTACTGCGGGCCTGGCAGCTGCCCTGGCTGTTATGGCGCTGGAGGATCATGGTCTGGCGGTGAGCAAGGGGCCGGTGCTGGTGACCGGTGCTGCAGGTGGAGTGGGTTCAGTTGCCACGGCGATGCTGGCAGAACTGGGTTATAAGGTTAGCGCGGTGACAGGGCGAGCTGAGACCGCTGACTACCTGAAATCACTGGGTGCTGATCAGATTCTAGCGCGTGAAGAACTCAATGAAACAGTGAAGCGTCCGTTGGAAAAAGAACTTTGGGCGGGCTGCGTTGATGCAGTCGGCAGTGCGACGCTTGCTCGCGTTCTGGGTCAGCTGCAGTATGGTGCCTCAGCGGCGGCAGTCGGGTTGGCCGGTGGAGCTGATTTACCGGCATCTGTGGTCCCTTTTTTACTGCGCGGAGTCAATCTGTTAGGTATCGATTCAGTGATGCAACCCTATGAGAATCGATTGCGCGCCTGGCAGCGTCTGGCTTCTGACGTACCGCTGGATAAAGTTGACGCTATGATGGAAACGGCCACGCTGGCCGATTTGCCAGCGCTGGGTAAATCAATATTAAAAGGACAGGTTAAGGGCCGAGTTGTTGTGGATGTGAATGCCTGAGAGGTTTTGCCTCCACTGCCAGACTTGACAATTGACAACGCCCGTCCATAAATTGACTGATGGGGGTCTAACGATAGCCCGGGTTATATCCCCTGTTGTCTTTTATTTCAGCAGGCTCGTCAGTCGGTTGTTTAATACCTTATAGCCCTGTGAGTTAATGTGTAGCGTGTCGGCGAACAGTTCGGCACGAGGGTTTTTGTTTTCATCTTCATAGTCGCTGGTGACGTCTATCCATTGGGCGTTGTATTTTGCGGCGAGCGCCTGGAGCTTTCTATTGCTGGCCTCGATCGATTCGCCTAGTGACGGTGACCAGAAAAATTTCCGCAATAGATTAAATTCATTTGTTGGAATAATAGAAAATAGCAGAACCTGTGTATTGCTTTTTTCCAGCTCCGATAAAAAATATTCTATGTTCCTGTGCATTGCGCTGATAAGTGCATCAGGTTCCGGGATATCACGTGTGGCTGCGGCGGTGAGATCGTTGATACCGGCCTGAATCACCACCACTTCCGGTGTGTGGCGAAGAACATCGGTAGTGAACCGGCGGCGCATTTCTGTTGTGGTTTCACCAATGACACCGGCATTTAGGATACTAAAATTATCCAGGGACGGCAGAGGATCCCAGGTTTCAATGCGGGAGTCGCCGAACAGTACAATTTTTTGCAGCGTTTGATCGGTGCTGTCTGTCAGTGTGGCACTGCTGACGCCGATCTCCTGGGAGCGAAAATGGCGGTAGTCTATATAGAGATATCTGAATTTATTTGATAGAACATATAAACCTGCCAGCAAAGCAATGTTGACGAGTAGTGACAGCGCCAGCACAATTGATTTGCCGGTTGATAGAGTGTTTCTGCTAGCCATGGTGATGATCAGGGGTAATCAGGGTAAAATGAATTCTAACGGCTTGTATTTTGGATTGCCTTGTTTATTGGCTTTCCCGCCGGGTTTCGGGTTCAGTTGAACAACACCAGGCCGGTGTGAGTACGAGCCTTAGGGAGTCGCAGATTTCAATCGGGGTTGCTCTTCATCGGGAAAAGCGTTTAGAACGCCCGTTATAATCGTTTGCGTGCCGGCAGCGTTGACAGTAGACAGACCGAATTCTGCTGCGTTGTAGCTGGTAATCATGCGCTTGATTCGTCTCGGGTTGGCTAGCAGATTGGTGGCTTCCTGACGCTGGAGTGGCAAACTCAGTAGATTTCCCTGAACTTCATCGCAGTGGTGATCCTGCAAAAAGCGCAGTTGGTCTTCTCGTTCTACACCTTCGCAAACGACCGTAACACCCATGCTATGGCTCATCGCAATAACACTACTGACAATTCGAGCGTCAGCCAGGTTGGTTTCAAAGTTTGAGACAAAGGAGCGATCTATCTTAACCTTGGATATAGGGAACAATTTCAGATAGCTTAGCGAGGCGAAGCCGGTGCCGAAGTCGTCGATCGATATTTCTACGCCATTGCGTTCCAGCTTTTCCAGAGTGCGAATAGCCATATTCATGTCTTGCATTACCAGAGATTCGGTAATCTCTACTTCCAGTGTATTTGGTGGTATATCGAATTCACGTATCGCATTAAGTATATTGTCTGCGAGCAATCCGTTTTTCATCTCTGCCGGCGAGATATTTACCGCCACGCTAAGATCTTTATAGCCGGCTTCTCGCCACATCGATATTTGAGCGCATACAACCCGGGTTATCCAGGCGCTTATCTGGTTTATTAACCCGGTTTTTTCTGCCACAGGAATGAATTCACCTGGTGATACGATTCCGAATTCCGGATGACGCCAACGAACTAGTGCTTCCATGCTGACAATGGCGCCGGTGCGTAAATCAATTTTCGGCTGATAAGCTACGAATAGCTCATTGCGTGACAATGCCTGATGTAACTCGGTCTCCAAACGAATCAGCTTACGAGAGGTCTGGTTCATATCGGGAGAGTAGAAAACTATATTGTTTTGACCCGAACCGTCGCGCGCTTCACGCATAGCGATACTGGCGCTGCGTATCAGAATATCGGCATCGGTACCGTGATTCGGATAGACGCTCACTCCGGTATCCATGGATACGTACACTTCATGACCATCCACCGAAATTGTACGGTTGAATCCGTCCATTATTCGCTCATGAATAATATTAAAGTCGCTGATGTGTTTTATATCGTTCAGCGTCAGGCAGATTCCGGTGTCGCCATATCGGGTGATTGCAATATTGTGCTCGCCAGCGCCGATCAGTCCTATATTTGTTTCGTCATTGAGGACGGTTTTCAAGCGGCTGACGATCTTTAGATAGAGTTTCTCACTGACTGAAAAACCCAGGGTATCGTTAATACGTTGCAAAGCACTGATAGAAAGCAGCAGTACGCCAACATGATAGTTTTTGCGAGTGGCAACCTGCAATGCCTGATCCACGCGATCCAGAAGCAGGTTACGCTCTAGCCGCTGGGTACCGACGTCGGTTTTCTTCTGTGAATTATTTGATTCAGGCGTTGGCGTTTTCAGCAGCAGTACAGGGACTGATGAGTCTTCCCTGATCATTTTTTGGGTCGCTTTGGGTAAGTCGGCCAGCGGAGTTTTCTGGTCTGTGTTTTTTATCGCGAGCACGGGTACCGGTGGCTCCGGTGCGACTTTAATCACTGGTGTCGGTGCGATAGCCGGCTGTGGTTCAGCGGTGCTGTCTGCTGCTGAACCTGAAGTGAACTCGGAATCTTCCATCGCACTGGTGAAGTTAGTCACCTTGTTGCGACCGTTCTCTTTGGAAAAATATAACGCTCTGTCTGCCTGCTCTACCATATCGTGCGGCTTACTAGCACCCGAATGAATTGATGCGACGCCAAAACTGGCTGTAATCTGACATTTGTCGAGGAAATTTGCACCAATCCCTTTCTCCAGTGTATCCCGAAGTGTCTCGGCCAGATTGGCAGCTTCATGCAGCGACGTGGCGGGCATTACAATACAAAATTCTTCGCCACCGAATCGACCGACCAGGTCATTCGGGCGGGAATGTTCGGCAAGTACGTCGGCCAGGTACTTTATGACCTCATCGCCCACACCGTGGCCGTGGGTGTCATTCACTGCTTTGAAGTGATCGATGTCGGTCATGATGCAGGTCAGTTCGTCCTGATTCTGGCGTGCTTCTGCAAACAGTAAATCAAAACCGTTAAAAAATGAGCGTCGGTTCAGTGAGCCCGTAAGTGGATCTCGAGTGGCCAGATATTCCAGCTCTTCGTTCTGGCGGGTAATTTCCAGCTGGCTTTTTTCCAGATTAACCAGGGCATTGCGCAGTTCGGCATTTTTGATTTCGACCTCTGTTATGTCGTTAAAGGTGACCAGAGCGCCACGGATTTCATCGGCCTGCGCAATAATTGGTGTTGCGTTTACGGTGAATGTCGAAAGTTGTTCGAAGCCTGTGTTCAATCTGACGGTTGCGCCGCTTGCGATCTCGCCGCCGTTGATTAAAGGAATCCATGGTAATTCACTGGATTCGTCAGTCTGCCATTTTAACGTGTCACAGCTTTTTCCGGCCAGATCTGTGGCGGAAAGTCCTATTGTGCGGGCAAATGCAGCATTGGAGAAAACGATTTCATTTTCGCGGTTGATAATCAGCAAGCCTTCCGCCAGAGTATCCAGTGCTTTTCGCACCCGTTCAGGTATAACAGCATCCGGATCGAGTTCCCGCAGTGTGCGCTTAAGAAACATATTGAAAGCGAAGAATGCGGACAGTGCGACGAATATCACTACGTTGGGAAATGAGGCTCGCCGGTCCAGCAGGCTTGTGCCCTCGTTTGGTTGTTTAAAACGGATTTCGACCGTTGCGGTCTGTCGTTCACCCTCATAGAGAGGTACTTGTACCTGGGTTGGCGTTGGTTTGTCTGTAGGCTTCAGTGTCCAGTTTTCAACGTGGTTACCGTACATGTCGATGATGGTATTGTCGGAACGCCGTATTGCCACCGAGGCGACTATAGGATTACGCGTAACCGTTGTGCGCAGCATCTCAGAGATTTTCTGGCTATCGCCGTCGAGTTCCATAGCGACGTGCACCGCTAACGTGTTAACGATGAATTTTCGTTGGGTGAGACTGTCTTTGTTCGAACTGGGGAACAGACCCAGCAGTTCACTGGCGAGAAGAATCGATACAACCAGCATCATCATGCTGAAGCTGATGCGAAATAGCGGAGAGCGAATAAATTTAATCATTTGATAACACCCGCTTCACTAGTCTGGTAACTCTCCATCAACTGTAGTATTCGTTACTGGAAACCATCGCTCCGGCGCTCTGCATTCGCCCGAATTGCTGATTAATACGATGGGGTTTCGATGTAAGTCAAAGTGCCAGTTAGTATGAATGGCGGCAAAGATGTGCCTGACTAAACAGGTAAGTAGTCAATGTGACGGCTCCAGGGGTTTGACCTGGAGGTGTCTGTGGATCGAGCTATGCTGAACGCAAGCTCTATGGAGCTGCGATGGCTTCCCCGGTGTCAGTGTGGAGGTGGAATGCTATCGAGCTCCGCTCTGCTACTCGCTGATGAAATCCAGATTGCAGCGCACCCCGCTGGGTATTCTGAAACCGGAGTTCGGCATGCTCAGCAGTACGCCAAAGGTGCCACTTGCCGCATCGGCTACACGATCAACGCTGGTGACGATCGCTATGTGTTTTTCGTTGCTGGCTGATTCGAGATCAATGGTTATTTCGGCTTTCATTCCAGTTGCAATTGAGCCCAGCTGTTGCACTGGTACAATAAGCTCAACATGTAACGGGTCTAAATTTGCGATACGGTACACAGGTTCTGCTTCCAGGTATTCGCCCACTGATTTGTAGCGCTCCATCACCACCCCGGCAATAGGGCTTTTCAAGGTACGTTGATTAAGTGCCTGCAAGGCGCGTTCTGCTTCCAGTTTTGCGATGCGTTTGTTGTCTTCTTCCTGACGTGCCTGTAACTGAGCTATGTACGTTTCGGTTTTTACCTTATCCATATCCTGAGCCGAGATGGTCGATTCATTGAACAGTTCCTGGTTGCGGCTTTGAGTGCGCATGCCAAAGGCGGCATTCTCTCTGCGTAAATTCAGGCTGGTATCGATTTCTGCACGTGCAGTGGCCAGCTCCAGGGTTGCACGTTCGACTCTGGCATCGAGTTCAGCAACAGTGTCGCCTTCATTGACAAAATTATTCCGCTCAAAGTACAGTTTGTCTATAACCCCCGGAACACTGCTGCCTAGCTCGACAATCTCACTCGGCTCGACAATGCAATCCATGGCTTTCAGCGGATCACCCTCGAGTGACAATACTGTTGTCTGTTGTGCCATAACCGAAAATGGTAACGTGAGCAATGCGGTGATTTTCAAATAGATATAGGAAGTTCGCATATTAATCTCTTACAAGCGATTACATTAAAAAGGGAAGCGTATTGAGGAGTAACTGGCGGGTCTTCCTGAGCCACTGCGAGGCCAGTATTTCACGACCATGGTTGATCCGCACGAAGGCTCGTGTTCCAAGACCTGCAACGTCACTGTTGTCTGGTAACTCCAGATCTATCTGGAATACCTTTTCCGCTGTCGTGGTGCCATTGGTATCGCTGCCGACGACAGCAATATCTCCGCCGCCACCTGCACCCAGTGCACGGCTTGGTAACGAATTGCTACCTGATGGTGTCTGCCGTATAACTGTTGCATCCAGTACTTTACTGACTCTGTCGGCGAGCCTGACTTCTACGTTTCTTATTTCTTTTGACAGCAACCCTACAGCGGCCTGCGGGACCACCAGGCGCACGATCAACTGATCGGGATCGACAACATAGGCGACGGCCTGACCTTTCTCTACATAGCGCCCGACAAGATTCTGCTCTCCCGGAAAAACCAGTGTGCCTGATGAGCGGCTGATGAGTGTCTGGGATTCCAGTTCCAGCTGCAGCGAGTGAATATCTGCTTCGACGGTAATCAGCTCAACTTTGGTCTGCTCGGCCTTCACCGGATCAGTGAAGCGCTCGCTCTTGTGTCTGTCGTAAAGTTCTCGATATTTTGCGTTCAGAACCAGCTTACGTGTATGCAGGTCTGGATTATCCAGTTGCAATACGGTGGTGTCAGGCTTTACCTGAGTTCCGGCTGGTATGCTAAGTGTTTGTACGAATCCGTCGGTTTTTGCATAGAGTTGCGCCTGATCCGGTACCCACACTATGCCTTCGGCGTTGGTGTAGAGTGAGAACGGAATGATGGATATTGTTGCTAACATCAGCATTGCCAGTCCACCTATTCTGCTTAATGCCCTGGTTCTTATTCCAGTGAGTGCATCGTTGAACAATAAATAGCGAATGCCGCGATAGACTGGCACTACAAACAGTAAAACCATAGACCAGACAGCCAGTATTACGCCAAGAACCAGAAATTTGCTGGCAAGAAATACCGCTATGACAAAAGTTATAAACAGTCGGTACATCCAGGCCAGGATACCGTACCCGATAAACCATTTGATTTCGCCCGGGTCTGTTACCGGCGAGACAGCATTGTTCTGGCCTAGAAGAATCTTTTTAAGCAGATAAATATTGTAGCGACTTGATCGGCTATAGAGATTGGGTATCTCAATCCAGTCCTGCAAAATATAATAGCCATCGAATCGCAGCAAAGGATTGGCGTTAAAGAGTATGGTAGAAACACTGCCAATAAGAAATGCAGATAGTGCAGCATCTTTGATCAGACCGGGCTGTACCAGAGTCCAGATGATAAAAGCCAGCGCTGCCAGAAACAATTCCATGATCATGCCTGAGGCGCTAACCAGAATTCGTTTATATTTTTCTCTGAAAGCCCATGCTGCCGAGGCATCGACATAGGGTACCGGCATTAATACAAGCAGGGTAATGCCCATCTCGTGAACCTCTCCGCCCCATGCTTTTACGGTAAACGAGTGTGCAAATTCGTGGAATGTCTTCATGATCGGAAAAAGTGCGATTACAAGGAAAATATTGCGCGGAGACAGGATGTCCTGCTTTAGAGCAAAAGCCAGCTCCTGATAGTGGATCAACAGAAACATCCCTGCGATCATAATCACCAGGAACCATAGCACCGCTCCTGCCAGTGAAAATACAGGCCGTATGGTTGGGATGGCTCGATTTAAAAAGACGTCTGGATCAAAGAGCGGAAAACGGATAGCCAGCGGATTCATCCAGCGCTTTATGCGATTAGCCTGCTTTTCAGCCTGGCTGCGCTTGAACATTTGTTCGACATCTGTAGGCAGGCCACTGCGCAGTACTTCAACCGCAAAAAGCTGTGTAAGTATGGTAACGATATCGTGGCGGGAGAGAGCCTGATAATCGGCGGATGTCTCAAGTTGCTGATATATTTCCTCTACGGTCTGGTCACCGTCCAGGCGCCCTATAAATTCATAGGCGATTTCATTGAAGCGAAGATGACGGCCGCGAGCAGAATCACTGAGGATATACCATCTGACACCACGAAAATCCTGAGGGTGTGCTGATACATGCTGTTGCAACTGTGGTCGAAGCGATGAGATATGACTCCATTGCTCTGGAATACCGTCCGCGGCAGTGGTGCTCTCTGGTGTGTTTCCGGCAGCTTCAGTCACGTTGTCAGGCCTTCAGTTACCAACCGACTGACCACAGCCACAATCTAATTCGATCAACCAGATTGTGTGTCCAGATCCATAATAATTTCCTATGGCCCATATCAATGCGTGCGATGCCTTCCATTCCGGGTCTCAATTCCTGAGTGTGGTCCGGTATTGTGGCTTCTACTCGAAAATAACTGTTACCTTCACCGGATACTGCTACCGGAATAACTTGATCTATAGTAAAAGGTATAGGCGTGGAAGGCAGGGCGGCGATGACAACTTCGCCGGTGTTGTTTTTCTCAACGCCCGCCATGTCGCGCTCATCCACTTCCAGCACTACCCGGTAATTCTCCAGCGGAGCCACTTCAAACAGCACATCTCCTATTTCTACCGGCGCACCAAGGGACTGGCTCAGATCGCCACTGGCAACATAGCCGTTGTACGGTGCCCGAAGTTGTGTGCGTTCTATGCGCTGGTACGTGAGTGCGAGCTCCGCATCTATCTGATCTGCTTTCGCACGCAGGATGCTCAGTTCTGTACGTGCCTTTTTTGCCAATGCCTCCTGGTAGGCTTTTTTTAATTTATTTTCTTCGCCCTGCCATTTTTTCAACTCCAGTTGAAGCGAGCGGTCATCAAGTGTGGCTAGAATTTCACCTTCCTTGACCAGATCGCCGGCGCGCACGCTGGATGATTTTACAAATCCGGCAATGGGGGCGGCAATTACCCGTGAGATGGATCCTTCTACCTGGGCCGGTGCCGATACTTCGTAGGTACCATTAACAATAGAGCCAAGAAAGAGAATGGCTGCAACGAAAACAGCGGCCATTTTCAGTTTCAGGTATTCCGGGCCGACTAGATCTGTCAGAGAGGAGCGCAGGGAGTCGGCAGCTTTGCTGCGCAGTGATCTCTCTTCAAATCGTTTTAGTTCGATAACCGGTGCAACGGAACTCAGTACTGCTTCGCACCAGCGGATTGTGTCGGAATCGAACGGATTGTTTGTGCTGCGCTCAAATACGATTGATCCGAATATTTGCTGCTGGCCTGTTAGCGGGAAAGTACTGACGACGGAACTTCCATTGTGTGTAAGCAGTTCGCGATGCGCTTTATCTATACAGGCGCCGGTTGACTTTATTTGCGGTGCGCTGATCACTGTTTTCTGATCAAACGATTCTTCCATTGCTGCTTCCAGTCGCCTGACCAGCTGCGTACGCGGATCAAAGCTCGCCAGGTGTGATATGCACTCTGCTCTGACAACCAGACCCTGGCGCAGCCCGATAGATACCCGATCACAGCTAAGCCGATCGGCGAGACGATTTGCAATCTCCATGCAGGCTTTCCGGGAGTTCGAATGCTTTAATACAGCGACCAGCAACGATTGAGTAAAAGATCCTGCTTCCTGATGTACGCCGTCAGATAGCTGACTTAGTGATTCAAGCCAGTAGCCTCCCCATTGCAGCAATTGAAGTACAACATTCTGCCGCGACTGAGGTCGTGGAGCCATGAGCACTGCTACGTAAGCGAGTGTTTTATTGTTGGCTTTGATTGGTGTAGCGATGGTATCGCCGAGTCGTCCGTTGGACGGTCCGAAAGTGACTTCGGTTTTAATGAATGAGTGGTCTGCCTGCCGCGCCTCCATTGCCGCGTCGGAGAGTATGCTGAAACCTTCTCCCCGGGCTGGTCGGGTGGCGAGGACATTTCCGTTGATATCGAATACACAGCCGGTGATTACATCAGCGATCATACGGCACTGCCAGAGTAACCAGCGGTTCGCCAGCTCGCTGTTCAACCCACCCGGATTCAATGTGTGTGTAGCATGCTCAGCGTCGTTACTTGACCCGGTATCGGTGTCAGCAATGTGGCCGATCGAGTTGTTTTTTGGTCCGTCGTCATTAACAGGCAGCTCAGCAACAACATTCACGACGGTACTCCGCCGGTGTGCTGATCAGATGGGAATAGACGCATGCTGATGGTAAAATCCTCTGGTACCGTTCTTTGAACAGACGTTGTTGCTAACAGATGTGATCAGCAACAAATGAACCAAAGGAATTGTCTGCCGGAGCAGGAAAATATGAACTGTGCGCTGTTTTGCAGATGGTTGACGACCCGCGTTCCGGGGCCTGACCTTTTAGGCAGGTAAATGCGGGTGTCAGCTTTTCTATAAGTGGTGGCCGTTGAAAGCCAGCTGCGAACCCCCGCAGCAAGGATTGATCAGGATGTGCCTGCGGTATTTAGGCTCTTATGTTTCGTGCAACAGACTGCAATGCCTGTAGTGCGCTTGAGATTGCACCGGATGATGCCGTTAACTGAGCGGATTGCATGCCAATGCGTTGCTGTTCTTCGAGTAGTTCAGCAACCTGATCAAAGATGTCATTAGATCGACGGAAGACCGATCCTGCCTCAAAGTTCGACTCACTGCCGGAGCCTTGAAAGTTGCTGCCCATGGAGTGCTGACGAGAGTTAATCCCCCCGATACTGTTAAACCCTTTCCCGGCGCCCGTGGAGCCGTTTATTGCAGCACCGTTGGAAAACTGGTTACTGGCACTTAGCATGCGCATCTGCGGGGCATGCAGGTCGCGGTTAGTCGTTTGAATATTGCCGCCTAAGTGATTGGCGTTGCCAGTGGGTGCTGACGGCGTAATACCGTGTGACAGGGTGTTTTGTAGCGCGTAAATCAACGCGGCAAGTCTATCGAGGGCAGTCTGATCACCGTCACGTGCTTTGTTGGCAAGGTCGCCTAGCGGAGCATTCTGATAGTCAGATGAAGAGTTTTTGTTTTGATCGTTGGAGCTTTGCTGGGCATGTGATATGTGGTCGCTTGAGTTCAGTCCACCGATGTTAGCCATTTTCTAAATCCTCACCTGACCAGTTGTAGGGCGGCGTAAACTTAATCTGCCGCTTGTTCTTATGATTATTTTGAACTGGTATTTTTATACCTGTAAGATCGCAGCGATTGAACGAGCAACACTGAAAATCAACTGCTCAGATAACGGCCGAATTGTGCAATGCTTAAGCCGATCGACGGGCTCCGGTGTTTAATAATGAGATCTGAATTATATTTTAATACCCGCTGCGATACGCCGATACGCTGTTTATTGAGTGTAGAGTCCGGCAGCAAATTTAATGAATTGAATCAATTTACTGGAAATGTCTGATGTCTATTTGTAGTTTTGCCCATTGGTCTGTACGTATTTCGTTTTTTCTGTCGAGCGTAATTCTGTTAGCCGCGTGTGCCAGCAGCGGTGATCTTCTCAAGGAGATCGATCGGGTCGGCGGGTTTGCAAAAGGAGGCGATGGCGGCATTGAAGTCAGCGAAATTGCAAGTGGATTGAAGGAGGCGCTTAAGGTCGGTTCCAGGCAGGTAGTGAGACAGCTTGGTCGGGAAGATGGTTTTAATGGTGATCCGACCATTCGAATTCCTCTGCCGAGCGCGCTCGATCGCACTCGCAAGATTGCCGCAAAAGTAGGTTTGAGTGACAGCTTCGATTCACTTGAACTACGGTTGAACCGGGCCGCGGAACTGGCAACTCCACGGGCTCAGCAATTGTTCCTGGTGGCGATACAGCAAATGACGCTTGATGATGCTAAAAATATCCTTCAGGGGCCTGATGACGCCGCAACAAGCTACTTTCGGCAGTCGATGGGGTCAACGCTTATCAGCGAGATGGAGCCGATTGTTGAATCTTCATTGTCAGAGGTAGGTGCTGTGCGCGTCTTTAATGATTTCATGGATCGCTACAACCGCATACCGCTGGCGCCGGAGGTGGATGCTGATTTGACAGACCATGTGGTGGGACTCGCTATGGATGGAATCTTCCATTACCTGGCGGTTGAGGAGAAGGCAATCCGGGAGAATCCGGTCAAGCGTACGACAGAGCTTTTGCAGCGGGTGTTTGGATCATTGCGGTAGGGAGAGAGTTCTGTAAGGGGCAGCTGATAATCCCTGTATATTGTGATTATGGATTGGCGGTTTGCTAAAATCGCGATCCCGCAGGTCTGGTTCGCCAAAATCGGTATTCCATGATATCGGCTTGGCGTAGCGGTCTGGCAAGCAGATTGCCGGTGTCTCCGCCGATTCGCGGCGGGTGTCGTCGGTTGGTTTACTAAACTTTATATTATTTACTTTAGGAGTACCGTGATGAGCGGGTATGAAGATACAGATTTTAAAATGTTTGGAATGGTATTGGGCGCACTGGTGTTCTTTACTTTTTTCATTATTGCTATGGCGAATATTTTTTCTCCGCCAGGTATGACCTCAACAGATCCTCTGGTGGCTGCGCAGACGCAGGAACGACTCATGCCGGTTGGTCAGTCAAGGGTATCGCCATAAATCCTGTTCTCATTGGTCGATACTCCTTTGCGACAGCGGATATTGATCAATCGGGGTTCCGTCCGTTCTTTGTTTTTCGCATTCTCATGATGTGTGTACGAAGAGATAATATGGATCCCCGGTCTGCGGTGATTCGGTCGTTGCATGCAAACCGGGCATTGCGGTTGCCGGTGCAATCGCGATCGATCGACCATAGGTGTAGATACCAATGAGTCACGACGACTCCAGTTTTTATAAGCCTTTTGTATTTGTTCTCGGGGCTTTGGTGCTGTTCACTCTCTTTATAATTGCGTTGGCCAATCTTTTGTCGCCAAAGGCGGATCCGGGTTCTGATCCGCTGGTTGTGCAACGGATTCTGCAGCAGATTTCCCCTGTGGGACAATCGAGGGTCGAGTCGGTAAGGACAGTTGTGCCTTCAGTTGCCGCACCGGTAGATGAAGTCAGTGCGGCGGTCGTAGATCAGGATCAGCTTGTTGATGGCACGGACGCATCTATGACTACTACTTCATCAGTGCAAGCGGCTGAATTGCTCCCGACAGTTGAGACTGAAGATTCTGCCATTTCAGTCAGGGTGCGGGCCACCGTTGCTGTTAACTGTGCGGGCTGCCACTTGACCGGGATCAGTAATGCACCACGAATGGACGACAGCCGTGCCTGGCAGGTGCTCTCGGAAAAGGGAATAGATGCGCTGACAGCGAGCGTTATCAGGGGCAAAGGTGGTATGCCGGCACGAGCGGAAAGTTCTTTAAATGATGATCAGTTACGTCTGGCTGTTGCTCATTTGCTGCAAACCGCGATCGGATCTGACAACAATACAATGGCACCGATAGTGAATGCAGTGAGTGTTGCACCTCTGGATGCCGGCATCAAAGAAATACCACTGGAAGTTGTACCGCCGGACGTCATTGATGAGCCGGTTATAGCGGCTTCGGAAGTGCCTGAGAAAGTAAAAGCGCAGGTGGACTCTCTGTGCGCAGCCTGTCATTTATCTGGTATTGGCGATGCCCCCAGATACGGTGACAAGGCAGTCTGGGAACAACGCATGGAAAATGGCGTTGACGGCTTGCTGGCCAGTGTGATCTCTGGTGTAGGCGCTATGCAGCCTCGCGGAGGGAGCCAGCTTAGTGATGAAGAGCTGCGCTGGGCTATCGAGTATATGCTCACTAAATAATCTTAATCTCGACGCAGTTTTTCATCGTTGGCGATTGGTGTCGGGTAGCGCATGACTATCCAGTAGGAAGACAGCACAAAGGTCAGTATGGTTGCAGTCTGAATTGTCATGGATGCACGTGCGGTGATAATTCCGGTGCTGGTTGCGACAACAGCAACCAGTAGCGAAAATTCACTGATTTGCCCCAGGCGTACGCCAATCTCCCCGGCGATACTTTTCTTTTCTTTTTCCCGTCTCAGTAGCAGCCTGAAAACCAGAGGTTTCAGGAGAATGGCTGCGATTGCCAGAACAGTTGCCGGTACAATTACTTGAGTAACTCGCGACACGTCGAATCCGGCGCCGAGACCGAAGAAGAACATAATGAGGAAGAAGTCCCGCAGAGGCTTGAGGCTTTCTGCAATAAAGCGTGCAATCGGGTTGGCGGCCAGTGTGACTCCGGCGATAAATGCGCCTATCTCGTGTGATAGCCCGATAGCATGTGCAAGCTCTGCAATTCCAAGGCACCAGCCAAGGGTGAGTAGAAATATATACTCACTGATCTGATCGAATCGGATAAACAGCCTGGAAAGCAGATGTCTGGAAGCAAAGTAGGCCGCGGTACTTATCAGTGGCAGTAGCAGCAATGCTCGAATGACTTCAAACAGAGGCGATCCGTCACTGCCAATACCTTGAAGCAGTAACAGCACAATGACGGCGATCATATCCTGAAGGAGCAGAATACTGACGATGATTTCACCCATGCGCTGATGATGCAAAGCGCTTGTCGGCAGTAATTTGAGGCCGACAATGGTGGAAGAAAACATCAACGTTGCACCGATTACAACGCTGTCTGTTGCTGTAAATCCAAAAAAAAGGGCGATGGAAAAACCGCAAAAGGCGAATGCGCTACTGCTGATCAGGGTCACAACTGTGGCCTCGCGCAACAGGTTTCTGAGATCGTCCGGCTCCAGATTCAGACCCAGTAGAAACAGCAGAAAAATAATACCGACATTAGCAATATCGGTGATAAGGGCCGGATCGGAGATCAGGCCACTAATGTGTGGTCCTGCCAGCAAGCCGACAACAATGTATGCCACCAGCAATGATTGGCGGGCGAACAAGGCCGCGGTGGCGACAATAGATGCACCTGTGAAAATCAGGAAAATGGTGTAGAGAATAGACTCCTCGTTCACGGGCCGTTGATTCCTGCGCTGATTGAATCGGTTATCACGGTGTGACTGGTCATTGAGGTTTGGCTGGTCACTGAAATTTTGAGATCGGCATGAAATTCCTGCGGATTGGTTCTTGCCTGAACACAGCGGCTCACGTACTTATGCCGGCCTGATGACTGGCGGTTCAGATAAAATACATGCGCAAAAAAAAGGCTGTACGTGTATTATCGCGCGTGGACAAGCGCTCGCGATGTCGCAACCACACCGTATATTACAACCCAACTAACTGACCGTATTATGAATCGTATACCGGAATTTGTGGGCAATCATCCTATTTTGTTTTTCGCATTAGCTGCGGTGATCGGCATGATAGCTTTCTTTGAATATCAGCGTCTATTTTCCGGCGTTAAGCAACTCAGCCCGACAGAGGCAACTCGCCTGCAAAATGACGAAGATGCGATTTTTGTTGATGTGCGTGATGATTCCGAATACAAAAAAGGCCATATTCTCGGGGCTCGACATATACCGATGAGCAATTTCGACAAGCGCATGACCGAGCTGGAAAAGTTTCAGAAAAAGCCCATCATTTTATATTGTTCCAATGGCCCGCGAGCTTCCCGTGCGGCGGGTAAATTGCGTAAAGCAAATTTTGAATCTGTATATACACTGGCCGGCGGTCTCGGTGGTTGGGAAAAAGCAACGATGCCCATATCTACTAAAGGCTAGGTTGCTGTCCGAGAATGAATGATCTACTGCGGATGCGGTCTTTTGGCCAGATAATTTGATCATTAGAGGCGAATAGTTGTTCTTCTTTAACGAAATTGATCGGAATAGCTGACCAAAAGATCGCGTCCGCAGTAGATCCTGATTCCCGGACAGGCTCCTGGACAGCCACCTGGCTTAAATCTGATATCAATGAATGTCCGTAGCCCCGGGGCGGCACGGTTCGAGGGTAGAATGTCTGAAAATAGTAATGTACTGATCTATGCGACTGGACTTTGTGGGTTCTGCAAAGCGGCCATGCGTTTGCTTGACAAAAAAAATGTTGTATACGAGACCATTCGGGTTGATCAGGATCATGAGCAGCTCGACATCATGAAACAGCGTAGCGGTAGACGCACCGTACCGCAGATCTTTGTTGGTGATCACCATATTGGTGGTTTTGATGATTTGTCGGAACTGGAAGCAACGGGTCAGCTAGATCAGGTATTGTCGGGTTAGCTGCTGTACTTACTCCAGGCGTGATCTATTCCGCTAAAGCGTGGCACAGCCATTCTATGAACGGTTGTGAAATCTGGTTTGAGCTGTGCAAATTCTGCATGTGTCGAATCAATTCACTAGAATACTAACGAACTCTATATTCACGGGACTTAATTATTAATGGCTGAAGAAACAGAAGCGGCGGCAGGCGGAGAAACCGGTAAAACCCAGGTTTACCGGATTCAGAAGGTTTATATCAAAGATGTTTCTTTCGAGACGCCGAGATCAACCGAGATTTTTACCGAGCAGGCACAATGGGCGCCGGAAGTGAAGGTGCAGCTGAACACGGAAAGCCGGAACATCAAAGATGATATCTACGAATGTACATTGATGATTACCGTGACAGTGGATCTGGCTGGAAAGTCTGCGTATCTGACTGAAGTCAAGCAGGCTGGCCTGTTTACCATATCCGGATTTGCAGAGGGCGAGATGGGCCATCTGCTGGGAAGTTACACGCCGAGTGTACTTTTTCCGTTTGCACGGGAGGTAATCTCTGATCTGGCGGTGAAGGGCGGCTTCCCGCAATTGCTGCTTGATCCGATTAACTTTGATGCATTGTACGCGCAACACATGGAATCAAAGAAGCCGCAAGCAGCACCTGCCTCTGAAACACAGCATTAGTATGTTTTTCAGGCAGTACTTTGCTTTAACGACGGTTTGTTTGTGAAAGAAATTGCTGTGTTAGGGGCGGGCAGCTGGGGTACCGCACTCGCCAGTCATCTTGCCAGTTGCGGTCATCGTGTAGTGTTGTGGAGCCGTAGTAGTGAAACGGCTTCGGTGATTGTCAATCAACGCGAGAATACCCGGTATCTGCCGGGTATAACTCTGGCAGCGGGGCTTGACTGTACAACAGATCTGACAAGCGCACTAGCGGGCGTTAGTGATGTGCTCGTTGCCGTACCCAGTGGCAGCTTTGGCGATGTGATTGATCAGCTAATAACAATCCGTGGCAGGCAGTGTGGTGTCATGTGGGCCTGTAAGGGCCTGGATCGCGAGAAGGGACAATTCCTGAGTACCGTACTTGCCGCAAAACTCGGTGAAGAGGCAAATACCGCGGTGCTGTCCGGCCCTACTTTTGCCACTGAGCTAGCGTCGCGTTTGCCGACGGCGATTGCAGTGGCATCTGGCAAACCGGACTACAGCCTTGCTGTAAGTGAGTGGCTGCATACGGATCGCTTTCGTGCCTACACCACGAATGACCTTAACGGAGTCCAGCTCGGTGGGGCATTAAAAAACGTCTACGCAATTGCTGCCGGCATTTCCGATGGTTTACATTTTGGTGCGAATGCCAGGGTGGCATTAATTACACGGGGTCTGGCTGAGTTGTCTCGCCTGGGTATGAAGCTTGGTGCTCGACAGGAAACTCTAATGGGTCTGTCGGGGATGGGAGATCTGGTACTAACCTGTACTGATAATCAATCCCGTAATCGTCGCTTTGGGCTGGCACTGGCTGAGGGTTTGTCTGTTGATGCAGCCTGTAAGCAGATTGGCCAGGCAGTCGAAGGCATTGCAGCGACCCGGGTTGCAGTGCGTCTGGCGCAACAACACGATGTTGATATGCCGATAGTGCAGCAAGTCTATGAAGTGGTTGAGGGCAGCAAATCTGCCACTGCTGCGGTCGAGGCTTTGCTGAGCCGTGAGCGTAGGCAAGAGGCCGGGTAGAACCTGCTGCGGCTGTGCCGCGCGCTGGCTTTATACGGTAAATTGATTTTGCCGCCATCCCTCATAGACTGCAATTGCCACCGTGTTCGACAAATTCAGACTTCGGCTGCCCTGCATCATTGGTAAACGCAACTTTTGCGCGGGCAGCAGTGAGTCGAGAATCGACGCGGGTAGGCCACGAGTTTCCGGCCCGAATAATAATGTATCGCCTGGTTTGAAAGATGTGTCGGTATAAATGCAACTGCCTTTGGTGGTAAATGCGTAGATGCTTGCGGGCAACTGCTCACTGAGGTAATCATCAAGGCTGCTCCAGCGTTTGGTGACGGATAGATCGCGATAATCCAGACCAGCCCGTTTGACACGTTTTTCGTCCAGCTCGAATCCTATTGGTTCAATCAAATGTAATGAACAGCCGGTGTTGGCGCACAGCCGCATAATGTTTCCGGTGTTGGGTGGTATCTCTGGCTCAAAGAGAACAATATTAAACATTGAGATCGACAATCCTGCATGTTGTATAGGTTTCGACGACAGATTGTGCGTTAATCGAGTGATTGTTGCTTTTTTTGTACAGGCTTTGAGTTTATTTTTTAACTGCTGCGTCAGATGACGGCTTGCTGACGCACAATATTTCAGCATCGGAATGGTACTTGCTCTGAGCAGGCGCTGCGCGTTAGCGCTAATTTCTCTGAAGTAACGGGTTCTACCGTTGTATGGCGGTAGTAGAACCAGGATGTGACTCTATGTGCTGTAGTGTTGATGTAGAAATACCGGGAACTAATAGATTCCCGTTTGTTGTACGTTGTGGTTTATGTTTTCTGTTGCCCGCTCTTATTGCGTGTCAGACCGTAGGCCCTGAAGCAGGGGTAGGTCAAAAGTCCCCGAAAACGACTGCTGCTGTTACTCAAGAGCTTTTGAGTACCGTACCTCCGGCGGTCATACCGCTGGCCACCGCGGCACTGCCCATGCTGCCCGCTCCTGCTGATACCCCGCCTTTAGAGCGCTATAGCGTTGTGGTCAGCAAGGTTGCTGCTGATGAAATATTGTTTGCACTGGCGCAGGATTCGAAATCTGATCTAGATCTCGTTGGAGAAATAAAGGGGCTGGTAACACTGAATGCAGTTAACCAGCCGCTACGGGCAATTTTGCAGAAGATGGCGCGCCAGGTTCCGATGCGCTATGAAGTTACTGGCAGGACAATTCGGGTGCAGGCGGATGTGCCAGCATTGCAAAGCTACCGGGTTGATTACCTGAATATATCGCGTAGTACCCGTAGCCGGGTTGATCTGGCGACGCAGATTGGCTCGTTGAGTAGTGGTGTCGATGGCAATAGTGCGGAAGGTTCAAATGGTTCGCAAATGACTATTGAAAACAAATCTGAAAATCACTTCTGGCGCTCTCTTATAGCGAACGTTGCGGGCATATTGGGGGAAAAATACAATTTTGGCGAAGCAGCTGAGCGCGCGGATAACAGCAATATATTTGTTAATCGTGAAACCGGCCTTATTACGGTGCGCGCCACGTCCAGCCAGCATCGGGATATCGGTGCATTGATAGACCGCACGGTGGCCAGCGCTCAGCGGCAGGTATTTATTGAAGCGACGGTAGTGGAAGTAACGCTAAGTGAGAATTTTGAAGCCGGTGTTGACTGGCGTATTCTGGAAAGTGCAGGTTCTGCATCGATAGGCTTCGCGCAATTGCTCACCGGCTCTCCCAGTGCGTCTGAGGTGTCAACACCGACAACAGGAGTTGTCAGTTATCGTGACCCGGCGTCGGGTATTGGCGATGTGTCCGGCACCCTTAAGCTGCTGCAGCAGTTTGGTGATGTCAAAGTTCTGTCCAGTCCAAAAATTATTGCGCTAAATAACCAGCCAGCGATTTTGAAGGTCGTTGATAACCGTGTCTACTTTACTTTTGAGGTGGATCGTTTGGAGCGGGAAAATGGTGATCAACGAACTATTGTGGATAGCACTGTGCATTCGCTGCCGGTCGGGCTGGTGATGAATGTGACGCCGTTTATTAATTACTCGGACGATGTAATTCTTAATGTCCGTCCAACAATTTCGCGGATACTGAAATTTGCTGAAGACCCCAGTCCGGCACTGGCTGGACAAGCGCAGGTACGAAACCTGATACCAGAAATTCAGGTGCGGGAGATGGAATCTGTAATCAGGGTGAAAAGTGGAGAGGTCGCAATCATTGGCGGTCTGATGCAAAATAAGGTGGATAATAGAAATACCGGCCTTCCCGGGCTTAATCGCATCCCGTTACTCGGCAAATTGTTTGCGCAAGACGTGAAAAATTTAGAAAAAACAGAACTACTGGTCTTTTTGCGGCCGACCGTACTGCGCGAGTCTGCCTCAAGACAAAATTACCGACGCCTAAACCGTTTTATACCGGTCGAGGATAACCGTTTGCTGATGGAAGCAAACACCGCATCCGGACTACCTTCTTCTACGGGTAGCGGATTATTGCGTTGACGGCATTGAGCAACGAAGCCAGTACAGCCCGTAAACCTGATGGTGGTGCTGCGCATCAGTCAGAGTTGATGATGCAGGTTCGCAATCTGGATACGCTTTTCTATGTGATTATTGCAGTAGCAGCTTTCGGCTTATTCGGTGGGGTCTATGTACTATTAATCCAGAACGATGCCTACTTTGAGCGCGAATATGCGTTGCTGCAGCGCGAGAGTGAGGCGCTCGATGTTCGTTTGAATGCCCATCTGGATCGTAATAATCAATATCAAACTGACCAGACTCCTCCCTTACCCTCTGGCACTGTAAATGAGCCGTCTGAGATTAAAAAAACCGCTGCAAGCCAGGTAGCTGATAGAGAATTGCAAAAAACTGCACAAAGCCACCCGGATAAATCGGAATCCGTTGTTGCGGGTTCTAATACAGATGAAGAAAATGCGCCAGCACAGGATGAGCCATCTCATCGTGTTGCAAATAGCCCGGCTGATAAATCAGCTGTTGATCTAACCGCAGTGCAGCACGAGCTGGCTGCACTCAGAATTGAGCTTGCGAGCCAGAGTAGCCAGTTGCAGCAGCTTGTCGATGAAAACAGAACGTTGCGCGCTGTAGTTGCAGAGAAGCCGGCGAAAACCGCAACGGTCGGTGGGCAGATTGAAAGGCCGGTTGTAACGGTTACAGAAATCACAACGTCAGTGTCAAAAGAGGAAGTGACAGCCGTTTCAACTGCTGATCAGCTTAAGCGCGCTAGTGTTGTGGCAGAGGGAGGATCAGAAATTTCCCGACTTGTAAGTCAGGGCTACCGGGCGTATCAGGAAGCCGATTTTGCGCTGGCCGCATCGTTCTATGGCAGGGCGCTGCAGTTCGATCCTTATCACAGAGATGCAAACCTTGGAGTTGCGGCCAGTGCGCAGCAGCTGGGTGATATCAGTCTTGCAGGAAGTCGCTATCGTCATTTGCTCTCGCTCGATCCTCGTGATGCTACAGCGTATTCGGCGATGTTGAACTTGCCGGGTCAGTCAAATGAAATCGAAAGTGAAATGACATTGCACGCACAACGGATATTTAACTCCCACCCTGCCAACTCCGGGCCTTTGTATGCCGCACTGGGCAATTACTACAGCCGCAATTCACGTTGGGCCGATTCGAGATGGGCGTACTCGCGTGCTGTCGAGGTGGCAGGAGGAGAAGCGGATAATCTCTATAATCTGGCGGTAGCGCTGGATAATATCGGAGAATATGGTCTGGCGGTGCAGCATTATGAGCGTGCGATTTCTGTAACCGATAGCTCGGTCTACAGCTTTGATGAAGAGCAGGTTAGAGAGCGGATGCTGTCTTTGCAGGCTCGGCGATAAAAGGTCGGTTTTTTTTAAATTCAATACCGGGATTTCGCTATCGTCTGATTGTCGCAGAATCGCTTGTCAGCACTTTAGGCTGGTACTTACATAACCGACCGCGCCCGGGTTTCAACACAATCTGCTACTTGTCCGGGTATTAATTCCCGGCTTTTGCGCCCTCATGTTTCTGAATTGGTATTTTACGCTTTACGATTCTGCCGGTTGTTACCTCGCGTTTTGTGGAAGCAGTCGCAGTACTGAAGGCGTGATACTTGCTGACTGACTATCCGCCTTTGCTGCTGTATGCAGGAAAGTGCTGAATTCCAATCTGCAGGGTACGGTGAATAAATTGACCGAGCTGGTCTCATCTCTAATTGATAGTAATCATATACAGGATAACTCGTTGTCGTCAGTCGACATTGCGCGTGAATCAATTCTGGCCCAGTCAGTTGCACTGGCTGCTATTGCCGGTGGATTGGGGCAGGAGTTTGATGATGCGATAAGGTTGATATTTTCCTGTAATGGTCGCGTGATCGTGATTGGCATGGGTAAGTCTGGCATTGTTGGTCAAAAAATTGCCGCAACACTTGCGTCTACCGGTACCCCTTCGTTCTATATACATCCCGCCGATGCAATACACGGAGATCTGGGAATGATCACGCCGCAGGATGTCTTGTTGCTGATCTCCAATTCCGGCGGTACCGAAGAGGTTGTTAAGTTATTGCCGTCAATCAAGTACTTTGGCAATAAGATTATCAGTCTGGTCGGGCGTGATAAATCTCCGATTGGTGACGCTGCTGATGTCAACCTGGTTCTGCCAGTCGAGCGTGAGGTGTGTCCGCACAATCTGGCGCCGACGACTTCTGCACTGGTTGCTATGGCGGTTGGTGATGCGCTGGCCGTGACACTGATGAAAGCTAAGAACTTTAAACCAGCAGATTTTGCACATTTTCACCCGGGCGGTATGCTGGGTAAGAGCCTGCACTCTAAGGTCCGTGATGTGATGCGCTCAAATGATCTGCCCCTTTGCCAGCCTGACGATAGCATTTCTACAGCGGTGATGGCGATGACGTCTTCGCGGCTAGGGCTCGTGGTGGTTCAGGATAATCATCAGGTAGTCGGGATCTTCACTGATGGTGATTTGCGTCGCGCTATGGTTGCTGAAGGTCAGGTGCTTTCCGAGCCGGTAAAAAAATATATGTCCGCTAATCCTGTCTGCGTTATGGCGGACGATCTTATCAAGGATGCGGAAATTCTGATGCGAGAGCATAAGGTTCGAGCGCTGGTGGTTGTCTCAGGGCGCGGTGGCGAGCACGAGCGTATTTGCGGAATACTGGATCTGTTCGGTGACGGCCTGTGAGTATCAAAAGATGCCGTAGTGCTGCTGTGCTGATGTCGTCGGTAATAATGCTGGCTTGCACCCAGATGCCCGCCCGGCATACGCAGCAGGACCAAAAGCCCGCTGTGAGCGCCAAAGGCAACCTGGTCGCTCAGACTCCACTTAATTCGCCGGTGCTGTTTACTGACAACCTGAACGGTGAAAAAAGTGAGATAATTGTTGTGTCCGAATACATATCTGCGAATGGCAGAGCCTGCCGACGCTTTACAGAAAAAAGTATTGCTACGGACAAAACAGTCAGAGGATTGAGTTGCCAGGAATCGGAAACTGACTGGCGCGAAATTCCGCTGGCGACGTTTGCTTACTAGTGAATATTCCGTGCTGTGGGCAGCAATAGAATCGGCTTGCCAGAGGTGATTGCGAGCAACACAATCCCGCGTGAAAGTGCCTTTACGATTCAGTGCCGGGTAGTACATGCATTGCTTCTTCGCGATGTGAAAGCCCGCTACGGTGGTCGCCGACTGGGATTTACCTGGGCGCTTATAGAGCCTGTGCTGTTTATAACGCTGTTTGTCGGTGTCTTTCACTTGATTGGCCGGTCCAGCCAGAGCGGCATAGAAGCTCCGTTGTTTTTTATCACGGGTTTTAGTCCGTTTTTCATGTTCCGTGATGTGTTGTCACAGGTAACTGCTTGTACAAAGAGTTTGAGCCCGTTACTGATGTTTCCACAGGTTTCACGTTTCGATATTCTAATAGCAACGGTGATTCTTGAAACTCTTGTCGCTTTTCTGGTGCTATTCCTGTTGCTGGCCGGCTGCTATCTGATGGGGTACACGTTTACTATTGAGCGTCCTTTGGATGTGCTGGCCGCGTTAATGTTACTGGTTGGTCTGAGCACGGGGCTGGGACTGGTACTGGGTGCGCTGACCATACGCTATGAGTTTGTTTCCGCATTCTCCAATGCGCTGCTGAGCCGACCGCTGTTTCTGGCATCGGGTTTGTTTTTCACCGCCGATGTGCTGCCTGCTGAGGCTCGCTACTATGCTTTGTTCAATCCAGTATTGCACTGTATTGAAGCGATTCGGTCGGCAATATTTCACAGTTTTGAAAGTCGCTATGTCGATTTGCAATACGTTATCGTTTTTGTGTTGATATTGATCGGGTTCGGCTTGCTGCTGGCTGACTTTTTTGAACGCGCTCGCCGTTAACTGGAACGATTGTGATAGCGCTTGAAAATGTTTGCAAAACCTACGGTGTCGGACGTAAGCAGCATCGGGTGCTGGATAATATTACCTTCACTTTTCCCTACCGCAAGAGTATTGGAATACTAGGCGCAAACGGTGCTGGAAAAAGTACCTTGATCAGCATTATCGGTGGTGCAGAGAAACCTGATAGCGGCCGCGTTGTTCGAAGCAGCCGTCTCTCCTGGCCGATGGGGTATGCCGGCGGGTTTCAGCGTACTCTGACAGGCAGGGAAAATGCTAGGTTTGTGGCTCGCATTTACGGAGCTGATTTCCGCACAGTCGAAAAACAGACGGTTGAATTTTCTGAACTGGGTAAATATTTCGACATGCCGCTGTCTTCGTACTCTGCAGGTATGAGATCCCGATTTGCCATGGCTGTGAGCTATGCGCTGGATTTTGAGTATTACCTGGTAGATGAAGCACTGGAAACCGGTGATGCAAGGCTCAAGGAGAAATTTCGACAGGTCTTCAAGGAGCGAAGGCAAACAGCCTCTGTGATTCTAGTGTCTCACAACGAGCAAACGATACGCCGCAACTGCGATGTTGCTGCGGTCCTGTTCGGGGGAACGTTGCATTATTTTGATAAGCTGGACGATGCATTTTTAATGTATAAAAAAATACTATTCAACAAGAGCGCTGCATGAACCCGGTTGCATTGAGGGTAACAGTGGCAGCCATTGTGCCGGTACTTGTTGCGTTGATCTATTTCGGGGTTATAGCAACTGACCGCTACGTGTCTGAATCCAGCGTGGTAGTTCGAAGTGGAAATTCATCTAATAGCAGTTTTTCGTTAGGTGGTTTGCTACCGGTACCGTCCGGCAGTGCCCAGGATTTAGTCGTTGTATCTGATTTTATCCAGTCTATGGAGATGGCAGTTTATCTCGATAAAAAGCTGGAGTTAAGAGATCACTACACGAATTCCAATGTGGATTTTGTGTCGAGGCTTGAAACGACTGCAACTACTGAGGAATACCATCAGTATCTGCAGTCGATGATCGGAGTCGTTTACGAAGAGAGCAGTGAAGTAATTTCTGTGACGACCCGGGCATTTACGGCCAGTATGGCGCAGGATATTAATCGCGAGATTATTCGTAAAAGTGAAGAGCTGATTAATCAGCTATCTGACCGCATAGCGCGGGACACACTGGGGATTGCAAAAAAAGAACTGGATCGGGCTATTGCCAATGCGAAGGAAATAAGCGGGCGGCGATCTCGATTTGCGGTTGAAAATGAGTCTTTCGATCCGGGTGTAGAAACAAATTCATTGTTTGGTTCAATTGCGAGCCTTGATAGCAAGCTCTCTGAAGCAAGAGCACTGTACACGGAAAAGTCGGCATATCTGCGAGAAAGCTCGGCTGAAATGCGGGCTATAAAAAATCGTATCTCCGGCTTGCAGGCAGAGATTTCGCGGGAGCGCAGCAGGCTTTCGGATGAATCAGGTCAGGGGGTCGGGCACTTGCTGGAGCAATACAAGCCACTTCTCGTTGAGGAAGAACTGGCCAAGCAACGCTATGCTGCGGCGTTGATGGCGCTGGAATCAGCGCGTAAGGAATCGCAGCAGCAAAAGCGCTACCTGGAGACCTTTGTTCAGCCCAATCTGCCGACCTCATCGACAGAACCTGACAGGTTATTTGATGCTATGGGGTCAATTTTAGTGACCTTCCTGCTATACGCGATATTCGCTCTATGCAGAGCTGCAGTTCGGGAGCATATTGATTTTGCACATTAGAAAACATATACGTACCGTGAAAATCCCGACAAGATCATGGTTCGGAATAATGGCGGTACTGGTGCTATGCAGTGGCGCGGCGAGCGCTCAGCTAATCGGGGATTCGATGGCGGATAGCCCGGAGGATTCGCACTCGGAATTACTGGAAAACAGTGGCAACGATCAGCTGCAGACAATCCGGCAGAGAACAAAGCCTTTCGGTCACACACTGTTTGGTGGAGGGTTTGGTAATGATCAGACGGTAGGTCTTAATGCTGATTATCTGGTGAGTCCAGGGGATCGCGTATCAATTCGTATCTGGGGGGCTACCGCTTTTGATGCGGTGCAGACGGTTGATACTCAGGGCAATATATTTATACCGGATGTGGGCCCGGTAAAGCTGGGTGGTGTAGCAAACCGCTCTGTTAATGCCGTGGTGAAAAAATCGATCTCAAGAGTTTATACCAATGATGTTGAAGTCTATACCAATCTGATTACCGCCCAGATGGTGAGTATCTATGTCACTGGTTATGTTAAGCAGCCGGGCAAGTACAGTGGTATCCCTTCAAGCTCTGTACTGAACTTCATTGACCAGGCTGGCGGTATAGATGCCGCCAGCGGAAGCTATCGGCATATTGAAGTTGTGCGCAAATCCAAAGTCGTTGCGAATATCGATTTATATGACTTCATCCGCCTGGGGAAGATTGCGGATCTGATTTTTTCAGAGGGTGATGCCATCGTTGTCAAGCCGTTGATGCAGACGGTTTTTGTACAGGGAAATGTGGCAAAGCCATTTCGTTTTGAACATGCAGAAGAGAAAATAAGCGGAGCAGATGTCATTTCGCTGGCTGGGCCGGGACCCACAGTGACGCATGCTGCTCTGAGTTACATCAGAAACGGTGAAAGTGTTTTTGACTACGTTACACTTGATGTGTTTTCCAAAATGGAAATAAGTAATGGTGATATAGTTTCCTTCCGTTCTGATCTCAATGATCGAAATATAACCGTTAATATTGAGGGGTCTTTTGTCGGAGCCTCTGCGTTAACTGTGGGGCGAAAAGCTACACTGCGTCAGGTACTGGATTTAATTGAAATAGATCCGGTTCTGAGCGCGTACCAGAGTATATTTATAAAGCGCAAAAGCATTGCCCGACGGCAGAAAACGTCAATCGATGAAAGCCTAAAAAGACTGGAATCAGAGTTTCTTACGGCCTCTTCCAGCACTGATGGTGAATCAAGTATCAGGGTACAGGAAGCGCAGCTTATTTCGGAGTTTGTCAGCAAGGTGGAACGTGTGCAGCCGCAGGGTACATTGGTTGTTGCGGCACAGGATGGCATAGCCGATATCGTACTGGAGAACGATGACACAATCTTCATTCCGCGCAGGAGTCCGAGCGTGCTGGTCGGGGGGGAAGTCAGGCTGCCGCGTGCGTTTCTCTGGAGCAAGGGGGATTCAGCAGCTGAATACATCGCGCAAGCCGGCGGTTTCTCTAATAATGCCAATCGACGAACGGTACTTGTAGTAAAGCAGGACGGTCGTGTTCTGGACGCAGAGAGCGCATTAGTTGACGCAGGCGATGAACTACTGGTTTTGCCGAAAGCCCCCACAAAAAATCTGCAGCTAGCAACAAGCATTGCCGATATTCTGTATAAGATTGCAGTGGCAACTTCTGTTGCTTTGTCAATATAGGGCTAGCGAATTTCAAGCCCTGGTGCACAATTTTGTGTTTGTTTCCCCAGCTGTTGAGCCTGAATTTCACTATCGGCAAGAACATTGCGTTTGAGCATTAGAATCTTGCTGTTCGGGGTGTCGAAGTTTTACTGAGTAAACCACACGGAGGGGTTTTAGATTGACGCACGTTAAGCGTGTAGTCGATGCAACAGCTAACGACTCAAAATAGAGTCGAGCTTAAATTGGAGCAAGCGTTTCCAGGAAAATGAGCGTAATTACGTCAAAAATAAAAACAATAAAGCGCGTACTTGACCCGGTAGCCCGTCTGGCCCCCCGGTTGAAACCACGTTTGAAGCCCATGCACAATATACTGGGTACGCGTCGTGCCAGAACCGGAAAATGGACGGCAGACGGCTCTGATCCGCAACTGCTGTGTGAATTTCCTCTGCTGGAATTACATACTGGCTGGTATCTGATCAGTGTGGATATTGAGTGTAGTGAAGCTTTTGACGTTGCCAAGTTTTATTTAGACAACGGTGATGGTTTCAACGAAAACGATGTGATCTGCATTCCTTATCGATCGTCAGTAGTATCCAAACGCTTCGTGAAATTCTCACGGAAAATGAAAAAAATGCGCTTCGACCCACAAGGGGTTGCGGGTGAATTTGAAATTAACGGACTGACTATAACACCGGTTGCTTTCAAATTTGCCGAGTCACGTATGCTGCGTAAGCTGACTCGCTGGAGTGCATCGCGACTGGATGAAACGATAAGTGGTACCCGACGTATATTGAAGGAAATCGCTGAAAAAAATAATACACCTTACGAGAGTGTGCTGTTGCGGCATTATGGTTCGTTGTTCGTCGCGCCAGTTGAGAGCCACGGATATCAGGATTGGATCCGCTCGGTAGAAGAAACCAGACTGCCGCATGCCAGTGATATTGACGCTTTGAGTATTGACAGAAACAAACCACTTCTGTCGGTGATCATACCCACATGCAATACGAACCCGGATTTACTTCGAGCTACGATAGCCTCGGTTCAGGCGCAGAGCTACCCGCATTGGGAAATCTGTCTTGCCGACGATGCATCAGATAAAACGCAGACTCAGGAATTGCTAGCCGAGCTGCAATCCACAGATGGCCGAGTCAAGGTGGCGGTGCGCGCTGAGCGTGGCGGAATTGCTCTCAACACGAATAGTGCACTTGAGCTTGCTAGTGGCGGATTCTGTCTGTTTCTTGATCACGATGATCTGTTGGCTGAGCATGCGTTTTACGAAGTCGCCAGTGTTATTGCTAATAACCCTGACGTGAAGCTGATCTATTCTGATGAAGATAAGATTAACAACGAAGGACAGCGAGTTGAGCCGCACTTTAAGCCGGACTGGAATCCGGATCTGCTGCTGGCGCAAAATTACATCTGTCACTTGTGTGTGATTCGCCGTGATTTAATTGAAAAGGCCGGACGCTGTCGTACGGGTTATGAGGGGGCACAGGATCACGATCTATTACTGCGTGTGACAAAAAACATAAGCCCGGACGATGTTCATCATATTCCACAGATTCTCTACCATTGGCGAATTACATCAGACTCCACAGCATCGAGTGCGACCGCAAAATGCTATTCCACTGACAGTGGTATTGCGGCGGTGTCTGATTACCTGGCCAACGGTGCTGAGGACGCGACGGTTGTTGCTGGAAAATATCCGAATACTTATCGGGTTATTAGAAATCTTCCGGATCCGCTGCCTCTTGTCTCGATTATTATTCCCACGCGAGATGGCTTGGAAATACTGTCGCAGTGTGTACATAGTATTCTGACAAGGACCCACTATGCCAACTACGAAATTATCATTGTAGATAACAACTCGAAAGCCCAGCAAACGCATGAGTATTTTTCAAAAATTGGGCAGCGGGACAATGTGAGGATTATACCTTATGCGGAAGAATTCAATTATTCAGCAATAAACAATTATGCCGTCAGTCAGGCGAACGGAACTGTAGTCACCCTGCTGAATAACGATGTAGAAGTAATTTCCGATGAATGGCTGTGTGAGATGGTCGCAAATGCGCTAAGGCCATCGATCGGTTGTGTCGGGGCCAAGCTGCTATACAAAAATAATATGGTACAACATGCTGGCGTGATTCTTGGCATAGGAGGAGTGGCGGGTCATGCGCATAAGTATTTTGACGCGGATTCTGCCGGGTACTTTTCCAGATTACATCTGACCCAGAATATGTCAGCTGTCACAGCTGCGTGTTTAACTGTTAAAAAGAGTACGTACGAAGCCGCTGGTGGGTTAAACGAAAGTGATTTGAAGGTTGCGTTCAATGACGTGGATTTCTGCCTGCGTGTGCAGGCGCTTGGTCTGCGGAACCTTTGGACACCTTACGCATTATTATATCACCACGAATCATTAAGCCGTGGCCGTGAAGATACACATGAAAAGCAAGTCAGGTTTTCAAGTGAAGCTTTGTTTATGCAAAAAAAATGGGGAAAGAGCCTGTTGTCAGATCCAGCCTATAATCGCAACTTAACACGTTCGCGAGAAGACTTCTCGCTAGCTGCGTAGGTCGCCATGCAATTTCCTATTATTTATCTGCATATCCCGAAAACTGCCGGAACCAGTTTCCGTATCAGTGCTGAGCACTATTTCGGCCCGTGGAATGTCCTTAATGACTACGGCGAGAATTCGCCGAATACATCTGAAGACATTCTAAATGCTTTCTATAGCAATAATGATATTGAGCTGTTGAAAAGCAAGGGTATTGAGAAGAAATTTCTGACAGGCCATTTTTCACTTGGAAAATATCGTGAGGTCTTTCCGCAGTCACCGGTAGTTACGTTTTTTCGCGAGCCGGTTGATCGTGTGATTTCGGAATATGTGCATTTTTCCACTCACTACGGATTCGAGGGAGGTCTTGCCGATTTCTACCGCAAAAAGCATTTTCAGAATCGGCAGGCGCGCGCCATGTCCGGCGCTGCACCGATGGATATAGATTTCTTTGGAATAACTGAAAAGTATGAGGAAAGTCTGCGTCGATTTAATAATCGTTATGGTACCAACTTTCCGATGGCAACGCTGAATCAGGGTAATTATACTGTCGGAAATCAGGGGGTTGCGAGTGACGATGAAATAGCCGAAATCCGCGAACTGAACAGCGATGATGTTGCTATCTATGAAACTGCACTAGCGAATTTTGATAAGCAGGACAAATCACCACACACCGTTTTACTGACTGCTGAGCGGTACTGCGGGCATCTGGGGGGAGTGCGGAACGAGAAAATGTATGGTTGGACTGTTGACCGTCTGTCCGAGCAACCGGCGCAACTTAAGGTGTCTGTGAACGGAGAGATGCGTTTGTCCGGTGTGGCTGATATTTTCAGAGAGGATATACGGCGTAAGGGAATTCATATCAATGGCAAGTGTGGATTTGAAATTCCACTTGAGACTCTGGGAACTGTGGCCGCCGGAGACCGTATTTCGGTGCGTACCGCTGACGATTCCTATGAACTGCCTAATAGCCCGATGGTTATGCCGGCCAGCTGATAGCAGTGCGGGATATTCTGGTTCAATTCTGGCTATAGCAGGGGTTACTTTAGCGATTGCCTGCTACCCGTTTGCGAATTCTCTACCTTACAGACAGCCGTCATGGCCGTGACGCCTGGCACGACCCGTCCGCTCGCCATCGATGTTTTCATTATGCCGATGCGCTGGCTACTACCGGTGTGACTGCTCTGGTAGGTACGCTTGATAGTGTAACACGCCGAAGGCTGCGCGGTTTTGACCATATAATATTTCATCGCCCGAAATACACCAGCAGATTTCGCTCGGTGTTGCGGATGTGTCTGGCGGAGGGTGCTACGCTTCACGCAGATTATGACGATCTGATCTTTAATCCGCAATTCGCTGAGCAGAGTCCGCTTTATATAAATGGTAATCGTCCCCTACAGAAAGTGCGCGACTACTTTGAGTTGAATTATCAGGCAGCTGAATGTTTCGACCGGGCTCTGATATCTACCCGTTATCTGGCTGAAAAATTTCAGTCGCTGTGGCCAGAGGCAGACTTGACGGTACTGCCGAATTCTCTGCCAAGACTGTTTCAACCGCCTCGTCCGACGAGTGCAGCAATGCCCGATACAGGTTTTACAATTGGCTATTTTCCAGGAAGCGGCAGCCACAAGCACGACATGATGATGATCCGGGATGTGCTGGTGTCATTTTTTGCTGACTTTCCATCTGCACGGTTATTAATTGCCGGGAGAATGAGCCAGCAAGGCCTGGAATCGATAGCAAGCAATACGTCTTATCTGCCCTATTGTGACTATAACAATTACCTGTGTGCATTGTCGCATGTAGATTTATCGATTGCGCCGTTACAGAACAATGTTTTTAACCACTCGAAATCAGCCGTCAAGCTGATAGAGTCGGTTTCAGTTGGTACACCGATTCTGTCTTCAGCCAATCAGGATATGCGGGATCATGATAATGAGATGAGTACAATCGCTGAATCGTTGAGCGATTGGGATTGTGCGCTTCGGGATGCAGCCAGCGGTTGCCAACAATACTCGTTGATAGCCGGTCAGTTGGCGGAACGTTTTTCTGTGCGAAGCCGTTTGCCTGTCTTGCAGGAGCATATGTTATGCGCAGCCTGAAGCAATTCCAGCCAATGACCTATCATGGTCGCTGGGAACGGCATCAGCAGGAGATGATAGCGCGTGAGGTTCGAACCTATTGCTCTTCCCGGCCCGTGTTAAATAAAACGCCATTGTGTGGTGCGTTATTTCCGGGTTCATTGCTGTTCAATCAGATTGCGGTAGCTGATGTCGGGGCTGTTGAAACAGAGCGTGAATACTGGCCGACATTTGAAACACTCAATGCTGTTTATCAGTCAATTATGTCACCGGGATGGCTGTCTGCCGATGATTATTTTCTTATTGATTGCCCGCACGCGGACGATGAAGTTCTGCCATATGTTGAAGCGCGAATACGTAGATTACAGCTAGAGTACCCAGGGTGTCAGCGCGTGGCTGTGCTGGGCGGTAATGCCGCTGCTAAAATGACCGAGTCCATTGCGTCGCTTGGGTTGGACCTAGAATTTATTAAACCTGAATGGTACAGCGCTCACCAGCACGTGACTGCCTATCGACAGGCGCTTCATTGTGTATTTGTTGATTCCTGTCGCGTTATAGATGCCGTGATGACTGAGTGCTCATCAACGTTAATTGCAACTCGAGGTTTTGTTCGATCGTTGAAAACCGATGTGCTGATTCAGTGCTTATCGTCATCAGCTTTTGGCGAAGTAATTCAGACTGACTTTGCAAACTCTTCTGAAGCAGTTGGTGGCGGGTGGGTGTTATGTGAAAATCGAGTAGACGATTTGCACTTAATTCTGTCACGAGTGGCGGCTTTTGATGCTGCTGTATCAGGCGGTTTTCACCAGCCGACAACGTGTGCGGATAAAAATTCTCCTGACTCCGTGATAACCCGCCCGGTACTACCGGTACGTGATTTTTTCGATGCGGTTGCTCTGCATAGGGTCAGCGCAAAAAGAAAGTTCTGTAAGTTGCGGGAAGATCCGAAAGGTTTTTTCAATGATTCCAGCTATGCTTTGTTGCGTATACTGGCACAGCTTTTTCCGGATCGGGCGGCTGTCCGTCAGGATGCATAGTCAGGTATGTGTGGCATTACAGGCAACTCGGGTTTTTTTTCATTGTTTGGGAGAAAGCGGCTTGTCAATACAATGCCAGCTGATAACCCGGATCATGCGGTTGATTCTACCCGGCGCACAGAAAAAGAGTTTCTGCACTCTATAAATGGTATGGCCGCCAGCGGTAACTTTAATTCCGATTCACTGGATAGTCTGTCCGGGTCGCTGTTTGAATCCGGTTATGGTAAAAGCAGGCCGTCTGTTTATTATCTGGCTTCGCTGTATCTTCAATTGGGCCGGGAAAGTTCTGCGACCGCGATTTTACGTTCTGTAGGCGTTGCCAGTTCTGAAATGAAATGGTTTGCTGCGGTGATGATACATTCCCTGACGCACGAGTTGCCGCTACCAAGATTAAGCCGCCGTGAATTTGCGTGCCTGAAGTACCTGCAACAACATCTTCTGAAATCTGAGCGATCTTTATCCAGGTTGATGCGTGATTGCGAGGTAGTTGCAGTGTTGGGAAATGCTCCAGGCGCCAGGTTTGAGGGGATTGGCAAGGATGTACATGCTATCTGCTTTAATGGTTACCGTCGTAATCCGCGTATTGTCGGTGAGCCGCAACTTCATGTGGTAACACCCTCCTGGAAAGCGATGGAGCCAATAGCGGGGCAACATCTGTGTATAACGGGTAACAGTATTTTTCATCGGCGCAGTAAGGTCTGGCGGCGGTTTATGAATCTGCCTCCCTATGACGGAATCCATGTAACTCCGCGACAATTGTGGTGTGAGTTGAATATGGAATTGAATGCACCTCCATCGGCGGGTGCGGTGATACTCGGTTGTCTTGCGCGAAATCCCGTGCTGCCGGGCAAGCGGATCCTGATAGGTGGTTTTTCCAGTGGTCTGTCTGATGAGAATCATAGTTACGATCGTGTGCCGTTGTCTAAACGTCACAACTGGCTTGCTGAAGTGCGTTTCCGGCAGGATTGTCTGAATCAACTGGATAAGGCCGGAGCACGATTGGATTTGCTCGACTGAAGTCTATATCACATGTAGATAGCTGCAGAGTTTTGCTGGTGATTATCGATCAGTTGTGGTATCCGTTGGTTATGGTAGCAGGCTATTGAAAACAACAAGAGGTGTAATGATTCTGGCATTGGGCCAGGTGGTTGTCTGGGCCGGTCTGTTTTATGTTTTTCCAGCCATGCTATTGCGTTGGGAACAGTCATTCGGATGGAGTAAAGCGAGCCTGACAGCTGCGATTACTATAGCCTTATTGCTATCTGCAATTACTTCACCATTGGTGGGTCGGCTGATTGATCGCGGGCTGGGTCCGCATGTGATGACAGCAAGTGCCGTCATAGGAGGGCTCGCGCTGATGTGTCTGGGTTTCGTTTCTTCGCCCTGGCAGTTTTATGTAGTGTGGAGCATTATCGGTATCTGCCTGGCAGGGTGTTTGTACGAACCCTGTTTTGCGTTGATTACACGTGCTTACGGCGAGCAGGCCAAACGTGGAATAATTACGGTCACCCTTATCGCGGGGTTCGCCAGTACGGTGAGTTTCTCCAGTGCACATTTATTATCTGAAATGTACGACTGGCGTCGAGCTCTATTTATATTCGGCATGGGAGTTATTTGCCTGGGTGCACCCCTGTTGTGGGTCGGGGCGTCGCGGGTTGAAGCGCAAGGTCGGGCACAGACTACAAGCATCGAATCTACACCGGTATCAACTCGTTCTTTACTTACGCCGGTGTTTTACTGTCTGGCGCTGGGGTTCGCGCTCGTCGGGCTGGTTCACGGAATGACTATCCATCATTTACTGTCGATTCTTGTTGATCGGGGGCTCGGTGAATCTAAAGCTGTACTGGTTGCGTCGTTTATCGGTCCAATGCAGGTGGCTGGTCGAGTTGTCGTAAGCGGAGTTGCCAGGCGTGTTAGCAATTTCGCCGTGGCCAATTGCAGTTTTCTAAGCGTCGCGCTATCTATTTTCGCGCTGATGCAAAGCAGTTCTTTACCGATGCTTGTCGTGGTTTTTGTGGTGTTGTTCGGGGGCGGCTATGGTGTGGTCAGTATTATCAGGCCGGTCATTGCCAGAGATGTGCTGGGCGGCGATAATTTTGGTGCTAAATCCGGTTTGCTGGCATCCGTTTATCTGCTCGGTGCAGCAACAGCGCCCCATATCGGATCTATTATCTGGACGGTTGGTGGCTACGATGTCGTTTTGATGGTATCCCTTGTTCTGATTTTGTCCGGCTATCTGTTGTTTCGTCTTTCTCATTGTGTCGCAAGACCAACAGCCCCCTGACTGCAGGTTAAAATCGGTTGAATTCCTCACGCCTTACCGCTTGTATACATTGATAACGGAGCGCCTGATTGGCTTGCTTTCTGCACGGTCGGTTTGATTACTTACATCGGAAATGCGATGCCGCCAAAGCAGAGCCAGTCAATTATCCACGAATACAGTTCGGCCTATACCAATCTGCAGGCCGGTAAACGTGCGCTGATAGATGTGGGTATAGATCGGGTTCTGATGAATCGATACATTATCGATGCCGCCTCGGATACCGGTGCTTGCGATGACCAGTCGGTAGTCGCCACTGTCAGTCTCGAGAAAGTTGAAGCCGGCGATCGCTCAGAGGATAAAGTTCAGTATTGCCGCGACGAACTGGCACGGCTGGTTGCTCTGCAGGAGGAGGTCAATACACTGCAGCGTGTAGCGCGGGAGAACGGTATTAACGCGGCGCTGCTGACAATCGTCGGTCAGGCGGCGAACCAGAGCCCGCAGGATCACGGAGCGTCAGTCATCCGTCAATTGAATCTGTTGCTGAATGATGACGATAGTTCGGCTGCCGCTGCAGAAAAAACGCATGCTAACCCGGCACCTGCTGCATCGACTGAAGATGCAGCGAACGACGAGGCCAGTAGTGATATAGAACCATTGACAACGCCCCAGCAAGTTACGCGCGCTCTGAAGGAGCACTGGCGTCCGGTGCTGACTGATGCTCTGTTCTGTCTGTTGGCATCCTTTTTTGCAATAAAACTCGTTAGCTGAGCGTGTCGGGTACGCACGCGTGAAAGGATTTACATTGTCCGCGGGTATCGGGAAGATAGCCAATATTGAAAAGTTTCTGGATATAGATCGTCTGTCGAGAAATCCACGGGTGCTTAACCGGAGTGTTTGCCGCGCTATTTATTCATGGGGATCCAAGCCCTACAGTAGTTACTCTCAATATCTGGCGTCAGTCACTGATATACCGCATGTGCGACTGGAAGATGGATTTGTCTGTTCTTTCGGGCGTGGCGCACAACTGCGCAAGTATTCTCTGGTTATTGATCCGGTGGGTATTTACTACGATGCTACTCAACCATCGCTGCTGGAAAATATTCTCAATGGTGTGGATCCGTTGTCGCAGAAATTGTCTGACGAGGAATTTATAAAGCGCGGTAAGCGCCTTATGCAATCGTTAACTGAACAGAACATAAGCAAATACAATCACATTGGTTCTATGCCCCGCGAGCTGGAAGGGGTAACGGGCTATGCGCTGGTCGTCGATCAAACCGTTGGTGATCAGTCACTTCGTCTGGGCGGCATGGATGAAGCGCGCTTTGAGGCAATGCTTCATTACGCGCTGGGTGAGTTTCCAGTGGAGAAGGTTTTTGTCAAGGTTCACCCGCTGGTTCTAACCGGACAAAAACAGGGGTATTTATCGACTCTTGCCAAATCGCTCGGGGTTGCTGTAATCAGCGGTGATATTCCGGCCACCAGCATGCACCATTGCAGTCGTGTCTATGTTGGTACTTCATTGTTTGGAATGGAGGCGCTACAGCGTGGTGTGGCGGTTAGCTGTTTTGGCCAGCCGTTTTATTCGGGCTGGGGAGTCACCAGTGATCACCAGCCGATCGCCAGGCGCACGATGGCTCGGTCACTGGATCAATTGTTTGCAGCATCCTATTTGCTGTATCCGAAATATGTTCATCCGGTGAATCAGCAAGTGTGTGAGCTGGAAGATATCGTGGAGCATATTCATGAACAGATCCTGCAGCGCGATCGGGTGGGGCAATCATTCACTTGTGTGGGTATTACTGGCTGGAAGCGCAATTACATTGATCGTTATCTTATGCGGGATGATTTCGGGCATCGCCACCTTTCAACGAAGCGCTTCCTGGCGCAGCGTGACATCAGCGGGCCTGATGCAACATTGGTATGGGGGCGGAAAGCAATAGAAACCGCACTGGAATCCACTCTAGTTGATCAAAATACCGCCCGAATGGAAGATGGTTTTATTCGCTCGGTGGGGCTTGGCAGTAATTTCACCGCCCCGCGTTCACTGGTAATTGATGATCTGGGAATCTACTTTGATGCGACCCGACCATCGCGGATGGAAATGCTGCTGCAGCACTATGACTGCAGTCCGTCTGATTTGCAGCGTGCAGAAGCGTTAATTGATGTGCTTCTTGAAAAAAGAATCAGTAAATATACCGGTGCCCTGGAAGAGCACACAGATGATAGTTTTTACGAAGGCCGAGAGGCTATTCTGGTTATTGGACAGGTCGAAGGTGATGCCTCACTGCGGTTTGGTGGTGATCGTATAAAGTCGAATAGAGCCTTGCTGAGTGCGGTGCGTGAGTCGAACCCGAATCGAACGGTTGTTTATAAGCCGCACCCTGATGTAGTGAGTGGAAACCGTTCGGACGGAATTGAAAACTATGATGATATTGCCGGCTTATGCGATCGCATCGAGACCGATTTGTCGATAGATCTGGCATTACGCCTGTGTGAGGAAATACACACAATCACATCACTTGCGGGTATGGAAGCACTACTTTATGGAAAAAAGGTCGTTACATATGGTAAGCCGTTCTACGCAGGGTGGGGGCTGACTGAAGATTTTTGTAGCTTCGAGCGTAGAAGCAGGCCACGCTCTCTGCAAGAACTTGTTTACATTAGCTATATCAGATATCCGTCGTATCTTGATATTGCCTCAGGTGAATTTACCAGCGTGGAAAATACTATTTCTGCCGTGCAAGCGGAGCGTGCGGATATCAGCGACTCGATGACTGCTACTGGACTGAAAAAATACGTGAACATTGCCCGTAACATAAAAAAAGGTCTGACTTATGCCGCGTAACGTCCTGCTTCTGCAAGGACCAGTGGGTCCTTTTTTCCGAAAGTTTGCCAGCCAGCTTGAGGACAGTGGCCACAGCGTTACGAAAGTGAATTTCAACGGCGGGGACTGGTATTATTATCATAGCGGCAACTATGTGAATTACCGCTCGTCACTGGCCTGCTGGGCTGACTGGATACGGCAGCAGTTTATCGATCGCAAGATCGAGCGCATCTACTTGTTCGGCGATTGCAGGGCATACCATCGCCAGGCCGTTCAAATTGCCAGAAAACTTGATATTGAAGTTTTTGTTTTTGAAGAAGGGTATGTCAGACCGAATTATATTACGCTTGAAAAAGATGGTGTAAATGGCCACACCGATGCCTGTCGGAAAGCCGGGTTGCTTGATCGGTTACAGCATTTTGATGCCAATGGCGGTGCGGCGAATGAAGTGTCAATATCTGCACCGGTGAAGAGTGTATTTCTGAGTGCGGCCTGTTCAGCCATGCAGTATTATATGGCTTCATCTGCGCTTCGACCGTTCTTCCGGAAATATGAGCATCATCGGGCCTTGAAAACCTTCAGTGAAGGGTTGATCTGGATTAAATCAGGGCTGAGAAAGCAGTACTATAAAATTTCTGAAAGATCTTTGAGCCGTAAGCTTAGTTGCGGGGAAGATAAATTTTTTCTGGTTACTCTGCAGGTTCACAATGATATGCAGGTTACCCGACACTCACAATTCGGCACTGTAGAAGAGTTCATCGAACGTGTGATCATCTCTTTTGTACAGGCGCCTGGCGATTGTAAACTGGTGTTCAAGCATCATCCCTATGACCGTGGTTATAAAAGTTATAAGAATCTGATAAAGCAGCTTTCCCGGACCCATGGGCTGAAAGGCCGGATTCACTATGTGCATGACACTGATCTGCCACAGCTATTGCAGAATGCTGAGGGTACTGTGTTAATCAATAGCACGGTAGGAATTTCATCGCTTTATCACCAGACTCCGGTTAAATCTATGGGCTTTGCCATCTACGATCTGCCAGGGTTAACCTATCAGGGGTCTCTGGAGGATTTCTGGACTGATCCGGGATCAGTAGATAAGGGTCTGTTTAACAAATTCCGCCAGTATCTGGTAGAGACAACTCAGGTAAATGGAAGTGTCTATACCGATCTCGAAGGCTGTGATGGAGAGGCCGGACTAAAGTGGTCACCGGCGATGTTCAAAGCTCATATAGCAGCAACGCCGGGCGTAGTGAGCCCCGCAGAAGTAATAGACCTTGATATGCATCGCAAGCTTGATGTTCGTCCTATCGATGTACCTGTTGAGATCGAAGGGAAAAAGCTTGTAGTTTAGCGAGTGAAAAAGTGACCTCGATTGAGGTTGCTAGCGCAGGGTAAAATCTACGAAGCTGCTTTGTCCGATTCGAACCGATTTTTCGATTTGACAGGGTACAGACTCCTCACCAAGTGAGCTGTACAGGACAGCCTTTATTTTATCGCTCGAGCGAGAGATTATAGCCTCGGCGATAGCATCTGATCGCCGGATTATTGATGCGTAAGCTGTTGTCCGGGCGCGGCCGGTATAGCTGCATTTATCGCAACCGTTTGCGTGCACAAAGATATCAATTGCGGATTTCTTGTCGACCATAGAATACCTGCTCAACCAGTTTAACTCACGATTTGTCGGAGTATAGGAATCCGCGCAATGCGGGCAGATAGCACTGGATGTTCCAATCTCGATGACCGCTGACAATGCAGACGCAAGTTCACGTTCATTAATGCCGGAATCCAGAATTTGCCTGATCGCGTTTGCGGAGTTTGCGGCACACAGCAGCAGCGAGGCGGGCTGTCGGTTGGAAATCAGGCCGGATACAAAGTCATTCTGCCAGCTACCGGTGCAATCGACAAAAACCCGGTCGGCGTGTCGCGAGGCTATAGCTGCTGTCTGATTTACGTCGTCACCTATGGGTATCTGATTGATGCGGGCAAAAGGTCTGGAGACGTATTTTTCCAGAGAAATAATTTTTTCCTCTAGCCGATTGGTTTCACCTAACAAAGCGTAATAGAGCATTTGCAATTGATGTGTATCAGCGCCGCTGACTACAGTGATACCGTTCGCGTTGCGTTGGTAGTGCCGGCGAATGGCCTCGATGGTATTGCCCGGCAGTGCCAGCTGGTCAAGCGTTTCCGGAAGCGATTTAACGTCGGATAGTTTCAGTGTGAGGTTACTGCCGTTTGCTGTCGGGTAGTATGTCGCTTCCATGCGACATTGTTTTCCGCTTACGATTGTGCCGGTAATCAGCTCACTACAGGTTGATTCTTCCAGTGTCTGGTCACTTGCTGAATGTAGTTGCGTTAGCAAGTCTGATATCAGCGATTGAGCCGGTATTTTCTGCTCATCCAGTTTGCCATGTGTCCGGCATCGTACTCTGCAGAAATCGGTTTCCTGCTCGAGGTGAATTTCGCACTGCCCTTGCTGCAGTCGATCCTCGATTATTTCTTTGAGGCAGGCAAACGGATGGGCGTTTTCGTCATTTGCTGCAAACAGCCAGCGATCGAAATCGAGCTGTCGCTTTTCACTGGCAAGCGGTAACTCGCCGGAACTGCTGATTGCTTGTGAATTGGTTCGCATGAATATGTCGCGCCTGCCGGGTACTGGTGTAGCAGGTTATCGGCAGGCACGGCAATTCATTTTAATCCGCTGGGTTGAATCTTCCAGAGCGGTATTGTCCCCGGCAGGTATAGAACTTATTCTATAATCTGCTGCTATTTGAAATAGATAGGTTGTACTTCTCCGCTGGCGATTTTGTCCCGCCAGATCGCCGGGCCAGTTTGATGTACCGCTTCACCAATGCTGTCTACGGCAACAGTAACCGGCATATCTTTGACGACAAATTCGTGTATGGCTTCCATGCCGAGTTCCTCAAAGGCGACAATCTTCGCTGAAGTAATAGCTCTTGATACCAGATAGGCGGCGCCACCTACGGCCATCAGGTAAACCGACTTGTGTTTTTTTATAGCATCGATTCCGGAGGGTCCGCGCTCTGCTTTGCCGACCATGCCGAGAATTCCGGTGTGGGCCAGCATCATTTCAGTGAATTTGTCCATCCGTGTTGAAGTGGTGGGCCCTGCCGGACCGACAGCTTCATCGCGAACCGCATCAACCGGGCCGACGTAATAAATGAGTTTTCCACTGAGATCGACCGGTAGTGGTTTGCCCTGGTCAAGTAATTCCTTGATGCGCTTATGTGCGGCATCGCGGCCTGTTAGCAGGGTGCCGGTTAGCAATAAGGTTTCACCCGGTTTGAAGGTCTGTGTGTCTTCTGCGGTGAGTGTGTCGAGGTTGATCGAGCGGGCGGTGGGCCCGACGTCCCAGGTGATTTCTGGCCAGTCTGTCAGTGCGGGTGGTGTTTGCAGAGCGGCACCGCTACCGTCCAGTACGAAGTGTGCGTGGCGGGTAGCCGCGCAGTTGGGGATCATACTGACCGGCAACGAGGCAGCGTGCGTCGGGTAGTCGGCGATTTTTACGTCAAGAACGGTTGTCAGCCCGCCGAGTCCCTGCGCACCGATGCCCAGCGCATTAACCTTTTCAAATATTTCCAGTCGTAGCTCTTCAATCCGGTTTGCAGGGCCGCGTGCTTTCACTTCGTGAATATCGATCGGGTCCATTAGTACCTGCTTGGCCAGTACCGCTGATTTCTCAGCAGTCCCACCGATACCTATTCCAAGCATCCCCGGGGGACACCAGCCGGCGCCCATTGCAGGAACGGTGTTCACGACCCAGTCGACAATGCTGTCGCTCGGGTTAAGCATGACCATTTTCGATTTGTTTTCAGAGCCGCCGCCTTTGGCTGCGATATCGACTTCGACTTTGTCTCCGGCGACAATTTCCATGTGAATCACGGCAGGTGTATTGTCTTTGGTATTGCTGCGCGCGCCGGCGGGATCAATTAAGATTGAAGCCCGTAATTTGTTGTCGGGATGCAGGTAGGCCCGGCGCACGCCTTCATTAATCATCTCTGACGGAGTCATCGATCCTTTCCAGCTAACCTCCATGCCGACTTTTACAAATACCGTCACGATGCCGGTATCCTGACAAATAGGTCGATGGCCTTCTGCGCATAGTCGGGAGTTTAAAAGTATTTGCGCCATGGCATCTTTTGCCGGCTTTGATTCTTCCCGCTCATACGCCTGATGCACAGCGTCGATGAAATCCTTGGGGTGGTAATAGGAAATAAACTGCAGTGCATCAGCGACGCTGTCGATCAGGTGATCTTGATGAATGACTGTCATGTGGAGATCGCTCAATTTGGGATGCTTCCTAATATAGCGGTTGTTTGTCGACTTGACACTACTGGCGGGTACCTGTGACTTGACTCAGTAGCGGTGTGTGGATAAATTGACAGATAAGTATTCTGGCAAGCTTCGGAAACATGGTCCCGACCGGTATATATAAAGCACAGTGTTATGGTGGCTTCAGTTGGCGAGGGTTAATTGCCTGCCAATTCCTGCGCACAAACCACTTTGCACCCGCTGATTTTGTACCAAACCATGAGTTCCACAATGACATCCAGTTCCGCTACCCAACGCCTTCAGGCTTTTTCCGGGCACCCGCTCCCGCGTAAGGTTTTAACGCGTGAAATACTGGCTGACCTCGACACGCCGTTGTCGGTTTACCTTAAGGTAGCCAACAAACCGTTAAGCTATTTATTTGAGTCGGTAACCGGCGGCGACAAGTGGGGTCGCTACTCTATTATCGGACTGCCATGCACCGATGCCATAAAGGTACACGGGAATACGGTGCGGCATGAGTATCAGGGTTCTTTGGCCGATGAACAGGAAGTCGAGAATCCCCTGCAATGGATAGAAGATTTCCAGGCCCGTTTTGATGTAGCTGAAACTGATGGTTTACCGCGATTCACTGGCGGATTGGTCGGCTACTTCGGCTATGAAACGATTAGCTATATTGAACCCAGGCTTAGCGGTATCAAGCACGCAGATCCGCTGGGTACTCCGGATATTTTATTGCTGGTTTCAAATGAGGTGGTGGTATTTGATAACCTTTCCGGCAAATTGATTATTGTTATTCATACCGAGGTTGATAAACAGGGGTACGGCGAAAGGCGTCTGAATGAGATCGAAGAGCAGCTGAGAGACCCGCTGCCGCCGCTGGCGAAGCACCAGCGGCGTCATCTCGATGATTCAGGGTTTGTCTCTCTGTATGGCCAGAACAGCTATATGTCCGGAGTCGGCAGGATTAAAGACTACATCACCGCAGGCGATTGCATGCAGGTGGTACTGTCACAACGCCTGACCGCTGACTTTACTGCGCCGGGTATCGATCTGTATCGAGCGTTGCGCATGTTGAATCCATCACCCTATATGTACTATCTGGAACTGGGGGACCATCAGGTGGTCGGGTCGTCCCCGGAAATACTGGTGCGGCTGGAAGACGGTACGGTCACCGTCAGGCCGATAGCCGGTACCCGCCCGCGCGGTGCGACTGAGCAGGAAGACGCGGAGCTTGAAGCCAGTTTGCTGGCAGATCCCAAGGAACTCGCCGAGCACCTGATGTTAATTGATCTTGGTCGTAACGATGCTGGCCGTGTATCCGAAACCGGCACGGTTGAGCTTACCGAAAAGATGCTGGTGGAGCGATATTCACATGTGATGCATATTGTTTCCAATGTCACCGGCCGGATAAAAAAGGGAATGACGGCCATGGATGTGATTCGGGCAACTTTTCCAGCGGGTACCGTCAGTGGCGCACCTAAGATTCGCGCAATGGAAATTATCGCCGAGCTTGAACCGATCAAACGAGGGGTTTATTCCGGTGCGGTCGGGTATCTCTCCTGGAATGGCAATGTCGACACAGCTATTGCGATTCGCACAGCTGTTTTGAAAGATGGCGTGTTGTCTATACAGGCGGGTGCCGGAGTGGTTTACGATTCAGATCCGAAGAGCGAGTGGGACGAAACCCTCAATAAAGCGCGGGCTGTCTTTCGTGCAGCAGCGATTGCCGAAGGCGGGCTCGACAACATAGGGGGAACAGCCTGATGCTCACTATGCTGGATAACTACGATTCCTTTACGTTTAACCTTGTACAGTATCTCGGTGAGCTTGGGGCTGATATTAATGTGGTACGTAATGATTGTGTAACTGTGCAACAGATTGTTGATGCAGAACCGGCTCATCTGGTGGTTTCCCCCGGTCCCTGTACACCGGATAAAGCCGGAATATCGGTTGAGTTGATAAGAAGAATGGCCGGACAGATTCCAGTGTTTGGTGTTTGCCTGGGACATCAGTGTATCGGTGCGGCTTTTGGAGCAAAGATAGTGAGCGCCGGACAGATAATGCACGGGAAAACGTCACTTGTTTATCATCAGGGAGCTGGCGTCTTTAGCGGATTGCCGAGTCCGTTTACAGTAACCCGCTACCATTCACTGGTGATAGAACAGGACAAACTCCCTGATTGCCTTGAAATCACTGCATGGACGCAGAACGATAATGGAGAGGTGGAAGAAATCATGGGGGTGCGTCACCGTAGCCTTGATGTAGAAGGTGTACAGTTTCATCCGGAGTCCATTCTTACTGAGCACGGCCATAGCATGTTGAACAGTTTTCTTATGAGATCAAGCTTATGACAGAAGTAGCTGATATTCGCCAGCTAATTGCTAAAGTTACGGATGGCAACGATCTGGATGTGAGTGAGATGGTCTACGCAATGCGGCAACTTATGTCGGGCGGCTGCAGCGATGCGCAAATCGGTGGCCTGCTGGTCGCGTTGCGAAGTAAAGGCGAATCAGTGGAAGAGGTGGCCGCCGCAGCCAAAGTAATGCGTGAACTTGCCAGTGGTGTTCAGTGCGAATCAACTGATCTGCTTGATATCGTTGGTACTGGTGGCGATGGCAGCAGTACCTTTAATGTTTCAACAACCAGCGCACTGGTAGCGGCGGCTGCCGGTGTGAAAGTGGCCAAGCATGGCAACCGCGCCGTTTCCAGTAGTTCCGGAGCGGCAGATCTGCTTGAAGCTGCCGGTGTCAATATAGAACTTGATGCAACAGACGTGGCCTACTGTGTAGATAAAGTGGGTCTAGGGTTTATGTTCGCCCCGCGACATCATGGTGCAATGCGGTTTGCTATTGGCCCGCGCAAAGAACTGGGGATGCGAACCATATTTAATGTATTGGGTCCTTTGACAAATCCGGCTTCTGCCCCGCGTCAGGTAATGGGCGTTTATAGTCAGCATCTGGTCGAGCCGATGACGCAGGTGCTGCAAAAACTCGGCAGTGTTGGTGCAATGGTCGTGCATGGTCAGGACGGTATGGATGAAATATCTATTGGCGCACCAACCTGTGTCAGTGAACTGAAAAACGGGCGTATCGAATCCTATGTTATAGAGCCGGAGCAGTTCTCGATGACTACGGCTGATACAGCCGCTATCCAGGTATCGAGTGCCGAAGAAAGTCTGGACATGGTTCGGCAGGTACTGGACGGTGGCACTGGTGCTGCTCGCGATATTGTAGCGCTTAACGCGGGTGCTGCGATCTATGTCGCAGGGCTTGCTGAAGACCACCAGCGGGGTGTAGAACGAGCTTTGCAGTTGTTATCAGATGGTTCGGTAAAAAATAAACTTGCTGAGCTTGTAAGCTGCAGCAACGAAAAACGGTAACCCTGATGGCTTCTGGTACCCCGGATGTATTGAAAAAAATACTGGCGCGAAAAGCTGAGGAGATTTCCGAAAGCTGTGAAATAGAGTCGCTTGCCGCGGTGGCGCAGCGCGCTTCAGAAGCGTCACCAGTCAGAGGGTTCTTGCAGAGTTTGCAGGGTCGTGTTTCTGCCGGTGAGCCTGCAGTCATTGCCGAGGTAAAAAAAGCGTCACCGAGCAAAGGAATTATTCGTGCGGACTTCGATCCCGCCGCTATCGCAGAGAGTTATAGCCAGGGCGGGGCGTGCTGTTTGTCAGTTCTGACCGATCGGGATTTTTTTCAGGGTTCGCCGGAATTTCTGCAGCAGGCGCGTGGAGTTTGTGAGCTCCCGGTTATACGCAAGGATTTTATAATCGATCCCTATCAGGTCTATGAAGCGCGAGCAATGGGAGCTGATTGTATTTTACTTATTGTGTCAGCGCTTGGTGATGCGGCACTGCGAGAGCTCTATGGCCTAGCCCTTCATCTGGAAATGGATGTATTAATTGAAGTGCATGATCGTGCAGAACTTGATCGTGCGATGCAGCTGGCGCCACTGATGATCGGTGTGAATAATCGTAATTTGAGAACCTTCGAGGTGTCTCTCGACACCACTCTGGAGCTGCTTGAATTGATTCCTGATGACTGTCTGCTGGTTACAGAAAGTGGAATCCTGTCTGCTGAAGATGTTGCATTAATGCGTGCCAGCAATGTTAATGCGTTTCTTGTAGGTGAGGCCTTTATGAGAGCGGACTCACCGGGTGATGCGCTGCGTAAACTATTTTATTGATTCGATGCGGCTCCGCTAACGACAAGTGTCAGCGGACAGGCGGGAATGTTGGCAGCCTATTCTATACTGCTTAACGGGTGCCGAAGATCACCATCGTCTTGCCGCGAGCATGAATCAGTTCCCGGTCCTCCAGGTCCTTTAGTACTCTCCCGACCATCTCTCTTGAGCAGCCGACGATACGTGCGATTTCCTGGCGGGTGATGCGAATTTGCATACCGTCGGGGTGTGTTATGGAGTCGGGCTGCTGGGCCAGATCAAGTAGAGTGGATGCGACGCGTCCAGTGACATCTAGGAATGCGAGATCACGAACTTTAGTGCTGGTCTTGCGAAGTCGGGCCGCTAACTGAGTCGAAAGTGCAAAAAGAATTTCTGGTGACTGTTCTGCAAGGCGTTTAAATTGCTCGTAGTTTATTTCTGCGACTTCGCATTTATTGCGGGCAACAACCCATGCGCTGCGCTCGCTTTCTTCGTCGAAAATTCCCATTTCGCCAAAGAAATCACCGTTGTTCAGATAGGCGAGTACAATCTCGCGTCCTTCGTCATCTTCAATTACTACGCTCACGGATCCGTCGACCATATAATAGAGCGTATCGGGCTTGTCACCGTGATGGATGATGGTTGTTTTTGCTGGATACTGGCGCCGATGGCTATGGCGTAGCAGGGTCTCCAGCCATTCAGCTTTTTGAGGCATATTACGTGGTGGAAGCATGTGTCCGTTCTCCGGGTATTTCGCACTTTTTCAAATTCCGGAAGGACACAGAGCAAAAACTGTTCACAGCAGCCCAAGAATTGAAGCTTTTAAATAATTATTTGTGAACTAGAGCAAGAACTTTTCCGTTTTTGCCCCGGTTCGCTCAGACAGAAGGTGAATATTGTGCAAGTACGCGTGAAATGGCTGGACCACATGAGCTTTGTCGGCGAGTCCGGAAGTGGCCATAGTGTGGTACTGGATGGTTCGCCGGAACACGGGGGCCGGAACCTTGGCGTGCGCCCAATGGAGAATCTGCTTATCAGTCTGGGTGGCTGCTCAGCTTTTGATGTGATTCTGATACTTAAAAAGGCACGACAGGATATTTTGGATTGCGAGGTATTAATAGATGCTGTGCGGGCAGACGCGGTGCCAGCCGTATTCTCTAAAATAAATATGAGATTTCTGGTTACCGGCAATTCATTGTCATCGAAACGAGTTGAGCGTGCCGTCAGTTTGTCGGTTGAGAAGTATTGCTCTGTCGCAAAGATGCTGGAGGAGAGCGTGCAAATCACCCATGAGGTCGAAATCATCGATACAGCTTAGTAGCAGCGCTAATAAGGAGGTTCCGGGAAGAAGGTGGGCGTTGGTCCGCGCAGGACGTCTACCCGCGCAATGAGACTGAAAGTAATAAATAAGCAAGAGCAAACCGACAGTTATCGCTGATTCGGCGAACCAATACTCATAAGTAGAGCGCCTATTGCTGCAGCTCTTGATTTTTCGCGCAGTAGAGGTTATTATCGGGTTATAGATTTCCTCCTCCATCCTCCTACGGTTGGTTAGACGCGTCCTTCGGGTCGCGTCGCTTTATTCTGAAGTCCCGCAGCTATCGGCTGCGGGGTTCAAAATTCCCCTGAATACTTAGTGCGAGAATAAAATCAGTATGATTTTGTTCGTGCGTGCGTGATTATTCCGGTGGTTTTGATAGTCGGTGAGATGGACAGGGCAATCGACTAATACTCTGCACGCCATTCTGGGGTGATTATTGCCATCAGATTGAACAATACAATGCAGGTTCTTTGGCTACGGCACTTGATCATCATGCTGGAATCGTCGTGTGAAAGAAAAGTTGGTGGCTTGATGTTTGTGTTGTGAGAGGTGAAATGTCTGGGATGCAGGTATTTGCTTAGATATTCACTATAATTTTACTATTTCCTGTAAAGAGCTTGTGCGCGGACTGGTCTTATCCTAAAATGGAGGGCTTTTCCGAGTTAAAGTTACTCAATCTTGAGTTACGGAGTTTCAATGAAGACCTTTAGTGCCAAACCGGCCGAGGTAAAACGTCAGTGGTTCATCATTGACGCAGAGGGTAAAACACTTGGTCGCCTGGCGAGCGAGTGCGCGCGGATACTGCGTGGCAAACACAAGCCCGAATATACGCCTCATGTCGATACCGGTGACTACATTGTTGTAATCAATGCTGAAAAAGTAGCGGTTACAGGTAACAAGCGCTCAGACAAAATGTATCACCATCACACGGGATACATTGGCAATCTCAAATCAGTGAATTTTGAGAAAATGCAGGCGAAAGCACCAGGGCGTGTCATTCAGCTGGCTGTTAAAGGTATGTTGCCAAAAAATCCGCTTGGTCGGGCGATGATTCGGAAACTGAAAATTTATCCTGGTACTGCTCACCGGCACGCGGCGCAGACACCAGAATTACTGGAGCTCAGGTAACTCGCAATGGCAGAACAATACTACGGTACAGGTCGCCGGAAAACATCCAGTGCCCGTGTCTTTATGAAGGCCGGCAAAGGTGAGATTCTTGTTAACAAGCGACCGCTTGATGAGTATTTCGGTCGGGAAACAGCACGAATGATTGTTCGTCAACCGCTCGAAACACTCGAAGTGCTGACTAACTTTGATTTCAATATTACTGTCGCTGGTGGCGGTAACAGTGGCCAGGCTGGTGCTATTCGTCATGGTATTTCTCGAGCATTGCTGAAGTACGATGAAGAAAATCGCGCAGAACTTCGGAAAGCGGGTTTTCTAACTCGTGATGCCCGTGAAGTGGAACGGAAAAAAGTGGGATTGCGAAAAGCCAGACGCGCTACCCAGTACTCGAAACGATAGAGTGTGTTGCTCCCGGCGTTTGCCGGTTGGAACTGATGTGAAAAAGCCCGCTATGCGGGCTTTTTTATGTTGAGCGACCGGAATTCGATATCGGGGTCTGGGCTCCAGGTTTGCAACTGCAATTGAATCTGGCGCTGCTATCGTATAGAAAAAGCCGGTGCCAGCTCTCGCAGTGAATCGAGGCTATGTGCACTTGTGTAGATATCCAGATGCGGGATTACTGCCTGCATGCATTGATCCACGGCCAATGATGATGTTGCCTGCGAACTTCTACCCAGTAGCGGGTTAATCCAGACTATCTTGCGGCAACGCTGTTTTAGCGATAGCACCTGTTCGACCAGTTGCTCGGGCTCACTGCTGTCGTAGCCGTCACTGAAAATGAATGCGATTGTGTGCCTATTGGCCGCCTGCTGTGCGAAATGCCGGTTGAAGTCGGTCAGCGAGTCCGCGATTCGAGTGCCGCCGAGCCAGCCACTGGATAGCCCTTTCATTTTTTCTTCCAGTCGATCCGTATTCTTGTCTTTCAATTCGACTCCGATAGGGACCAGATCGGTATGGAAGGCGTAGGCATCAGTATCCGAGAATGCCTGTAGAAGGCCGCGCGCAAATCGCAGAAACAGATAGCTGTATATTTCCATCGACTGGCTGACATCGAGCAGTAACAGGAATCGAGCGGGCGTTTTGCGCTTGCGCTGAAAGCTGAGCTCAAATGGCCATCCACCGTGCCCGAGGTTGTTTCTGGTCATGCGTCGGGGATCTAGTCTGCCGCGCTTGCGTGAACAGTGTGTACGTCGCCGTGTACGTCGCTGGACTTGTCGAGCGAGATCGTCGACCAGGTGCTCGACATTGCGCATATCACGGGCATTGAACACAAATCTGAAATCCCGCTGTGCCAGTACCCGAGCGTCGCTGGCGCCGCCGCTGGTGGTATCCGGGGAGTCGGATTTGTCTGCGTAGGTTGCTGTTCGCTGTGCCTCTGATTCTGAAAAGTAGGATAAGCCGGACGCACGTCCGCCAGCGCTAGCGAGTTGTGCTTCCTCGTGAATGTCTTCCGGTTCAATGCCCATAAGCCAATAGGCATTAAACAAGGCGCTGAACTCTTTCCAGTTGCTTTTGGATTTGCAAAAAACAGAGCGCAGAGCGAATCGTGTGTATTTGCGATCGTGAAAATAGGGTGTGCAGCTTAGCTCGTGCGCAGTTTTGATATCGTCTGCGGTGATTTCAAATCCATTGACACGCAAGTGGGTGACAAACGTGATCAGCTTGTGACGTATAGTCTCTACCGGGGTCTTAATAACTGGCTGGGTGGCGCCCGTCATGTGCTCAGCTCGCCTCGGAGCTCGCCAGGTTTTTCAGCCACTCGGTAGTTGCCATTTCCCGATCAGCACGGGTCTTCAGCAGGCAGCTCAGGGTGGCTTCTATCTGGGGAATGGCGTTGTCGAGATCTGTTGTATCAAGGTGAATCAGTGCCGCTGCCCAATCCAGTGTCTCCGCGACTCCCGGGATTTTTTTCAGATGCTCGCGTCTGAGCTTCTGAACAAAATTGACGATTGAGGAGGCCAGGTGCTTATCCAGCTCGGGAAGCTGTGTGTTCAGTATTTTCAGTTCCTTGTGTTTTCCCGGATAGTCGACAAAGTGGTATAGGCAGCGCCGGCGTAGCGCGTCACTCAAGTCCCGGGTGGCGTTGGAGGTAAGAATGACTGTTGGCTTATGGCTGGCCTCAATTGTTCCTAATTCAGGGATAGTGATTTGAAAATCTGACAACAGCTCCAGTAAAAATGCTTCGAATTCATCATCGGCACGGTCAATCTCATCGATCAGCAGCAATGCGGGTGTGCTGGTGGTAATCGCCTGTAGCAGTGGGCGTGGCAGTAAATAATCTTTGCTGAATATTTCTGCTTCGATTTCGCGATGACTCGTTGATTCTTTTTCATGTAAGCGGACTGTCATCAGCTGACGTTGATAATTCCATTCGTACAATGCTGTATTAACATCCAGACCTTCGTAGCACTGCAGGCGTATTAATTCGCAGTTAAATGATTTGGCCATAGCCTGCGCAACCGCCGTTTTTCCCACCCCGGCATCTCCTTCCAGGAGTAACGGTCGTTGCAGTACTTGAGTAAGGTGCACAGCGGTGGCTAAATCTGAATCTGCAATATACCCGGCTTCACTAAGGCGGTGTTGAAGGTTTTCTATTTCTTGCATGGGGGCATTGATCCAGCGTTTATCTGGTGTGTTTAACTACGGCGTTAGTGGAGCGCTATGGCGCGTTGCCTGGCGGGGTCCATAAGGTGGGTATGGCGGATAGCCTGTCACAGGTCTCTGGCAATTCTTGTGGCTATCCATTGATGAAAGTGCAGTGTGTGCTGATCCATTACCGGCGAAAATACACCGCCCTGGTAGGCGGGTGAGCGACGCCCTTGTTGCATACCTTCAACGGCAAAAATATCTTCAGCGAATACTTCCCGCCAGCCTTCGAGCACAGATTTTCGGTGGGCATCGTATTTGTTGTCCTCTGCGACCTCGCCAAGAAACATGAGCTGTACGCGCTCAAGTGATTCTGTTTCACTGATGGGCAGGATGGTCATGGTGAAAAAGTGATCAGACTGCAGGCCTAGCAGGGTATTAGGATACAATACCGGATACTCTGCATATTTCATTTGGTCTTCGGGCCAGCTGCTGAGGCTGCCGTCTGCACCAGAGGGGGAACTGTAACTACTTGAGCCTTGGCCGCTGAAGTTCTCTCCCCGCTTGATATCGTAATGCTGAGACAGCGGCGAATAGGTGTTCAGACCCGGGTGCACCCACGGCAGATGATAGGCTTCCAGAAAATTCTCAATGGCGAGTTTCCAGTTGCAGTTAACAACCAGTTCAAGCTTACCGTGTGTGGTTGCCGGTTTAAATTCTTTCAGCGCATCTGCGGTAACCCATTTGCTCCAGTGCTGCATAAGCGGACTGAGAAAGTTCTCGAATGGTTCTGCGGTGTTGTCGAGGTTGATAAAGATGTTGTCCAGCCAGACTTCGGTTCTTACCGGCTTGAGTCCGTTGATTTCTGGATTAAAGTCTTTGTGCTGATTGATATCAGGACCGCCCAGCGAGGGTGTTCCAATGAGATCGCCACTAAAATTGTAAGTCCAGCTGTGGTATTTACAGCGAATTAAGCCGGTGCCCAGTTTGCCCGGCTCAGTGACCAGTTGCATTCCCCGATGACTGCAAACGTTGTGAAAAACGCGCAGGGTGTTGTTTTTGTCACGGGTAATCAAAAGCGGGTAGCCCATCAGTTCTACCGGCACTGCCCAGTTGGCGGGTACGTCAGAACCGAATCCGATACTGATCCAGCCGGGCGCGAACACACAGTCGCGATCCCGTTCGAACGCCGAGTGTTCAACATAGCAACTGTTGGGCAGGCCGTTTGCTGACTCAATTGGCAGGTGAACTCTTTTTAAAGCGTCTTCTATCGGGATGGTTTTATTCATAGGGCAGGTTGCTACAAGGCGGTCAACACGGATAGTCACCTCCGAATATATAATAGAAATTAGCAGATGACGATACTATTGGTCTGCAGTTATCGGAATTAGCCGGGGTCGTGATTTGCTGTCTCAGCCGTTCGCTGTGAGGAGCGATTTACGCTATCCCCCGCGTTTCGTTGCTTTACTAATTCTGCCACGATTGATACCGCTATTTCGGCAGCACTCCTGCTGCCAATTGGCAAGCCGACTGGCCCGTGCATCCGGTTCGCGTCGTGCTCTTCGACGCCAATGCCGATCAGACGTTTTCGCCGACGGTCATTGTTGGCTTGCGACCCGAGTGCGCCAACAAAAAAGGCGGAAGAGGGCAGAGCTTCGATGAGAGCTGAGTCATCCAGATTCGGGTCGTGAGTCAGTGCCAGAACCACACTGTGCTGATCGGTTGCATACTTTAATACTGCTTCATCGGGTAGCAGATCGGTGACGGTGCAATTGGCGACATTCCAGGTACTGGCAAACTCCTCGCGTGGCTCGCACACGACAATCTCGTAGTCGAGTGCCTGTGCGAACCGGGCAACGTAGCGGGAAAGCTGACCACCGCCTATCAGCAGCATTCTCCAACCGGGGCCAAACACTTTCCTGAGTTGCCTGCCGTCGAAATGAAAGTCGGTTAAGCGATCGACTTCGGTCAGAGTAGATTCTGCGGTATCGAGGGTAATTGTGCGCGCAATGCGTTTTCGCTGTGAAACCAGATCGAGAATATGTTCCAGTTCTTTAGAATCGCTTAGCGCTTCAAAAACCAGTTCCAGCTGTCCGCCGCACGGTAAACCGAATTTGCGGGCCTCATCGGTGCTGATTTCATGGGCAAAAGAAGTACTGCGGTCGTTGCTGTCTATGCGGATAGCCAGCTGTTTCTCGATACATCCCCCTGAAACAGAGCCGACGAGATGTCCATCTTCCCGAACGGCAGCGAGTGAACCCGGTGGCCGTGGAGATGAGCCCCAGGTTCGGGCTACAGTGATCAGTTCCACCTGATGACCATGGTTCAGCCAATCGATGGCTTGTGTCAATACCTCAGTATCGCCGTTATCCATAATGTTCTTCCGAAAATCTGTTTGAGTGAGTGGAGCTACTCTTGTTCCGCCGAATTGACATCAGCCAGTGGTTGTTTGAATTTTCTCTTCAGCTGCAACATGGAAAATCGATAGTCCGGCTCAACATACTGATGAAAATAGCTCCGGCTTAACAAGGAATTTATTTCGGTCAGGTGGTCAGTATACAGGCGACCTTGCAAGTGCTCTGTAGCATGGTGAACCAGGGCAGCTGAGATCCCCGAGATTTGTAGCGAAAAGGGGTTGCCGTGACGGTCGAGGGCATTTAGTTGTACCTCTGCCGGTCGCTGAACGGCGGCGACCATACCGGGAATAGATATACACTGGTCGTAGTAGGTGAAATAATTTTCGGTGAGAATCTCAAGGGTGGGATTGATTGCAATTATCAGTGGAATTTCTTCACGGTATGGCTCGTAGAGTGTGCTGGCGATTTCTATAGCCAGCACTTGTAGCGGCTGCCCTATCTGTCCGGCACTGAGTTCCATACAGCCGTGCTGGCGCAGTGTGTCGATCATTGTGTCAATCAGTTTCTGAAAGTCAGACGATGAAATTGTTTCCGGGTCAACAACCTGAGCCGTTTCAGTGAGCTGCGGGTGGCCGAACGGTAAGACGTCGGTAACCAGTTCCGGTGGATCGGGCATCGCATGCGTTGTTGAGTGCTCTGAAATCCGGGCGAGCAGAATTGCATCCTGATAACAATTGTTAAAAAAGAATATAGAGCGTGATTTACCTTCGACAGTCAAACCGCACTTTTCCAGCACACGCAAAGAGGCTGAATTGCCCGGAACAACAAAGGCGAAAACGCGTTTTTTTAAAAGATCGTAAATGGCATGATTTACTACAGCATTGCAGGCTTCGCTGGCGAAGCCCTGATTCCAGTAATCTTTGCCTATCCAGTAGCCGATTTCGGCAGAGTTTGAATCGTTAGAGAAGGTTAAGGTAATGCAGCCGATCAACTCGGTATCGCTGGCTCTGGTGATTGCCCAGCTGGTTTTAAGTTGCTGCTTGTACATAGTTTCATGCGACATCAGCCAGCTGGATACCTGATCGTTTGTATACGGATGCAACAGCTTGTTGGTTTGCTCCGAGAGTTCCGGTTCGGCGATCAGGTTTTCAACACTTCTTTTATCAGACCACTGGAATGGTCGCAGGCAGAGTCTGTCGGCAACCAGGGTGGTCTGTTCTATTGCAGGAGCCATGAAAATATATTCACCGATCAGGAAAGTAGTTTTTGCAAAAATGGAGCTGTTCTGGAGGTTTTAGATTTTGCCACCTTCGCGGGCTGGCCTCGTGCAACTATACGGCCGCCTCCGGAGCCACCCTCAGGTCCCATGTCTATAATCCAGTCTGCATTGGCCATAAAATCAAGGTTGTGCTCTACCACCACGACAGTGTTGCCTGACTCGACAAGCTTGTGCAGCACCTTGATCAGCTTTACTACATCGGCCATGTGCAAACCAACGGTGGGTTCATCCAGCACATAAAGAGTATGGTTGAGTTTTCTGCCTCTGCGCTCTTCTTTTCCGGTTCCGGCTTTGGCGAGCTCGGAAACCAGTTTTATGCGCTGCGCCTCACCGCCTGACAGCGTGGGACTCGGTTGACCCAGTGTCAGGTAACCCAGTCCTATATCCTGAAGTAGCTGCAATGGATGATAAATATTTTTATGCGCGATAAAAAAATCTACCGCCTCGTCGATGCTCATTGACAGCACATCACCGATGGATTTTCCCTTGTATAACACGCTTTGAGTCTCTGAGTTAAAGCGCGCGCCATTGCAGGTGTCGCACGGAACTCTGACGTCCGGCAGAAAGTTCATCTCAATTCGGGTCATTCCCTGGCCATCGCAGCCGGCACAGCGCCCCGCGCTGACGTTGAATGAAAAGCGGCTGGCCGTATAACCTCTGATTCTGGCTTCAGTGGCGTCGGCGAAGATACGGCGGATATTGTCCCAGAAGCCAATGTACGTAGCGGGGCATGAGCGTGGAGTTTTGCCGATGGGTGTCTGGTCGACCTCAAGAACCCGTGAGATAACCTCCCATCCGGATAATTTCTTACAGCCTGATAGCGTGGTTCGCTTAGTTTTTTTACTTTTTGAAAGCAGTTGTCTGAGGTTGTCCCCCAGAACAGATCGCACCAGTGTACTCTTGCCACTGCCGGAGACACCACTGACGCAACTGAGTTTTCCTATTGGCAAGCGCGCATTAATATTCTTCAGGTTATTTAGATTGGCATCCTGTATGTCGATCCATCCTGAATCTTCTTTGCGTGGAGGAAAAATCGGGTGAGCGAGCGGAGCTGAAAGCGCTTGTCCGGTAACTGATTCGCGGTTTTTCATTAGCTGCTTTAACGTGCCGCGGGCGAGTATCTCGCCACCTTCCACACCGGCACCCGGACCCATGTCGATAACATGGTCGGCGCGGCGGATAGTGTCTTCATCGTGTTCCACCACCACCACGGTGTTGCCATTGCCACGCAGCCCGTCGAGAGTGTCCAGCAGCATCAGGTTGTCTCGAGCATGCAGCCCGATTGTGGGCTCATCGAGGATATAACAAACACCTTGCAGATTAGATCCGAGCTGTGAGGCAAGGCGAATACGCTGAGCTTCGCCTCCACTCAGGGAGGGGGCAGACCGATCTAGCGTCAGGTAAGTTAAACCGACCTTTTTTAGAAAATGTAGCCGCGTCCTGATTTCTTTTAGAATATCGCGCGCAATGTCTGCCTCGCGGCCCGCTGGTTTGAGTTTGTCGAACCATTTTGTTGCCGCTTCGATCGATAGTTCATTGAGTTCCGCTATACTGAGCTTTTGATAGCGTACTGCAAGAGCTGTGGAATTCAGCCTCTGGCCTGAGCAGACAGGGCAGATGGAAGCGATACTGTCTTCCTCCAGCCAGTCTTTTTCTTCACCGGTATGTTCTTCATCGAACTCCGGTAAATAGACACCAGTACCAAAACAATTCTTACACCAGCCGTGTTTGGAATTATAGGAAAACAGTCGTGGGTCCAGTTCGGGGAAACTACTCTTGCAGCTGAGGCAGGCTCGTTTGGTTGAAAACAATTTCTCACTTCTGGATTTTTTAGTGCTGGCGCGGCTTTTTTTAACGTCTACTTTCAACGCACCTTTGCCGTAGTCGAGTGCTCGCTGCAGTAATTCCTGCAGTTTGGCTTCGGTTTTTCCGGATATTGTTATCGTGCCTACAGGAAGATCGATATCGTGTTCGAGGAATCGGTCTAATCGCGGCCAGTTGCCGGTCGCTAAATCCTCGCCATCTACCCGTAGCGTGTCAAATCCGCGCCCGTGTGCCCATTTTGCAAGGTCAGTGTAGTAGCCCTTGCGTGCGACAACAAGCGGGGCGTGAATCAGTACCGTTTTGCCTTTCCAGTCTTTGCTTACCTGCGCGTGAATGCTCTCTATAGATTGTGCCTCAATCGGGGTGTCGCAGTCGGGGCAATGCTGGGTGCCGAGTTTGACAAACAACAGCCGCAGAAAATGGTAGATTTCCGTCATCGTAGCGACTGTGCTTTTACGCCCTCCGCGACTGGTGCGTTGCTCTATAGCCACGGTCGGCGGAATCCCGTAGATCGCATCGACGTCGGGCCTGGATGCCGGCTGGACGAATTGCCGGGCGTAGGCATTCAATGATTCCAGATAACGTCTTTGGCCTTCGTTGAAAAGAATTTCGAACGCCAGGGTACTTTTACCGCTGCCACTTAGTCCTGTGACAACGGTAAATTTGTCGCGCGGAATCTGCACATTAATATTTTTCAGATTGTGCTCACGCGCGTTAACCACGCTAATGGTGTTGCTGTCGTAGGTGTGTCGTGCCTCTGCTACCCGGTCTGATTCTAAAGAAATCTCAGTGCTTTGTGCAGCGCGTGAAAATTCGTTTAATGCTGCTGCATAGTCTCTAAGTGCGCGACCCGTGTGGCTTTTTTTACTGGAAGCTAGTTTTTTCGGAGTGCCGAAAGCCAAAATATTTCCGCCGTCAGTCCCACCTTTCGGCCCTAGATCGATTATCCAGTCAGCATTGCTGATGATGTCGAGGTTGTGCTCAACGACAATAACGGAGTGTCCGTCGTCAAGTAATTGCTCAAGCGCATCCAGTAGCCTCGCTATGTCGTCGAAGTGAAGTCCGGTAGTCGGTTCATCAAAAAGAAACAGTTTTTTTCCGAAAGAGCTTTTCGACGCCTTTTTAGCCTTTGCCAGATGTGCGGCAAGTTTGAGTCGCTGTGCTTCACCACCGCTGAGAGTGGGGACCGGCTGCCCGAGTGTCAGGTAACCAAGACCGACAGAAATCAACGGCGATAGTGCTTTTACAATATCTTTGTGCGCTGCGAAAAACTCAACTGCATCGTCGATAGTCATAGCCAGTATTCCGGCAATATTAAATGCTTCGTTTCTAGTGGGATGTATCAGTTTGATATCCAGTACTTCGTCGCGATAGCGGCTGCCGTTGCAGGCGTGGCAACGAATATAGACATCACTGAGAAACTGCATCTCGACGTGTTCAAAGCCGTTGCCGGAGCAGGCCGGGCATCGCATTCCAGAATTAAAACTGAAGCTGCTGCTGGTATAGCCGCGCCGTTTTGATTCCGGGTCTGCGGCAAACTGGTTGCGAATTCCGTCGAACGCGCCAGTATAACTAACAGGGTTTGACCGTGCCGATTTACCGATAGGAGATTGGTCGACCATTACTACATCGTCTATCTGTCCGGTGCCGGACAGCGATTTGTGCTCACCAGCTGCCTCCGTTGGTTTTCCGAGGCTGCGGCAGATTGCTCTATACAGGGTGTCCTGTACCAACGTTGACTTACCCGAACCGCTGACACCGGTAATGCAGACAAGCTGCTGCAACGGAAATTCGACTGTGAGATCGCGCAGGTTATTTTCACGTGCTCCTTTAAGGATCAGCGATTTTAGGGATTTTGTCGCGGGTGTTTTTTTATTGGCGCTGCTTTCCCTGGCGGTTACTTTTTGGGGCTTTCGAGTGAGTTTTTTACAGCCGTTCAGGTAATCAGCGGTCAGCGAGTTTTTTGCTTTCGCAAGTTTTATAGTGTTTCCGTAATAGATTATATTTCCGCCAGCGCTTCCGGGGCCCGGGCCCATATCGATAACCCGGTCAGCGGCCAGTATTATTTGCGGATCGTGCTCAACGACGACCAGGGTGTTGCCCGCGTTGCGCAGGCGTTTCAGTACACCGATGACACGGTCTATATCGCGCGGGTGCAGACCGATGCTTGGTTCGTCTAGAACAAAAAGCGTATTAACCAGTGACGTGCCCAATGCTGTAGTCAGGTTGATGCGTTGTACCTCACCGCCGCTCAGGGTTCGTGATTGCCGATCAAGTGTCAGGTAGCTTAAACCCACTTCGCACAGGTAGCGAAGCCGTGTGCGTATCTCGCTTAATAACAATGTGGTTGCGTCATCAAGAGGTTTGGGGAGATCGAGATCAGAAAAAAAACTTTCGCACACATTCAGTGGCAGTTGCATTATGTCGTGTAGCAGCAGGCCGGGCAATTTTCTAAATTTCCCGGCATCCAGTGTATTGCTGCGCGGGATGAATCTGTTAGCCGCTGGCAGTGCGGAGTTAGCGTTAGCTTTTGTACCTAGCCTCCACCACAAAGCTTCGGGTTTGAGGCGCGCACCATCGCAAGTCTGGCATGGGGTATAGGAGCGATATTTAGAGAGTAGTACCCGCACATGCATTTTATAGCTTCTGGTTTCCAGCCAGTCGAAGAAACGTTGTACCCCGTACCAGTGCTCTCCATCCCATTCACCGTCACCATGCAATACCCATTTCTGGTGTTTTTTTGATAGATCTTTCCACGGTACATCCGTTGGTACCTGGTGCTTTCTGGCAAATCTTATTAAATCTTTCTGGCAGATTTCATTGGTTTTTGTCTGCCATGGTTTAATCGCCCCGGCAGCGAGCGAGAGGGATTCATCAGGGACAACCAGATTGAAGTCTATTCCCATCGTGCGTCCGAAACCCCGGCAGGCTTCGCATGCGCCCATTGGTGAATTAAAGCTGAACAGGCTCGGGACCGGTTGTCTGAATCTTGTGTCGCAGGAGGCGCAGACAAAGTCACCTGAGAATTTTTTTGCCGATCCGGCTTTTTGATTTTCGTCGAGCTCATAAACCGTTGCGGTTCCTGCGCCGTGTTTGAAAGCAGCTTCAAGTGCTTCGGTGATGCGACTTCTGTTACCGGGTTTTACCCGTATTCGATCCTGAATCACTTCAATCGATTTTTCCCGGCGTTTGTGCAGGCGCGTGTAGCCTTGACGCTGCAACCAGTCTTCTATCTCGTCAGCGCCGAAATTCTCTGGTACGTTTACCTTGAAAGTGATAAGTACCCGGGGCTCGTTTTGTGAATTTGCGATTAATTCCTGCGCTATGTGCTCCGGTGATTCACGTAACACCTGCCGGCCACAGCCGGGGCAGTACAAACTTGCGGCGCGTGCAAACAGGAGTTTTAGGTGGTCGTTTAATTCGGTCATCGTGCCAACCGTAGATCGAGAGGTTCTTACCGGGTTGGTTTGATCGACGGCAATCGCCGGTGGAATGCCGGTAATCTGATCGACCCTGGGTTTATCCATCCGATCGAGGAACTGGCGCGCATAGGGGCTGAAGGTTTCCACATAGCGCCGCTGACCCTCTGCATAGATGGTGTCAAACGCGAGTGAGGATTTGCCGGATCCGCTTACGCCGGTAATGACCACCAGATCACCGTGAGCAATCTCAAGGTCGAGATTCTTCAGATTGTTCTGGGTAGCATTTTTAACGACAATTTTTTTTACTGACATCAGGCGTAGGTGATTTGCGAGCGGGAAAACAGCCAGTATATTGATCAGCTGTTCGCTTGTCGCGAACTTGTGGTCTGGGAACTGATGTGGGTGTATCGTGGAGATCAGCGTAACCGTAGCCATTTTCGGTTGTCGCGTATCGCTGTGGAATATATTGCGATATGGCGCATCCGATATTTTGGCGGTTCGACTTTATCAACAGTTTGGTTATTACCCTATGAATAATCCTCTCAGTGCTGAAAAGCTGGCCTCGTTCCAGCAGGACGGCTACCTCATTGAGCGAGGTCTCGCTAATACCGAGATCGTGGCGTCTATGAATCAGATTATTGACGATTCAGTGCGGCCTGCTCTGGCACCGGTCGAGTATGAAGCTGACGTTCACTATCCGGGTGCGCCAGCCAGTAAAAATGCACCGGGAGGACAAACCCCGCGGCGGCTCCTCAATGCGTTTGCGCGTGACGTTGTATTTCGTGACTGGGCACGTTCAGCGGCTGTGGTCAGCCGGTTGCAACAGATGCTCGATTGCAGGCACGTTATGGTGTCGCAGAATCATCATAACTGCATTATGACCAAGCATCCCGGTTTCAGCAGCGTGACCTCATGGCATCAGGATATTCGCTATTGGTCGTTTGATGAACCCGAGCTTGTCAGTGTCTGGCTGGCGCTTGGAACGGAGCAGCCGGACAATGGTGGTCTGCTGCTGATACCCGGATCGCACACGCTGGATCTGCCGCGCGGCCGACTCGATGCCGGGTTGTTTCTGCGGGACGACATCGCCGAGAACCGGTCACTGCTGGATCGTGCTGTTTCAGCTGAACTACAGGCTGGTGATGCGCTGTTCTTTCATTGCCGTACGTTTCATGCTGCCGGGCGGAATAAAACAGAGACAGTAAAAAAATCACTGGTTTACACCTATCACGATACGTTGAATCGGGCGATACCGGAAACTCGATCGGCTAATCACGCCGATATACAGGTTAGCGAGTAGTGTCAGCTATTATGGTTTGTCCGCAACGGCGTTGTAGCTTTTGAAAAGGGAGTGGCCATTGCCTGCGAGCTACGTCTTGCAGTGAATTAAATGACGAACTCTCATTTGTAGACGTTGAAGGTTACAGCACACCGGTTCCGGCTTATGGCGGAGCATTAAATTACTGGCGAGTGATTTTTTCGACGCTTCCGTCAGCCTGACCCACCAGCAGGATATCGGCAGGGCGATGGGCGAATAAGCCGCAGGTAACGATGCCGGCAATCTGGTTGATACGATGCTCTAGTTCAAGTGCATTGGTGATCTCCATATTATGAATATCGAGAATGACATTGCCGTTGTCGGTCGTGAATCGGTCACGTAATTCCGGATCGCCGCCTATTTTTACTATTTCTCTGGCGACAAAGCTTCGTGCCATCGGCAGCACTTCAATGGGTAGAGGGAATTGTCCGAGTGTAGTCACCTGCTTGGATGAATCAGCAATACAGACAAATGCAGTGCTTGCAGCGGCGACTATTTTTTCGCGAGTGAGTGCACCGCCGCCGCCCTTGATCAGCTGAAGTTGCTGATTAGCTTCGTCTGCGCCGTCTACATAGAGAGACAAAGTGCCGGTGGAGTTCAGATCATAAAGCTCAATGCCCGCACTGCTTAGTTTATCGGCTGTTGAGTCTGAGCTTGCTACTGCTCCTTTGATTTTCCGCGGATTCGCGGCCAGTGCTTCTATGAAAAAGTCTGCTGTTGAGCCGGTTCCAACACCGATTATGCTGCCATCGGTTACCCAATCCATTGCTGCATTTGCTGCGGCTTTTTTCATTTTGGCGCTGGACATTGATAATTTCTCTTAAATTTTACAGGTGCGGAATGATCTGCTTGCAGGGAATGGCGCAATAGAGCTTCCACCGGTACGGCACTTTCGCTAGAGTGTCGTCGACACCTGAACTGCCCGTGCTGATGGACCAATACATAAAAAAAATACTGACTGCCAGAGTTTACGATGTTTCCCGGGAAACGTCGCTCGAATTAGCGCCTAATTTAATGGCGGCAACGGGTAATGAAGTGCTGTTGAAGCGTGAAGACTCGCAGTCGGTGTTTTCGTTTAAATGCCGTGGTGCCTACAACAGAATCTACCATCTTAAACAGCAGTATCCGGATACCCTCGGAGTTGTTTGTGCCTCGGCAGGTAATCATGCCCAGGGCGTGGCGCTGTCGGCTTCGAAGCTGGGTCTGGTGTCGAAGATCGTGATGCCTGAAACCACTCCGCGGATCAAGGTCGATGCGGTACGGGCACTGGGCGGAGAGGCTATTTTATTTGGCGATGCCTATGATGAAGCTTTTGCGCATGCCTGTGAGCTAACCGCGGAAACCGGTTTTCCGTTTATTCACCCGTTTAATGATCCGGATACAATTGCCGGTCAGGGTACGGTTGGTGTAGAGATTTGCCGGCAGAATCCCGGTTCACTGGATGCGGTGTTTTTACCTATCGGTGGCGGGGGCCTTGCAGCCGGTGTTTCTCTGCTGGTGAAGTATCTTAAACCTGAGACACGAATCATTGGTGTTGAGCCGGTTGATGCAGCCAGTATGAAAGCGTCGATCGAAGCGGGGCGTCCGGTAAGCCTTAGAGAAGTCGGGATTTTTGCCGATGGAGTAGCGGTGAAAAGCCCCGGCGATGAGACGTTCAGAATATGTCGGGATACCGTCGATGAGATCGTCACGATTACCGTCGATGAAATGTGCGCCGCAATCCGGGATGTTTTTGACGATACCCGAACTCTGATGGAGCCCGCCGGTGCGCTGAGTGTGGCTGGTCTGAAAAAGTACTCGTCAGAAAAAGGTATAAGAGGTCAGCGATTTATTGCAATCACTACCGGTGCCAATGTTAATTTTGATCGTATGCGCCATATCGCTGAGCGAGCTGAGATCGGCGAAAACAGAGAGGCACTACTTGCTGTAAAAATACCCGAGCAGCCGGGAAGCTTTCGGAATTTTTGTGAAATGCTCGGGCGTCGCAGTATCACCGAGTTCAATTACCGACGTGCCGCGAGTGATATTGCTGTGGTTTTTGTCGGTGTTCAATTGTCTTCGGGCTATAGCGAGAGACAGCAGATCATCCAGCAGCTGCTCGATTCCGGCTATGAAGTCGAAGATCTCACCGAAAATGAGCTTGCCAAGCAGCACGTAAGACATATGGTCGGAGGACGCGCTTCCTCCGGGCAGATGGTCGATAGTCAAAGAGAACGGCTGTATCGCTTTCAATTCCCAGAGCGGCCCGGCGCCCTGGGGACTTTTCTAAATTCTATGGGGCCAAACTGGAATATTACCTTGTTCCATTATCGCAACCACGGAGCCGCCTACGGGCGTGTTTTGATTGCGATGCAAATTCCGGCAAGTGATAACAAAGGATTCCAACAGTTTCTGGATACTCTGGGCTATCGCTATTGGTGTGAGGACGACAACCCGGCTTACCAGACTTTTCTGCGCTAACGGACCGGTGGGGTTGCTTTCAGTGCAAGGCGAATAAGTTCGGACCGCCGATCGGTATTGGTCTTGGACAGAATGCTCTTTATCTGCGATTTAATCGTATCGATTTGAACGTTTCGCTCTTCTGCGATTCGCTTGCTGGTCCAGCCATCTACTAACAGCTTGCAGACGGCACTTTCTGCTCGAGTCAGTTTATAAGCCTGTGCCATTCTTTTGGTATCAAATTCTACTGGATTGTCCGGGTCGATGATCGTGATCATTGCGCCACTCAGTTTTCTGGCTAGTTCAGAGTCAGTGTCACGCAGGGGGGAAATCTCCAGTAGCAGCGGGTGCTCACTGCCAGCACGATCGATGCTGTAAAGTGCTTCGGCGAAATTCTCGTCACCTAGGGAGGTGGCGCTTGTTTTCGCAATTGCGTGGGAAATTGCCCGGTCCATATCTGAATCACGGCAGTGCAATTTACCGTCCCGGCCTATTATCAGACCGTCTTTGGCGTCGAGTACTCTGTCTGCTTCGTTGTTACTGACAATGACTGAGCCGTTGTTATCAGCAATGCAAATACCGATATCCACAAAGTCCAGAACGCTTAATACGGCGTTATAGCGTTCTTTTAACAGTGAAAAGGTGCGCCACATTTCAACTGCCTTTGCCGCATGCGGCAGCAGAAACCGGATTTTTTCCAGTGGCTCATTCGGGACAACCGGTAAGCTTTTGTCGAATTGAAATGCGATGTTGTCGACCCAGCACTGGTTGTCGTTCAGGGCGCACCCGACTTTGCGCCTGATCCCCATATGCTCTGCTAAAAACTGGTAGTCTTCACGCGAATCGACATTTTCGCCATTCTCCGGGAAGTCGGTATCGCAGAGTATGGTTTGCTTGGGATGCTTGTAGACGAAATCCCATGCTTTCTGGTCGTACTTTTTAAATAACTCTATGTTCTTTTGCATGTGTTCCGGCGACAGCATACGCCATTGTTGACTGCCTGCGGCAAAGCGCCAACGTGAGACATCAATGTTTTCGTGAAACATCAGGTTAGCGCATCTTGCACCCACCACGGATACGCAATGATCGAGAGCGGGGCTCCATAACTCTGGATTGCTCGCGGTGTCGTAGATGGAAGTAAGCGCCAGCGTGATTTTGTCATCCACTCTCAGGATCCTGTCTGCTAGTAAAAAATCGTCACGGGATACGCCCGAACAGCAAACGCAGCAGGACAGTATACGAAAAATATCGGTACTGTACCTGGTTGCGTCTATTAGGCTGTGAATTTTCTGGACGTCGCTTTAATTTCTAACAGAAATTAAAGCGCAAACTACCTATCGCCAGACAACAAATTGTACAGTGTGTCGAACGAAATTTGGATCTGAATAAACGAAGAATGTCTGAATCTTGAACTGATTCGGAAGAATCGTTTTGGATGATAGTGAGGGAGGGGTTATCGAGACGTGCAAAACACCCGGTTTGGTATTATCCGAGTTTGTCTTTGAATTAGGCGGATGTCCTCCACCTGTGCCGTCGTGAGCCTTTTACCTTGAACCAATTGGTTCAGGTGGGAGCAATTACCGTTGTATCAGGCTTTCCGCCGTGGCGGATATGCACAACAACAACAAATAACCAGTTCCCGATGTAGCGAATTAGGCTCAAGGGATATTACGGGTTCACTAACAAACACCGCAGAGGACATCCAAACTTTATTATGTGGTCCGGAGCTCGCCGATTAAAGGAGGCCCGGGTTGCAGTTCAATTCGTTATTTCTGATTAGCTGCCCTATTTAACAATACTTAAACAATACTCGATATTTTTTTCTTGTTAAGTATTTTATCAAGACGGGCGTTCATATTGACAATACTGGTAGTGGCAGCGTCCAGTGTTTCATTGCTGTGATTATCTTCCTGCAATTCGTTGGCAAGGTTCAAGGCTGTCAGAACAGCTGCCTTTTCCGCGTTGATGTTAGCACCGCTTTTAGCGGTGCGCATACGGGTATCAACATCCATTGCCGCTTTGATCAGATGTTGCTTTTCTTCCGGCCCGCACTGAATCTGATATTCTTTTTCCATTATGTTCACTTTGACTGTGACCATGGAATTTCCGGTACTTTCCGACATTAGGCGGATTCCAGTGATTTGAGACGCGTTATGATAGCTTCAACCTTCGACTTGGCAAGATCATTTTTCTCAATCAAACGGGATCGTTCCTCAACCAGATTACCCTGCTGAGCCCGTAGTGACTCATTCTCTACCTTGAGTCGATCGGCCATGTCAATGAGCTCAGATAATTTGTTCTCAAGGCTCAGAAGCTGTTCTTTGAGGTTTGTTGGGTTGTTTTCCATCAGCAAGATAGTATTTTGTGGTAGCAGCGGGGTCAATGGTATTGAACTATTGGCCTGATTACATGAACAATAGTTAATCCGAATACAATATTTATCGGTAAGTTACGTGAATGTATGAGGAAAAGACTAAACTAATGATCCCAAGGTTTTACGACAGCTAATGACATTACCCGCTTTTCTTGAAGTAGATGAAGCCCTGGTATCAGGCGGCTCCGTGGTTCGAGCTGCCGAGTGCCATGGAGTTCTGTGTGGAATCCTTTGCGCATCCGGTGCCTCGGATATGCAAGGCTGGGTGCGCTATCTGTTTGAGCAGCGCGATGAAAACAGCACCATCACTGAAGCAGCTCTGCAGGTTTTGCACGATGTGCATCAGAGTACCCTGTCGGAAATAAACCATGAGAACCTCGAGTTTTCGTTATTGTTGCCATCCGATGATGAACTGTTGGCTGAGCGATTGCTGGCACTGTCCGACTGGTGCAGCGGATACAGTCTTGGCCTATCCATGGGCGGGCTGCAGGAAAAAATGCTTGGCACGGAAGAGGCGCGGGAATTTCTGCAGGATTTGCAGCATATAGCAGCGGCTTGCTCCGCAGCGGGTGAAGACAGCGAAGATCAAACCGAAGAATCTTTGTCGGAAATACAGGAGTATATCCGCATGGGTGTGCTGCTGTTGAACGAAGAGCTCCAGCCACTGGCCACTTCACCAACGCTTCACTAGTGATCTGTCTAGGTTAATAAGCTGGCTGGACCACTAAGCCGAAAACATCGGTAATGCGGTGAAACCGCCTGGCATACGAATTAACGGGTAAAATGGTGCAGCTTAACCTATTCTTTGCAACCGCCAGCCTATAGCAGGAGCCCTGATGCCGGATTCCCGAACTATCCGTCGCGAGCGTTCCCGACGCCGCAAAAACCTTATGCGTACGATTGGTAAAGATTCAATCGCTATCATTCCGGCTGCACCGGTCAAAATGCGTAGTCGCGATACTGATTATCGCTACCGGCAGGATAGCGATTTTTATTATCTTACCGGCTTTGAAGAACCAGAGTCTGTTGCCGTACTGATCTCCGGCCGGCGCGCAGCCGAGTACATTATATTTTGTCGCGAGCGCGATGAAATGATGGAAACCTGGAATGGTAGGCGGCTCGGGGTTGATCAGGCACCAGTTGAACTGGATGCAGACGATGCTTTTCCAATTGATGATATAGACGACATCCTTCCTGGTCTGATGGAAGGACGAGATCGGGTATTTTACTCGATGGGACGTGAAACTCTGTTCGATAACCGAATTATCGGCTGGATTAACCAGCTGAAGGCGAAATCGGGTTCAGGTGCTTCTGTGCCAGGTGAATTCGTTTCACTTGATTTTCATTTGCAGGAAATGCGTTTGTATAAAAGCCGCTCTGAGCTGACCGCACTTCGCAAAGCCGCAAAGATCAGTGCAGCCGGACACGTTGCAGCGATGAAGGCGTGTAAGCCCGGTCGAATGGAGTACGAACTGGAAGCGGAACTCATTTCCACTTATCGCGCCAGTGGTGCCGAGCATTCGTTTCTGCCGATTGTCGGTGGCGGTGTTAACGGCTGTATTTTGCACTATACCGAAAACAATGCGGAGCTCAGAGACGGGGATCTGGTTCTGGTTGACTCAGGAGCAGAATACAATTGTTACGCTGGAGATATCACTCGTACTTATCCCGTTAACGGTGAATTTACACCAGCACAGCGGGAGATCTATAGTATCGTCCTCGAGGCCAATCTGGCTGCAATTGATAAGGTTGTTGTGGGCAACCACTGGAATGACCCTCACGTAGCAGCGGTTCGGGTAATTACACGCGGGCTGGTAGATCTGGGCATCCTTAAAGGCGATGTGAAAACGCTTATCAAGGATCAGGCATACCGACAATTCTTCATGCATCGAACGGGTCACTGGCTTGGGCTAGACACGCATGATGTCGGTGAATATAAAGTTGACGGTAAGTGGCGCTTGCTGGAAGCCGGTATGGTTCTGACGATCGAGCCGGGTATCTACCTGCCGGATAAATCATCGGTTCCCAAGCGCTATCGCACTATCGGTATACGAGTAGAAGACGATGTTATCGTTACGGATAATGGCCCGGAAGTGATTACCAGTGGCGTGGTCAAGCACATAGCGGATATCGAAGCCTTGATGCAATCCGATTGATCCGGCGCAATTCACCAGGTAAGAGCAACCTTTTCTTAGTGTGATCGTGTGTCCAGTCTATTAAACACAGTGGTTATAGTTGGTGCCGGAATAGCTGGTTCGGTTCAGGCGTTGCTGCTTGCTCGTGCCGGTTTCAATGTAACGCTGGTAGAGGCACAGGAGCCAGCGTCTGTTGATGAGGGCCTGAATGTACGCTCCGTCGCGTTGTCTTGTCGCTCACGTCAACTGCTCGATAATCATGGACTGTGGCCGACAGATCTCGGGTGCCCGATCAATGAAGTACACACTACTATTCGAGGTCAATTCGGGTCGGTGCGGCTGACGGCTCGGGATCTCGATGTCAGTGCCCTGGGGTATGTTGTAGCCAACACGGAGTTTGAACGATATCTGCTGAAGCTGGTGGAAGCCGAGCGCGCTATTGAGCTGATCTGCCCGGCTACTGCAAGGCTGATTTGTACTACAGCGAATTCTGTGCAGATGCAAATAGGATCAGAAACCGTAGAGGCGTCATTGCTCATTGCGGCCGATGGCAGCCATTCGCCAATCAGGGAAAGTCTGGGGATCGAGGTATCTAAAAAGGCTTACGATCAATTTGCTATTGTTGCCAACCTGGGTTGTCAGAGAGATCACCGCAACATCGCGTTCGAAAGGTTCACAGAATGTGGCCCGCTGGCACTGTTGCCGTTGGCTGAAAAGCGGGTTGCGATGGTTTACAGCGCTACAACAGAAGCAACGAAAAAATTGCGCGGACTATCCGACGATCAGTTTCTGCGAGCTGTTCAGGAACTGTTTGGCGGTAAACTCGGGCGGCTTAAGAGTGTGGGCAGGCGGGCTGTTTTTCCGTTAGAACTCATTGTCAGTCGGTCCCAGGTCACCGGTTGCAGTGTGCTGATTGGTAATGCTGCCAGGACAATTCACCCTGTAGCCGGGCAGGGGTTAAATCTGGCCCTGCGTGATGTGTTTGAATTGTCTTCACAGCTAACACCCGAGCGGTCCGTTGCCGCTGCCCTGGAAGAGTTTTCGATTCGCCGCCGTGCTGATCAGCAGCAGGTGATTCGACAGACTAATCGACTTGCCGAAACGTTTGTCAGGAAGCCCTGGCCCTTGGAAATACCACTTTCCCTGGCGAAGTCTCCCAGCATGCTGTTGCTTGATAATATAGCGCCAATGCGCAACCGGTTCGGTGCCAGTGCTGCCGGATTGCGGTTACCGGCTAATCCATCCGGTGCATGAAATACACAATACCATCAAGTTTAATCAGTTGAAGCCGCCTACTTTGGGTACGGCGGTTTGAACAAAATACCGGTTCGCATCGCCAGCGCTGAATAAGTTGTTGAAACTACCGCGCATTTTGCGCACGGACGTTGCCCATGCAAGAAGGCTCGCCGGAGAAAGGCTATTCCGAAGATGTGCTTTGTGGCGAAGCCTGCTGCTCTCGGGATATCAGGAATCTGCTTCGTGCCTATAACCTTCTGGTCGCCACCAGAGATGAAGAGCGGGCAATTATAGGAAAAGTATCGAGACGCTGGTTGCAGTCGGAAAGCGAAGACTGGATAGCACTGTCGGATATTCCGATTGGCGTACTGCAAACGGTGCGTGGCAGGCAGGTATTGTGCGACGCGCTGATGCCGGATTTCGACGCAAATCCGGAATCTGTCGATCTGCAGGCGCTACTATTACAGCTGCAGCACAGTGATAAATTGATTAACAGCAATTGTCTATCGAAACTTGAGCCTGCCATAGCTGCTGATCTTTTGCTCGGTGTTATGTTGCTGGGGGTACAGAAATACGGTAACCGTGGCTGTGGTCTGAGTATCCTCGATAATGATTTAATAACAGCTGCTATTGTACGCGATACAGTCGGCTGTATTGACCGCTACTCTGCTGTGCTGCCCGGGCAGTGTCGAACGGTAGATACCGGGCGTCTTCGCGATTTATTTGGCGAGAGCGTGGTCACTCATCTGGATGTACTGCAGAATCTGACTGCACGCTTCAATCGCGCATTTATAGAAGACAGCTGTGAAACTCTGGAGCTGCCGTCGCCCTATGCGACGGTTATAGCTGCTATAGAAGCCTCTCAGCTGCGGTTGGTCGCACGCGCATCGGGCGATGAAATTCTGGCTAACCTCAAGGATTTTCAAGAACAGGAAGCGCTGGTGGCTGGTATCCGCTGTGATGGTGAGTTTCCGGAGCATGCCTGGCTGGCGCTACACTATCGCCGCACACAAGCCGCTCTTTCAGTGGCCGGCGTCGACTACCGGGCGCTGTGGGAACCGCTGCAGCAGACTCTGATGACTGCCGTTGACGATGTGCTTGTTGACCCGAAAAAGCGACGGCGACTAATCGGCCGTCGCGGTAAGGCTGTTCATGATGTGCATAAGAATCTGCCGTTAGTCGAATCGTTCAACGCCGTTGAAAATTACAATTCACTGGCGACAGTACATATTGCGGCGTTGGAGATGATGCAATATCTAGAGAAGGGCAGACGAAAATCGGCTTGCACGATGCTGGGACACTCATTGCGGATTGCCGGTGTCGCTGAGCGCCTTTTTGGAGAAGCGCTTGAGCCATCAATAGCGACAACTGCCTTATTGCATGATGTTGTAGAAGATGGATCCCGTCCGGTAGCCGGATACGATCAGTCCTTAAATAATATAAAGCAGCGTTTTGGCGGACCTCTGGCAGCGATGGTTTCTGAGCTGACGGACTGCGAGTCGACGATTGCTGCACACCAGAAAGCAGAAGCAACGTTGCGCTGTGACTCATTGATACTTCCGCAGCAACAGTACAACTTTGATCGCTTTACTGAAATGACGCTTGAGCCGACAGCGACGCATGAACCCTACACGCTCGGGGGAATAATAACCAAGATAATAGACACTGCCATAAGCGAGGAAGAAGGCATACGTGATCCTGATACGATGTCCGGGTGGTGGCGACACAGTGGAATCCGCATTTATTGGTCGTACCACGTGCGAGGCCGGGTGGTGCGACCGTTGTTGTGCAAGCTGGCCACTGAAATTGTTCGCCATGAAGACGGTGCATCGAATCAGAAGTCGCGTATGAGTGATGCGCTTGTCGCCGGTTTGCGACGTCTGCTGTCCTATTCAATTGAATCGGCTGATCAGTACGCCGTGCAGAATCTGGCAATAATTGCTGATGAATATGGCTTGAAACAGCAACAGCGCGCGGAATTGATCAGGACTTTTTTCGATGCATCGATTGATCAGGAAATTTATCGAGCTGAGGTGGTACCTGTACTGCTTGATGAACAAAAGCTGCAGCAACGAATCAGCAGCGGGTTGGTGCCGGCGGAAAACTACGTAACGATGTATACCAAGCGTGCGGGTGGTAACTCACAGGCCGATTCAGGCACGTTTATAAAATACCGGGCTGCCGCGCTGCAACGTGCTGCTATCGTTACGCGCCTTGAACTTGAGCATGGGGCGGCTGGCAGCATGTTTGACGATATTGTCTCGCTCTACGATTATCGAAAGGCCGCTTAATCCGCCAGGGTTAGCGAATCGTATTCTGGTGAACAGATTTGTGTTGCGTTGTCGTTGAGCTATATTCAGGGGTGGCGGTGCGATTCAGCGACATTTGTTAATAGAGTACAACATTCAAATAGTCGCTAATCCTGTATCATGCTGAAGCCCTGACGAAATGCGTCGGGCCGTCCCTGTTCAATCCCTCAATCCGGCGTAACATGCAAGAAGTTTATAACAAAAGTGCGGTAGAAAAATCAGCCCAGGCTTACTGGGATGACAACAAAAGTTTCGAGGTGACGGAGGACCCGACACGCGAGAAATTCTATTGCCTGGCCATGTTTCCGTACCCGAGTGGCAAGTTGCACATGGGCCATGTGCGCAACTACAGCATCGGCGATGTTATCTCGCGCTTTCAACGAATGCTTGGTAAAAATGTTCTGCAGCCCATGGGGTGGGACGCATTCGGATTGCCGGCGGAAAATGCGGCGATTAAAAACCGGGTTCCGGCGGCTGCCTGGACCTACGAAAACATTGCCTACATGAAGGAGCAATTGCAGAGCCTTGGATTTGCCTATGACTGGTCGCGTGAACTGGCAACCTGTACGCCTGAGTATTATCGCTGGGAGCAATGGTTTTTTACCAAGCTTGTTGAAAAGGGTCTGGCCTATAAAAAAATGGCGGTAGTCAACTGGGACCCGGAAGAGCAAACCGTTCTGGCTAATGAGCAAGTGGTAGATGGTCGTGGCTGGCGTTCAGGTGCGTTGGTAGAGCGTCGCGAGATCCCGCAGTGGTTTATCCGTATAACCTCTTATGCCGAAGAGCTTCTAAACGATATTGATACCCTCGATGGCTGGCCCGATTCCGTGCGTACGATGCAACGCAACTGGATTGGCCGTTCAGAAGGGATAGAATTTGAATTTGAAGTTGAAGGTGGCGGAACGCTGGGTGTCTATACTACCCGTCCAGATACAATATATGGTGTAACTTACGCGGCGGTTGCCGCAGAGCACCCGCTTGCCAAGGTTGCGGCAGAACAGAACCCGGAACTTGCCGCTTTCCTGGAAGAGTGCAAGCGTACCGATACATCTGAAGCTAATATGGAGACGATGGAAAAGAAGGGAATGCCGCTCAATTTGAATCTTGTGCATCCCTTGTCTGGTGAAAAAGTTCCTGTCTGGGTCGCGAATTTTGTCTTGATGGGATATGGCACTGGTGCTGTGATGGCAGTGCCGGCACATGACCAGCGTGACTGGGAGTTCGCAGAAAAATATGGCATACACAAAAGAGTCGTGATTTGCGATGCCACTGGCAGCCCTGCTGATATATCTGAAGCTTCAGTCAAAGCGCACGGGGCACTGTGCAATTCCGCTGAGTTCGATGGTCTTGAGTTCGCCGCAGCCTTTGATGGTATATGCAGCAAGCTGGAAGAGCAGGGTATTGGTAAGCGAAAAGTAAACTATCGCCTGCGCGACTGGGGCGTTTCCCGTCAGCGCTACTGGGGTTGTCCTATCCCGATGATTTACGATGATCAGGGCGAGGTGCACCCTGTACCGGAATCTGATTTGCCAGTCGTGCTTCCCGAAGATGTAGCTTTTTCCGGCGTTAATTCGCCGATAAAAAGCGATCCGGAGTTTTACCAGACGACAATGCCGGGCACCGATCAAGCAGCGACCCGGGAAACCGATACGTTTGATACGTTCTTTGAGTCTTCCTGGTATTACGCCCGCTATTGCTGTGCTGATGCTGACGCGATGCTGGATGAGAGGGCGAACTACTGGTTGCCGGTCGATCAATATATCGGCGGAATAGAGCACGCCGTTCTTCATTTATTGTATGCGCGGTTCTTTCATAAGTTAATGCGCGATGTTGGGCTGGTTACTTCGGATGAGCCTTTCACCCGATTGTTGACTCAGGGCATGGTGGTTGCGGAAACCTATTTCACTGAAGATGATCGAGGTCGTAAAGAGTACCTGACTCCAACTGAGATAGAAGTGAGTCGTGATGAGAAAGGCAAAGTAGTCGCAGCAAAGAGTCGGCACGATGGTTCGCCAGTGTCTGTCGGTGGCATGGAGAAAATGTCCAAGTCAAAGGGCAATGGCGTTGATCCGCAAACCCTGATTGATCAGTATGGCGCTGATACCGTACGTCTGTTTTCAATGTTCGCTTCTCCGCCGGATCAATCGCTTGAGTGGAATGATGCCGGTGTCGAAGGTGCCAATCGCTTTATCAAACGGCTGTGGAAAATAACCTATGGCTTTATTGCTGGCGGTATTCCGCAACAGATGTTGGGTACCGCTCAGAAGGCGGCACTAAACGATGATCAACTTGCGCTGCGTCGTAAAACGCATGAAACAATAAAAAAAGTTTCCGATGATATGCGGCGTCGCCACACGTTTAACACGGCAATTGCAGCGGTAATGGAGTTGCTGAACGAGGTTAACCGTTATCAGGGAGGGGTGGATTCTCTGAGCAATGAAACCGATCGCCTGATTGTAAAAGAGGCTCTGGAGGCCGCTGTTTTGATGCTGGCACCGGTGATACCCCATGTGTGTCATGAGCTTTGGAAGTCTTTAGGCAATCAGCAAGCGGTGGTTGACACCGACTGGCCGGTACTTGATGAACTGGCGCTGGTGCGCAGTGAACTTGAGCTGGTCGTGCAGGTCAACGGGAAATTGCGGAGTAAAATCACTATTGCAAGCGGTGCATCTAAAGCCGATTGTGAAACCGCAGCCCTGGCTGATGCCAATATTCAACGGCATACCGATGGCAAGACTGTACGTAAAGTAATTGTGGTTCCGGAGAAGCTCGTGAATATTGTTGTCTCATGAATACTCAGTCTGCGGGATTTACCATCGTCAGAAACACGATCGTCGTTTTAGCGGCGCTCGCGGTACTTTCCGCTTGTGGTTTTCAAATGCGCGGAAGCGGTCGACAATCGGGTAGTCAGATTGTCGGGCGGGTACATATTCAGGACCAGGGGGCTGTCAGTATAGTCCAGCAATTAAGGAACGGATTAACTGCTCAGCAAGTTCAGTTTGCACTGTTCCCGAAGGATGCAGACACTGTTGTGATAGTAAGCAATGAAGTGCTGTCACGGCGTGTGGCTTCAGTGAGTGCTGCCGGTCGAGTAAGGGAATATGAATTGCTGCATTCTGTTGATTTACTCACTTTGCGCTCCCGCGATGGCATTAAGGCCGGTGAGATACCTCTAGACAGTGAAAATCTGCCAGAGCCGCAGACAGTCTCGGTTATACGTGATTACACCTACGATGAAAAAGATGTGCTGGCCAAGGACGATGAAGAGCGAATTCTGCGTGGAGAGATGAAAGAAGAACTGGTACGGCATCTGGTATTACGTATATTCGCCGGATCACTCTAGCGTTCGTCAGTGCTTCGGTACGGTCCTTGGATAATAAGTCGATTGATCTTACCGGGTTCCGGATTGATTATTCCGGCAGCGAGCAGCCAGCTTTGGAAAGTGCTGAAAAATACAACGAATTGCGTGATTATTTCTATGTGGCACTAACGTCGTGGTAATCGCTAAAAACCTTTATCAGCGCCGGCATCAGCTCGCGCACAGCCATGCACTAATGTTGTTGGCGGGAGCCTGTGGTGAGTGAGCAGCTAAATAAACGGATCACGCGGATTTGCGGCTTATTGCAAAGCGCCGCCAGCCAGACGCGGGTGCTATCGCATTTGCGCTGGGACGGTCAGATTCGTGATAAATTTCTTGCCGACGCCGCACTGGAGCTTCCGGTAGTCGAATATCCAGCCTACGATGCTGAACCGGTTTTAGAGCTGGTAGCCGAAGCACGGCGGCTCATGCAGCAATCTCCGATTGATGACTGGCTGGAGCGCCAGGCGCTGGCATTGGAAAACAGCGCTCGTATGTTGCTGGCGTGCGGTACTGCAGAATTTTTCAGCTGGTCCAGATCCGTTTATGGTGCACCGGGTGACGTTCTGCTGGATCAGGTCAGTACGGCGCTGACGCTTGCTGGCGACTTTGATGATGTACTGCAACAACTCAACGGATTCTATGGCAGCCACCTTGATCAGGTGGACGTCACCAGCGATGAGCTGGCCGGGAAGCTGGAAAGTGCTGTTGCAGAGATGTTCGGACCCGATGCTCCTGAGATTCTGGTCGTTGATGAACTATCGGCCAATGCACTCGCTGGCAGAGAGAGAATCAGAATTCGCCGCAATGCCAATTTCAGCGATAAAGATGTTGATCAGCTGATTCATCACGAGGCGGGTATTCATGTTGCGACTTCCCTGAATGGAATGTATCAGCAGCACCTGCCTGTTCTCGGTTCAGCTCACCCTGGAACTACGCGTACACAGGAGGGTTTGGCAGTATTTGCAGAGTTTATTACCGGGTCAATGGATCTTGATCGCCTGAGACGTTTGTCTGATCGCATTATTGCGATTCAGATGGCTGTTGATGGTGCCGACTTTATAGAGGTTTATCACTACTTTATGGAGCGGACGGGTTCCCGGCAACAGTCGTTTGAGAATTCAAGGCGGGTGTTTCGCGGTGGTGTTCTAACCGGCGGCGCGCCGTTTACCAAGGATATTGTCTATCTCGATGGTTTGATTCGGGTACACAATTTTTTACGTGCTCTGGTTGCCAATGGTCGAGCCGACTGCATGTTGTTGTTATTTTGCGGAAAGCTTGATCTGGAAGATATACCGGTGTTGTGTGAGTTGTCGCAAATGGGCTTATGCAAGCAGCCTCGATACCTGCCTTCATGGGCCAGTGACATGCGTTTTCTGTTAAGTTACCTGGCTTATTCCGGGTTTCTAAATACGATTAATTTAAGAAAGATCAGTTCGCACTACGAAAATTTGCTTCGTAGCGCTCCTCTTGTTGAAATGGGCAGTTGAATAAAAAAATGGTTGGTAGATGAGCACAGCAAACCTCGCTTCAGGCTTGCAGGAAATTGTAAACCCTTTTGACAAGGGCGCTTTGCTGCGTGCTTGTGATATTGAATTTGATGAAATCACTCTCAACCGTGCGCGGCAGTTCGCGGATGAGCAACGCGTGGGCAATCTGCAATTTAATGGCAATAATGCCATTACAGCGAATGTTCAAGAGTCTGATGACATAGTTCATGAACTCAAGGTGGTAATCACACGAGGCCGCGAGAATCTGAGTTTGCGTGGCACTTGCAGTTGTCCGGTGCGCCTAAACTGCAAGCACGTCGGCGCAACTTTGCTCGCGTGGCTGGATCAGGATGCAGAACAGGGTACCAGTACTGAATCTATTGAAGTGTGGCGTAACGCCTTACGCGATCAGCGTGATGGCGATGAAGGATCACTGTCTGCCGACCCGGTGGTAGTGCTATATCGAATCCGGCAGATTTCTCTGCAACAAAGTGTACGCTACGAAGTTGCCGCTTATTCGGCGCGAAAATTACGCAGTGGCGGTCTCGGGAAGTCGTCTCCACTGACGCTTGACCGACGGCACTTCGATGCAACGGATCTTAGTGGCCGTGACGCGCGCATATGCAATGCACTGATCGGACTCAAAGACAGCCCGACCGGTCTGCATCTGAGTGGTGAACATGGCTATATGGTGTTTCGATGGATGGTAGAGAGTGGCTGTTGTTACTATGAAGCGTTTGATAGCAAACCGCTGACTCTCGATATTAATCGTCCGATTGAAGCGGACTGGATCGAACAGGAAAATAACAAGCGCAGTCTGCAGTTGAACCTGGTGGATAGCAAAGAGCCCTTTGTGTGCCTTCCGACTTCGCCTCCCTGGTATATATTGCATCGAACGGCCCGATGCGGAGTGATAGAAACTGACGTACCGCCAAAGTTTCTCTCTGCCATCCCTTATTTGCCGCCGGTTGCCGAGCCGGATGCCATGCGCATATCGGAACTGATGGTGGAATCACTGGAATCGGTGGATTTGCCTCTTCCTGCGGCAATAGATATTCGCCAGATTGCCGGAGTCAAGCCTCGCGGGGTAGTGATACTGACCGCGCGCAAGGATCTCGAAGGCACGCATCGCTATGCCGAAGTGAAGGTTGACTATGACGGCGCCCGGCTGCCGCACATGATGGCTATCGGCGATGAGAAAGAGTTTTTGCACCGGCAAGGTAGCGGCGAGTTCGTTCGCGTTATCCGCCAGCCGGAAGATGAACTGGCGTTGATGAATGAGTTGACCGGATCCAACATGCCTGGCTGGGTTACGACGCGTCATCATCAGGGCACTATTCAACTGGATGTCGAGGCAAAAACCTCACGGGATATGGTGCTTTGGCAAGACTTAATTGATGGCAAGCTGGCGGAGCTCAGGCGCAATAACTGGATAATCGAGCGTGCCCCGGAGTTTCAGTTCCGCATAATCACCTCTACGGAATGGCAGATGAACGTAGATCATTCTGCAGCCAATCACTGGTTTGATCTTGATCTCAACTTCATTATAGATGGTCAGCCAATAGCCCTGATACCTGTGCTGGCCAGTTTTCTGGAACGGGTTGGCCCCGACTTACAGCGCTATCTCGATGATCCGGAATCTTCCGCCACCGTCTGGCTCGACGAAGAAACACTGATCGAATTTCCGATCCGGCATATCAGACCGGTGCTGGAAGTGCTGGTGGAGATGCATGAGCACGAAGACGGAAAATTACGATTCTCTGATCTGCAATCAACACTGATCAACGATATTGCTGAAGGCATCAGTGCGACGGGCGAAGTATCACTTGAGTGGGAAGTGCCCGGCAGGCTTGCTGAGATTTTGCAGCGGATCCAGTCCTTCGATGGTATTGATTCCGTGCCGGTACCCGATTCGCTGACTGCTGATCTGCGTGACTACCAGCGCGACGGGCTCAACTGGCTGCAGTTTTTGCGTGAATTCGGTTTCAGCGGAATTCTCGCTGATGATATGGGCTTAGGTAAAACAGTACAGGCGCTCGCAACGGTGCTGGTCGAAAAGAACAGTGGCCGTAGCAGTGGCCCGTCGCTGGTGGTTGCGCCCACCAGTTTAATGGGTAACTGGCGTCGTGAAACAGAGAAATTTGCACCGGAGTTGAACGTACTGGTGCTGCATGGTATGGAGCGGGTCGAGTACTTTGAAAAACTGGGGCAGTACGATTTGCTGTTAACCACCTATGCGCTTCTTTCACGTGATCTGGAAGTGCATCAGAGTATTGACTACCACTATCTTATTCTCGATGAAGCACAGGCGATAAAAAATCCGTCCACCAAGCAGGCTAAAGCGGTCTGCGAAGTTAACGCAAAGCACAAACTCTGCCTGACGGGAACACCGGTGGAGAATCATCTGGGTGAGGTGTGGTCGCAGTTCCGCTTTCTGATGCCCGGTTTTTTCGGTGATCAGAAACATTTCAACAAAACCTTTCGCCACCCGATTGAAAAAACCTCACAAACTCTGCCGGCAATTGCGCTGACTAAACGCCTGAAGCCATTCATACTTCGCCGCAGCAAAGATGCGGTGGCTTCCGAATTACCGGCTAAGACGGAAATTGTTCATCGCGTGCCATTGTATCCTGAGCAGGCGGTGCTCTATGAAGGGATCCGTGCATCGATGGAATCCAGAGTACGCAGAGCACTGTCGGAAAGTGGCCTGGGTCAAAGTCATATCACCGTTCTGGATGCATTACTTCGCATGCGACAGACTTGTCTTGACCCTCGTCTGGTGAAGATGTCGCAGGCACGAAGTGTTACGCAGTCGGCCAAGCTTGATTCACTGATGGAGATGTTACCCAATTTTGTTGAAGAAGGTCGCCGAGTGCTGCTGTTTTCGCAATTCACGGAGATGCTTGCGCTAATAGAAGAAGAAGTGAAAGCAGCCGGAATTTCCTACACCAAGCTTACCGGTAAAACCAAAAAGCGAGACGAGGCGGTAGACGAATTTCAATCCGGAGATGTCTCGGTGTTTTTAATTTCGCTTAAGGCGGGCGGCACAGGTCTAAATTTAACACAAGCCGATACCGTTATTCTCTACGATCCCTGGTGGAATCCGGCGGTTGAAAATCAGGCAATAGACCGTGCTCATCGTATTGGTCAGGACAAACCCGTGTTTGTCTATCGCATGATCACCGAGAATACGGTTGAAGAGAAAATTGTCGAGCTACAGGAACGAAAGCGGCAGCTTGCGGATATCGTGATAGAAAACCGGGATCAGAGTATTCAGAGTCTGGCGGCGGACGATATCCTTGAGCTTTTTTCGACCAGCTAACTAAATAGTGCCCGACTATAGACGGGCACTACTGCGGATTCCTCAGGACACGCGATCTTTCCCCGACTACATGTAGTTATTTAGAATGACTAAACGCCCACATGTAATAGGCGAAATCTCACGCACCTGAGTGTTCCTCGTTACGTCCCCGTTTATGGACGGGCGCTGGATAGTTGCCTGTTAGAAGTTGCGGTGCAAATGCAGCTATTTATGGAATGCGGTTTGAATTGATATGAACGCTGGTGGCAATGACTCGGCCACCTGCGCTAACGGATAATAAATAACTGCGCGGCGCGGATAGTTATTTCTTTTTATCACCGCTCTTTTTTGCTTTATTTTTTGCTTTGCGGTGTACCAGAGGATCAGCTTTGTCCAGACGCGGATGACCAGACTTAAAGCTCTCGTGAAGATTCTTCTCCTGATTCATGCTGTCCAGAGATTCAAATATTGCGTGAATCGATGCCAGGATATCACTGGTATTTGCGCTTTCCGAAATGGTATGCATATTTCGAATCGGGAACCCTATAGAGGTGGCGGCACAATCAATACTCGCCAGTACACCCGCCATACCATCTGTTCCGGTATCGCCTCCACATACGTCTAGCTGAATCGGGATATCGTGTTTCAATGCGGTGGTTTTGATTCGAGCATTAAGTTGCTCACTGACAATTGCACCGGTGGATAGAGTAAAACCTTTACCCATTTCCAGCGGTGACATATTGCGATCACCGATATTCGGTGCCGCAACGTAGTCGTGGTTGACGTCAACTGCAATAATTGCGTCCGGCTTCAAAACGCCCGCCATTACACGGCTGCCAAAGCGTCCGATTTCTTCGTGTGAAGCGAATGCAAACATACATCTGACTTTCTTAAAGCCACCGCTCTGTGCAACCAGTCGAGCGACTTCGGCCGCGACAAAGCAGCCCAGGCCGTTGTCGAGATAAGCGCCATAGAATGTATTCGGACTGAAAGATCGCTTGATCGGACGATTTAACAGTAAGGTATCGCCGGGGCGTATACCCAGTTGCTCTATCTGCGCTGCTTTGTTCTCGCCGTGAATCTGTAGCTCCAGATATATTTGCTTCGGACTGATGCCTTTATCGCCGGTTCGTTGTGCCGGTTCGGAAAAGTGAATAGCGCCGAGAGCTTCTACAGTGCCGCCGTTGAGAGCCCGGTAACTGCCCGGCTTTTTTGGATCTTCGCTGTACAGTGTTACCTCGTGACCGATCAGGGTGCAGGGTAAAAACGCATCGGTGTTGATCCAGATTTTTCCGTCGGCTCCGATCTTTCTTACCTGCATACGTATTTTATCAGCATGGCCGATGATCATAACCTTGAACATATCGTCTTGACCCGGGTGAGTATCCCAGACCACGCCGGCGTTACCCTGGAAGCGATGCATTGCCCAGGTATCCGGAGCGAATTCATCAAAGCAGGGTTTGATGACCCCGTGCGTCATTGCGCTTTCCATACCGACCGGGCTCGGTGCAGCAATAATGTCCCGCATGAGCTCAAATTGCCAGTCGGGCATTGCCTGTGTCCAGGGGGTGGTGTCAGTCATGATTATGGTATCCGTTGTGGTGTTGAATTGGTTGTCGGATCGGTATTCAAGCCGGTCTAGTGGGGTGTATTTATTCGGGTGTATGGCCGGTTAGTTCATACAAGCGATCCAGTTGCTTTTGCAGTGCACTAAGCTGGTTTTTCAGTTCTTCAATTTCACTCGCAGAGTTACTGCGTCGCGTGTTGTTTGCCGACGCGATAAACTCGGGTTTGCCGCACAACAGATGACCATAGCGATCATCACGTTGACCCGATTGCCTTGGAATCAGAATCGCTACCGGTTCAGCTCCCTGGGTCATTCTTTCCAGGCTGACCAGCATGTCTTCACGATCTGTAAATTCATATAGTCGTTGTGTGCGCGTCATTAATTCGTTCGGGGTTTGCGGTCCGCGAAGCATCATTACGCACAGCAGTGCCTGCTGTTTTTTGCTCAGGGAAAGTTCGTGACCAAGGCGTTGTTCATACCTCTCGCTGCGTGCGCCCATTTCATAGCGGACAAATCGACGCTGCTCCAGTTGCCGCAGGGTTCGGACAACTTCGCCTTGCTCATAGGTGCTGACCGGCTCGCGATTGGACTTCTGGTTGCAAGCGCTCAGCAGGCTGTTGACGGTGAGGGGATAGGAGTCAGGTGTGCTGAGTTGTTTCTCGATCAAGGCACCAAGAATTCTCGACTCCATAGCGGTCAGTAGATCGGCGGTTCTAATGTCATCCGGAGTATCGCCGGGTGAGGTACCTGGCTCAGTTTCGGGTAACTGCTGCTCGCTCAAGTTGAGTCCTCGGTTGTGCCCGGTTAGCAGGCCGTGTTGTTTGCTCTTTGTGTTTTAAAAGTATAGTCGTGGATTGTCGGTTCGCTGCCGAAACGTTGGCAGGCGCAGGTTTAAAAGTGGTGAGTATGATCTCGCTCGATTGCCCGAGGTGGCTCTGCCACGTTGTAATTTGATTCGATTAAAAATGCACGTTAGAGAGAGGCTCGCAGTTGCTCTACGCGTTTGCGGTTGGCCCCCATATCGCTGTAGCCCACCCGCGATGAAGATCTGATCTGGAAAATGCCTGCGCTGGTGTCGGGCAGTACGGTCATATCGTCTACGAAGCCGAATAAAGCGCTGGTGAATGTTGCGGTTAGGGTATCGCCATCGACGGTTTGAGTTGTTCCGCCCATCTTTTCAATGGCTGCGGAGATTGATTGGATTGTTGCACCCGGGTTGCTGATAGGTGCAATGTACTGGTCGCTGTCGGTGGGGGCGGCGCTCGAGACGCAATTGGGTTTTTTTCCACAAGGGGCAAGTGTGCCAGCCTGCAAGGCGGGTGGTGATTGCTGCGCGCTGATGCGAGCCTGTCTGATCAGAATCACGGTGAGAGCTATGGCAATAACCAGTGCCGCAATAAGACTATATTTTATCATCGGTTCGCGCCCGTTTACATTTCGAGTTATTGCCATTTTAAACGCAAGTGTGGCGTTATCAGGTTAAGAGCGAAATGGTAATGCAAATTGTCTGTTAAACCGGGCAGCGGTAAAAGGGGGGTTGGTGGTATTCTAAGTTTATCTTGGTTAGCTTGCAGATTGCAGGAGTCAAACATGGCCGATCATCCGCATCATCACTCCCATGACACACCGCTCAGCGAAATAGAGGAGCGCGTCAGAAAACTGGAAGCGTTGCTATTAGACAAGAATCTGGTCGACCCCGGTACACTCGATGCGCTGGTCGATACCTATGAGCATCGCGTGGGCCCTAAAAACGGTGCGAGTGTAGTTGCCAGAGCCTGGGTTGATGATGACTATCGGCATCGGTTGATGAACGATGCGACTGCGGCAATCATGGAAATGGGGTATCAGGGAAGGCAGGGTGAGCATATGGTCTGCGTTGAAAATACGCCTGAAATACACAATATGGTGGTGTGCACTCTGTGTTCCTGTTATCCATGGCCGGTACTTGGGCTGCCGCCAACCTGGTACAAGGCATCCAGTTATAGGGCCAGGGCAGTAAGTGAGCCGAGGGCGGTGCTTGGCGAATTCGGCGTAACTCTCGATCCGGACGTCGAGGTGCGGGTTTGGGATTCTACCGCGGAAATACGTTACCTGGTGCTACCAATGCGGCCGGCTGATACAGAGCATCTTGATCAGAAAGAGCTGGAAAAACTGGTGAGCCGGGATTCGATGATAGGCGTTGCGCTGGCTGGCGCTCCGGTGTAACTGATATGAACGGTGCACATGATCTGGGTGGCAAACACGGCTTTGGTCCAATTGATCTATCCCGGGAAGAAAATTTTGAGCATGAGTGGGAAGCGTCAGTTTTCAGTCTGACTCTAGCGTGTGGTTTGCTTGGTCAATGGAACCTGGATCAATCCCGATTTGCCCGGGAGAGTATGGATCCGGCCCATTATCTGGCCAGTAGTTATTATGAGCACTGGCTGCACGGGCTTGAATTGCTATTACTGCAGCGTGGTCTGGTGACAGAGGGAGAACTTCGCTCCGGTCGCAAGGAGCGAACTACCGATATGCAGGCAGTTACCTCAGACAAGCTGCAAGCGATTCTAGCGACTGGTGGCCCGACGTTGCTGCCTGCAGACAGTAAGCAGCAGTTTGAATTGGGGGACAGGGTGTCGGTCAAGCACGATAACCCTCGAACGCATACTAGAGCACCAGCGTACGTTAAAGGCAAAACCGGCGTAGTGTTTCGGTATCACGGGGCTCACATTTTTGCCGACGAACACAGCAACAGCGGTGAAAAAGTACCGGCACATTTGTATACGGTCTGCTTCCAGGCCACAGAGTTATGGGGTGAAAATAATACAGAGGGCAGGTCCGCTGTTTATCTTGATCTCTTCGAACCCTATCTGCTTGACTCTTTTTGTTCTGATAACCATCGCAACGGTGATGAAGGCAACGCTTCAAAATGAATATAGATCAATTGCACCGCCTTCCGATGACTCAGGGTGAGCCGGTGTTTGAGGAGCCATGGCAGGCGAGAACTTTTGCCATGGCAGTGCAGCTACATCAGTCGGGTTTATTCAGCTGGAATGAATGGGCAGAACAGCTGGCGCAGTGCATTGCTCAGCGCGAGCAATCGCAGCAGATCAGTAGCAGTGGAGATTATTACACTGAGTGGCAAACTGCATTGGAAATGCTGGTCGCAGAAAAACTGATGAATCGCTGAATTGCTACTATCACTTCCGTGGATACAGCGCTTTTTTAAGCCATTGAATCGACTGATCATTGTTTGCGTGCTTGCGCTGCGTCAGAATTGTTGTGTCGTGATGCTCGTCTTCATTTCGGGGCTGTCGGTGTTCCCCACGGTAGAATCGGCTCAGCTGGTTGGCGGTGTATCGGCGCAGAAGAAAGCAACCTGGTGGCAGCCTGCTGCTGATGATCAGTTGCAATGGTATTGGCAACTGCAGGATCCGGTAGACCCATCGCATGAGGTAGATATCTATAATATAGATATAGAAACGCCTCAAATTATTATCGATGAGCTAAAACAACGCGGGGTTCGTTTGATCTGCTATTTAAGTGTTGGCACCGTCGAATGGTTTCGGGATGATGCCGTGTTGATTCCCAAGGCCTCGATCGGGCAGGTGTATGATGGCTATCCTGATGAACAGTGGTTGAATATTGCTGATATAGACTCACTGTCGGCAGTAATGCTTGCAAGGCTGGATCGCTGTGCAAATAAGGGTTTTGATGCGATAGAGGGTGACAACGTAGATGCGTTCAATCAGGAAAGCTACAACGCAGCGGGTCAATTAGTCGGAACTGGTACCAATTTTAATATCAGTGCTGAGCAGAGCATTGTGTATATTCGCTGGCTTGCAGCTGAGTCACACAAAAGAGGGTTGGGGTTTGGTTTGAAAAATGCTGAAGCACTGGCCCCGGTTCTGGTCAATGATGTCGACTGGATGCTGATAGAGAATTGCTACGTTGATGGCTGGTGTGATGACGCCCGTGTTTTTATCGATGCGAACAAGCCGGTTTTCATGACGGAGTACCGGGAGTTGCTGCGGGACTTTACACCGGCCTGTGACACGGCCAGGAGACTTGGTTACACTGCAATCTGGAGGTCAGAGGCACTGGATAGCAATGGTCCATTCGAGCGTTGCCGATGATTGCTGCGGTCACAATGTATGACCGCTGAGTTGCCCTTTTCAATTGTCTGTTTCTGGCTGCCGCCTGATATTTTTCTGTAGTCGGTCTAGCTATCTGATTTATGCAGCAGCATATTGACGTGTCTGCAGTTCCCTGCGTGCCTGTGTCTCAGCTGTATATTTTGATGTGGGTCTGATCAGTAACCTGCGAATACCGATTTCTTCTCCGGTGTCTTCGCAGAATCCATATTCACCAATGCGAACTCGATGCAGAGCTTTGTCGATATCTCGAATCAGATTCGACTCGCGTTCTTTCATGTGAACCTGAATCCAGTACTGCTCTTCCTGAGTGGCGCGATCGGACTCATCAGCCGGTCGCTCAACATCAAGATGACTAATGGTTGAATCTTCATCGGCGGTCAGAAGTGACTGGCGCATATCCAAAAGACGCTGACGAAAAAAAGCTAGTTGTTCGTCGTTCATGTAGTCATCTTCTGGGGCAGCGATGATCTGTTCTTCCGTCAACATTAATACCTACCTCCGGTAATTTGTTTATTTGTTATTTATTATCTGTAACTTACAGATTGTTTTGCAAGTATCACTTGCACTAGATGCAAATGGGGCTAGCGACCGGCAGTGAATTAACTTTAGGGAAATAAACATGCAGAGGTTCGCAACGTGTAAAAAGTTTAAGATTTGTTCCAGGGCAACCGTCAGCTTTGGAGTGCCTGTATTGGTTACAGAATTTCTGGAGAGCATGATTCGCGCCCGAATTCAGCCGTTTGCTGTAGAGCGGAAGCTGGCGTGTCTTTGCGAGATGCGGGCCAAAATTTGTAGAAGCCGGTTGTTATGCCGGAGTCTCCGGTCTATCGGTCCACACTGTTTTCCAAACAGCCCCGGAGGAGAGCGGTGGGCTGGTTCGGACCAGCAGTGTAGCGAAATACTCAAAGTGGCTTGTCTGTTTCGCTACCACATCAGCCCGCGTTATACGTCGGGTGGCGAGGATATCGCGTAGAGAATTGTTTTCACCGGGGATTTTTTCTCACCTCGAATAGTTTGTTTGATATGTGCAGGAGAAAAAATTCTCTGTGGAATCAAAGGTGAAGTGAGATCCTGTCTGACCGATGAAAAATGCGGCTTAGTGAAGATCGCCAAAGCGGGCCTGCAATATAGAAATTGCTGTAAACCCGGCGGTTTCTGTCCGCAAAATGCGTGGGCCACAGCGCACAGGTGTGATGCCGTGTTCAACTGATTGCGCAAATTCGGCTTCGCTGAAGCCGCCTTCTGGCCCAACTACAACAGAGCAACGTGATTGAGTCACTGTTACGTCACCGAAGCTGCGGTCTGTGTGCGGGTGCAGTAAAAATGTATTTTCGGGTTCGGATAGTGCCAGCCAGTCGGCAAAGCTCATGGGTGAATCGATTTGTGGAATGACGCTGCGGTTGCATTGAGCACACGCACTGATCGCGACATTGCGCCAGTGGTCCATTTTTCGCTTGGTCCGGTCAGTGTCTATACGAAGTATCGAACGCTCGTTGGAGATAGGTGAGATCCGGTGTGCGCCCAGCTCTGTTGCTTTTTGGATAATCAGATCTAGTTTTGTACCCTTGGCAAGTGATTGTACCAATGTGATCTTTAAGGTTGATTCTGACGGGTTGCGCTGTTGAGTAGAAATTTCTACGCTGACGTTTCTACCGACGGTTCCAATAACACTGTGGTAGTCGTTTCCGTCACCGTTAAACAGGATAACGGGATCCCCTGCTTGCATGCGCAGAACTCGAGTCAGGTATTTCGAGGATTCAGCATCTAGAGATAGAGCCTCGTTAACCGTCATAGACTGACTACTGAAAACCCGGGGGATTCTCACTATTTTTTCAGCGCACTGAATTTACGGCGCAATTCTTCTTTTTCAGCTTCACTCATTTCGGATGGCCTGGCAACACCACCGGCATCGGCTTTGAGTTGTCTGCGTAGTGATTCTTCATTTAGCTTGCGAATGGCGTGTCTGGCAATATTTAATGGTTTATCGACGCTGGATTCGTCGGAATCTGCAAGGCCTGATAGTGCCAGCTTATTAAGAATATTCCACTCGGGTTTGTCGCGATAATTTTCCAGTATGCCGCTGCTTGTTATCCCTGGCTGTAGCTCGATCAGGCTGATAATATTTAACAACAGCTGTGCCCCGGGTATCTGATCTGAAAAGTCAAACTCTTCGGGGTCAATATCCCAAATTATTGCTGGCTCATTTAGAATGGCCGTTATTGCACTGCGCACCGCTGTCGGTTGTGTCGGTTGTGTCGTTTGATTGCTGTTTGTTTTTACTGATTGGCGGGCTGACCGTTTCGGAAACACCTCGACACCGACTAACTGCTCGAATTGCTCTTGTACCAGATTCCGGTAAACACCTGATGGCATTTTTTCAACAAGAGGGCGGGCCAGCTCAGCTAGCCGTGCTTTATGGCTTGCGCCGGTTGTCTCGCTTCCCTTCCCAGCTTGCCGCTGCAGTTCCTGCAGCAGAAATTCTGACGCTTCCAGCGATTCTTCCTGTATTAGCTTAATAAAATGTTCGCTGCCGTGTTCATTGACTACGTTGTCCGGATCTTTGCCATCTGCAAGGAACATAAAGCGCGCATCGCGTCCGGATTTAAGAGACGGGAGTGCTGAATTTAACGCGCGCCAGGCAGCCTTGCGACCGGCGCTGTCTCCGTCGAAGCAGAAGACGACCTCGTCTGTCTCACGGAACAGCAGCGAAACCTGCTCACTGGAAGTCGCTGTGCCAAGGGTAGCGACAGCGTATTTGAGCCCGGCCTGAGCCAGCGCAATCACATCCATGTAGCCCTCAACCACTATAATTCTCTGGGGGCTGTTTCTGGTAGCTTTTCGCAGCTCGTATAGTCCGTACAGTTCACGGCCTTTTTGAAAGAGCGGAGTTTCCGGGGAATTTAGATATTTCGGCTCGCTGTTATCCATAACCCGGCCGCCGAAACCGATAACTCTGCCGCGCCGATCTCTGATCGGGTACATAATCCGGTTGCGAAAGCGATCGTGGGTTTTGCCACTGTCGTTGCGTACCAGCATTCCGCTGGTGAGTAGCGATGATTCCGAGTTACCGAATTTTTTTGTCAGAGAGTGCCAGGCAGACGGTGCGAAACCGAGCTGAAATTCCAGCGCTGTTTCGCCGCTGATCCCGCGATTTTTTAAGTAGCTTATCGCTTCCTGTGAAGTGCGCAATTCGTTCTGGAAAAAAATAGCACTTTGTTTCAGGGTATCGTATAAGCCTTGCTGGGATGCGCTGACAGGGACCAGTACATCGCGTGGGACCGTCAGGCCAACCCGATCAGCCAGATACTCCACAGCATCGACAAAATGCATGTGGTCAAAGTCCATGAGAAAACTAATGGCGGTTCCGTGCACGCCGCAACCGAAACAGTGGTAGAACTGCTTCGTTTGACTGACGTTAAACGACGGGGTTTTTTCTCCGTGAAATGGACAGCAGGCCTTATGGTTGGCTCCTGTTTTTTTCAAAGGAACGTATCGGTCAATTATTTCAACGATGTCGACTCGTGCTAATAAGTCGTCGATGAATGATTGTGGAATCCTGCCAGCCATCGTTACAGGTTACCGCAACAGAATCTATCTGTCGCTGTTGTGATAGGTGAGCAGTGTGCCCTTTTCGTTTAGTGCAACCTGATCTGCAGCACGAACACCAGATTGTTCTGCGGCAGTCAGTTGCTGGGTTGTGTACTGTAACCTTCAAACTCCACCAATGAGTCAATCAACCAAAGTGCCCTGTTTTTACCTAAATTCATAGAGTTTCTGAGTTTTAGTTATTATTATTATCAAAGCACTTTACTCGATCGCCACTTCGTGAGCTCGGCATTTGGTCCACAGCTGCGTTGTAGCTCTTGAAAAGGGAGTGGCCATTCTCTGCGAGCTACGCCTTGCTGTAAACCAAATGACAAGCTCTCATTCGTAGATTTTGAAGGTTACAGTACACTAGCGTTTTTTGATGGCTGCCTGCAGATCACTTATTGGGCGAATCCAGACACCGAACTGCTTGGTTGCGGGCTGCATTTCAGCCACTGCCTGAATTGCCTCGGTGCGTGTTTCGTAAAGACCGGAAAGTAAACCGAAAACAGGATTATTACTGTTGGTCGTTAAAAATGGATAGATTGCGATCGGGTTTTCTGCTTCCAGTGTCTGCGCCAGCTCAATGATATAACTGCGCTCTCTTGAAGTTGCCAGCTGTACAGTGAATTTGGTAGGAGCCTGGAATAGCACCCAGCGTTCGTTCTCGATAGCTTTTTCAATAGTTGTCTGAGAATCGAGCGTGTTTTCAGCTGAATTCAGGGTGGGTAGCTGAACAGCAACGCCGTTATTACCTGTATCGACAGCAACGGCGCCGGAGGACGTTGGGGCTGCGTCTACAGCAACCGCGACGGCAACGCTTACCGGATCAGGGGTGGCGGCCGGAACCACCGGGCTCTGGTCGGAAACCTGTGCATCGTCGATGGCTACCGCAACTGATTCAGGAACTACTGGTTCTGCAGCAACGGGCTCAGGGACGCGATCTGCGTTCGTGACTTTTTTTGGCTCAACGGCGACCACTGTTTCAACCGTCGCCGGCTCAGGTACCATTACTGCGGGTTCCTGCTTTGTTGCATCAATGCTGGCGATTACAATTTCGGTCTCGGTAGGCTCTACCGGTGTGTTTTCCAGCGCTTCGGCAACTGTGTCGTCGGCTTCAGTTGCAACTGGCTGGACTATCTCGGCAACCACCGATTCCGGTGCTGCTGTTGTCGAGGAAGTGTCTGCGGCTATCGTTGTTTGTGTCGAGGTGACGTTGTCTGCTGTTGGCGTAGTGTCAGTCAGGTTGCCTGCAGTTAATTCTCCGGCATCGTTTTGGACGTTACTGACCTGGCTGGCCATAGCGGTTGAGGTTTCTGTTTGCAGATCCTGAGGAAGAACCAGACCGTCGTCCTCTTCAGCTATTTCCGGACCGGTGGTGATATCGTTGCTGGCAACCGATGTTGCTGTTACTGGTGTAATGGAATCGGTGCTGACGTCGGTAACAACAATATCGTCCTGCTCTGCGACCAATGTGATGTTGTCTACCCCGGATTGTGCATCGGCCAGCGATGTGTCTTCCGCGGTGCCGCTGAAAAACATGGACAGCCCCCAGGCGATAAGCCCGACAGCCGCAGCACCCATTGCCAGGATTGGCCAACCTAGGGCGGCCAACAGCCCGCTACCACCGGAGCCAATTCCACCAGCGTAAACGTTGTTCAGGTATTTTGCGGCCAGCGGGTTAATTCTTGCCGGCAATCCACCTGAATCGTGATGGATCTTTTCAATCGATTTATCCGTGAATGGAAAGACATCGGTGTGACCGACCTGGTTCAGGCGAGTGGTGAGGTATTCGCGGACCCGTTCCTTGTCCAGCGGATAGAGAGTTGTTGTTGCGTGCTGGAGTGTCAGTTCCTCGAACTCATCGGCTATTGCTTTGAGTTCGTCTTTTAAACGTGGTTCTGCGGTGAGTAATAACCTGGCGTTTTTCTGCTCTCGGTCCGTAAAGGAGGGCATTATGTCAATGAGCTCTGCAATTTCTTCAATAGGAGCAAGGTGAGCATCATCTATTGCCAGTACGACGCTCAAATTCTCTTCGGCGAGATTTTCAAATAATGGAATCAGAGCATCGACATGGTCCGATACCGATTCCGCTGCCTCACCTCCTAACTGATTCAGAACTGCGGCAAGGAACGCCAGCGCCTCGAAATTTTCAGCGCCCTTCGCTACAAAGGGTTTGATTGTGGATTTACAGTTCTTGATCAGCTGAGACAGAAAAACGGTTTTGCCTGCCCCTTCCTCCCCGAGGAAAAGATGCAGAGATTCGCCAAAGCGTAAGTGCTGCTCCAGCGCAGAGCGTATCTTTTGAGTCGTCGAATCGCTGAATCGATTGCGTTTTTTGTTGTCAATGAATGGTTGATCGTTGAGGCCGAGTTCTTCAATTGCCTCATCGTGCAGAGTGACCTGGGCATTCGCGTCGTCAACTGTCATTGTTCTACCTGATACGTTGGTGAATAATCGAGTGGACGTGCCACTCTAATGTAAGTATAGCGAAGTGGATGGATTACAAAGTCTGTCAAAACGTAGTTCTGTATTCTTTACACAGCGACCAGCAGGAGGGCTCAAGCTCCACCAAATAGCCGATGTGGGTGTAACAAAAACTTAATTTGTTGTCTGAAAATTGAACCTTAATTCGTTGACAAGCCAGTAATTTTAAACCATTTTCTTCAAGTTTAGATTACGCAGTGGCCTACGGCAATAATGTGTTAGCTGCAGTAATAAATACCTGTGATCATAGGCGGCAAATAATCATCCGCAATCGATAACCGACTCAGCAACAGATTCCTGTATATCAGTCAGGAGGTCGGGCAAAAGATCGCATCTGCAGTTGATTATTCATTCTCGGACAGGCATCCGGCAGCGCCCGAAAACGCTGAATCGAGCGTGTGTTCAAGGATACTTCGATCGTAGTCGGTACTCAGAAATGCCCGGCCAATGCCCTTCATTAAAACAAGGGTCAGAATGTTATCCTTTACTTTTTTATCTCTGGACATCAGATTCAGGCAATCCTGCGCGGTCATTTCAGCGGGTGGTTGTACTGGTAAATCTGCTCTCTGGAATACGGACTTGATTATCGCAAGATCAGGCTCGGGCAGTTGACCGAGAGCGATAGAAAATTGTGCTGCCAGACACATGCCTGCCGCAATTGCCTCACCATGGAGCCAGACGCCGTAGCCGCACGCATTTTCAATCGCATGGCCGAAAGTGTGCCCCAGATTCAGCAACGCACGCTTACCTTTTTCACGCTCATCACTCGCAACAATGCGTGCTTTATTCTCGCAGCAGTGAGCGACAGCTTGTCTCAGACTGGTTGCTTCCAGCGACAATAGTCCGGACAGATTTTTGTCAACCCACTGAAAAAATTCTGCGTCGTCGATTAAACCGTACTTAATCACTTCGGCGAGTCCCGCTTTCAACTCGCGAGCCGGCAATGTAGTCAGGGTATCCATGTCGGCGATAACGCAGGCTGGCTGATGGAATGCGCCGATCATGTTTTTACCCAGTGGATGGTTGACACCGGTTTTCCCGCCAACTGATGAATCAACCTGAGCCAGCAGTGTGGTCGGTACCTGTACAAACCGAACCCCGCGCTGATAGGTAGCTGCTGCAAAACCGCAGATATCTCCAACAACACCGCCACCCAACGCAATTAAAGTGCTATTACGATCAAACCGGTCGCGCATCAGTTGATCGTATATTGAAGCGACAGTATCAAGGGTTTTTTGCGATTCTCCGGGTGGAAGTACCAGGCGATTACAGTTAAAGCCGGATAAGGTCTCCTGCAGTGCGGGTAAGTAATGAGGCGCGGTGTTTTCATCCGTGACAATCAATACATTCCGGCCGCTGATATGTTTCCGGTAGAGTGATTCTGATGAAATAATCTGACTATCAATGTACAGCGGATAGCTGCGTTCACCGAGGTCGACGGTAAGAGCGGGTTCGGTCATTTTGATTCAGGCCTTTGGAGTGCCAGCATGGACTGAAGACTGGCTATTTTTGTCACGCTGGTATTGTTCCACCATACGGCAAATGCGATCTACCACACGGCGGTGGCGTTGTCGACTGGTACTGACATTTACGTGGGCAACCGAGCGGTAGATCGGATCTCTCTGGCGGCTCATCTCGAGCAGTGTGGCGCGTGCGTCTCCCTGTTGCAAAAGCGGCCGAGTGTTGGTTCGAGAAGTTCGTTCAACCTGGACATCTATATTGACATCGAGAAATACAACGATTCCTCGATTTTTCAGTCTGTGGCGATTTTCCTCGCGCAGGACAGCGCCGCCACCGGTTGCCAATATAATATTCTGCTTACGGGTCAGTATGTCGATCATGCGTGCTTCGCGTCGCCGAAAGCCGGGCTCGCCTTCGAAGTCGAAGATTGTCGGGATATCGACACCACAGGCGGCCTCTATTTCACGATCACTGTCGTGGAAAGCCCTGTTTAGTCGTCGTGCCAGTTGTTTGCCGACGGTTGTTTTGCCGGCGCCCATCGGCCCGATCAGAAAAATACTAGCCATAGTGTTGTGTGAAAAGATGATGGCTGAACACTACAGGATTGCAGGTTAAATTGCAGACAAAAAAAAGCCGCGATAAATCGCGGCTTTTCAAGAGTTATTTTAATTAACGATTAACGACTCGTTGTTGAGGTTCCGTCATTAACGATTTTTGGTGTCACAAATACCAGCAGCTCTGTTTTATCGTCTTCGGATGAGTTGTACTGAAACAGTTTGCCGATCAGAGGCAAATCACCGAAGAACGGTACCTGATCGCGTTGCTGGATTATCGTTTGCTCGTATATCCCGCCTAGTACGACTGTCTCTCCGTTGGCAACCAGAACTTGTGTATTCACTTCTCTTGTATCGATACTGGGTACCCGGGTGTCACCGGCTCCAAACACTTCGCCGACTGTGTCTTTATTTACTGTCAGGTCCATGATAATACGCTCATCCGGTGTAATTTGCGGTTTCACTTTAAGACCCAGAACAGCCTTTCGAAATGAGATTGAAGCTGCGCCACTGGATGAGGCTTCAAGGTAGGGTATTTCCACGCCTTGTTCGATATACGCTTCTCGCTGGTTGGCAGTGATAACGCGTGGGCTGGAAATCACTTCACCGCGCCCTTCTGCCTGCATTGCTGAAAGCTCAAGCTCAAGCAGAGTGCCGAAGGGGAGTTTGGCGAATGCCAGTCCGATACTTCCTGCCTGGTTGATTGAAGGCAGGTTTACGTTGAATCGATCAAGACCGAGGTCTCCTCCAGAGAGCAAGCTGGCTACGCCGTTGGAATTACCGGTGATTGCTCCGCCTTCGCCGTCTCCGTTGGTGGTGTCTCTTGTGACACCGAAGCGGACACCCATTTCACGATTGAAATCGTCGGTGGCAATAACAATTCGCGATTCGATCAGTACCTGACGAACCGGGATATCAAGTCGCGTGACCAGTGTTCGGACTTTACCCAGAACATCTGAAGTATCGTTAACTAAAATTGTGTTAGTACGATCGTCAATTGTGACGCTGCCACGATCAGATAATAAGCCACCGGAATCTGATTTGAGTATCGCTGCAACCTCAGTGGCCTTAGCATAATTTACCTGCACAAACTCGGTGCGCAATGGCTCCAGTTCTATCGCCTTTTGTGCGGCTTCGCGTTCTGCTGTTTCCTGTGCCGCGATCTCACCGGTAGGGGCGACCATTACGACATTTCCGGAGTGGCGCTTATCCAGACCCTTGGTACGCAGAATAATGTCCAGTGCCTGGTCCCAGGGTACGTTTTTCAGACGCAAGGTAAGTTTGCCTGAAACCGAATCGCTGACAACAATATTTAGATCGGTAAAGTCTGCCAGTAGCTGTAGCACTGAACGTACTTCTATATCCTGGAAGTTCAGCGACAGTTCCTCACCACTGAAGTTTCCTGAATCATTCCCTGTAAATGCGGGACTGCGGTTGACAACCTGATTTGTGGGTGTCGGGAGCGGGGTTTGTTCGACGTACTCTTCGGTATCAGCACCTGTCTCTACGTTGACCTGTTGATCTTGTCCAGGTTGCTCATCAATAATTACCTGAGCGTCTGCGGGAGTTTCCGGAGCTTTGTAATCAAGTGGCAGGCTGCTCGGTATCTCTTGCATGGTGCCATTGCTGGCAGCGGCATTCCCGGGTAGATCGTCCTGGCCAGGTTCCAGTATGAGTGGGATGGTTTCATCGCCGGTGTCGTCAAGTAAACCTTCGGCATCACTATCCAGAGTAACAAGCAGCCGGTCGCCATCAATCTCTGTTTCGTAACCAGTCATTTCACCAAGATTCAGCACGACGCGAGTGCGATCATTGGCCTCGACAATGTTTACACTTTCCACGTTGCCGATGCCGACAGGCACCACTCGTTTGTCCAGGGCATTGGTGGTATCCATCAGATCAATTGCAATCTGTGCTGGTTGTTCTATTTGGAATGACAGTGGATTGGTGACCGTTTCACTCAGCTTAAAGGCAATTTGTTGCTGATTGCCGGGCAGCGTTGCATAACTTACATCATCCAGGGTAGCAGCATAACCATGTTGCGCAATGAGCGCAGTGCTCATAGCGATTGCCAGCAGCCTCAGCTTGCCCAAGTGCGCGCACCGGGTAATACCGCTACTGGTTGGTGTGCCGCAGACTGTTGGTATATTCACCGTTTTTCTCCGTCGCATCATGTTACTTTTTTTCTTTACCTGGTTAGTCATTGCGATCATTCTTCCTCGCCTAGAGCTAACTGGGCTTCACGTTGAATCCAGCCGCTGATACCGTCGGGTATCAATTCGACCAGATTAATCTGGGTTTCCGAGATTTGGACAATTTTTCCGTGATTCTGACCGGCGAAGTTGCCCGGTTGAACTCGGTGAATGGTGCCATCAGGGTCTTGTATGAGAGCCCAGCTGGACGCTCGCTGTTTTAGAATTCCCACCATCTTTAATGCATCTAGGGGATAGGCTTCCAGTATTTCACGATTGCGGTTGTCGCTTGGACGCGGGCCGCTATTATTCAGATTTACTGAAGCGGCTGTTAATTCTGTTTGTGGTCTAAACGGATCTCTCAAATCCATCTCTGCGTAGGTGAAAGACTCGTACTGCACAAAGTCCGGAAGCGGGTCAACACGTCCCTGGTGCTTTAACCGGGTTTGCGCGACGAACTCTTCCAGGTCTGTCATATCTTTTTCACAGCCGGTTAGCATTGCTGTAGCAGCAAGTGCGGCTAGTGCAATTCGCAGACTGGAGCGTCGGGAAGTGGAATTTGTTTGATTCACCCGATTATCCCTCATCTTCTTCAAGGTAACGGTAGGTTGTTGCGATCAAATCCATTTTCAGTTTTTGGTGTGCTGCATTGCTTCGACTTACTGGTTGATTGCCGCCGATTGGTTGTATAGCGATATCATGCAGGGTGACAATTCTGGGCAGAGCTGCGAGCCCGCTGACAAAATTGCCGAACTGATGATAGTTGCCAGTGACGCTGATGCGAATCGGATACTCGACGTAAAACGCTTTTGTGACTTCGTTTTCCGGTTTAAAGTATTCCACATCCAGTCCGGCAGCGACGCTTGTTTGTGAAAGATCTATTAATAGACTTTCGATATCTGTCTTGTCGGGTAGCTGTCGCAGCATAACGTTGAACGTTCGCTTCATTTCGCTAAGCTGTTCAACATAAGCTTCACGGTTTGCTGCTTTGGCCTGAGTTGTATCAAACGTTGTTTTTAGTGTTTGTTCTTTCGATGCGGTTCTGTCCAGTTCATTGAATTTAGGTACCACCATCATCCAGAAGCCGACGCCTATAATCGCGGCAAATCCCAAGGCTAGAACCAGTGCCCGAACCGCAAGCGGCGCGGACCCTATTTTTTTTAAGTCATCCGGTTCCAGTCCTTGCAGATCTGAAATTGCTTGTCCAATATCCACGTTCTGGCCTCTATTCGTCGCTTATCGCTAGTTGATTGTCTTCGGTGGGTGCAACGGACTGCGACAGACGCAGTTTAAAACTGCTTATGCCGCTGTCCTGTGCCGATTGAATGACATCCAGGCCGGGTTGCTTGAACCAGTCCGATGCATCAAGGTTTCGCATGAGCGTCGAGACACGGGCATTGGAGTCGGCTCTGCCTTCGAACGTCAATTGCTCATTTTTCTGTTCCATAGACAATAAATAGACACCGTCCGGAACACGGGCGGCCAGTTCCTGAAAGGTGTGTACTACCTGCGGGCGCTTGGTCTGCAGTTCCTGAATGATGTCCATTCGCGCAAGCAGGTTTGTTTTCGTTGATTCAAGCTCTTCAATCTCTTTTAGCTCCGCTTTTAATTTATTGATTTCCATTTGCAGGTAGTTGTTACGAGCATCCTGGTAATCGATTTTTTGCTGGACAAAGCGAACACCGCCGAACACCACGGCGGCACCGATAGCGGCAGTCAAAAGAGCGCTAACCCCGAATTCCCGTGTTTTGCGGTTACGTCTTTCTTCGCGCCACGGCAGTAGATTAATTTTCGCCATTAGTCAAAACCTCGCGTTGCCAATCCGCAGGCGATCATCATGGCTGGCCCGTCAGACTGCAGACGCTGTTGGGCCACGCCCGAGGCGCATTCGATGTTCTGGAACGGGTTGGCGATGGTGGTAGGTGTACCAATTTGAGCCTCGATCAACTCCGCAATACCGGGAATTTCGGCACAGCCTCCAGCAAGTAGAATTTGATCCACGTAGTCATTCTGATCTGCAGAAAAGAAGAACTGCAGAAACCGGTTTGCCTGTTGCACCATCTGATCCTTAAACGGTGTCAGGATTTCGGGCTCATAATTGTCAGGCAACCCGCCGACCCGTTTGACACGTCCCGCATCCTCGTAGGACAGACCATAGCGGCGCATTATTTCTTCGGTTAATTGCTTGCCGCCGAAAGGCTGTTCGCGTGTATAGACCAGTGAGTCATCCCGGAACACATTGAGGCTGGTCATGGTTGCACCGATATCCAGTACGGCGATGGTTTTACCAGCCCAGTCCACGTCGGTCTGCTGCTGGATGACCTTGCATGTGTGTTCAATGGTGTAGGGTTCGATGTCTACAACCTTTGCCGTGAGGCCGCCGATTTCGCACGCTGCGGTCCGTTCTTCAACGTTTTCGCTGCGTGACGCAACCAGAAGCACATCATTGCTGGCTGCCTGCTCCTCGGAAGGGCCGATCACCTGGTGATCAAGATTTACTTCATCGAGTGCATACGGAATGTACTGATCGGCTTCAAGCTGAATCTGTGCCTCAAGCTCACTCTCTTTAAGGCCAGCGGGCATCTGTATAACTTTGGTAATAACCATCGCACTGGGTACGGCGACTGCTGCATGTTTCTTTTTGGATCCTGATTTTTGCAGTGCCCGCTTGATCGCCTCACCTACGGCTTCAACGTCTTGCAGGCTTTTGTCGTTCATCGCGTTGGCCGGCAGTGGTTCGACTGCGTAGCTTTCGATGCGATAAGCCGACTTGGTGCGACTGAGTTCCAGTAGTTTTACCGACGTGGAACTGATGTCGACCCCAAGAAGGTTCGATTGTGTATTTCCTAATGAAAAGTTCATGATATGGGATAGCGCCTGGCAATGTGCCCAAGTAAAGATTCAATCCAAACAATATGTTCTGAATTTTTAATAAGTTGCAAAGGTTTTTTCACAAAACGCCATGCAGCTGCCATAATGAATCTGCAAAAGGCACTCCAAGTTTTTTTGCGGTGGTGGCCAAAAGCGTTAAAAAGAACCCAAATGATGAGATAATTCCTTTATTTGATAATTTATCCGGTGGCGAGTAAGCATGTTCTTCGCTCAGATCCGGCGACAGAGTGACAATCATTGATTGGTAAGATATTTAAAGTGCTGCTGGGATTAACGTTTCTATCAGTGCTGATCGTCGGGGTTGCCGGATACCTGACATATAAGCGTCTGGAACCAAATCTCCCGGATATCGACGCCCTGAGTGACGTTGAGTTAAGTGTTCCGTTGTCTGTTTACACAACGGATGCCAAGTTGATCGCAGAGTATGGCGAGAAGCGGCAGGAACAACTGCTGATTGAAAATACGCCGCAAGTACTTATAGATGCCGTGATCGCTTCTGAGGATGCTCGTTTTTACAAGCATCCCGGGGTGGACTATCAAGGACTCATCCGCGCCGGAATCAACCTGCTGAAAACCGGCCGCAAAGGTCAGGGTGGCAGCACAATCACAATGCAGGTCGCACGGAATATCTATTTATCTCCGGAAAAAACCTATCTGCGAAAAATCAACGAAATCCTTCTTGCCCTGAAAATAGAACGGCAGATTAGCAAGGCATCAATTCTGGAGCTCTACCTCAATATTCCCTATCTTGGCAATCGTGCTTACGGTGCGGCGTCGGCAGCCAAGGTTTATTACGGGAAAAACGTCTCTGAGCTGAGTCTTGCTGAAGCTGCAATGATAGCGGGGTTGCCAAAAGCACCTTCTTTGTACAACCCGATAGTCAATCCACAGCGGGCACTGGTTCGTCGAAATTATGTTCTTCGCCGTATGCGCGAACTGAAGAAGATCACAGGAGAACAATATCGAGAGGCGATAGATTTGCCAGTTACAGCGAAATTACATCGAACGGCCAATGAAACTGAGGCGGGATACGTCAGTGAGATGGCACGGGCTCAAATGGTTTCGTGGCTTGGATCGAGCGCCTATACGGGAGGGTATAAAGTTTATACCACTATAGATAGCCGGCATCAGACTGCGGCGAACGCCGCGTTACGTAATGCCTTGCAGGCGTACGAACAACGGCATGGCCTGCGATTGCCCGGCAAGGCGACTGCCAAAGATGTTGAATCACAAAAAAGTATTGACGAACTGCTGGCAAACATGCCATCTCATGGTGATTTGCAGCCCGCTCTGGTGGTAGATACCACAGAGACAACAGCGATCGCAGGGTTGCAGGGCGGTAGTCTGATAGAAATTTCCTGGGAGAATATGGTTTGGGCTTCTCCGAAGAGCGAAGAGGACCCCAAGAAGCCCAGGTTCTCTATGCCATCAGAGATAGTGTCGCCACTGGATTTGATCTACGTTCGAAAGGTGCCGGCAACTGTAGATGATGGGACCAGGGTGGAAGCAGATACGGCAACTGAGTTCACCTACGAATTGGCGCAAATGCCAGATGTGGAAGGAGCGCTGGTGTCGCTGGATCCCGCTACAGGGAAGGTTGTGGCGCTCGTCGGCGGCTACGACTTTTATCGCAGCAAGTTTAATCGGGTAACGCAGGCGTATCGCCAGCCCGGTTCAAATTTCAAGCCTTTTATCTACTCGGCAGCACTTGAACACGGCGATACAGCGGCCTCTGTATATAATGACACGCCGGTTGTATTGGAAGACAATGTTCTGGAAGACGAATGGCGGCCCCGAAATTATTCCGGTCGGTTTTTCGGGCCTACCCGTTTACGCGAGGCGCTGGTTAAGTCACGTAATCTGGTGTCGATCAGATTGCTGCAGGAACTCGGAATCGGGCGCGCTGTTCGTTACTCAAAAAGATTCAACTTCGAAGCTCGCAGTTTGCCGCGCAACTTGTCACTGGCCCTGGGAAGCGGAGACATGACACCTATTCAGCTAGCCTCTGCTTATACGGTGTTTGCCAACGGCGGTTATTACATTGCGCCTCGATTTATCGAAAAAATCGTCGACGGAGACGGCAACATTGTCTATCAGTCTGCCGCAGTGGAGTTGTGTGAAAACGAAGAGATGTGTGCGGAAATATTAGAGCGGATCGGTACGGATGTGGCGATTGAAAATGTTGCTGTTAGTGATGACACCGACACCGACACCGACACCGACATAGAGCCCGCCTTGTCGCTGGCTGCCGCACTGGATGCCACTGAAAATGAAGATGCAGTGATTCCGGCTCCGCCAAAGTTAGTGATTGCCCGGAGGGTAATTGATGAGCGTAATGCGTTTATCATGCGTTCAATAATGCGTGAAGTGGTAACGCGTGGTACGGCTAAACGGGCATTGGTATTGGGCCGTGCTGATGTCGCAGGAAAAACCGGTACAACTAACGATCTCTACGATGCATGGTTTACCGGTTTTAACAGCTCGCTTGTGGCAACTGCCTGGATTGGCTACGATGAGCAACAGTCACTGGGGCCAAGGGAAAGTGGTGGTGTTGCAGCCCTTCCAATGTGGATCGATTACATGCAAGTAGCGTTACAGGGCGTGCCGGAAGATCAGGAGTACCAACCGGAAGGTATTGCAACAGTGCGCGTTGATCGCAAAACCGGAAAACTGGCCAGCCCGGGTAGTGACAATTCCTACTTTGAATTTTTCCGTGAGGAATATATCCCGACAGAGTCTGCTGAGCCTGTGCAAATAGAAGTTCCAGCAGTAATAACTACCCAACCTGCAGCCGTCAATGTAGTTACTACGGGTAATGGCGCCGCTACCCAACAGCCTCAGGTGCAGATTGTTAGTGAGTCCGCACCGATTGTGAGGCGTAAGATTGAGCGGCCGCCACCTTCAACGCAAAAGAAAAAACTAGATCAGCTGTTCTAGTGTAATTGCCTGAACATCGGAACGCTTTTGCTGAAGAGTGCTCGCTTCGAAAGATCTAAGCCTTTTTCAGTCAGAATTGATTACATTCCGGTGCCACTTAGCTCTAGATACCAAGGCAGTTAAGTTGAGCCGCCGTGAAATGCCGGACTGAGTTCATGAAGTGATTCAATCATGAACTCAACGTTATCGGGATCAATATGCTGATGAATGCCGTGACCGAGATTGAAAATGTGACGCTCACCGGGTCCATAGCTTTCCAGCACTCGATGAACCTCTTCCTTTATTTTTTCTCTGGATCCATACAATACGCCGGGGTCGAGGTTACCCTGCAGGGCAACGCGGTCCTGGGTCAGTGCACGCGCGTCACGCAGATCGATGGTCCAATCGACGCCAACGGCATTGCAACCGGTTCTGGCAATATCGGGTAACCACATGCCGCCATTTTTGGTAAAGAGTGTGATCGGGATAGTTGAGTGTGATTCCCGAATAGCGTCAACGATCTTTTGCATATAGTGCAGTGAAAAGCTCTGATAGGCACGGGGAGTGAGTATGCCACCCCAGGTGTCAAAGACCATCAGCGCCTGCGCACCTGCATTTGCCTGAGCACGCAAGTAGGAAATTGTTGTGTCTGTGATTTTTGAAAGCAGCAGATGCAAAGCGTTTTCGTCGCCATACATTAATTTTTTTACATGCACGTAGTCTTTGCTGCCACTGCCCTCGATCATGTAGGTCGCAACCGTCCACGGGCTTCCAGCGAATCCGATCAGCGGAATGCTGTCGTTGAGTTCCCTTCGAATCAGCCGCACAGCATCCATTACATACCGCAACTCGGTTTCCGGGTCCGGGGTAGCCAACTGCCTGATATCTTCAGGGGTACGGGTCGGTTTTTTAAATTTCGGGCCTTCCCCGGCGGCGAAATACAATTCGAGTCCCATGGCGTCCGGGACGGTTAGAATATCTGAAAACAAGATAGCCGCATCAAGGCTGAAGCGGCGGATAGGTTGCAGTGTTACCTCACAAGCAAGCTCGGGTGTACTCGCCAGTGTCATAAAGTCGCCGGCTTGCTGGCGTGTCTGCAAATACTCCGGCAGGTAACGGCCCGCCTGACGCATGATCCAGATTGGCGTCCGATCGACCGGTTTGTTGTGGAGTACATCGAGCAGACGTGTGTTTTTAATCGAGTGCATATTGGATCTCTAGATATTCAGAATGCGCGAAGCGGCATTGCATCCTTTAAAAAACGGTGGAGACAAACAGGCTTGGGTTTCACATAGTATCTCCGTCGGAGAATATGTGGTTAGAGTGTGTGTCGCACAAGGGCGGTTATAATGAGCAATGCTGAGCAGTGGTCTGGGGTGATGCGGGGCTGATCCTGAACTGGCTGCAAGTTTCCTTGCGGTGGACTGTATATAGCATGCGGGCTTGCATGTGAACCAGGGAGATATTAAGGCTTGTATGTAGTGCTGGCAATTGGCCTCTGCAAATTGGCCGGGGTAAATTGTTCAGGAAGCCCGGGTTACGGTGGTGATTACGCGCCGAGTTTTGATTTGATCAGTGCGCTGACGGCTGACATATCGGCACGGCCCTGCAACTGAGGTTTGAGGATACCCATAACTTTACCCATATCACGAATTGAGCTTGCGCCAGTATTGCTAATTGCCGTTTCAATCAGGCTTTCAATTTCGTCCTGGGGCAGGGCCTGCGGAAGATAAGTTTGAATGATTTCCAGCTCTGCCAGTTCGACAGCAGCGAGATCAGCCCGGTCTCCTTTAGTGAACTGCTCGATCGATTCCCGCCGTTGCTTGGCCATTTTATCGAGGATAGTGATCATCGACGGATCATCTATCTCAATTCTTTCATCGACCTCGCGTTGCTTGACGGCAGCCGAGATCAGCCGCAAAACGCCCAGTCGCGTTTTGTCGCCGGTTTTCATGCACGTCTTTATATCAGCCAGAATTGCGGCTTTTATCGCTGACATGCGTTGCTCTCTAGTAGAGTCTTACGCGTCGCGAAACTTCTTTCGACAATTTTTTCTGGTGTCTCTTTACTGCGGCGGCCGCCTTTCGCTTGCGCTCGGTGGTAGGCTTTTCGTAGTACTCCCGACGACGGGTTTCTGTCAGTACGCCCGCTTTTTCACAGGATCGCTTAAAGCGGCGTAAGGCTATTTCAAAGGGTTCGTTCTCTTTGACACGTACAGATGGCATATTTAGGTTTGTCTCGTCTCGCGCATTTGCGCTACTGTTTTTTTGTGGTGTATTGATACACCGACGGAGTATGCTTAGCCCAACAATTATAAGGGTTTATGCTGTACAAGCAAGTAATCGACCCGGAAAGAGTAATGTTAATCGAAAATATGATGGTAAAAGTGCCGTGAGAGTCCTCGGAATAGAGACTTCATGCGATGAAACCGGGGTGGCTCTGTACGATACCGGGCAGGGTTTACTGGCCCATATGCTTCACAGCCAGGTGAAAATACATGAATCTTATGGCGGAGTCGTGCCTGAAATCGCATCGCGAGATCATATCCGCAGATGGGTCGCGCTGACACGGGAATGTGTAGCACAGGCTAACACCGGAATAGATCAGATTGATGCAGTGGCTTATACCGCCGGACCCGGATTAGCCGGGGCGTTATTCAGCGGTGCTGTGGCGGGTCGTACATTAGCGTGGGCACTCGGGGTGTCGGCTCTCGCGGTTCACCATATGGAAGCACATTTGCTGGCACCTATGCTGGAGGCCGGGAGCCCCGATTTTCCGTTCATCTGCCTGTTGGTATCTGGCGGCCACACCCAACTGGTGCGGGTTGACGGGCTGGGTGTATACCATTTACTGGGTGATACACTCGATGATGCAGCCGGTGAGGCCTTTGATAAAACGGCGAAAATGCTTGGTTTAGGTTACCCGGGAGGGCCGAAGCTTGCCAAAGCAGCAGAACAGGGTAATCCGGAAAAGTTTGTTTTTGCACGACCAATGACAAACCGTCCGGGTCTTGATTTCAGTTTCAGTGGTTTGAAAACAGCGGCTATCACGGCTTTTACTGAAGTTAATCAAGATCCACTCGCAGTAAATGATATCGCCGCTGGTTTTCAGGCTTCGGTGGTTGATACCTTGTGTATTAAATGTCGACGGGCATTACAGCAAGAGAAGTTGCACCATCTGGTTGTTGCAGGTGGTGTTGCGTCGAATACCCGGCTGCGGAGTGCACTCGAAAAGATGACAAGCGAATTGAACGGCGAACTGTTTTGTCCACGGCTGGAGTTTTGTACCGACAACGGGGCAATGATTGCGTTCGCCGGAGCCATGCGCCTGCAAGCAGGAGAATCCAGCGCCACGGAAATGGTAATTCGCCCTCGCTGGCCGCTTACCGATATGCATCCGCCGGTGAAAACGGTAGAGAGTCGTTTTAATTAACTGCACGTTGTCGGTGAGAGATCGTGTGTCCTGTGGGTTCTTTAGTAGCGCTGGTTAATTGATGGGCACTCGCTAGCCGGCCTGCTTCGATGCCCCGATTTTAGGCTCGGTGCGTTTTAGAAGGCGGCTGATATTTGCCCGGTGTCGCCAGAAGACCAGTGCAGTTAGCGCTAATCCGCAGCCAACCAGTGCCAGTGAACGAGTCGTAATCCAGAGATAGAGTGGCAACATGGCGAAGCTTGCCAGTGCCGCTAATGACGAATAGCGAAACGCCAGGCTGACAGCCAGCCAACTGGCGATGGTGAGTAGCCCAACGAGCCAGTAAATTCCGAATATTGCGCCGAATCCAGTCGCAACACCCTTGCCGCCCTTGAATTGAAAAAATACCGGATACAGATGTCCCAGCACGGCAGCTACCGCTGTAAGACCAACATATAAAGGGGCGATGTCCAGAGACTGGGCCGCGAAGACTGGTAAAAACCCTTTCGCAGCATCACCGATCAGGGTTAGCACTGCCGGTAGTTTGCCGCCGACGCGCAGCACGTTAGTAGCGCCGGGATTGCCTGAGCCGTGTGTACGGGGGTCCTCAAGCTTCATTAGTTTGCAGACAATGATCGCGGTAGAAATAGAACCTACCAGGTACCCCAGTACTGGAAAAAGTAGTTGCATCAGGTGAATATACTCTGGCGCTGCGTCAAAGTGTCGTATTATGCGGTATAAAAGCCGACCTGGCTAAAAAAGCCATAACCCCGTTAACCCACACATTGATGAGCAATCAAATCACTTGCGCGGAAACGACTGTTTTGAAATTGATACCCGTCTGGTAATCAAGGCCAGTCAGCGCTCCAGCCACAGCTACAGGCAATTTTCGGAAGTTGCGGATACGGTGGCAGATCGTTTGCTCGAACGGCTGCCGTTGCTTGGTATGAAACCGGCGCGAATTCTGGATCTGGGAACCGGTGATGGACGGAATCTGGCAACGTTGAAAAAGTTGTATCCTTCGGCATTGATCGTAGGGGCGGATATTTGCCAGTCGAGTCTGTTGATTAACCGGCAAAATCAATCGCTGTTTTCCAAAATAGCAGGAAAGTCCCCGGTACTTGTGTGCCTTGATGCTATGCGTCAACAGCCATTCGCTGCGGAATCGTTTGATCTGATTGTATCGAATCTATTGCTGCCCTGGGTTCATCCTTCGGAGGTCTTTGCGGCAGAACTTAATCGCTTACTGGCTACCGATGGTGCATTCTTTTTATCTTCCGTAGGCCCGGATACGCTTATTGAGTTACGCAGGGCATGGGAAAAAATTGATACTGCCGAACACATCAATGCCTTTCTGGATATGCACGATCTTGGCGATGTCTTGGACCGTGCGGGTATTACAGATACGGTTATGGATACAGAAAGATTGCAAGTGTCGTTCACATCGGTACATAAGTTGTTAGAGGATCTGGCAGGCACCGGATGCACTAACGTGCTGACCGGTCGCCGTAAAGGGTTGACGAGCGCTTCCGTTCGCGACCAACTGGCCGGGCACTATGTGAGCGCGGCAGTAATGGAAGATGACAAGGAGAGCATATATGCCACACTGGAAGTGGTTTACGCACATGGATGGAAAGGCAAGCCGCGACTGCCGCACGGGCAGCAAATCGTCAGTCTTGATGATTTAAGGCAGAACCTGACTCAAGAAAATTCGTAACGGCAATGCTTGCTGATGATGGTTTTAGTGATTATCATCGTTACAGGAATTTCTGAAACTTGACTGGTGCGCAATGTTAATTGCACCTGATCTGCCTTGCTAAACGAATCCTTTCAAAACGTAACCACACCGGGTAATAACTGTTTGCTTGAATGATTGAGCGATGTGTAAGGGTGGGTTAACATATACGGTTAAATCTGCAGGGCAGACACGATGGTCGTCAGGCAACAGAACAGCCAAACCGGTGTAACACAGATCGTTGTAACGGGTAATAAATCGATGAGTTGGCGGGCCAATGTAGTGTTAGCCGCGTCACTCGGGGCTGTAAGTGTAATTTTTGGTGGTGGAATCGCGTTATTCGGGTTTTGGCTGATTCTTCCATTTGCAGGATTAGAGTTCCTGCTGGTGTTGTATTGTCTGGGTGTTGTATACCGTAAACTTGGGTTTACGGAAGTTATTTCGCTGAATCAGGACAGTGTTGTAGTGGAGTCCGGGTATCAGCGACCGGATAATCGATTAGAGCTGCCCAGACGCTGGGCAACTATTGAATTTGATAACCCATCCAGTTTATTCGAGGTGGGGACGCTAGTAATTAGAGCAGGCAGCAAAACACTCGAAGTGGGCCACTTGTTGAACAAAGAAGAGAAAAGACAGTTGCACAGGGAATTGCATTCAGGGTTAAGGGCAGATGCATCAACGTTGGCGTTGCTCTCGTGATTAAAAACGGGTGGTCACAACCGGGATACCTGTTTTTCCCGAATTTTCCGCGAATAAATTTTTTGTCCGCCTCTATTAAATAGAGCGTGGCAAGCTAGAATCCTACATTATTTAAAATTGGAGAAGGTACCGATGAGGTCCCCAATATTATTTGCACTACGCTGGCTGGGTTTTTTCTCAGTGGCGTTGTCCGGTCAGAATGCTTTTGCGGCGCTCAGTGACGTCAACATGCCGGTGGGTGTGACTCCCATCAGTCAGGAGGTTTACGGGCTGCACATGCTGATCTTCTGGATTTGTTGTGTAATCGGTGCGTTGGTTTTTGCTGTGATGTTTTATTCCATTTATATGCACCGCAAGTCAAAAGGCGCGAAGGCTGCCGACTTCCACGAAAGTACACTCGTGGAAATAATCTGGACTGCAGTGCCGTTGATAATACTGGTGGCGATGGCAATTCCTGCAGCCCGCACTCTGATTGCAATGGAAGATACCAGTAATGCCGAGGTAACTGTGAAGGTAACCGGTTATCAATGGAAGTGGCATTATGAATACTTGGATTCGGGTGTTAGTTTTTTCAGTACACTCGATCCCGATCACGCAGCGGCACGCAAAGTCGGATCGGGTGTCGATGTCAGTAAAATAGACCACTACCTGAAAGAAGTGGACGAACCGCTGGTGTTACCTGTGGGTAAAAAGGTTCGCTTTCTCCACACAGCATCTGACGTTATTCACTCCTGGTGGGTACCGGATCTGGCGGTGAAAAAAGATGCGATTCCAGGATTCATAAATGAAAACTGGGCATTGATTGAAAAAGAAGGTGTGTATCGGGGTAAGTGTGCCGAGCTTTGCGGACGTGATCATGGCTTTATGCCGATCGTCGTAAATGCTGTGTCAGAAGAAGAGTTTGAAGCTTGGATTGCGGAGCGCACGCCGAAAGAAACTTCAACAGAGGACGATGCATCCACTTCGGGCGCGGGCGCAGTGGAAGAAGACGCAGATCGCGAATGGGCTATGGATGAACTGATGGCGAAGGGCGAAACCGTATACGGCGCTGCCTGCGCAGCCTGTCACCAGGCAGAGGGGCAGGGTATTCCAGGTGCATTTCCGGCGATAGCAGGTTCTCCGATTGCAACCGGTCCGGCTGATGCCCACACACAGACGGTTTTTGCAGGTGTTGCCGGGACAGGCATGGCAGCATTTGCTAATCAGTTAAGTGATGTTGAAATGGCAGCGGTTCTGACTTATCAGCGAAACGCATTTGGTAACACAGTCGGCGACACAATACAGCCTTCCGCAATTAAAGCATTGCGCTAACCATACAACCTAGATTAGATATCGCTTCAACCGGAGGCATTATATGAGTACTGCAGCAGCAGAGCATCACGACCATGATGACCACCACGGGCCTGCCAAAGGGTGGACCCGGTGGCTATACACAACCAACCACAAGGACATTGGAACACTTTATCTGTTGTTTGCTCTTGTGATGTTTTTTATCGGCGGCGCAATGGCGCTGATAATTCGCGCCGAATTGTTTCAACCCGGGCTACAGATGGTTGATCCGTTGTTCTTCAATTCGATGACAACCATGCACGCGCTGGTAATGATCTTCGGTGTTGTGATGCCGGCGTTCGTCGGCTTGGCGAACTGGATGATCCCGATGATGATTGGCGGACCGGATATGGCATTGCCGCGATTGAACAACTGGAGCTTCTGGATTATGCCTTTCGCATTCCTGCTGCTGCTCTCTACGTTGTTCATGGAAGGTGGTGGCCCGGCTGGTGGCTGGACTCTATACGCGCCACTGTCGTTGCAGGGTGGCGACAATCTCGCCTTCGTTATTTTTGCCATTCACTTTATGGGTATCTCATCGGTGATGGGATCAATAAATATTGTGGCAACGATATTCAATATGCGCGCCCCTGGCATGACACTCATGAAAATGCCTTTGTTTGTATGGACCTGGCTGATTACTGCGTATCTGTTGATTGCGGTGATTCCGGTTCTTGCAGGCGCGGTAACGATGCTGCTCACAGATCGTTATTTTGGCACCAGCTTTTTCAGTGCTGCCGGCGGCGGTGATCCCGTGATGTTCCAGCATATCTTCTGGTTCTTCGGTCATCCTGAAGTATATATTTTGATTCTGCCGGCATTTGGTATCATCAGTAGTATCATCCCGACGTTCGCACGCAAGCCTTTGTTTGGTTACGCATCAATGGTTTATGCAACAGCTTCTATCGCGTTTTTATCGTTTATCGTATGGGCTCACCATATGTTTACGGTTGGAATGCCGCTGGCTGGTGAGATGTTTTTCATGTTCGCCACCATGATGATTTCCGTTCCTACCGGTGTAAAAGTATTTAACTGGATCGCGACCATGTGGCGTGGATCCATGACCTTCGAAACGCCGATGCTATTTGCAATAGGGTTTCTTGTCATGTTTACCATTGGCGGGTTATCCGGACTGATGCTGGCTATTACGCCTGCGGATATTCAATACCACGATACCTATTTTGTTGTCGCTCACTTCCACTACGTGCTGGTGCCGGGGGCTATCTATTCAATAATGGCCGCGACCTATTACTGGATGCCGAAGTGGACCGGTAATATGTATGATGAAAAATGGGGCAAGATTCATTTCTGGGTTTCCACAATATTCCTGAATGTACTTTTCTTCCCGATGCATTTTGTTGGTCTTGCAGGAATGCCGCGGCGTATTCCGGATTACAGCATGCAGTTCGCTGACTGGAACGCAGTGGCCACCATAGGCGCTTTCGGATTTGGTTTTTCCCAGCTGATCTTCGTTTATGTGGTACTGAAGTGCATGAAGGGTGGCGAGAAGGCAACGACAGAAGTATGGGAAGGTGCTGACGGTCTTGAGTGGACTGTACCGTCACCTGCACCCTACCACACCTTTGAAACTCCACCACCGATTCGATAAGTGATAAATCGGGTAACTGGACGATCGCAGCGGCGTTGTCGCTGCGTGGCTTGATTGCTAATGAGTAAACAGGACTCTAATAAAAATTACACAATGCCGATCATCCTGGCTGTGGTCGCTGTTTGTTTTTATGTGCTGAGCATCGTCATGCAATACATAAATAACGGAGCGGTGTCTTGATCACCCCCGAAGACAATAAAATGGTTAGCCAGGGTCTAATCAAAAAGGCGCACTTGTTTATTGTTGGCAAGCTATGTCTGCTAGGAATCGGTATGTTCGGTTTTGGCTACCTGATGGTTCCGCTCTACGATGTCATCTGCGATATCACTGGTCTTAATGGTAAAACCTCTTCGACTGCAATGCAGGCACCGAGCGCCGATCAGCGCGTGGATCGCAAGGTAACTGTTGAGTTTGTTTCTGTAGTTAATTCTAACGCAGCGTGGAGTTTCAAACCGACTCAGGCATCGATGGAAGTTACCCCGGGGCAATCCTACAACGCCTCATATGAAGTGGTTAATCTCAATGGGCGACCGGCAGTCGGGCAAGCTGTACCTAGTGTTGCGCCATCATCGGCCGCCAAGTACTTTAATAAAATAGAGTGCTTTTGCTTTACCAGTCAGGAATTCGATACCGGTGGCCGCAAAGAAATGCCGTTGGTGTTTTTTATTGACGAAGATCTACCCAGAAGCATAGATACAGTAACACTGTCTTATACCTATTTTGATACTGGCGAATCTGTGTCCGCCATGTCTGACAGTTAAATTAATAACGGAACGATCCCACTATGAGCTCTCCGAGTACTTATTACATCCCGCATGAAGCCAAGTGGCCTATCGTCGGGTCAATTGCGCTGTTTATGTTTTTTGCAGGATTTGGCGCTTTTCTGAACGGCGGCAACTGGATAATTATGGCGCTTGGCGCAGCGTTGCTGATCTACATGATGGTACGCTGGTTTGGTGATGTTATTGCCGAGTCTGAAAGTGGTACCTATAGCCCGCAGGTCGATGTGTCATTCCGCATGGCGATGATGTGGTTTATTTTCTCTGAGGTGATGTTTTTTGCCGCGTTTTTTGGAGCCTTGTTTTACGCACGTGTCTTTTCCGGCCCCTGGTTATCCGGGATCGGTGAAGGTGGTGCAGCGGCAACGAATGCAGTCCTCTGGTCGAACTTTGATTATGTATGGCCCAACAATGGCCCTGCAGAGCTTGGCGGAGACTATCAGAAAATGGGCTGGTTTGGTCTTCCGGTAATCAATACACTAATTCTGCTGGCGAGTGGTGTGACCGTTACGATTGCTCATCATGCAATCAAGGACGGTGATCGCAAGAAAATGGTCCGGTGGCTACTGGCAACTGTAGCGCTGGGTTTTCTGTTCGTCGTGCTTCAGGCGATTGAGTATAAGGAAGCGTACAGTCATCTGAACTTAAAACTGACCACCGGAATCTACGGATCAACCTTCTTTATGCTGACTGGTTTTCACGGCTTTCACGTAACGATGGGTGCAATCATACTGCTGTTTGTCATGTTGCGGGGTACGCGTGGTCACTTCTCGGCAACCAATCATTTTGCGTTTGAGGCTGCGGCCTGGTACTGGCACTTTGTTGATGTTGTCTGGTTGGGTCTGTTTATATTCGTTTATATTCTCTAACCGGAAAACGGAAAGAAAAAAGGGCGCTGAGCGCCCTTTTTTGTACCTCTGGTAATTCTCGGGTTTCTCATAGCGGGCCAGGTTTCGCTGGTATAAAGCCAAGCATTCCGGCAATGATAATGATCACAATGGCCAGTATAGAAAAGCCGATTCGCCAGGTCAGGGCTTTGACCGTACGTTTTTTTGTACCATCGTCTTTTACCAGGAAAAACAACCCTGAGAACAGGCTGGCGATAACCGCAAGCAGCAGGATTACGATAATTAGCTTGACTAGTAGCATTCTGTTCTCGCAAAGCAACAAGTGTAGCATGGTGTGCTAAGTCCATTAATCAGCTACCAGTGATGAAGAAGCTGATGAACAGGGCAGGACTTATTTATCTGGCGGCAACAGTTACCCTGGTAATTGTGTTTGCCAGGCTTGGTTTTTGGCAGCTGGATCGTGCTGCGGAAAAAAAGCAAATGCTTGAGCACGCCTCACAGGCTCAGCGTGCTGCGCCTGAGCGGACTCTGGCGTTTGATGATCCGCGGCAATTTCTGTATAGAGAGTTTCTGCTGCGAGGGAAGTTTGATTTGCATCGGCAGTTTTTGCTTGATAACCGAATTCATAATAAGCAGGCGGGTTTTGAAGTATTGACGCCATTCATAACCGATAGTGAAGGGCATGTGATTCTTGTTAACAGAGGCTGGGTTGCGCACGATGGTAACCGGAGCTTGAAAACCCGAATAGATGTTCCCCGCAGAGACAGTGATCTAATAAGCGGTTTGCTGACTATTCCATCTAGAGGATTTACGCTCGGGGATGCTATTGATGGCAGTCAATCCGGTTGGCCAAAGGTATTACAGTATCTGGATTATGAAGCGATCGGCAGAGAGATCAGCAACGGTTCTGTGCTGCCGGCAGTACTGGTGCTGGCTGAGGATCAACCCGGGAGTTTTGCGTACAATTGGCGTCCGGTCGCTAATGGGCCTCACAAGCACTATGGTTATGCCTTTCAGTGGTTTGCCATGTTGCTTGCAGTTATGACTATTTTCGTCTATCTCAACTTCATAAAAAAAGATGAATGACTCAAATTCTGAACGCAACGCACAGGCGGTAAGTCGTCGTAAGTTACTTGCGCTAATGGGGATCTATGCGGCACCCTTGCTTGCGGCGTGGATCTGGTTTGCGTATGTCAGCAGCCACGAAGGGGCGGGTGTTTCAGTAAACGGAGAACTGATTGTGCCGGCTGTACCACTGGAAAAATTTGATCTGGTTGATGGCAGAGGTACAGCATGGCCGTTGCAGAACTTGCGCGAAAAATGGAGCATGGTGTATTTTTCCGGTCCGGTTTGCGATGATCCCTGTGAGAAAAACCTGTACAACATGCGGCAGGTAAGGTTATCAACCGGCCGCCGTATGGATCGGGTGCAACGTATTCTCGTTACCACCGATGTTGATGCCATGGATGGAAAGCTGGCTCAGGCGTCAGAGGGGCTTGCGGTCGTTGGCGGGTCGATAGAGCAGGTCCAGACGTTAAAACGACAAATTCTAAAAGCACAGGACGGCATGGGAGCCTGTGAAAAATGTATCTACCTCGTGGATCCTTTTGGCAATGTGATGATGCGGTTTCCGCCGGAGCTGGAACCGGGCAGAATATACAAGGATCTAAAACATCTGCTGAAAGTATCGCGGATCGGTTAGCAGTTTGATCAGGATTAATAAATTGACTACACAACCAGGAAATGACCCGAGTGTTTTACCAAACTCAGTGGCACTGAGTGCAGATACCGCGAAGCTGCGTGACTATCTGGAGCTGACTAAACCTAAGGTGGTGCTATTGCTGGTTTTTACAGCGATAGCCGGCATGGTGCTGTCGGTGCCTGGTATGTTGCCGCTGCAGGAAACGGTTTTCGGAATACTCGGTATCGGGCTGGCAGCGGCGTCGGCGGCAGCGATTAATCATGTGGTTGATCAGCGCGCAGATGCACAAATGCATCGCACCCGTAACCGGCCTTTGCCAAAGGGAAATCTCAGCACAACCGAGTGCTTGTGGTTTGCGTGTGGGATAGGCGTGCTGGCGATGCTGCTACTGGTGCTGTTTGTTAATACGCTAACGGCTGTTTTAACCTTTTTGTCGCTCATTGGTTATGCGTGTATTTACACAATGTACCTAAAGCGTGCGACGCCACAGAATATCGTTATTGGCGGCGTTGCCGGAGCAATGCCACCAGTACTGGGCTGGGCGGCTATCACGGGTCAGGTGACAGCAGAGTCACTACTGCTCTTTCTGATTGTATTTATTTGGACACCGCCCCATTTCTGGGCGCTCGCGATTCACCGCAAGGATGACTACGCAAAGGTGAATATTCCCATGCTGCCTGTCACGCACGGGAACAAATATACGCGGCTGCAGATATTGCTCTACACCATCCTGTTAGTTCTGGTTACTGTAGTGCCGTATCTCATCCACATGAGTGGGCTAGTGTACCTGGTGGCGGCGGTTGTTTTTGGTGGCTGGTTTATGCTGCACGCTATCCGAATACAAAACCCGCAGAATAAGCGGCAACCGATGCGCATGTTTGTAGTGTCAATCCAGTATCTGATGGGTATATTCGCAGCACTGCTTATTGATCATTACATTCCGGTTTTCTTCTCCTAGCGTCGATTACCCACGATTCCTTCACAGTTATTACCGTCCGATTTTGATAACTTGATCCCATAATGACGAAAAAGTTACCGTGTCTCTCGGTTTCTTTATCGTGAATTTATTTTTTTCCCGGGATTAAAATGAAGAGAATTAATTTCTGCGCGCCTGTGACCGTGGCGATCGTCATGGGGGGGATTCAGGTGTCTGCAGCTGGTGAGTCTGGTTCGTTTGGAACCTATTCAACGGCAGTTGCAGAGACACGTTTGTTTAAAGCGAACGGTACGCAGCTTCGCTGTGATCTGTTTTTTACGTCCGACAGCGGACGCCAGTGGATCGCGCCGAAAAATAGCGTCACAGGCCAGAGTATTCCGGCATTCGTATGGCAGTACTCAGGTCTGGATCCATCCGGAAACTACCCGAAGACCCGTGCCGTACACAGCCATTATACCGACAGTAAAGAACGCCATTGGCAAGACGTTCAGCTGACTTTTTACAAAGGGCTGCGGACAGAAGGTGCAGATGAAGATAAAGCCAAAATAGCTTATGCCGGTGCCTATGCTTTTGCCCCGCGCTGGACTGATATTGAGTTTATAGATATCACCGATCCGACGCAGGATAAGCATTCCAAACTGTATGACATAAAGTATGACGAGCCGGCGGCTAAGGGTGTGTCTATCGATGACTTCCAGGCATTGGTTCGAGAATTAATGGATGATCCTGACCGGGTTACACTGCAAGACATCCGCGGTGTTATAGATGCTGCAGACGCTGCGAAAAGTGGTCAGCCGATCGTTAATCGACCGGTGCTGAATAGAGTGCCTTCTGTTGCAATAACACATGTCTCAGAAAACACTTCCCAGGACAGCGCGCTGGAAGAATTGCCGGGTGAGGTGGTTGATCTCACTCAAAGTCTGGGTAGTGAGCAGTTGTCTGAAGAGGTGTCGCTGGAGATTTTTCCCCCTGAAGATACGAGCGATGTAGCAGGTATGATGCAACGTACTTCAGCTGAATCGAGTTCAGATTCATGGGTTCCGCTCGATGACGGATCAGTCCTGTTGCGTGACGTACAAAATAGTCTGAAATAGCAGCTGGTATGAAGTAGCCGCCGCGTTATTCGCAGCGGCAACTGAGGCTAGTGTGCTGTTACTGGCTGTCGTCTTGCTCGGCTAGCATATGAGACTTCAGCTTTTTCATGGCTGCCTTCTCGATCTGCCTGATGCGCTCAGCCGATACGTTGTACTCATCAGCAAGCTCCTGCAAGGTACTTTTACTGCCGTCTTCCAGCCAGCGCCGTTGCAGAATATCCCGGCTGCGTTCGTCCAGATCCTGCATGCCTGAAGCGAGTGATACCGATTGAACATCGGCATAGTCGCTGGCTTCAGCTGTAATTGCCGGATCTGATTCAGCCTGAAATAGATACTCTGCCGGACGCAACGCCCGCTTTTCAGAGCCGTCGTCGACTGTTGTTGCATCAAACGATGTGTCACCACCGGTCAGACGCGATTCCATCTCGTAGACCTGTTCCTGGGTTACACCGAGATCATGCGCTACAGCTGCTGCTTCATCAGCCGAAAACCAGCCTAAGCCTTTTTTAGAACTACGCAATTTGAAAAACAGTTTGCGTTGAGCTTTGGTAGTAGCGACCTTTACGATGCGCCAGTTGCGGATCACGTACTCGTGAATCTCGGCTCGTATCCAGTGTACAGCGAATGAAATCAAGCGAACGCCGACATCCGGGTCAAAACGTTTAACCGCTTTCATTAATCCGATATTACCTTCCTGAACCAAGTCAGCGAGAGGCAAGCCGTATCCGGTATAGCTGCGGGCAAGATGAACAACAAACCGCAGTTGTGACATAACCATTTGACCTGCTGAATCCAGATCTTCGTTGTCGCGATAACTAATGGCCAGCTTTTGCTCCTGCTCGGCAGTCAATACCGGGAAGGCAGATATTTTGGCCAGGTAACCGTTTAGGTCATCGCTGACAGCAGGCAACGCCATTGTTGAAGTTTTTACCATTGCATTGGCCATTTACCAATCTCCTTTTAACCTGTTAACGGTTATTTTAGCACTCACAGGGTAAGAGTGCTAACAATCTGTAAAGTTCCCTGATTGTTGCGGCATTGAAGCAAAAATACTGAGCTCCCCTGTCTATTGGGCACACGTTGGTCCAATTTGATTCATTTATTTTAGTTTATATTGACAAATATTGCTTTAACTTACTGATTTGTATTTGAAATATTTTGTAAAAAATATGGTTAAAGAGCACACTGTCAGTGCAACCAGAAGGAAAATCGACTGCAAGCCTGTAAACATGGTTGATGAAACAACTTCATATATACTTGTAACATTAATCAAAAAGGGTAGAGCCTGTATTAGTAGCGAAGCGCCAATCAAGCCGATGGTTCCAGCGATAATGCCGAGAATGGCCGCCCGAAGAAGAAAAGGTCGGCGTGTTGTGGATTCGGTTGCGCCGAGTTGTCTCATGATTTGAAGGTGCTGCGTGTGGTGTGTCAGATCTCGAAGTGTAATAACGGTAACGATTGCGCTGGCAAGTAGTAGCCCGAGAACACTGGCAATCAGTGCCAGTTTTTCTGCGGTAACGGCGGCGCTTAGTTGCTTTTCCACTTGGGCAAAGTCAACCATGACAAATTCCACGCCATTTTGTAATTCTATTTGTGTGGCAAGCGCTACGAGGCCGGTGACTCCCAATGATTTGGACGGTGTCAGCTCCAGCAGTATTATTTTGTCATTGGCATTTTTCTCACCAGCGCTGATGCTGGCTGTGTTGTCAGGTATGGGCAACGCCGTTGTTTCTGATACAAGCTCAATAGAGTTAATTCCGTTTTGCGCAAGTAATGACTTAGATAAGTTATCGATAGCGCCGGCTGAAAGGGACGGCGAGAGGAAAGCACTTATTACCCGTGATTCACTCAGGTTGGCGCTCGCATTCGACAGAGCACTGGCCGTATGGATGATCAGTGCTGGAAAAACCAATAATAGTGAAAGCAGCAGTAAGCGTGTAAGGTGCCCCAATCGAGGCAGGCTGGATATCGCCGCAAACTCCCGATAGAGATTAATCTTTAAAATATTATTGACGCGGCCTCGCTGTTGCTGAGGCGGGCTGACTTCGTCAGTAGGTATGGGCTGCAGCACTTGTTCCATAGTTATCCAGTTGGCCTTGCGTGATCGTTAAAGACAAGGACTTCGTTGACGGTAACGCGAGCGGCTGGTGTTCACCGAATTTGATAATTGAGCTCGCATGCTGGTGTGCTGTTGTCAGCAGAGCTTCCTCGGCAGTCTGCGCAGAGTTGTCTGTTCTGACTGCTTCGTGTACCAGTACAATAGCCGGGCGATGCACGGTAGCTCTGGCACACGCAACCAGTCTCCGGTTTGACTCGTCCAGATTTTGCACCTGAATATCTGCGATGGCGGAAAGCCCTGAGCAGTCCAGTGTTTCTTCGATGCGATCAGTAATCGCTTGTGTATTGAACTCTGCTACCTGCAGTGGCAGTTCGATATTTTGTTTAACCGTGCGATTCTCGAACAGCACCGGATGACTCTCGACCAGACCAATCCGGCGGCGTAAAAACGGAATTCGTGTGGCGGGAATATCGGTGATACTGACCCCGTCTACGGTCAATGTGCCGGAATCAGGTTTATCGTAAGCCATTGTCAATCGCTGCAGCGCAATGGCAGTGTCGGCATCTGCCTTTATCCAGGTGTAGGAGGCTCTCGGCAGGAATAGATTGAGGTTGGCTAAAAGTGCCCGGTTCTGCCTGATTTTAGTTACACCGCTGAAGTGGATCATGGGTTTTAAAGTTGCGCCGGGCGATGCGTGACAGATGATGGTTGCGAAAACTGTTCAATGTACTTTGCAGCACAACACCTCGAAACCGGATTACGTCGTTTAATTAAAGTAGGAGATTCAACAAATTGCCAGTAAAAATCCGAGGCTTCCCGGATCAGGCAGCAATTGGAGAGCCGTCAGGTGTGGTGTCTCCGAGCAGCGCGTCGACAAAATCCTCTGCCTCGAAAACGCGAAGATCGTAAATTCCTTCGCCAACTCCGATAAAGCGAATTGGTAGTTTGAGTTCATCGGCCAGGGTGAAAACCATGCCCCCCTTGGCAGTGCCATCGAGTTTGGTGATGGCAAGCCCGCTGACACCAACTGAATCACCGAACTCACGTGCCTGACTCAGGCCGTTTTGACCTGTTGTTCCATCGAGCACTAGTAGGGTTTCATGCGGTGCTTCAGGGTCGATTTTTTTAATTACGCGCGAGACTTTTGCGAGTTCGTCCATCAGGCCCGACTGGGTGTGCAGCCGACCTGCTGTGTCTGCGATTAGTACGTCGATTCCGCGTGCAGTGGCAGATTGCAGACCATCGAAGATTACCGATGCTGAATCAGCCCCCGACTCTTGCGCAATTACCGGTATGTTGTTTCGTTCTCCCCAGGTTTGCAGTTGTTCTACCGCAGCAGCGCGGAAGGTATCGCCGGCTGCAAGCATTACTGATTTACCGCCGTTTTGCAGTTGCCTGGCTATTTTCCCGATCGTTGTGGTTTTGCCGGCACCGTTAACGCCGACCACAAGCAGTACATAGGGTTTTGATCTATCGGGTATTTCCAGCGGAACTTCGCATGGGCGAAGAATATCGATGAGCTGTTCGCGTAGTTGTTGTCTCAGGGTGTTGTCATTTGATTGCTTTGCTGTATCTCTGACGGCGCTGATGATGCGGCTGGCAGTCGGTACACCGATATCACTCATGATTAGCTGGGACTCAAGTTCTTCCAGTAAATCTTCGTCCACCTGGCGACGTCCGCTGATAAAATCCAGGATGCCGGAGGCAAATCGTTTGCGGGATTTTTCCAGCCGGTTGTCGAGGTGTTGAACCGGCTCTTCCGGGTCCGGTGTGGCGACCACTGCGGGAGAATCGGCCTCAGTGGCCTGCCCGGGGGTTTCACTCGACGGTTGCTCTGCAGTGCCGAGTTTTTTTTTGAAAAAGCTGAATATACCCATTAGGTTTTCTGGTTAGGGATTGATGTCAGTGAGTCTGGAGCTTGTCCGAGAATGAGTGTCGTAACGAGGATGTGATATTTTGAGTCAGATAGTGCGATCGATTTAGGCGAATAGTAATTCATATTCAGCTCAATCGATCACAACAGCTGGCCAATATACCGCATCCGCTGTAGATCATTCATTCCTGGACAGGCCCCCAGGCTGTGTCCTGACACTGATAGTCTGGTTGTCAGGATTATCCGATTCGTCCATTCACGCTGGCGGTGCGCTTGTGCAATAAAGGTAGATTCCCGAATATGGCAAAGAACAGGAGAAATCAAGTTCGGATTATAGCCGGTAGTCTGCGAGGGCGTATGGTGAACTTCGGGGACGCATCTGGCTTGCGTCCAACTGGTAATCGGCTGCGCGAAACACTTTTCTCCTGGCTGCAGGCAGAGATTCCCGAAAGTTGTTGTCTGGATATGTTTGCGGGAAGCGGGGTACTCGGCTTTGAAGCGATTTCTCGTGGTGCGAATGAAGTGATTCTTTTGGAAAGGGATGCCACTGTCTGCCGGCAATTGCGAGACTCGGTACAGCAACTTGGTGTAAAAGAGGTGCAGGTGCATTGCCTCGATTCGACGAAACATGGTTCGCTGCCTGTGCCGCGTTCCGGTTTTTATAATATTGTTTTCATTGATCCGCCATTTGCAGAAAATCTGCACGACAAAGCAATAATAAATCTAGCTCACAGTGGTCTGCTGGGTATCGGTGCGGTGGTGGTTGTAGAGAGCGATGCGCGAAGCGACAGCTTGCCAGTGCCAGCTGGCTGGAGCCTGATTAAAAACAAAGTCGCCGGTGAGGTTCGCTTGAGTGTATACCGGATTGAGAACGCCCGAGTATCCTGAAAACCGGTTTCTGTTGAGCGGGCATGAGTTTGCTGGTCGTGGTACAGCAATGGCTGGCGAGCAGCGATGGTACACTGTAAATTAAATCGATCAGGGAATAAATTTTGGACATCACAGCGATATACCCCGGAACGTTTGACCCCGTTACGCTTGGTCATATAGATGTCGCGACACGGGCATCGAGAATGTTCGACAACGTCGTTATTGCGGTGGCGGAAAGCCCGGGTAAGCAGCCGCACTTTGATCTGGAAACGCGCAGTGGTTTTGTTGCGGATGCGCTGGCCGATCTTTCCAATATCAGGGTGCAATCGTTCTGTGGCTTGTTGGTTGACGTAGCGTCCGAGATTGATGCTACGGTTATTGTGCGGGGGTTGAGGGCGGTATCTGATTTTGAATATGAAGTTCAGCTCGCGAATCTGAACCGGCAGCTTAATCCGGAAATAGAAACGGTCTTTGTAGCAGCGGCCAGCCAGTACACCTTTGTGTCGTCAAGTATTGTGCGGGAAATAGCAAAGCTCGGTGGCGATGTATCGCGTTTTGTCAATCCCGCGGTGGAACTGGCACTTAGAGAAACCAGGGCTCGTGATGTCTAATTGTGTTGTGGCTGGGGCTGGGTCTGGGTCAATCACAGGTGTTGAGTACGCACTGTGGCGCTGATTATCACCGATGAATGTATAAACTGCGATGTCTGTGAGCCTGAGTGCCCTAACGGTGCGATTACCCAGGGTATCGAGATTTATGAAATCAATCCGGCTCTGTGTACAGAGTGTGTCGGGCATTTTGAAACATCGCAGTGTGTCGAGGTCTGTCCGGTCGAGTGCATTCCTTTTGATCCGCAGTACGTTGAAACTCATGAGCAGCTGATGGAAAAATACCATCGGATAATTGCTATTAATAAGGTCTGAGTTTATAGGTTACTAGAATAGATACAAATCACTTTTGGCAGCTCGGGCAGTAAAAAGTAGAACGTTGGCCAATCACTTTCTGTTTGATTCGGGTGGTGCAGTATAGACAAGGTTCATGCTGGCGACCGTATACATTAAGGGTTTGCTGGAAGTAGCCTGGCTCTCCGTCCGAGTTGACGAAATCACGCAATGTGGTGCCACCCATGGAAATAGCTTCAGCAAGCACTTTTTTAATGGCGTCTACAATTTCATTGCATTGCCTGCTTGTTAAACGACTCGCTGCAATACCGGGTCTGATCCCGGCCAGAAAGAGTGCTTCGCTGGCGTATATATTGCCGACACCTACCACGATATGACCGTCCATGATCAGGTTCTTTACAGCGCGTTTTCGATTGCGTGAGGCTTTAAATAGATGGCTTGCATTGAAATCTTCCGACAATGGCTCAGGTCCCAGACTGATCAGTAACTTATGCTGGCTGGGCTCACCGGTTGTAAACAGTACCGCGCCGAATCTTCTGGGATCGTGATAACGCAAAACCTTGCCGGTGGACAACCTGAATTCTATATGATCGTGTTTCTTCCGCGGGATTTTCGGGTCATTGATCCGCAAACTGCCGGACATGCCCAGGTGAATAATGAGATGCCCGTGCTCTGTTTCAATTAACAGATATTTAGCACGACGATGAAGTGATAGGATTTTGCTGTTTTTCAGCTGCGTCAGCGATTTGCTAACCGGCCAGCGCAGTTGTGGCTGACTGATATCGACACTGGAAATCTGATGAGTCAAAAGCTGAGGTGCTATACCTCGCAACGTAGTTTCGACTTCTGGTAATTCAGGCATTGTGCCTGTTCCGTGAAATTAGATTGGCTGCAGTATATACGCTATCAGATAATAGGGGGTGTCGTGTTGAGGTATGCTTGTATATTGCCTCTGGATTACTGAGCGGCGGGTGACAGCAGATTTGACAGACCGAGCGCGGCTGTTTGCTCCGGTGCCAGCAGATATCCATAGCCGAATCCTTCGTCTACCAGCGTAACACCATTACCTTGAGAGTATAAATTGAACGTTCGGGGGGGCTTGTCTTTTTCTATCACTGTGATAGATGCCAGTGCAGGTACGTTGGTATCGGGTTTCCGGACTATACCGATCGACTGCAGTTCTGACCAGAGTTGAATATTCTCAACCGCTTTATTATCGATGCTGACTTCTGATACCTCTGCGGTCACGAGCAGGTCGGTAAATGCGTTATAGCCAGCCTGGAGCAGTGGCATTATAAAATCCGGTTGCAAATACACTTGCTTATTGGCGTATACGTAACGCAATTGGCTCACCGGTTCTAATTGACCAAGGCTAAAGAGGTTATCGTCAATACGGAGTGAAACAGCATTCTCGAACAGTTCCGCATATGGCAACTCGGTGGCCGGATAGCTTCTTGATGTATAATTGTTCGCATCGAGCAGGACTGCCATGCGTGCGGCCATGGCCGGAGCTATTTGTGGTTCGGTTACTAGCCATTGTCCATGTTGTCGTTCAAAAGCTATAAGTAGGGTATCGTCCTGACTAAGGCTTATCGAACGGGGGTCATCAATTGAATAGATAGTACTAACAGAGTCCGGTTTATTCAGCAGCACGCCATCCAGCACGATGATCAAACCAAGGCCGATTGCTATTGCGGCTATGGCCCGGTTAGACCAGAGCTTTTTCGCTGAAAGCGGCGATTGCTTATCCATGGCGACGTTGATACCACACACGGGTTGCGCCGGTAAGGAATAGACCGGGCAATATCAGTAGTGAAAGTGCAGCGAGCACCAGTGTATTGTTTCTGGATAAATTCAGCTGCGCGTCTCTGGGCTCGGGTCGATTAATGCCAATGAATCTGGTGTCATCTGCAGTCCAGTTGAACAGTCGGTTGCCGAGGTCGCGGTTGCCGCCGTTCATGATCCATGCGTCAGTAATAAAATCGCCATCTCCGGCTATGATCACTTTCTGGGTTTTACCTGCTTTCTCACGTTCGAGTGCCATTACCAGCGGAAACGGGCCCGCTTTTTCCCGACCGTCATCGCCAAATGACAGTTGGCCTGTCAAGGCGCTGGTTTCTGTCCAGGCTTGCTCTCCGGCTTGTACCAGGGCGGCGGCGCGCCATTCGCGATTCGGTTGTAGATCAAGCCCGGCTGCCTGTGGAAATAAAGTGACAGCCGTGAAGCTATCCGTCGCCTGGTGCTTGGAGTAGTTGTTGGCAACCGCGAAATCGGGACGATCTACCTGCAGCTTCTGTGCGGCTAGATCAACCACTACGCCGGGCAGGCGTTTTATACCCAGTTCATATTCAAGCGCTTTTAAGCCGTCGTCGGAATAGGGTTCTGTAAACCAGATAAGATCACCACCCCGTGAAAGGTAGTCGAGTAGTAGAGCAGATTCTCCGGGTAAATAGTGTTGTAACGGGCTGGCAATTACAATCAGATCGCCAGTGTCGAGTGTTTCAGTATCGGTTAGATCGAGCGTATTTAGTGTAAAGCCCGACTGCCTTAACTGGGATGTGAATACGCCTAGATCTGTGTTGTTGCCTCCTTCCAGCAAGCGTTCTCCATGACCGGTTATAAAATAAGCTGCCGGGTGCTGGTTACGTGCCAGTCGCTGAAGTGCAACGGTTACTGCCTGCTCTGACACCTGGGAAATTCGTTGTGTTCGATTACCATAGTTCAGGAATATTTCGCCACCCGGCTCGATATTGAGCTCTCGCATACGCTGTGGATCGAGGGCTGGATCGGTGTAAACAATACTCAGATTAGTTTTGTTACGCTGGTATTTGTTGAGCAGAGCGCTGACGGCATGGCGCTGTTGATCCAGTGGGCTTATAAAGACTTCAATAGTGACTGGTTTGGTCAGCAGATTCAGTGATTCTATACTCTGTGGCAATAAGGTGTGTCGATTAGCTCCGGTCATATCGTGGATAAAATAAAACCGGTTGGCTACTGAAGCAGATAGCAAAATGCAGGTGAGTAGCAAGGCAATGCGGGTGTAATCGTTATTCAATAGAATCAACGAATAGTGAATTAGCCTATTCATGAGTATTTCGGACTTGCAGTTGAGCTATTTCTGATGAGTGTCGCCAACCGATGGGTGCACAGGCACAGCAATATAGCTACTGTGCAGATGAAATAAGCGAAGTCTCTGCTGTCGAACAGCCCCTGCATAAAGCTGTTGAGGTGGCTGGAAGGAGATACAACACTCAGCATGCCAGTTGCCGTCTGTGCAGCCAGCCACGACATAAGCAGTACTGAGAAACTCAAAAAAGCAGCCAGTACCGGGCGCTTAGTCAGCGAGGAAAAAAGCAATGTAACGGCTGTTGCCACCGCTATAAATAGCGCCAGCCCGAGATAGGCAGTGAGCAAATGGAATAGATCCAGAGCAATGCCCGGCAGCAGTGCAGCGATCAGCAGCATGCTGAGTAATATAACCGCATATTGGAAAAGTAGTGCGCCGGTAAATTTGCCGGTGACAATGTGGGCCGGCGTTACTGGCGAGCTGGCCAATAGAGCAAAACGGCCGGATTGGCGTTCGCCAGCGATAGTACCCATGCAGAGCAGCGGGGTAGCCAGCATCATGATAATGGTGGATGGCGCAATGAAGTGCACGACCAGATAAGCAGTTAAACCACTTTGCTGTGCTGAGGAAGCTATTTGAGTTTGTGCGGTTGTGAATTGATCAACGGCTGCCAGAAACAGCCAGCCGAAAATCAATTGAAGCAGGGCGGCTGCGATCCATGCGAAGGGCGATCTCAGTAATACTCGCAACTCATGTTCTGCAATTACTTTTATCATTGAGTGTCACCGATTGCAGTCGAATCTGCTGAAAGTTGGTTAAACACACGCTCCAGATGGTTTTTCACCGGGTTGACTTCCAGCAGTTGCAACCCTCTTGCTATAAGAGCTTCCCCGATACTGGCGGGGTTTCCAGATTGTGGCGAATCATTTGTTGTCACAAGCCAGTGCAGCGGATCGACCGAGCACACCGATAGCACACCGGGTAAATCCTGTAAGTCGGTCTGCAGTGCGGCTTGATGCAGCACTACCTCAAAGGTTGCCCCGCCTTTATTGCTTATCTGGTCAATTGGCAAATCGAGAAGCTTTTTCCCGTCGTTTATCAGCATCACCTGATTGCAGCTGGCCTCTACTTCAGTGAGCAGGTGGCTGGAAAATATTGTCGCGTGGTTTTCGCCGATCCGGGTAATCAGCGACCTCATCTCCATCAGTTGCAATGGATCCAGGCCGTTTGTCGGTTCGTCAAGCAGCAGGACCTTCGGTTTATGCACCAGTGCCTGGGCCAGGTTTATCCGTTGTTGGTACCCGTGCGACAGGTTGGCAATAATTCGATGCCGATGTTCGCCGAGCCCGCAACGTTCGATAACTGAACTGACCGCTGCCGAAAGCTGTTTTTTGTGTACCCTGCGCAATTCGGCTGCATAGGTGAGGAATTCTGTCACGGTGAATTCAGAGTGAACTGGAGGCCTGTCGGGTGCAAAGCCGAGTGACAGTCTGGCTGCCATTGGTTCGGTATTCAGGTCAGCGCCGGCGATATTGACTGTGCCGCTGGATGGCGGGCAAACACCTGCCAGCACCTTCAGCAGAGTGGATTTTCCAGCGCCGTTCAGCCCCAGCAAGCCCAGTGTTGTGCCCTTTTCAAGGCAGACATCAATGCCGCTCAGAACTGTTTGTTTTCCGTATTCAACGTCGATCGCAGTCGCGTTCAGCAGGCTTTGCGTGGTGTCAGCACACATGGCGCTCTCTCCGGGTTTCTGGTGATGGCGGGTCCGGTCGCCAGACTGGCTGGCAGATACGCCGTGGCCACTACCAATTTATAGACGATTTACACAAAAGCGGGAGAGCTTATTGGAAGGGCAGATACTTGGTGGCGGAATTTGCGGGCAAAAGGAATTGCAGGCATAAAAAAGCCCGGCAGTACCGGGCTTTGAGTTTTCAGTGCGTTTGGAGCGAGTTTTACTTGATTTTCGCTTCTTTGTACGCCACGTGCTTTCGCACCACGGGATCGTACTTTTTGATTTCCATTTTTTCGGTCATGGTGCGTTTGTTTTTGGTCGTTGTGTAGTAGTGACCGGTACCGGCAGTAGAAACCAGTTTGATTTTGTCTCTCATGACAACCTCCTTAGAGTTTTTCGCCGCGTTTACGTAGATCAGCCAGCACAGTATCAATACCTTTTTTATCGATAATACGCATACCGTTTGATGAAACCCGCAGGGTAACGAATCTCTTTTCGGCTTCTACCCAGAAACGGTGAGTATGCAAGTTTGGCAAAAAACGACGGCGAGTCCGGTTTTTTGCATGTGATACGTTGTTACCGCTCATCGGACGTTTTCCGGTAACCTGACAAATTCGAGACATGTGCTTTGCTCCGCACTAAAAGTTGGCGCTGAACCGAACATTATAGGGAAGATTAGTGGCAATTCCAATGCCTAGTTACACGGTATTTCACTTTGAACGTTGAATTGATCAAAGAAGACCTGTCGATATACGGCTTTAATCTGTTCGCTGTGGTTGATTTCCCACCTGACGACGACGCGACGACAAAAGCGGACGGCTCCGTTTTATTGATCGGTAATGCCGGTAATTCGCTCTGGGATAATCTATCTGCCGAGTATCTGCAGCGTGCTGATCCGATTGATGAGTACACCGTGGCTACCGTTGGTCACGTGATGAGAGAACGGGCCGGAGAATGTGATTGGCAATTTCTTTTCCCCGGTAATGCCGCTGTAAATGAGGTACCGAATCTGCAGCGACTGGGAGCAGCTGCTGGCTGGCACCACAACTCACCACTTGGCATAGGTATAAATGAACGTTACGGTTTGTGGTTCGGCTATCGAGCAGTGGTTCGAATCGGCGTGCCTGTTTCAGCTTCCTCCGGGTCAGCTTCTTCCGGGTCAGCGGTGTCTTCTCCCTGCCTGACTTGCGAAGAAAAAGCCTGCCTTCAAGCGTGTCCGGCGAACGCGCTGAGTGCATCTGAGCCGCCGAATCTGACCGCATGTAGTAAATGGCGAGTGCAGGAGCAGTCCGGGTGCGCCAGTACTTGCCTGGCTCGAATCAGTTGTCCGGTTGCCGTTGAGTGGCGCTATAGTGATGCGCAAATTGCTTACTACTATGAGCGCTCGTTACCATCGCTGTTGCGCTGGACTGAAGAAGGTGCTGAATAAGACAATATTCTGTTACCGTAGCACTCTGTTTAATGCTGAAGGCACTCTAACTCTGGCTTATGGATACTATTTTTCTTACCGATCTGCGTGTGGATACTGTCATTGGAGTTTACGATTGGGAACGTGAAATTCGCCAGACAGTTGCTATTGATCTTGAGATGGCGACAGATATCCGGCAGGCGGCAGCAACGGATGATATAAAGCACACGCTTAACTACAAGAGCATTTCAAAGCGGCTGACCGAGTTTGTCGAGAATAGCAGTTACGGGCTGATTGAATCGATGGCTGAAAAAATCGCTGCTATTGTGATGGAGGAATTCAATGTGCCCTGGGTTAAAGTGACTCTTCACAAGCCTGGTGCAATCAGTGGTTCAAAAGACGTCGGGGTGATTATCGAGCGCGGTCAGCGTATTGTGGCAGATTAAGCGTTTGTATTTTCAATTGAGTAACATCCGGCAGATTTGCGGATTGATCGCATGACACAGCGGGTAGAGTTGCCACCGCTGGATGCCGATCAGGCAGCGATCAGCAAAGCACTGAGGCAAACGCTTATTGGTGATATTCAGGCAAACGGTGCCATGCGTTTCAGTGAATACATGCATCGTTGTCTGTACGAACCGCAACTGGGCTATTATGTAAATGGGCTGGCCAAGTTAGGCAGGGATGGTGACTTTGTTACTGCTCCCGAGTTGTCAGATAATTTCGCCTTTTGCATCGCACGTCAGGCTGCTGAGGTACTGGAATCCATTGGCGGTGGTGATCTGCTCGAGTTCGGTGGTGGTAGCGGCCGTCTGGCTGTGGATGTACTGTGTGAACTTGAGAAAACAGGCACAGTGCCTGAACACTATTTTCTGCTTGATGTCAGTGGCGAGCTGCAGCAGCGTCAACGGCAACTGGTGGCTTCGGAGTTGCCGACCCGTTTGGCCGGGAAGGTTTGCTGGGTTGATGGTTTTGTACCGGATTTTAAAGGCGTGGCCATCGCCAATGAACTGTTTGATGCTTTCCCGGTTGATCAATTTTGTATCGAAGACGGCGGAGCCAAAGTGGTTTATGTCGATTATATCGACGGACAAATCTGTACCGTTCTTAAGCCGGATGAATCAGTCGCGGCTCATGTTTCTGCATTACAGGCGGATATCGGACAGCAATTACCTGAAGGCTATCGCTCGGAATTTTGTCCATTGATGCACGGCTGGTGGGCGAGTCTCGCGGAGTCAATGGCTTGCGGGGTGATTCTGGTGTGTGACTACGGATGCGAGCGTTCCCGTTACTACTCCGCGTTGCGCTCTTCAGGTTCGCTGCGCTGCTTTTTGCGGCATACGGTGCATTCAAACCCGCTCATTAATCAGGCAGTGCAGGACATTACCGCAGATGTAGATTTTACAGCGGTTGCGGAATCGGCAATTCGAGGCGGGCTAGTGCTGGAGGGCTTTACTTCTTTGTCAGACTTTTTGCTTTCACTCGGTGCTCTTGATCGTCTCGAAGAAAAGCTTGATGGTTTGAATGAAAGTGAGCGCTTGCGGATTACCGGTAATTTCAAGCAGCTGATATTACCCGAGGAAATGGGAGAGCGGTTTATGGTCGCTGGGTTTTCAAAAGCCGTTGAGCCTGCTCTGTCGGGATTTTCCGGCTCTGATTTGTCGCGCCTGTTGTAGAGAAGTTTGTAAGATTAATCAGGGCGCTACTCTGGAATAGCCAGTGTAAATGTCTCTGCGTTGTCACCGTGGACTGAATCGCTGGCAACTATGGTTACCGCTTCCACTCCGGCGGGAATTTTTAAAGTCAGGCTTCTGGTGAAGGGTTGCTCATTCACATGCGGGTGGGCGAGTGTTCGAGAGCCGAGCAATTCGCCTTTTTCGTTGAGCACATCCCAGCGGTTGGCGTAATGATCCCAGCCGGTGTCGTCATGACGCAGCGTGACACTGATACGATACTTTCCGCCTCCAGTGGCTTGTATAGTTGCGTCTATAATTTTGGCATCATTCGCCTGGACAAATCCGCATAGCAGTGAACCCGCTACTATAATTATTGGTATCAGCGTATTTCGGAGCCGGTTCAGGTAGCACATGGTGTTATCTCAGGAAGCGGAAGAACATGATAATCTGATGAGTCTCCACAGTACAAATCGGGAAGAGTTTAGTGAACAGTGTGGCAATTAAAACTGGTGGTGTATCGCCTGTCTGGCAATTTGTCAGCTTGTTAGCGCCGACCGTGATGACCGGCTTCTATCTGGTGTACGCGCTGGTCGGACTGGTGATTGATGGCAAAAGCAAGCTGAAATGGAGTGATGAGGCGCTGGAAGTCGGGCTGCTGGTGACCGTGCTGATTATCGGTCTTAATGGTTTGGTTATGCTCTATGCATATTTCCAGAAATTGCCTGTCAGCCATGTTCTGTGGTTGTCACCGTTCATACATATTGGAACTGCCTGTGCGCTTACCGTCATGATTTCGCTCATACTCACGTAAGAATTTACTGGAACTGAGTGGAATTCAGCTTGTCAGTAATTTGAGCGGTATGAATAGGCATTTCGGAGTTAAGTGGCCCGGTGTCTGGATTGGTGGCGGAATTTTTTGGGTCGGACTGGTTATTTATTTGTCAGTTGCGGCAGTTGCACTGCCTCAGTTACCGTCGAGCATCGGAGACAAAATAAACCATGCTGTTGCCTATGGCTTTTTAATGCTCTGGTTCGGCCAGATTTTTCATTCGAAGCTGAGTCGGTTGTATCTGGCAATGGCTTTTATTTCTCTCGGTATGGCTATGGAAATCGCTCAAGGGGCCTTGCCACATCGCTGGTTCGATTTGATGGACGGACTGGCGAACACTGTAGGGGTAGTACTCGGGCTGATATTGCTGGCGGCTGGCACTGATAAGTTGTTCTGTAAGCTGGAACAATGGCGGCAGCCAGGAGGTAATGGCACGGGTTAAAAACTAAATTAGATCTGCTGATGCCAAGGGGCTGAATTGATGATTACCGGGAATCGTTTTCGTGCGGTTTTTTTTCGAACTGAGATAATCGCATTTGTTCTGTTTGTAATATCTGTGTCCCCGGTTTCGGCGTTGACGAACTCCTCGGAGTGGCCGGTTACGGATTTCAAAAATACCTCGATCGATGTGTCCGAAATATTGTCCGGTGGCCCGCCGAAAGATGGCATCCCATCGATAGATTCTCCAAAATTTATCAGTACTGCCGAAGCGTCTGAATGGCTTGCCTTCAATGAGCCGGTTATTTCACTGGATGTAGGGGGTGAGGCGAAAGCGTATCCGCTGCAAATTCTCACGTGGCACGAGATTGTAAACGACGTAATAGATGATCTGCCGGTAACCGTTACTTTTTGTCCTCTGTGCAATGCCTCTATCGTGTTCAATCGGACAATAGAAGACGTTGTTTATGACTTCGGCACCACCGGGCGCTTGCGACGCAGCGATATGGTGATGTATGACCGACAGACAGAATCCTGGTGGCAGCAATTTACCGGGGTCGGGATAATCGGGAAAATGAACGGTGTTAAGCTGGCTCAGATTCCGTCGAGTATTGTTTCGTTTGAGTCCTTCAAAATGCAATATCCGAACGGTACAGTGCTGTCTCGCGAAACGGGATACACTCGGCAGTACGGCAGCAACCCGTATCCGGGATACGACAATATCAATTCCTCCCCGTTTTTGTTTCGCGGAGTTACCGATAAGCGGTTACCACCAATGGAGCGGGTGTTAAGCCTGCGTTCGGGCGATAAAACGCTGTTGTTCGGGTTGTCTGCTCTGGCAGATCAAACGGTCCTCAATACGCGCTTTGACAACCGATCAGTGGCGGTGTTTTCATTTGCAACAGCCGCCTCGGCTCTGGATAAACGGAAAATCAGCGATTCGCGAGCGATACCGACCACGGCAATTTATGATGCTGTTCACAATAGCCGGAAGCTCACCTTTATACTGAAAGACGGAGTTGCCGTGGACGAGCAGACTGAATCAAGCTGGAATGTGCTTGGCTATGCCACAGCGGGTCCGCTAGCAGGCGAACGGTTAACGCAACTGGATAGCGGGGTGCATTTTGCGTTTGCCTGGCTGGCTTTTGATCCCGAGGCGGAAATTTACCAGCCTTGATGCCCGGTGAATCACGACAGCGAATTGCTTTTTACCGGCTGAGGGGTTCTACTAACAGAACATTGCACAATGGGGGGTTGCGTTTTGCCCGATCTAACCCAACAAGTTCTACGTACTGATGCCTCTGGTATGCCACTGGAGTGGATTAACTATCAGGAAGCGGTGCGTTTTCACCATGCCGGACGTGTGGCTTATAGCCTCGGTAGCCGCATTTATACCCTGCGAGGAGGTATAAATGCACAATCCGGATTGCGTAGCAAGCTTGAAGTCAGCGCGATCCTGGCAACGCATGGTACTAATAAAACACTGACGAAAAACTATATACCGCCGCTCAGTAACCGGACACTGTTTAAACGTGATGCGCAAATCTGTCTCTATTGTGGCCAGCGCTTTACTACATCCGAGTTATCACGCGATCACGTAACTCCTATTTCCCAGGGTGGCGCTGATCACTGGCAGAATGTTGTAACTGCCTGCAAGCGTTGCAATAATCACAAAGCTGGGTGGACGCCGGAGCAGGCTGGAATGCAGCTACTGGCGATACCGTTTCGCCCGACGCATGCTGAATACATCTACTTAAAAGGCAGGCGGGTACTGGCAGATCAAATGGATTTTTTACGCGCACATTTCCCGCGTAAGAGTCCCCTGCGAGATAGAGAGATTTTTGAGTTGCGTCCTGGGTGATTAATAAGCGGGCAGCTCAACGGTATGCGGAACATTACCGGCACGGTAAACGCAATTGAACTAAATTCAGTAGGTGATTGCTTGCGAATTTGAAAAACAACGCGGTGGTGGACTGGGGTGGCAAACCTTGCAATGAAATTCATAAACTGTCGTGCCGCTGGTAATCGAACAAAATTTAAGTATGTGTTTAAAGGTCAGATTATTGATAGTTAAATTTATTCTGCCGATTTTTGCTGTCTGCCTGCTTAGTGGCTGCAGTACGGTGAGCTATTACTCGCAAATTGTGACTGGCCACATGAAGATTGTGGTCGGGAAAAAGCCGTTGGCAAAAATAGTTGCTGATCCTGCGACCGACGATTTTATCAGGCAGAAGATTGTCGTAGCGCAGCAGGCACGGGAATTTGCAATAGTTGAGCTTGGTCTGCCGGACAATGATAGTTACACCAGTTTTTACGACACCCGCCAGAATTATGTTACCTGGAATGTGGTTGCCGCAGAAGAATTTTCGTTTAAACCCAGGAACTGGTGTTTTCCTATTGCCGGTTGTGTGTCATACCGTGGTTATTACGCTGAGGAAGATGCAAAAGAATATGCCGACAGATTAGTGCAAGAAGGTCTCGATGTTACTGTTGATGGTGCGACAGCCTATTCAACCCTGGGCTGGTTCGAGGATCCACTGCTAAACACTATGCTTAATCGGAGTGATTCCTCCGTGACTTCTCTATTGTTTCATGAGCTGGCTCATCAGCAGCTGTATGTGACGGATGACAGTAAATTTAATGAGTCGTTTGCGACCTTCGTAGAAACAGCCGGTATGAGCCTTTGGCAGAAGGTGCAAGGGAAAAATAATCAATCTGCAAGTGCTGATTTACAATTGCGCCGCCAGAGACAACATCAGTTTATTCAGCTTCTGAGTGCAACTCGTGCAGACCTGGTGGATTTATATCTCTCTGATTTGCCCCAGGAGGTGATGCGGGACAAGAAAAAGCAACGATTTAAACTATTGCTGGTTGAGTATGAGAAGCTTAAAGCTGATTGGGGTGGATATGGTGGCTACGATGCCTGGTTTAACCGGGATCTCAATAACGCGCGACTAGTATCGGTTTCGACTTACAACGACTACGTACCGGCCTTTCAGGTGCTTTTTGAAGACTCGGACAGCAACTTTGAAAAATTCTACGCGGCGGCTGAAGCGCTTGCAGAAATGAAACCTGAGAAACGTAAGGAATCGCTGCAGGAACTGCTTTCCAGAGCGAAAAAAACCGTTTACCGATAACCGGTGCACAAAAGCGAATAAGTTCTATACGCTGTTACTTTATGAGCAATGGAATTGATAATCGTTACGGTAAAAATAGTACCGTATGGCTCTATTTTTATATTTTCCGATAATATCAGTCGGCGTACACCGGCGCGCTGATAAGTTGGACAATACATCGTATGAGCATTCAACCGATCAAAATGGCGAAGCACAGGTATGAATTAAAGCTCAGGGTACCTGTCTCAACTGGAGAGTAACGTTGGAATTCCCGTCAGCTAGAGGCTGTGCAAAATGAGCATATTCAATCACTATCAATCGCGATATGAACTAAAAAAGCAGGAAGAATTTACTCTGTCGGAATATCTTCAATTGTGCAGAGAAAATCCAGCGATTTATGCATCTGCTGCTGAACGTATGCTGCTGGCCATTGGAGAGCCAGAAATAATAGATACATCCCGCGACCCGAGATTGAGCCGGATTTTCTCCAACAAGGTGATCAAACGCTATCCGGCATTTTCTGAATTTTTCGGTATGGAGGAGGCCATTGAGAGCATTGTCTCGTATTTCAGGCATGCAGCACAGGGGTTAGAAGAGCGCAAGCAAATTTTATATTTGCTTGGTCCTGTCGGTGGGGGCAAGTCATCACTGGCTGAAAGACTCAAGATGCTTATTCAGGAGCAACCCATTTATTGTCTCAAGGGATCGCCGGTTAATGAATCGCCACTGGGTTTGTTTGATCCCAAGGAAGACGGAAAAATACTTGAAGAAGATTATGGGATCCCGCTTCGCTATGTACAAACGATTATGTCACCATGGGCTGTTAAACGGCTGCACGAATACGGTGGAGATATCAGTCAGTTTACTGTTGTTAAATGTTACCCGTCTATTCTGGATCAGATAAGTATCTCCAAGACTGAACCGGGGGATGAGAATAATCAGGATATCTCGGCACTGGTGGGTAAGGTAGATATTCGTAAACTTGAAGATTATCCACAAAATGATTCTGATGCGTATAGCTATTCAGGTGCGCTCTGTCTGGCTAATCAGGGGCTCATGGAATTCGTAGAAATGTTCAAAGCACCTATAAAGGTTCTGCATCCGCTACTCACTGCAACACAGGAAGGAAACTACAACGGTACTGAAAGCATAGGCGCTATACCTTATGACGGAGTGATAATGGCTCATTCCAATGAGTCTGAATGGCAAACCTTTAAAAATAATAAAAACAATGAGGCATTTATTGATCGGGTTTTCATCGTTAAGGTGCCTTACTGTCTGCGGGTTTCTGAAGAGATAAGGATCTACGAGAAGCTGCTGCAGAACAGTTCACTCCACAGTGCGCACTGTGCGCCGGATACACTGAAGATGCTGGCTCAGTTTATTTCCCTTTCGCGGTTGAAGGAAACCGAGAATTCCAGCTTGTATTCCAAATTGCGGGTCTATGACGGTGAAAATCTAAAGGACACAGACCCTAAAGCGAAATCGATACAGGAGTACAGAGATACTGCAGGTGTAGATGAAGGAATGAACGGTCTGTCAACCCGATTTGCTTTTAAGATTCTTTCTAAGGTATTTAATTTCGATTCGACCGAAGTTGCTGCGAATCCGGTGCATCTTCTGTACGTTCTTGAGCAACAAATTGAAAAGGAACAATTCCCTGAGGAAATCAGAGATCGCTACATGGCGCATATCAAGGAGTATCTGGCGCCTAAATATATCGACTTTATTGGTAAAGAAATCCAGACGGCCTATCTTGAATCCTATTCTGAATATGGTCAGAATCTTTTTGATCGCTACGTTACTTATGCTGATTTCTGGATTCAGGATCAGGAATACCGTGATCCGGAAACCGGTGAAATGTTTGATCGAGGCTCCCTCAATGAAGAGCTGGAGAAAATAGAGAAAGCCGCTGGAATCAGCAACCCCAAAGATTTTCGCAATGAAATTGTCAATTTTGTTCTGCGTGCCCGTGCCAACAATCAGGGGAATAATCCAGTCTGGACAAGCTATGAAAAACTGCGTTCAATTATAGAAAAGAAAATGTTCTCCAGCACAGAGGATTTATTGCCGGTAATTTCTTTTAATACCAAAAGCTCTGGCGACGAACAGAAAAAACATGATGAATTTGTCAAGCGAATGGTACAACGCGGGTATACCGAAAAGCAGGTGCGTTTACTGGCCGAGTGGTATCTGCGTGTTCGAAAATCACAATAGAGATGTGCTCTGAAAGCACATGCAGCATGGCTTGTTGCGGCCAGCGGACCGTTTTAATTCGGAGCCTATCATGAGCTACATTATTGATCGCCGATTAAACAGTAAAGATAAAAGTGCCGTTAATCGCCAGCGCTTTATAAGACGATACAGGAAGCACATTAAAAAAGCGGTATCTGATGCAGTGAGTAGTCGCAGTATTATGGACATGGAGCGTGGAGAGAGTATCAGTATTCCGCAGGGGGATATCAGTGAACCGTCGTTTCGTCACGCCCCGGGGGGATACAGAGCGCGGGTGCTGCCCGGGAATAAAGAGTTTCAGCCTGGTGACAGAATCAAACGCCCGGATGCTCAATCGGGTGGCGGGCCAGGCAAGGGGCAGGCGAGTGATTCAGGTGAAGGCATGGATGAATTCGTTTTCCAGATAACACAGAGTGAATTTCTGGAATTTATGTTTGAGGATCTTGAATTACCTAATCTTATAAAGCGGCAACTTACCTCTATAGAGAACTTTAACATTGTAAAAGCCGGAATTAGCGAAGAAGGTACGCCGAACCAGATGAATGTTGTCCGAACCATGCGTAGTGCGTACGCTCGCAGGATTGCTATGGGAGGCAGGAAAAAACGCAGGCGAAAAGAGATCCTTGCCATTCTGGATACACAGGATTCTATTGAAGAGTCCTCCCGGCTGGAGTTACAAGAAGAACTGGAAGCGCTGGATAAGAGGCTTGCAAGTATTCCCTATATTGATGATTTCGATCTCAAGTTCAATGTGAACAAAAAGGAACCCCAGCCCAGTTCCAAGGCGGTTATGTTCTGCCTGATGGATGTTTCCGGATCAATGGATCAGCGCACCAAAGATATAGCCAAGCGATTTTTTATTCTGCTGTACCTGTTTTTACAGCGAAACTACCGTCACACTGAAGTGGTGTTTATTCGCCATCATTCGACAGCGAAAGAGGTCGAAGAGAACGAGTTTTTCTATTCCCGCGAGACGGGCGGTACAGTGGTGTCGAGCGCATTAAAGTTGATGCAGGAGATCATTGCAGACAGGTTCTCGGTGGAAGAATGGAACATCTATGGCGCGCAGGCATCTGATGGCGATAACTGGACCAACGACTCTCCCATTTGTCATCAGTTGCTGGAAGAAAAATTACTCCCTGTACTGCAATACTATTGTTACCTTGAGATAACTGATCGTGGTCACCAGGAGTTATGGCAATATTATGAAAAACTGGCAGACAGTCAGGGGAATGTATTTGCTATGCGAGGCATTTCGGACTATGCCGATATTTATCCTGTGTTTCGTGATTTGTTTTGTCGGGATTCTGTAGCCGGTGTGGCACAGTTTTCCAGATGATCGAAAATCGGGCTGCAGGTTGAGCTGTTGCATATGAGTGAAAAATTACTATCGACCGGGTCAGACTGGACTTTTGAGCTCATCGAAAGCTACGATCGCCAAATTGCCCGTATAGCCGGTAAGTATCGGCTCGATACCTATCCGAATCAGATCGAGATAATTCGCTCTGATCAGATGATGGATGCCTATGCCTCTGTTGGCATGCCGATCGGATACAACCACTGGTCTTACGGAAAGCAATTTCTGAATGTTGAGCGAGATTACAAGCGCGGGCAGATGGGGCTCGCGTACGAGATCGTGATTAACAGTAATCCGTGTATTGCGTATCTTATGGAAGAAAACACTATGACAATGCAAGCACTGGTTATTGCGCATGCCTGTTATGGTCACAACTCGTTTTTCAAAAACAACTATCTGTTTAAAAGCTGGACCGATGCCGATTCAATAATAGATTATTTTGTTTTTGCCAGAGGTTTTATATCCCGTTGTGAAGAGCGTTACGGAACCGGAGAAGTTGAAGCTTTACTGGATTCCTGTCATGCACTGATGCACTATGGCACTGACCGCTACAAGCGGCCTTATCCTATATCGGCCGCTGAGGAATTGGCCAGACAACAAGAGCGGGAAGAGTATATTCAACAACAGGTCAATGATCTGTGGCGAACCATTCCTCTCAGAAGCAATAACAACAATACTGAAAGCACGCCCAGATTTCCGGAAGAGCCTCAGGAAAATCTGCTGTATTTTATTGAAAAAAATGCTCCACTTCTAGAACCCTGGCAGCGGGAGATTGTGCGGATTGTACGAAAAATAGCGCAGTATTTTTATCCGCAGCGGCAAACTCAGGTAATGAATGAGGGGTGGGCAACCTTCTGGCACTACACGTTGTTGAATGATCTCTTTGACGAAGGTCTGGTCGATGATGGCTTCATGATGGAGTTTCTTCATTCCCACAGTAGCGTGGTGGCACAGCCTGATTTTGACAGTCCGCATTTTTCTGGAATAAATCCCTATGCGCTTGGCTTTGCCATGATGCGGGATATTAAGAGAATCTGCGAAGATCCAACCGATGAAGACAAACGCTGGTTTCCTCAGATGGCGGGTTCAGACTGGCTGGACAGCATGCATTTTGCCATGGAGAATTTTAAAGACGAGAGCTTCATTCAGCAGTATTTATCACCCAGGGTAATTCGGGACTTTCATCTTTTCTGTATCATCGATGACGATAACTCAGACACTATAGATGTAAATGCCATTCACAATGAAGAAGGTTACCGCCAGGTGCGCGAAGCACTGGCACAGCACTATAATCTAAGTACGCAGGAACCCGATATTCAAATCTATGAGATCGATGTACGTGGTGATCGCTCTCTGACATTGCGTCACCAGCAAAATACCCGAAAACCACTAAGCGATGACACAGAAGAAGTCCTGAAGCACCTGTATAGATTGTGGGGTTTTGATGTCTACTTGTTTTCTTACGATGGCGAAGAAGTAGAACGGTCTTATCGCATACCAAAAAAGCAAATTAATCTCTAACTACCAGAGTTTCCATCTGCCCCGGTATTACAAGATTCATTGTCGGCAGCCGCCTCAATCGATCAGAAATATCTGACTCAAAACCTCACGCCCTCACTACGACCCCAATTCTCGGACAGCCACTTAGTCGCGCCTTGCCATTTCGCGATAGTGCTGCAAACGACTTTGCCGATTCATTTTGCCGAGATAGGTCGGCACAATTTTGCACACGGGTGTTGGTTGCGGCGTGCAGCTATCGTCGCATACGCTGTCTATTTGCAAGGAGTTATAGTTATCGCGGCTGAATGGTTTGCCGGGAATCAACTCCAGCATGAAAGCCTGAATTTTTGCCAGACCATCGGGCAGAGCAATAATTTTGCGGTTAATCTCCAGCACTTCAGCTGTATATTCGACAATCTCACGCAAGCTGAACGTTTCAGGGCCGCACAGATTTATTGTAGTGCCAATTGTGTCCGGGTTGTCGATTGCCTGTATTATTTGGTGAGCGACATCGCCGACAAATACGGGCTGGAATTTAGCATCGGCACAGGCTAGCGGCATGAATGGCATAGCTCGCAATAGATTTGCGAATCGCGTGAACAGACTATCGCCGTTGCCGAAAATTACAGATGGGCAAAATATCGTAAGAGGCAGACCTGATTCCTGCAGGAGCCTGGACGCTTTGCCCTTGCTGCGAAGGTATTCACTGGGGCCTTTGTCCGCGTCTGCATGCAATGAGCTCATTTGCATGATGCGGGAAATCTTCGCCTCGCGTGCTGCCATAATAATATTCTCGGCAAGTCCCACGTGTGCTTCGTCGAATGTGCCGCCTTTGCCAATGCTCGTATTTAGTATCCCGACAAGGTTGACGACGACATCCTGATCACGAAATGCATCGGTCAGAGCAGTTTTATCGTGTGGGTCGACCTGTACTATTTCGACGGTAGGGACCACGCGCAGCGACTTCATTTTGCGCAAATCCCTGCTGAGTACTCTTATATTTTTGCCTTGTCTGGCCAATTGGGTCGCTAACTCGGTGCCGACAAAGCCGCTTCCGCCGATCAGGCAAATGTTCTGTGGTGTTGACATGGACTAATCCTGAAGTCGGTTGGGTATTGCTAACTCGTAAAGCCCTTAGTGAAGGCGGATGTTGCTGAGAATCTATCTGGCTCAAATCCGCTTTCGTAGGCGGAGCCCTCAAGTGCAACCGGATTATAGCGATGTTCTGCCAAAGCGGGTATGTATAGTGGGCTCAATGCGTCGATTCGGTAGGGTATTTAGTTGCAGCGTACTGCACCAGAGATTTAATGCTCAGCCCCTGCAGAATCACAGACATGATAACGATCACATAAGTAATACTGACAATAACACTTCTTTCCGGCCCGATTGGAAGTGACAGGGCAAGCGCAACAGAAATGCCTCCTCTTATACCTCCCCAGGTGAGTATGGATACCACATGAGGGTGAAAGCTCTGTCGAAGCTTCAGAATTGACACCGGGATGCCTACCGCAATAAACCGGGCGCAGAGTACAATAAAGAACATCAATATACCTGCCAGCACATGATGCCCGCTTATGTTGAGGACAATGATTTCGAGACCAATCAGCATAAACAGTACAGCGTTTAAAATTTCGTCAAGTAATTCCCAGAATGTATCGAGATTCTCGCGCGTGCGGTCGCTCATGGCAAAACGTCTGCCGTGATTTCCAATCAGCAGTCCGGCCACAACAATCGCAATCGGACCGGATATATGCATGGCCCGGGCCGCTGCGTATCCGCCCATCACCAGTGCTAACGTCAGTAAAACTTCGACGTGGTAGTTGTCGACTGTTTTCAGCAGACGATAACAAATCCACCCGATAAACAGCCCGAACAAACCTCCACCAATGGTCTCCTGCACGAATAGCCTGGCAACACCCAGAGGCGTTGCCGCATGACTGTCTCCAACGGCAATGCCGAGAATCACCAGAAAAACAACTACGGCGATGCCATCGTTGAACAGGGATTCACCGGCGATTTTTGTCTCCAGTGACTTACTGGCGCCAGCGGTTTTCAGTATCGCAAGAACGGCTACCGGATCGGTTGGTGCGATCAGAGAGCCAAACAACATGCAGTAGATCAGCGGCAGCTCCAGGCCGAAAAAGTTTAAGACAATCCAGGAAGTCAGCCCGACGATAACCGTACTGGTTATTACCCCGACAGAGGCTAGTATTCCAACAACCCATTGCTTATTCAGTAACTCATTTAGATTTATGTGCAGGGCGCCGGCAAACAACAGAAAGCTCAGCATGCCTTCCATCAGGGTGGCGTCAAAGTCGACTCCCGACAAAAGCTTTTCAGTGTATTCAATGCCAACGCTCAGTCCGGCTTTTGAAAGCAATACCAGAACCATGGAAAAAACCAGCGAAATTACCATAACGCCGATGGTGACTGGCAATCGGATAAACCGGTAATTGATGTACGCGAACAGCGCGGTGACAGTCATCAGCAGGCTGGCGGTGCCAAGTAAATCCATGGGCTGTCTTCGAAGTTGAGTCGGGAGGTGAATTCTAACTTTGAGTTACACGTGAAAGCGAGTGTTGAACTATATAACTATGGTAACTATTGAATAGAAGAGTAAATTTTGATTGCCGATGTTCACTACGACTTGCGAGTTTCCAACCGGGCCCGCAACGTGACGCTTAAGGTGAATCGGTCTGACGGGCTGGTGGTTGTGGTGCCGAAGGACTTTGACCGCAGTTTGTTACCCGATATTCTGACTTCACGGCAGGGCTGGATTGATCGTCAGCTGGAACGTTTTGAGTCCTTGCCGGGGCGTTTTGAGCAAGACTGGCCACCAGCTGGCATTGAGTTCAACGGCTCAGGAGAATCTTTTCGCATACGCTACGAAAATACCGCAGCAGCGCAGCCCGACATCCGGCGTCAGGGAAATGAGTTAACGGTTGAGTTGCCGGAGGCATCAACCGATGAAGAGCTGGTCGCGTTGCTTGTACGCTGGATGAAGCGATATGCGCAGGAATACTGTGATTGTCTTGCCAGTCAATTGTCGGTACAAACCGGATTAAGATTCAATAAAGTGGTTGTTCGCGGGCAGAAAACCCGCTGGGGGAGCTTTTCGTCCCGTGGTACGCTTAGTTTGAATTATAAATTGCTGTTCTTGCCTGAGCCGTTGCTTCGCCATGTAATACTGCACGAACTCGCGCATTCAGTTCATATGGATCATTCAAAAGCGTTTTGGGCATTACTGGAAAACATCGATCCGAATTCTCGAGTGCATGATCGCCAACTGTCTGAGGGTTGGAAGTATCTTCCGACCTGGTTGGAATAGATCACGTTTCTCCCGTAGGTCGATAACTTTAGCATTGAGTACGTCTGAAGCCTTGCCGGGGTTTTAATGGGAATTGCCAGTCCGGGTACCGACCCGAAAACAGCCTATCGCAAAGCCGTCAGCGCTGGTACGTTACTCGTTGATCAGCGGCAGGCAGAAGTGGTGGAGCATCTGCAGTCCCTGTACGAGAGCCTTGTCGCCGCCGCGGATGCACCTGTGGCAAAACCGCAAGCGCGGGGCCTGCTTCAGAGGTTGTTTGGCGAGAAAAAATCAGCAACCCCGACAACGTCCATGATAAACGGTCTTTACCTCTGGGGCGGGGTTGGTCGTGGCAAAACGCTATTGTGCGATATGTTTTTTGATAGCCTGCCAATAGAGCGAAAAAAGCGAACGCATTTTCATCGTTTTATGCGTAACGTCCATCAGCAACTCGCGGATATAAGCCACGAGGAATCCCCGTTAGAGACAGTTGCAGAAAGATTTGCATCAGAGTTTCAGGTATTGGTACTTGATGAAATGCATGTCAATGATATCGCCGATGCAATGCTCATGAGCGGGCTGCTGAGAGGGTTGTTCAGGCGTGGGGTAACGGTACTGACTACCTCAAATGTACCGCCGGATGGTTTATATCGCGATGGCTTGCAGCGTGCCAGTTTTTTACCCGCAATTGATTTATTGCAGCGCCACACAGATGTAATATTTCTCGGTGGTGATGTCGATTACAGGATGCGTCTACTGGCTAACGCGGAAATTTATCACTCACCGCTTGATGAGCAATGCACCGCGACGCTGAAATCCTATTTCATTGGATTGGCAGGTTCCACCAGCCATGAAGAATCTGCCACAGTTGATATCAATGACCGGTTAATTGAAACCGTTATGCTGGCAGATGGGGTGGTCTGGTTTGCTTTCAACGCGCTGTGCAATACCGCCCGTTCAACTGACGACTACATAGAGATAGCGCGATTATTTCACACGGTGATTGTCAGCGATATTGCGGCTATGGACGACACATGCAGTGACACAGCCCGTCGTTTCATAAATATGATTGACGAATTCTATGATCGCAATGTGAAGCTTGTCGTAACCGCGGCGGAGTTACCGGAATTACTGTATCAGGGCAACCGTCTGAAGTTCGAATTCGAGCGCACCGCCAGTCGCTTACGTGAGATGCAATCGTCGGAATATCTGGCCGATCAGCACAATCCTGGTTGAATTTTTTTTGACTGAATACTGCTGACTTGCCTTTATTAATCAGGACCCTTCGGATTTCTTTGGGCTCGATTCCGTTGCCGCAGCCTTCGTGGCACTGTCGGTCGGCTTTCTCTTTGCGGCGACCTTCCGTACAGGAGCTTTTTTTACCGCGCTACCTTTTGATGTATCGGCCGCACCGGCCGTCTTTGCTGCTGGCTTTTTGCGTTCGGTAGCCGCCGGCGCGGCTTTCGATTCGGCGGTTTCTTTTCCAGCCGCTTTAGCCACTGGTTTTCGCCGTGCGACGCGTCGAGGGGTTTTTTCGGGAAACGCTTTCGCCTTCGACGGGTCGGGCACTTGTTTGGTTTCCTGGCTGGTTGGTGCAGCCTCTTTGGCAGACGCGGCACTGACAGTGCTGATCACTGGCTTGCTGGTAGTCGAAGAACGGTTTTCCGTACCGGAAGTTGCCTGGTTGTCGGTTTTTATTTCTACCTGTCCGACCTGAGGGGCAACGGTGCTACTCGTCTGTGAGGCGCTGTTCTCTATGCTGCTTGCTGCTGTTTGAGTACGGTTGGTATTTTCTACAGTTGCCTGAGTTGCCTGAGTTGCCTGAGTTGCCTGAGTTGCCTGAGTTGCCTGAGCCTGGTTTCGAGGATTCTGACGAGTGCCTGTATGCCGGTTATTGTTATTGTTATTATTATTATTGTTGTTACGGCGCTGGCGATTATTGCGTTGGGTGTTGTTTCGTTTGTTTTCGCCGGGCTGGGTTGTGCCATTCGACGTTTGTCTGGGTGTGTGGCCGTCGCCCTGGTTTCTTTCGAGGGCTATTTGCCTGGCGGCGAATCGTGCCTGATCTTCGCGATACCAGTCGCTGCTTCGAGTCTGGCTTACTCCAAGATAGCTGTCCGCGTCAGAAGGGGACCAGAATTGTCCGTTCTGGTGGGGTTTTGCGGATCGACGATTTCCGGAAACATTGCCATCGCTTCGTTTGTTGTGCGGACGGTTTCTATTGGCCTGATTCCCTGAACTTAAAGTGAAAACATCATCTGCGAAACTGTTGCCGCGATTCTGACCGCCATTGCGCGCAGCGCGAAAGTCGGACTCTGAGTCCGGTTTGCCGTTATTTCCGCCTTTTTTGTGTGTTTTGTTGTGAGGTTTGTGCCTCCGTTGAGGTGGCTTTGTATTGCGCGCATTGCTTGTATTGCGTGCACCGTCTGTATTCTGACCCTCGGTTGAGTCGCCAGTCGCGCTGCGGGTGTTATTCGCACTGCCATCGTTCGGGCGTTGTCTGTTGCGGCCGCGCAGTCCGCGTGGTCCCGGGTGTCTTCTTTGTTTTTCTGGTAATTCAGCCATGAGTATCGATGTATTTCGGAGTAGGTGGTGCCTTGCTCTTGTGTTAGCCCGTCGGATTAGAGTTGCCACGCAGTGGCTGGTTTGTTACCTCGCAATAATCCGTTGGTGAGCCGCTGATGTTCGTACTTTTTGCTGTTCGCTGCGGCGGAACCGTTTATTTTTACATCTTCAAAGTAGTTTCATTGCATACAGATTTCCGGCAACAGCCAGAATGATCCAAATCCAATAGAATCTACCTGTAATTTTATACTGTTGCGCTGGTCAGTTTGCTGCCGTTGATCATTCGATCCACTGTTGCCTTTATTCCGTGAGGCAATGTCCATTGCGTGTTTGCGGTAACTCCATTTTTTCTTTCTGGCTCAGCCACTGCCCTGGCATTACCTAATTGGGCCAACGCATTTTAAACTACAGATTTTCTGGTCAGACACATATGACGATACAAAGATTTCGGTCGCGATTTTTAGTTGCGATGTCAGCATTAGCTGGCAATTAATTAGTTGTTCGGAATCTGCCTGCTGGTGGTTCTCGGTCTGATCCTGTCATTCGGTTCTGACGTACCGCTATTATTTCCTGTTTAAAGCCGATCGGTTTTTTCGCGACGGGTTAACGAAAACCTTCGTTAAGATCATTTTGTTCTTGGTGTAGAAACGATTGACTGACTGTATTTTGTCGAAATTGACAGCAAGAGTCTAGCAAATTTTAGACACAGCAATGCCGGTTAGTGTGCAAATCAGGTGAGCGGGTTAAAATTCTGCCAACAAAATCAATGCATAGGAACAAATTTTCATCATAGCTAATTGGTGTAGGAATCTGCTGCCAGCGTTTCCGGAGAAGAAAGAATTGCTGTGGTTTCTACTGATGCGTTAGCCACGGTTGCAATAGGAATATTGATTGTTATTGCAGGTTTTTGTTGCGCTACCGTATGCTCTAAGGGCCAACTTACGGGCTGTGAAGTTAAATATAGCAGCACAGCAGCAAAAAGTAATTGCACCACGGCGAGTGGCAGCGGAGCCAGCTGTGGTGGCAAATTGGCTCTCTTTTCCTTACTAGAGGAAATTTTGTGTGTCCCAGCTTTTATCATTAGTTTTTGTATGCTTAGGGCTGCTGCGCAGAGGCACCATTATTTTTGTGTCACTACAGTGTAATAGGAAATAGTATAAAAATGGCGGGCTCGAGGGTGGAATAACCGGCATGTAATCACAACTGCCAGGACAAACAATTTGTAACCTGTACGGCAATCTGGGTTACTGTTGCACGGATTGTCATTCTTCGTAAAGGCTCCGGGCTGTTATGCAGTACAATGAACTATTTGCCGTGGAGAATCAGAAAGAGATGAAGAAAACAGGAGTTCTGGATGAATTGGTGGATCGTCTCAGTCATGTTCTTCCACCTGCAGCAGTCGATTTAAAATCAGATTTTGAAAAAAACGCACGCGGTGCCGTGCAGGCGGCGCTGACTAAAATGGACCTGGTGACCCGGGAGGAATTCGATATTCAGGTAGCATTACTTGAGCGAACACGCGAAAAGCTGGATCGCTTGGAAAAATTACTGGAGGAGAAAACAGCAGCAGAGTAAGTTGTCAACCGGGGTGTAGTGGTTCTATCGAATTTTCCTTAGTAGAAGTTGGTTTAGTAGTGAGCAGTGTGAATTTAGCAGTAGTAAACAGTAGAGCGTTGATTGGCGTGAGCGCTGTTCCCGTGTCAGTCGAGGTGCATCTGGCTGGCGGCTTGCCAGCCTTGTCCATTGTCGGTATGCCGGAAACAGCCGTTCGCGAAAGTAAAGATCGCGTAAGAGCAGCTATGCTCAATTCCGGGTTTGATTTTCCCGCGCGTAGAATAACGGTTAATTTGGCCCCTGCTGATTTACCCAAAAGTGGCGGCCGCTTTGATTTACCCATTGCATTGGGTCTGCTCGCCGCCTCTGGCCAGCTCGATCCCGAGTCGCTGGCAAATTTCGAGTTTATCGGTGAGTTAGCGCTCGGTGGTGAGTTGCGATCGGTCGAAGGCGTGCTACCAACAGCGATTGCTGCCCAATCGCTTGACCGCTCGTTGGTGTTACCGCTTGCTAACGCCATTGAAGCCAGTCTGGCTGAGGGATGCCGTGTTTACGGCTGTTTGTCCTTGCTGCAGTTGTGTAATCATCTGGCTGAAACCGGTCGGATCGAGGAATTGCGCCAGGCACCCGTAGAAGAAGTAGCTGCAAGTGGAGACGAACTGAATCTCGAGGATGTAAGAGGGCAACACCAGGCTCGACGGGCGCTGGAGGTAGCGGCGGCCGGAGGCCATAACTTATTACTGGTGGGTCCGCCGGGTACCGGTAAATCGATGCTGGCGAGTAGATTGCCGGGGATACTGCCACCGATGACTCTGCCGGAAGCACTGGAAACTGCCTCGATTGCTTCGATCAGTCGAGGCGGACTTGAGATTGGCCGCTGGCGGACCCGACCCTATCGAGCTCCGCATCATACGTCGTCTGGTGTTGCGCTCGTTGGCGGAGGCAGTCAGCCAAAGCCGGGGGAAGTCTCGCTTGCCCATAATGGCGTGTTGTTCCTTGATGAATTGCCCGAGTTCACTCGCAGTGTGTTGGACGTTCTGCGCGAACCAGTTGAAAACGGAACCATTACCATTTCTCGCGCTGGTCAGCAGGCGGAATTTCCGGCGCGTATTCAGTTGGTTGCAGCAATGAACCCGTGCCCTTGCGGATATTACGGAGACAGCAAAGAACCCTGCCGATGTGGCCCGGAAATGATTTCACGCTATCAGTCACGTGTATCCGGACCATTACTGGACAGAATAGACATTCAGATTTCAGTGCAAAGGATTGAATATGCGTTGCTGCGTAGCGACGCAAGGCGCGGAGAAGATAGCATGGCTGTAGCCCGGCGGGTTGCTGATTCTCACATCCTGCAGCTCGCCCGGGCAGGTAAGTCCAATGCACATTTGAATGCCAAAGAAGTGGAGCAATACTGTACGCTTTCCGAGAACCAGCATGAATGGCTTGCTGCAGCATTAGAAAAATTCAATCTATCTGCGCGGGCTATTCACCGGACCCTTAAAGTTGCACGAACCATTGCAGATTTGTCTGAGTCCAGTGCGATTGAAGGGGATCATTTGCGCGAAGCACTAAGCTATCGTTCAACACTTAATGAGCAGTATCGCCCGGTGAAATAAAGGTGCGGGAACCCGGCTGGTTAATCTGTTCAATCTGCCGGGACAAAACCGGCACTTTTTCTTGAAGAACAAAATACAATAGGGCGAATTCAGTCAACTTGGCATGTGGCGCTAATGCTATACAGCTGGTTAATAAACGTTCCCGGGAAAATGAAGGCAGGTAACTATGCAAAAAATCATTGATGGCAAAGCGTTCGCCGCAGATCTGCGCGCCGATATAACGAAAAAAGCCGCAGAATTGAAGGCTCGAGACGCGATCGTTCCAGGGCTCGCGGTTGTTCTAGTTGGAGAAGACCCGGCCAGTCAGGTTTATGTACGCAACAAAGGCAAGCAAACCGTAGAGTGCGGTATGCTGAGTTTTGAGCATAAATTACCAGATACTACCGCTCAGGATGAGTTGATGGAACTCATTGACAAACTAAACAACGACGACAGTGTGCACGGCATCCTGGTGCAGTTGCCCTTGCCGAAGCAAATTGACGAGAACTCCGTGATAAACCGGATTAACCCGGACAAAGATGTCGACGGTTTTCATCTGGATAATGTCGGTCGGTTGTCTATTGGTGATGAGGGTATTGTGCCATGCACTCCATTGGGATGCCTGATGATGATCAAAGATCAACTAGGCGATTTATCTGGTAAGCACGCTGTTGTTGTGGGCCGTTCAAACATAGTCGGCAAGCCGGTTGCAGCGTTGTTACTGCAAGAGAATTGTACTGTTGTAATAACCCACTCCAGAACGGTAAATCTTGAGGAAGAGTGTCGTCGCGCAGATATCCTGGTGGCGGCGGTTGGTCGCCCGGAGATGGTTAAAGGAGATTGGATTAAGCCCGGTGCAACCGTGATTGATGTAGGTATTAATCGTATTGATACGGCTGACGGAAAAACCCGATTAGTTGGTGATGTCGATTTTGCTTCCGCTGAGCCCGTTGCAGGAAAAATTACCCCGGTACCCGGAGGTGTCGGGCCAATGACTATCGCCTGTCTTCTTCACAACACGCTGCAACAGGCCTGCCGAATCAATAACGTTGCTGTGCCGGAATAATCCCGTCTCACGTTGCCCGGTCTCAAATTATTTAGTAGCGTGACTCAATGCCTGAAGGCGCCGCTTTGAAGCGTTTGTAGCTCCACATGTATTGTGTCGGTGCGATAGCAATACATTGCTCGATACAGCGATTCAGTGCGGCGCTGGAGACTTCTGGATCTTCATCGTAAATTTCTTTATCCGGTTGCAAATAGTGTAGCCGGTATCCTGCAGCGGCTGGCAGTCGCTCCATCACTGCGAACACCACGGTGGCATCGGTTTTTTGCGCAAGATTAGATAAAAAAGTCATTGTGTAGGCGGGTAGACCGAAAAATGGAGCGAACACACCATGATCAGCAGCAGGCTCCTGATCCGGAAGGATACCGATCAATTCGCCGTTCTTTAGTGCCCTGACCAAAGCGCTCAAGCCTCGTCTTGTAATCGGGTGGCACTTGCCGCCGAAACGCTCGCGGGCTTGCAGTATAGTGCTATTGATTTGTGATCGCCGATTTGGCCGATAGAGAAAATGCATCGGTTGGTCACAGGTGAGTTTCAACCCGATTAGCTCCCATGCTCCTGTGTGAGGTGCGGCGATAATGACGCCTTTGTTCTCATTCAGAGCTGACTGGAGATGCTGCTTGTTGACCTCCTCAACAACAAGCGCTTCAATTTTGGGCTTCGACCATCGCCATAAGGCCCCGAGTTCAGTCAGGTTTTTCCCGGTTTCACGCAAATTGCTGGCGGCAAACTCGTTTCTTTTTACGACCGTAAGATCGGGGTAGCACAACTCTAGATTGCGTTGGATAATTCGGCGGTGGCGGTTCGGCAGAATCTGGAAGCTACGTCCGATCAGGTTGCCTATGTGGTGCAGAACGGACAGGGGCATGAAGGACAACAGTCGCAGGGTGCCGTTAGCTATTACTTGAGTAACGTTCAAAAGATGCATGTGCGGAGGCAGGACGTGGTATTTTCTGAAAAACACGTTCGGGGCACCGTTACAATTCGTGCAGACGGCGTGTTTTGAGATTATTTTGCCGGAGGCATGGGTTTCATAAGGCCCCGGCCCGTGCAGACCGGGGAACTTCCATGAAAACAAAAGAAGGCGGGCCGTTGGATTGATCCGCCGGCAAGCGTGATACCGGCCCTAAGGGCTTCCTAACCCCGTCTCAGAGTATGGCTTGAGTTGTGGTGATACGCTATGAAGGTACTGTATCTTCGCTCATTTCCAGGTGCTGGTAAGCAGCGCATGAATAATAAAACGCAGGATAAATGACGAATAAAGTGAATCACTTCACATGATTGCATTGTTGCAACGGGTGACAAGCGCCAGTGTCGAGGTAGACGACCGAAGGGTTGCGTCAATCGATGCTGGCTTGCTGGTACTGCTCGGAGTAGAACCGGACGATACGGAGGCTTCTGCAGAAGTGTTGCTTAGTCGCCTTATTCGGTATCGGATTTTTTCTGACACCGTAGGGCGTATGAACCTGAGCTTGCTCGATACCAGCGGTGATTTGCTTCTGGTGCCGCAATTTACACTTGCTGCAGATACAAAAAAGGGCCTTCGCCCGGGTTTTAGCACTGCTGCATCTCCCGCCGAGGGTGAGCGCCTGTTTGATATAATGGTAAGGCATGCGCGGCAATTGCCGCTGCGTGTTGGCGTAGGTGAGTTTGGCGCGGACATGAAGGTCGCCCTGATTAATGACGGCCCCGCTACTTTCTGGCTACAGGAGCCTTCAAGACGCAGAGCATCTTAAAACAATTCGGAGTTAAATGAAGGTGCAGTGGCTTATAATACGGTGAGCTTAGGCCTGCGGGTTTGTGATGTTGCTGTTCCAGGCGATGTCGTTTAGTTCAGGCAGCCAATAATCAAAACAACTGATGCAAATTTCTAATAGTGAACAATTCTGATGAGTGAACGAACTGCCGCTGTCGAGCGTACGACAGCCGAAACGCAGATAAAAATCACGCTTTCACTCGATGGGAAAGGTGAATCCCGCTTTGACACCCGTGTGCCGTTTTTTGAGCATATGCTTGATCAGGTGGCCCGGCACGGCATGTTTGATCTGGACGTAAGCTGTAATGGTGATATAGAAATTGATGATCATCATACCGTTGAAGATGTCGGTATTACTCTGGGCCAGGCATTTAATGTTGCGCTTGGGGATAAGGCAGGTATCAGTCGATACGGTCATGCCTACGTGCCGCTCGACGAAGCACTGTCAAGAGTGGTAATCGATTTTTCCGGTCGCGCCGGACTCTATTTTAATTGCGAATTCAAGCGCGGCAGAGTAGGAAACTTCGACGTTGATCTGGCCTATGAATTCTTCCACGGATTTGTTAATCATGCAGGTGCCACCCTGCATATAGATAATATCAAGGGCCACAACGAGCACCATAAGCTCGAAACTATCTTCAAAGCGTTTGGCCGCGCCTTGAGAGCCGCTGTAATGGTCGATAGCAGGCTGCAGGGGCGGCCGGCGTCAACCAAAGGTGTTCTCTAAACAATATGGCAAAGGTTATAGCGGTGGTGGACTATGGAATGGGTAATTTGCGCTCCGTAGCGAAAGCTATCGAATATGTGGCCAGCGAAAGCGACACGCTGGTTACCTCTGATCCGGAAGTAATTTTGAGTGCTGATCGGGTTGTATTTCCCGGTCAGGGTGCTGCACGCGATTGTATGAAAAATCTCAACGACCACAACCTGTCGGAGGCAGTATCACACGCTTTTAACAACAAACCGTTTTTGGGTATTTGCATGGGACTGCAAGTGCTGTTTGATCACAGCGCTGAAAATAGCGGGGTGAACTGTATCGGTCTGGTCAGTGGCACGGTCCGGCGCTTTGACCGCAACGATGCACAATCAGCAGAGAAGGTGCCTCACATGGGTTGGAATCAGGTGAAACAGACCAGGGCGCATCCATTGTGGGAAGGTATAGGTGATTTTTCGCGATTCTACTTTGTACACAGCTACTATGTGAGTCCGGCAGACTCACAATGGATTGCCGCATCAACTGAATATCTGGTGCCTTTTACCAGTGCAATAGCGCGCGATAATGTTTTTGCAACGCAATTTCACCCGGAAAAAAGCGCTGAATCAGGCTTGCGATTACTTCAGAACTTTACCCGTTGGGACCCGAATCAGTGACAACCAGTATGCAACTTATACCAGCTATCGATCTAAAGGACGGTCAGTGTGTCCGTCTGAAACAAGGTCGCATGGAAGACGATACGGTGTTCTCTGACGATGTCGTCGCCACTGCGGCTCGCTGGGTCGATGCAGGCAGTGATCGCCTGCATATGGTTGATCTGAACGGAGCGTTTGCCGGGGCACCGAAGAACGCCGCCGCTGTTCATGAAGTATGCAAGGCATTCCCCGGGCTCGATGTGCAGATCGGTGGTGGTGTCCGCAACGAAGAAATAGCCGGTCGCTATTTGAGCGCCGGGGTGCGCTGGGTAATCATAGGAACGCAGGCCGTGGTTGAACCGGATTTTGTCGGTCGGCTCTGTCGCGAGTGGCCGGGTCAGGTCATGGTGGGCCTCGATGCGCGAGACGGCAAAGTAGCAGTGAACGGCTGGGCAGAAGATAGTGGTCTGGATGCAGCTGAGCTCGCAAAGTCCTTTGAAGGTGATGGTATCAGCGGCATTGTTTATACGGATATCAGTCGTGACGGCATGATGCAGGGTTTCAATTCCGAAGCCACGGCTGCGCTGGCAGAATCGATCTCAATCCCGGTCTATGCTTCGGGCGGAGTCAGTGACTATAAAGACGTGGAAGGTCTGTGTGAAATAGCAGATCATGGCGTCGCCGGAGCGATTGTCGGTCGGGCTCTGTATGAAGGCACAATAGATTTTGCAGAGGCGCAACGGCGTATTGCTTCCCTGCTGGGAACCGGATTACCTCATGCTGGCTAAACGCTTGATTCCCTGCCTTGATGTCGATGCTGGTCGAGTGGTTAAAGGGGTAAACTTCGTTGATATCGTCGATGCGGGTGATCCAGTTGAAGCCGCGCGCCGCTACGGAGACGCCGGCGCAGACGAACTGACCTTTCTCGATATTACCGCCAGCAGCGATAATCGCGACACCCTGATTGATATAGTCGAGCGTGTTGCCGCTGAAGTGTTTATTCCGCTGACAGTCGGCGGGGGAATCCGCCGTGTTGATGATGTACGGCGTTTACTTAATGCCGGGGCTGACAAAGTGGGTATCAACACGGCCGCCGTGCATACACCGGAGCTGGTGCGGCAGGCTGCAGACTATTTCGGTAACCAGTGCATTGTCGTGGCAATCGATGCGAAAAGCGTACATGCTGAAGGGCAGCCACCGAAATTTGAGATATTTACTCATGGTGGTCGCAAGGCTACCGGTATTGATGCCGTTGAATGGGCGGTAAAAATGGCTGAATTCGGTGCTGGAGAGCTGTTGCTGACCAGTATGGATCGCGATGGAACCCGGGTCGGTTTTAATATTGAACTAACCCGCGCTGTCGCGGACGCAGTAGATGTGCCGGTTATTGCCTCCGGCGGGGTGGGAAATTTACAGCATCTGTGCGCCGGCATCCTTGAAGGACATGCAGACGCTGTTCTGGCGGCAAGTATTTTCCATTTCGGGGAATTCACCATCGGGCAGGCTAAGCAAGTGATGCAGGAAGCTGGCATTGAGGTGAGGTTATGAGTGACGGTATCGATATTGAATCTGTCCCGTCAACAGCACCGTGGCTGGAAGATATCGCATGGAATGAGGCTGGTCTGGCGCCGGCGATTGCCCAGGATGACCAAAGCGGTGATATTCTGATGCTTGCCTGGATGAACCGCCAGGCGCTGGTGGCTACAGCGGCGATCGGAGAGGCGGTTTACTGGTCCAGATCCCGAAAAAAACTGTGGCACAAAGGTGAGAGTTCAGGGCATGTGCAGTACGTTTCGGAGATCCGTATTGATTGCGACGCCGATGCCATTGTATTACGCGTTCGCCAGAAGGGAGGAATCGCCTGTCATACGGGTCGCAGGCATTGCTTTTACCGTCGATTACGAGGGCAGGATTGGGAAATTGTCGATCCGGTCGTGAAAGATCCGCGCGAAATCTATCAGGACAAGACATAATGCACCGGGTTTTAGTAATGTTTCGGGTAGGCTGCAGTCGGGATGAATGACGACATTTTGAGCCGGCTGGCGCAAGAACTTGAGAAACGAAAGCTGGCAGATGAAAATGATTCTTATGTCGCGAGCTTGTATAAAAAGGGAACTGACGCCATTCTTCAAAAAGTGGGTGAAGAATCCATTGAAACGATAATTGCCGTAAAATCGGGTGATAAAAAGGAAATCATCGCGGAGACGGCTGATCTATGGTTCCATACACTGGTAATGCTCGCTGACCAGGGGCTCGGTCCGGCGGATGTTGTACAAGAATTAGCGCGGCGTTTTGGTGTGTCCGGTCACACCGAAAAAGCGTCACGCTCCTAAACAAAAACAGAGGTCAAATTATTATGATGCCAAGTATTCCCCAGCTTCTGATTGTGCTGGTTATAGTTGTATTAATCTTCGGTGCCAAGCGGCTGCGTAACCTCGGTGGTGATCTTGGTTCGGCAGTTAAGGGCTTCAAAGATGCGGTCAAAGAGCCGGCAGCAGAAAACAGCGATGAACCCGAAAAAATTGAGGGGGCGACAGTTGTAGAGAATGTTGCTGAAAAATCGGCAGATGCAGTTAAAGATAAGAAAGAAGCCTGATCGGGCTGCAGTGTATAGCGCTGTGAGAGCACACCAAAAAGATTCTGCACATGTTTGACGTCGGGTTTCAGGAGATTGTCCTGATCGGTGTTATTTCCCTGATTGTGATTGGGCCGGAGAAGTTGCCATCGGTAGCTCGCAGTGTGGGTTTATGGGTGGGTAAAATGCAGCGGTTTGTCGCCGGTGTAAAAACAGATATTCAAAGTGAGCTCAAAACCGATGAACTGCGTAACCTGCTGAGTAGTCAGGAAGATCAGATTCGTGAGCTTAAAGAGATGGTAAACGAAACCCGTTCCGACCTTGAGCGAACAGCGAAATCAGCAAGTGAGTCACTCGCTGAAGGGATGGATTCAGCTGTTGAGCAGGTTCGTGATGCCACTGAAGTAGCCAGGGAGAACAACGCGAAAATGCAGGCAATCGCCGATGCCGCTGGCCACGAGTATGGTGCCGAAGACAAAAACGAAGCGCCTGCCCCGGCAACCGGTGCTGATCAGGGTTCGAGCAAGCCCGCATGAATATTCCACTGATTAAAGTCAGTCTCTATTTGTGGCTTTGGTGCGGTTGCATAGTTTGGTTAAGGGCGGTATCCGGTAGCAAATTGAACGCAGATCTAGAGTGTATGGCTAATGGCTAATGGTGCGGTCGATAACGAAGGGGGCGCTGAAATGGGCCTGCTGTCGCATCTGGTTGAATTGCGTGATCGCTTGTTGCGCATGCTGTTGTCAATCGGTGTGCTTTTCCTCGTGTTGTTTCCGTTCTCCGCTACTATCTGGAGCTTTCTCGCTGAGCCGTTAACGCGTCATGCAGGGAAAATGATAGCAATTGATGTGGCATCACCGTTTCTGATCCCATTTAAAGTCTGTCTTATGCTATCGATTTTTCTATCAGCACCGTATCTGCTTTACCAGATCTGGGCGTTTGTAGCGCCGGGACTCTATAACCACGAAAAACGTCTGGTATCTCCATTGCTGGTGTCCAGCACGTTGTTGTTTTATCTGGGTATCGCATTCGCCTACTTTATTGTCTTTCCGCTGGTCTTTGGATTCTTTAATAGCGTAGCGCCGGAGGGTGTTGAAGTCAGCACGGATATTAGTCGCTATCTCGATTTTATCCTGACGATTTTTCTGGCGTTCGGGATCGCTTTTGAAGTTCCGGTTGCGACCATTTTGCTGGTAGCTATCGGCGCCGCAACGCCAGACGGCCTGGCTAAAAAACGCCCCTATTTTGTTGTCGCCGCGTTTGTTGTCGGGATGTTCCTGACTCCACCCGATATAATTTCGCAAACACTGCTTGCGTTGCCCATGTGGTTGCTGTTTGAAATCGGTATATTTTTCTCTCGTGTCTTCCTCAAGCGTAAAGAGGAATATGCAAAGGCGGCTGAAGAGAGATATCTCAGAGATGACGATCCGCCTGCCGGTAGTGCCAATACATCAGGCTCAGCGAAACCCCCGGTTGATCACGAAGCTGAACTTGATTTGGCTGACTATGAATCAACCCCGTCAGATACCGGATCTAAAACCGCGGGCGATAACCATTTGTCTGACGAAGAGAAAGACGAAGACAAGCCGGGCCCCTGATGATTAGCAGGGGATTGTTCCAGTGCACAATCACTGGAATTAAGTTACCGGAAAAATAACCGTACTGGAGCCCCTATGAGTCAGCCTGCACCGCGCCGTGCTGTTCTATTGATAATTATGGATGGCATCGGCATGAATCCGTCCAAACTCGATAATGCTGTGGCGCTGGCCGGAACGCCTAACCTGGATAGTCTGTATTCCTCTAATACCGTAACGGTTCTGGAAGCATCGGGCGCTGCGGTCGGCTTGCCAGCCGGGCAAATGGGGAACTCCGAGGTTGGACACTCAACGTTAGGGTGTGGATCAGCGCTGCGGCAGGATCTGGTCGTGATCAACGACAGCATTACCGATGGCAGTTTTTTCGACAATCAGGCTATCGGCAATGCCTGTGATACAGCGCGGAAAGCTGCCCGGCCATTGCATCTTATCGGTCTGGTTTCTGATGGTGGTGTGCATAGCCACCTGGATCACCTGCTGGCACTTATTGATGCGTGTAATCGCAAAGGTGTAAAGCCCATGTTGCATATGATTACCGATGGTCGCGATACAGCCCCACAGTGTGCCGGTGCATACCTGCCTCAGGTGGAAAGCGCACTGCAGCAGGCGGGCGGGCAGATTGCCACTATTTGCGGCCGTTACTTTGCCATGGACAGGGATAACCGCTGGGAACGCGTTAAGGTAGCTTTTGATGCAATGGTTCATGGTAAGGGTAAGCAAATCAATTCGGCCGCGAGTGGAATTGAAGGGGCGTGGGAAGCTGGTGAAACAGATGAGTTCATCAAGCCGCTCCTGCTTGATGGCGCTCACCTGATTGAGCCTGGTGATAGTGCGGTATTTTTTAATTTTCGTAATGACCGGCCCAGAGAGCTCGCCAGTGCTTTAATTGAAGCCGATTTCAGCAGTTTTGATCGTGGGGATTTCTTCCCGATCTCACTTACTACGATGACACTCTACCAGCCGGACTTTCCTTGTCCGGTTGCTTTCGTTAAGGACAAGCCGCTAAGCACGCTTGGTCAGGTGATCGAGGCAGCGGGGATAGCACAATTTCATTCTGCTGAGACTGAGAAATATCCGCACGTCACTTTTTTCTTTAACGGTGGTCGGGAGGAGCCCTATGCCGGAGAGGAGCGGGCACTGGTCAAGTCACCGGCAGTCGACACCTATGATCTGCAACCCGAAATGAGCGCTTATGAAGTACGCGATGTGGTTCGCTCGGCACTTGAATCAAAGGACTATGGCTTTGTTGTGGTGAATCTCGCCAACGGCGATATGGTTGGCCATACCGGCGTTCGTGAAGCGGTCATTCGTGCCGTGGAAGTGGTTGATGAAATTGTTGGTGAGCTGGTTACGGTGGCAACGGAAAACGACTTCTCGGTGGTTCTCACGGCAGACCATGGCAATGCAGATATGCTGGTCGATCCAGTCACCGGTGCTCCGCATACGCAGCATACGATTTTTCCGGTGGCCTGCCTGATCAAAGACCAGGTTGCCTGGCATCTTAAAAACGGTTCCGGCCTGGCTGCTGTCGCTCCAACCATACTGCAACTGATGGGGCTCGAGCAGCCAGCCGGCATGCACGGTGAGACGCTGTTACTGGAAGAAAAAACACATTAAAAAAACCAGTGCTGTAGCTGGGGTTCTGCGGTGAAGGCTCCCGGATTATCTGTTTTACATTGCGGAGTCAGCTCAGCTATTCTGGCTTTCCAGTTCATCCCATCGGGTGTAAAAGTTTCCTATCTCCTGATCCAGTGATGTATATCTGGCCTGCAGTTTTTCCAGTACTGTTGCATCACCCTGGTAGATTTCGGGATCGGCCAACTGGGTTTCCAGCTCGGTCTTTTCAGCTTCCAGTTTTTCTATTTTACCCGGCAGGGAACTCAGCTCGCGCTGTAAAGCGTACGAAAGTTTTTTATCTGCTTTGGTTTGTTCTGCAGGTTTAGCCTGCTTCTTTTTTTGCTTGTCGTTCTTTTTGCTTTCTACAGGCGGTCCTGCCTGATGCAGGTAGTCGGAATAGCCGCCAACATATTCTGTAAGATTGCCTTTGCCATCTAGAACGATCGTGCTGGTTGCAATGTTATCGATGAATTCTCGATCGTGGCTGACCATGAGTACGGTACCCTGATAGTGCAAAACCGTATATTCCAGAAGCTCGAGGGTTTCTACATCGAGATCGTTGGTGGGTTCGTCGAGTACCAGTACATTTGACGGCATAGTGAATAGTCTGGCGAGAAGCAGGCGGTTACGCTCCCCGCCTGACAGGGCGCGAATAGGGGCGCGGGCGCGTTCGGGGTTGAACAGGAATTCCTGCATGTAGCCCATTATGTGTTTGCGCTCGCCGTTTATCTCTATATAGTCGGCACCACCGGATACGTTGTCTGCGGCGGTGCGGTTTTCATCGAGCTGCTCACGTAATTGATCGAAGTAGGCAATCTCCAGATTGCTGCCATGCTCAACGCTACCTTCGTCGGGGGTCAATTGACCGAGAATTGCTTTCAGGAGCGTTGTCTTGCCGCTGCCGTTCGGGCCGATGATTGCGATCTTGTTGCCACGCATTACGGTTGCCGAGAAGTTGCGGATGAGCGTTTTGCCACCGAGGGTGTGGGTGATTTTATCGAGCTTAAAAACGATTCGCCCTGACTTGGTTTTAGTCTGTACCTGCATATTAACCTGGCCGATCTGCGCGCGACGCTGAGCACGTTCTTCACGCAGCTTCTTCAAGGCGCGCACCCGCCCTTCATTGCGGGTGCGGCGAGCCTTAATGCCTTGTCTTATCCATTCTTCCTCCTGTTTGAGTTTTTTATCAAACAGTTTGTCCTGGGTTTCCTGTGCCGCAATCGCCTGTTCACGGGAGATCAGAAATTTCTCGTAGGTCTGATCCCAACTGGTCAGGGTGCCCCGGTCAATTTCAACAATTCGGTTGGCGAGGTTTTTTATCAATTGACGATCGTGGGTCACAAATATCAGTGTGATGGGCAGTTTTATTAAAAAGGCTTCCAGCCACAGTACTGATTCAACGTCGAGATGATTGGTCGGTTCGTCCATCAGCAGAACTGTTGGTTCGCTGACCAGTGCTCGCGCGAGCATTACGCGTCTTTTCTGACCACCGGAAAGGGTCGACACCTTTGCATCGGGCTGCAGCTGCAGGCGGGAAACAATGCTCTGGATAGCGGCAGAGGCGCGCCAGATATCGATATTGGTATCAATATCGGTGCTGCCTTCAGCGTACAGCTGTTGCAGCGCAGTGGCGGTTTGGTCATCGTGACCCGTTGCGGCAACATCGTAGACACATCGATTGTCCTCGCCAGCGGGCACTTCCTGCTGCAGCCGGGAAATGGTGACGCCATCGGAGATAACAATTTCACCACTGTCGGCTTGCTGCTCGCCGTCAATCACTTTCAGCAGTGTGGATTTACCCTGGCCGTTGCGTCCGAGGATTGCGATCTTGTTACCGGATTCGATAACAAGTTCGGCGTTGTCGAGTAATGATTCCGGGCCAAAGGCGAGACTGATGTCCCGTAGCCTGATTAATGCCATGTGTGCTGCTGTCGGTTGTTGTGGACTCGACGTTTATGCCGGTCGACTGATTATGATTGATCGCTGGAGCACAGGTTAACTCAACGTTTTGTCACGCGGTTTGAATTTGGCTCGAATCGTATTGTACCGGCAGATCATCTGCTGAGTCTGGCTTTATAGATTGAATCAGGCCGGTTGTTTCGTTGTTCATCACTATTGAGTAGCAGCTACGCAAAACGCCGCTGTAACAGTTTCCACCGGGCTGGGTTAGAAATGAAAGATGCAGGCGTACTTTGTCGAATCGGTTTAGTGGCAGACCGCAACTTGCGGATAGTCCGAAACCTCCACCCAGAATCAGTTCAAATACGTAGTTGCGTCCCATCGGGTAAGCCAGTGCATGGAGGGTGTCCGATTCAAAATAGCAAAACGTTTTACGAACCTGCTGCGCATTTATAACGCAGGCATACAGGTTAATTGCCGGACAGTTGCCACCACTCTGCTGCAAAAAAACGTTGCTATCGATAGTGAATTTTTTACCATTGGATTTAACGGCGTGCGATAACCCCACGAGTGTGCCCGCCGGCAATCTTGGGTGAGTGGCGCGAAAACTGTTACGTGCCGAGTGACCTATAACCGGCAGGCTTACGTTGAGGTGCTGGAGTGCGCTTTGTATCAGTAGATTGATACCCAGGGTTATCTGTGATTCTGAATTGCGCCGTTTTCTCAGCTCCGAGGGGGCGTGCGTGCGGTTCCGTCGAGGCCGCAGCGACAGATTGTTTCTGCGCGCAAAATGATCCAGCCAGAGTCGCGCATTCGGATGCAGTTCAGTCAGCTTTTTCCCGTGTATCAGCGTTGTAGTGCCACTGATTACAGCGCACCGGAGTATGTGGCCATCCGGCTGTTCCTTGGCAGAGAGCAGATCGTTGTGCAGTGCTTCGAGCCAGGAATCTGTTGAAGTTCCGGTGTTTTCTGGTTCAGGTGTGGGGAGCATTCGGTCTTTGCAGGTTAGGTGGCCGGATTCTCAGTTGTTCAGGTTTTGGTCTGACTACTGAACCGGTAATACAATTAAGGATAGTAGACCCTGCGCAGGCTGATACTTTCTTGCGATTATGAAACGGAAATGAAGCCGGATCGGAAAGGAATACACGCGTGCATTCGACTCTGGTTTATAAACTCTGTCAACTGGCCGATTGCTTGTCGCGCCACTCATCTGCAGTAAATGCTTTGATAGACAAGGCGTGGATAGCGCCGGTTTTTATATGTTCATCCAGCACTGCGTAAACCAGTTTGTGGCGTTTCAGGGTCGACAGGCTATTGAAGCTATCGCTTATAACCAGAGCTTCAAATTTGCTGCCGTCACCGGTTACGTCCGCTTTTGCACCTGTGATCGCTTTTTCAATTTGATCACTGTAGTAATCCATGCGCATTGGGGAGATTCTCGTGTTGCGTTATCGCGTTATTATAGCGTGGGATAGTGGTCTGGCGCGCGAGAGATTGAGCAGGAAGATTTAGTGGCCTCTGCAGCAGAGGGGCGCAACGGATTTGTCCGGATCTGGGCTTACTCCCGGGTTTGTGCTCCACCAGCAAGCGTGTCACGAAGCCAGATAAAAAGAGGGCCCGCAAGGCGGGCCCGATATGGGGGTGAGAACGTGACTGTTGCAAACAGGCCACGCCCCTATTGTTTTAGTAGGTCAGCCAAAAAAAACAACCGGAAATAACAACTAAATAATTACCGCTGGGGATACAGAGTGCCGGTACCGCCAGGTGATGGATTTTTGGCGTTCAATCTGGCAGAACAGATCAGGGATCTTCGTAGAAAATGTAGGAGGTTGAGTAATCGCTGAATTCAAAGTAAACATTCTCCTCGCCTTCATCGACACTGCCATTCAGGTTTTCATCGAGCACGCCGTAGCCGAAACGGTACGGTCGGTCGACGTCTCTGCTGGTGCCGGTAGCCGTGGATAGTTTGTCAATTTTCATAAACCGCTTAACGAGTTTATTCCCTGCATATATTTCCAGCACGCCATCCGTGCCAGTCCAGTTCTGGACGGCGCGTCCGAGTTTGTTTTGCGTTTCCTGTGTGCAGCCGGCTAATGCCGCCAGTGCCAGGGCGGCTATTAGTGCCGGCTTGATCGGTGCTCTCATCAAATGGTCTCCTTGGTTATAACTGTGCGTTGCTCGCAAGACTCTGTGTGTTGGATGCGGTGAATTCAAGGGCTGTTTGTGTGCATGGTGTAGAATATGCCGCACGCGAGGCGAAACGATAACTATACCCGTTTGAGTAAATTGATGAAAAAATTTGGAATTAAAGTATCTCTGCCTAATGGAGATACAATGTCTGCAGCCCATTTGCTGGGTGACGAATGGGAGTCCACCCGCTGGTTTGCCGATGAAAAACTGCGTGATGAAGCGCTCGCTGAAATGAAGCAGCAGCCACCGTATTATCGTAAAGGCGACACGCCAACTGTTGTGTATGAAAAGATCGAGTCGGAAAATACCTGAAAAATCGCCAGACGAATCAAGTTTCTGTGGCAATTGACTGCGTGTTTTTGGGGTAATCAAACCAGCGTAAGGTTGCGCAATCGCGGTAGGCATCGGGCCAGTTGTCTATTTCAAGATCAAGGCAAGCCACTCCACAGGTGGGCATTTGCACATCAGTGCGTGAGCTGAGGTAAGTACAGGCTGCCGATATTCCCGGATTGTGCCCGACAATCATCGCAATGGAGCACTCGGCAGGTAACTTTAAAATCTGGCTGACAATTGCACTTACGGGTGCTTCATAGATGCTTTGCGTTTTTACCAGCTGATCAGTACGCATGCCCAGGTTATGCAGGTAGAGATCCGCCGTTGTCAATGCTCGAGTTGCCGTGCTGGTGACAATTATTCCGGGTAGCGGACCGGTAGCGCGAAGGCGCCCGGCCATGATCGGGGCATCCCTTAAACCTCGTTTGTTCAGTGGCCGCTGGAAATCGGTCTCAGCTCCGGAGCTCCAGCTGGATTTGGCGTGGCGGGCGAGAATGACAGTTTTCATCAGTGCAGAACAACCTCGGGATTTACGGTATCTCTTTTACAGGGCGGGTCCCGCTGCAGTCAACGGTGGTCATCGGCAATGTATGCATCTGTCTGATTTAATTACTGGGCTTGATGCCTGGAGCCACCTCAACTGAATTTACCACGGCATCCGGGTGTCCGGCGACCGAGCGGGTGGAATCCGGTGTGCCGTCGAGTGGTACCAGATCGTTCGGAATCAAGATCGTTTGGCCAACTTTCAGCGACGCCGGGTTGTCGATCCGATTGAAGTCGGCGATTCGGCGCCAGTTCTCCCGCTGACGAGTAATATCTGCCGCGATTAAAACCAGATTATCGCCGGTTTTCACGGTGTATTTGATTGCTCCTAGCTGGTTACCGTAAGCGGTGCCAGGGTCAGAAGGTATGATGGCACAGCCGCTCAGAGTACATACAACGATTGTTACTGGCACCAACAGCCCGATTATGGACTGTTTGATTTGACTCAATGCTCTGTTTTCGGTTGCCATTTCAGTTCTCCAGAGTGAGAGATTATCCTGCCCACGTATCTCTGAGCGCCACTACTCGATTAAACACCGCCTGATCCGGTGATGTGTCAGGATCGACGACAAAATACCCCTGTCGTTCAAATTGGTAGACACTTCCCGTCTCAGCGCGAGCCAGAGTACGGTCAATCCTAGCATCGATGAATGAAATCAATGAGTTCGGATTCAGGGCATCCATGTAATCTTCTTCGGCCAGAGGGTCAGGACGATTAAATAAACGGTCGTAAACCCGGATTTCTGCCACAACTGAGTCATCAGCGTTCACCCAGTGAATGACCCCTTTCACCTTCCGGCCCTGTGGCTTCTGTCCGAGTGTATCGGCGTCGTGGCTGCAGCGCAGTTCAATTATTTCTCCATTTTCGTCCTTCACCACTTCATCGCAGCGAATAACGTAGCCGCTGCGCAGACGGACTTCGCCGCCAGGGGTTAGGCGTTTGAACTTGGGCGGTGGAATTTCAGCGAAGTCGGACTGCTCAATATAGAGTTCTCTGCTGAACTGCACTTTGCGACTCCCGAGCGCTTCGTTTTGGGGATGATTGGCGACATTCAGCGATTCACTGGTGCCTTCCGGCCAGCTGGTAATCACTACTTTAAGAGGCTCAAGAACCGCCATTCGACGTTCCGCCGTTTCGTTTAATTCGTCGCGAATGCAGTTTTCCAGAACCAGCATGTCAATAACGGCGTCGTTTTTGGTCACCCCGATTCGGCGGCAGAACTCCCGAATAGAGCCGGGTGTATAGCCGCGTCGTCTGAGGCCTGCAATGGTCGGCATGCGAGGATCATCCCAGCCACGTACCTTGCCGCTATTAACCAGTTGTACCAGTTTGCGTTTGCTGAGGATTGTGTACTCAAGATTCAATGGCCCGAATTCGGTTTGCTCCGGTGAGCCTTCGGGCTGGGTCTGCTCCAGTACCCAATTGTAAAGGGGGCGATGATCTTCAAATTCCAGTGTGCACAGCGAGTGGGTAATTCCTTCGATTGCATCAGAAAGGCAGTGAGTATAGTCGTATAAGGGGTAGATATTCCATTTGTCAGCAGTGCGGTAGTGGTGCGTTTTCTTGATGCGGTAAATGGCCGGGTCACGCAAATTGATGTTGCTTGAGGCCATATCTATTTTCAAACGTAAAACATGCTCGCCTTCGTTAAAATCGCCGTTCTTCATGCCTTCCAGCAACTCAAGACTTTGCTCAGGGCTACGGTTGCGGTAAGGGCTTTCCTTGCCCGGTGTTGTTAGTGAGCCACGGTATTCACGAATTTCATCGGCGCTTAAACTGTCTACGTACGCCAGCCCTTTTTCGACCAGTAACCGGGCGTAGTCATACAGTTGATCGAAGTAATCCGAGGCGTAACACAGTGATTTCCACTTGAATCCCAGCCAGGCGACGTCGCGCTTAATTGCGCTCATGTACTCTTCGCTTTCTTTGTCCGGATTGGTGTCATCAAAGCGCAGATTAGTCCAGCCGTTGAATTCTTCGGCAATCCCAAAATTCAGGCAAATGGACTTGGCATGTCCAAGATGTAAATACCCGTTTGGCTCAGGAGGAAAGCGAGTGGCGACAAGTTTGTTGTGTTTGTTCGCCGCTACATCCTTTTCAATCATGCTGCGTATGAAATGAGCCGGGGCTGAGTCTGATTCAGTCATTAGTTAAAATTCTAGGGTTACCGTGATTTGTTTTTATTGGGGTGGAGCATTAGTACATATAGTGTAAGGGCAGACACAGTAAAAGCCCGTTACAAACTGGCGGAATCGATAAAGAGCCGATTCAGGAAAATATTTTAACGTTTATACGTTTTAAATTTGTACTTAGCGGAAATGTGGACTAAAATAGGCGGTTCGGAGCTGGCGTAGCTCAGTTGGTAGAGCAGCTGATTTGTAATCAGCCGGTCGGCGGTTCGACTCCGTTCGCCAGCTCCAATTTTTCAATCTCCTGTCCTTCTATTCCCGCTCGGGAATTGTCCAGTAAAATTACTGACTCCGCACGCATGCGATCAAAAAGGTCACGGGCTGCCGTTTGTATCCTGCAATCCCGAATCAGTTGCAATTCGAAATCGACGGGTACATGGCGACGATCGAGATGCAGTGGATAACAGCGACTCACTCCAATTAATTTAGCGGTATCCCGTTGTTATCTTTGTTGCTTTGATAGCCATCCGAGAGTTGGGAATAGCGCTGGCTGATCCGGTTAACCTGATCGGAACAACTGTGTTCTCCGGTGCAATGTTCACTAGCCAGCTTGCGAATACTGTGACTGGTCCAGAATTCATTTTCTTTTTGATACTGGCCGGGCTCTACATTAAATACAGCTTTGAGAATTTTCAGGTCATGCGGAATAGAAAAGGCGTCTCGTGAGTCTTCGTGGCTGAAAAAATAGTAGAAATTATCAAAACCGGTCCATGTGATGGCTGATAAACACAGGCTGCATGGTTCGTGGGTTGTTAGAAAGATCAGATCTTTCGGCTCCGGGCGTTCTGAGGCGGGCATTTCGTAGTATCGCTTCAGTGTATGCATCTCACCGTGCCAGAGTGGATTTTCCAGTTCGTTATTGGTTTCTGCCAGTAGCGTGCTGAGATCGTTTTTATGTAGCAGAGCCGCGCCGAATATTTTATTGCCGGCAGCAACCCCTGCGGTAGTGAGCGGCAGAATATCGGACTCGATAACATCCAGTAACCGCTTAACCAGATGCCTGGCGTTTTTTTCTGACATTAGTTGACGTCTGCAAATACAATTAATCGGACAGTTTACCGAGTTATCCCCGCTATTAGAAATTAAAGGTTGATTATTGCCCGATCTGAAATTCAGACAGCGCTTCTGCGTTTATGTCGATGATCACTCTGGCAGTTGTTAGTAGTATTTACCCGACGTCGAGATACTCCCTCAAATAGAGCTTGTACGATTTCATGACCTTCTCTACATAGCGCTGCGTTTCAGGATAGGGTGGAATACCATCATATTTCTTCACCGTGCCGGGACCAGCGTTGTAGGCTGCCAGTGCGAGCCGTAAATTGTTGTCATACATCGCCATTAGTTCACTTAAATACTGTATTCCGCCACGCAGGTTCTGTTCGGCATTGAATGAATCAGTGACACCCAGGGATTTAGCCGTCGGTGGCATAAGCTGCATTAATCCTTCTGCACCGGCTGAAGAAACGGCCTTTCGATCAAAACATGATTCATTTTTTACAACCGCTTTGACAAGCTTTGAGTCAACGCGGTATTCGCGGGCGTAGCGACGGATGGTAGAATCGAATTGCATTTCCCGATGCTGCATTTTTTCGATTGACAGACCGTTGCACCCGGCCGATGCCGTAGAGCGGCCTGTAATAGATATCAGTTTGAAGCGACCGGTATCCTGAGCCGTTGGTGCGACGTTGGTGTACCACAATGTTCCGTCGACTTCCTTGTATACATAAGTTTTTTCAGCTAGAGCGTTCTGACTGAGCAGGTAACCCGTGACGTATAGGGCGAACGCTATTGTCGGTAACTTGAAATGCACCCGTAAATCTCCGTTAAGCGGTTGAATAATAAACGTATCGGCGACGAATTACTGGAACTTTACTGCCAGGAATTTGATGCTGTCGTCGCACTTTTTTGACAGGAACACCATGCCCGAAAACTACCCGATCCCGCTCAGTAAATCCGCAATAGAAACGGCGCTGCAGCAGCAGATTAACGCTATCGGTTCTGTGGAGGTATTGCAGCAGACGGACTCGACCAATACGCGGTTGATGTCAGCTAAAACGGGGCCGGGATATAACTCTGGATCTCTCATGGTATGTGCTGCTGAGCATCAGACGAAAGGTCGAGGCAGACGGGGTAAGCCGTGGCACACACCCGGTGGTGGAGTGACCTTTTCACTGCGGTTTTCTATTTCCTGCGGGCTGGCTGATGTCAGCGGTTTGTCGCTTCTTGCCGGTGCTGCAGTATGTGATGTTCTACGTGAGATCACCGACGAGCCGATCGGGATCAAATGGCCGAACGATATCCTTGCGGGTGAATCAAAACTGGTTGGAATTCTTGTTGAAGTAGCGCATTTCGATGCATCATCGACTTGTCTTGTTGTAGGAATCGGGGTTAATTACCGACGCGGCAAAGAAGCACGACGAATTGATCAGAAAAGTACCGATCTACACGATTTGTGCAATGGTGTGCCACCAGATCGATCGAGGCTGATTAGTGATCTGGCAGCGGGGGTTTACAATATCTCGCAAGGCGATGTGGCGCGCGCTGTTGCGTCTTTATCGGAGCGGTGGGCCGATTATGACGCATTGTCGGATCGTGAAATCCAGGTTCATGCCGGAGCTGATGTGATTACCGGAGCCTCGGCCGGTATTGATGAAAAGGGTCTGCTCAAGGTGACTACTACCTCCGGGTTGCGTGTTTTTTCGTCTGCAGAGGTGAGTGTACGGAAAGTTTGAACGCTGATGTCAGCTCGGTAATTCGGGCCTGATTCCGCTTCTATCTGTGAAATGCAACACTATTTATTGAAGTGGTGCGCTGGTTCCTTGCCGGTGTAGCGGCAATTGGTTCTCATTGCGGGGTTGCCGAACGTTGGCAATGTCATGAGGTCTTTGATTTCAGAGTGTTTTCTGATTTGACCAAAGTGTGTTATACCTCTTGTCATGACATTTAAGATTTTGAGTGCCGGATAAATAATGTTTAAGAACAAATTTTCAAACAGGCTGCGTGGCTGTTGGCCCGGATTGGCTGTAGTGGTTGTTGCGACTCTGTTGTCAGCTTGCTCCGGTGGTTCCGGTGGCGGTCAGCGGAGCGAAAATACCCCACCGAGACTGCAACTGTCTGATGGTCAGGTCATAATTGGCGGCAATACTGTTATACGTATTCCGGCGAGCGATGATACTGGTATCACTAATGTGTTATCGCGGTTGTTGCGGCAGGGCGATCTTCAGGAGTGCCGCGTTGAACTCAGCGAGCGGGGGCATCAGATCGCCAATTCACTGCTCGATGCCTGCCTCGCTGATCAGCCTTCCTGTGCAGTTGATTTTCTGCCTACGGCCGGAGAAATAGCGGTTTTCCCGCCACCCTTGTTTGCGCCGGTGGGACTAGAGTACGAGTTATCTCTGGTGGATCGAGATGGCACCACAGCGGATCCGATTACCGCGGTATTTTGCTTCGATGTTGGCCCTAATGCAGCGCCGCAGCCGGCGGCTGATACCTATCAGTTAATCTATCCCAGTGTCATTCAGCGTCGAGGGGTTAGCTACAACAACCGATGTGAGAAACAGGATGGGTCCGACGGTGTTCTGGTTAATGACGACGATGACGAACACACCGGAAACACCTGTTTGACTGCGGAGCTTCTGGATTTGCCCGACTTTGCGGCAAACCCTGATACTTTCCGTTCTTCATTCCGGCCCGATGGAGGATTTCGCTATGAAGGAATTGGTGATGTTCCGCCTTCTGATGCTGATGGCGTTACCAGGGATAGTTTTACCTATAGGGTTAGCGATGGCGTCAACCCGCCAAGTGCCCCGGTTACCGTCACAATTGTGTTTTCAGGGGAGAATGCACCGCCAGTACTGATTGATGATCAATTCACCATAGTGGAAGATGCGCCGGCTCAGTCGTTTTCAGTGCTTGTTAATGACACAGATCCGGATGCCCTGCCGTTATCTATCACTCGCATCAGCGATGGTCCGACGAATGGCGTTGCTAATATTAGAAACGGTGTGCTTATAGAGTATCAACCCAATACCGATTTTAATGGCCGTGATCAATTTCGTTATACGGTACTCGATTCTGGAGGTCTGTCGGTAACTGCATTGGTTGAAATTACAGTCACAGGCGTTAACGATGCGCCACAGGCTGTAAATGATAACGCTTTCACTGATGAGAATGTTCCGGTTGTAGTAAGTGTATTGACAAATGATACGGATATAGAAGGTGATTCTCTTAGTGTCTCGAGTGTTTCATCACCGGTAAACGGTGCAGTTTCTATAAATGGAGATGGCACTATTACCTATACTCCGGCAACCAATTTTTCAGGCGTTGATCCATTTGAATATACCATCACGGATGGCAACTCCGGCACCGACACGGCTACGGTTGTTGTGCAGGTTGCACTGGTGAATTCCGCACCCGAAGCGGTCGCCGATAACCTGGCTCTCGACGAAGGAAATTCTGCCACTGTGAATGTTCTGGCAAATGATCTCGATAACGATGGCGATCCACTTTCTATTGAGTCGGTAAGTGAGGCCGCAAATGGAGTTGTAGAAATATTATCCAGCTCAGAGGTGCGCTACACGCCAAATGAAGAGTTCACCGGTTCTGATAGTTTCACTTATGTGGTTAGTGATGGAATAGCAGAGTCGCTTGGTCGAGTTGCGGTGATCGTAAGTGCAGTAAACGACCCACCGAATGCGGTAAATGACGCGGTGACGACTAGTGAAAATACCGCCATAAGTATTGATGTACTGGGCAATGACAGCGATCCGGACGGCGATCAACTCTCTATCTCGATAACTCGGGCACCGGTAAATGGCACGGCAGTGGTCGGTAGTGATGAAACTGTACTTTATACACCGGATACCGATTTTGATGGTACAGACAGCTTTCGCTATCAGGTGACAGATGCGGCCGGGGAAACGGCTGTAGCAACGGTGATTGTGACGATAAATAATGTGAATGCTTCACCAGTGGCGGTGAATGACAGCGCCAGTACCAATGAAGGAGCTGCTGTATCTATTGATGTACTGGATAACGATAGTGATCCGGATGGAAATCAGCTAACACTCTCTGTGACGGTTGCTCCATCAAATGGTGCGGCTGTCGTGGTGGACGGACTAGTCCGTTATACACCGGCAGTGGATTTTTCCGGAACCGATCAGTTTACCTATCAGATAGCGGATACTGCAGGGGCGACAGACACCGCCAATGTGACTGTGCTGGTGAGTAACGTGAATACAGCGCCGGTTGCCGTTGACGATGTGATAACCACAGAAGTTGATGATCCGGTTAGTATAGCAGTGCTGGATAATGATATCGATGCGGATAATGACACATTGAGTATTGTCGATACTAATCAGCCGGAAAACGGTACAGCCAGAATCCGTGGACGCAGCATTATTTATGCACCCGCCGCGGGATTTTCAGGTGACGATTCTTTTCGATATCAAATCACCGATGGTAATGACGGTACGGCAACAGGAACAGTGACGATTACAGTCATCAGCGTCAACTCGGCGCCGGTGGCGCTGGATGATATTGCCACGACGTTAGAAAATGCTCCGGTTAACGTTGACGTGCTAAATAATGATACTGATGCCGACAGCGACTCATTGACTGTTGCTCTTTCGACCCCTCCGGAAAACGGTACAGCGGTAGTAGAATCCAATGTGATCGTCTACACCCCGGCTGATGATTTTACCGGTATAGATACACTGGTCTATGAGGTCAATGACGGTAACAGCGGGACTGACACCGCCACTGTCACCATAACAGTGAGTCGTGGTAACCAAGCTCCGATTGCCGGAAACGATGTAGCTTCTACCCAGGAAGATACGGCTGTCACAATTAACGTCCTGGACAATGACAGTGATGCGGACGGTGATAATTTAACAGTGGCGGTAGACGCCGGGGCGCCTGCCAACGGCAGTGCCCGGCTGACTGTTGATCAACAGATTGAGTATACCCCCGGAACGAGCTTTGTCGGAACAGATAGCTTTACCTATGAAATTACTGATGGCGCCGGTGGAGCGGCAACGGCGACAGTTACAGTGGTGGTTGTCTCCGGAAATAGCGCACCGATTGCCGGGGACGATGCCGCCGCAACCACAATAGAGACGCCAGTGACTATCAGTGTTCTGGATAATGACACCGACCCTGACAACGATTCACTTACGGTGACAGTTACCGTGGTTCCGGAGAATGGTGCTGCTGTGGTGAATGCGGACGGATCAGTGATTTATACTCCGGCTGAAAGTTTTACGGGTACCGATACATTTGAATATAGCATTGACGATGGCGCTGGCGGCACCGCAACTGCCACTGTCACGATAGAGGTTGCTGCAGTTAACGTTCCCCCGGTAGCCGCGGATGATCTGGCGAGTACTCAAATCAATGATCTGATCAGTATTGATGTGTTGGGTAACGATACCGATGCAGACGGTGATTTACTTGCTGTAACAGTGGTTGTTCAGCCACCTGCAGGTAGTGCAAGCGTTGTAACAGAAGGCCGAATTGTTTACACCCCGGCGGCAGATTTCATTGGTGATGAAACTTTCAGTTATCAGGTGGACGATGGAAATGGTGGCACAGACACGGCCTCTGTGACTGTCTCTGTGTTGAACACGCCACCCGTAGCACTGGCAGATGCGGCAACAACATCGACAGCAACGGCAATTGAAATTGATGTGCTGGATAACGACACCGATGCAGATCTTCACAGTTTGACGGTAAGTTCAGTCACGACGCCGGGCAATGGCTCGGCAGTAGTGCTTGCAAGCAACCTGATCTTATATACATCCGAGGTGGACTTTGCCGGATCAGACTCGTTTGAATACACGATAGATGATGGCAATGGCGGAACGGCAAGTGCGGAAGTCACTGTTACCGTAACAACAGGCAACACAGTACCTGTTGCTGTTGCAGATAATGTGGTTGCAGACACCGCTGCGCTGGTAAATATTGATGTGCTGGCAAATGATTCGGATGATGATGGTGACACGCTGACGGTAACTATTGTGACACCGCCTTTGGGCGGTACTGCTGTAGTTCAAGCGAATAACACAGTCGATTACACATCTTCTAGTGAATTTATCGGGACGGATGCTTTTGAATATAGTATCGACGATGCCAACGGGGGAACTTCGAGCGCTGTTGTGACAATCGTGGTGGGTGAAGTGCTGGCCAGTCGATAGAGTAGCTGTCTGTTGGTCTGTTATCCGTCGGATCGGCCGGGCGTCCCGCGATTGATTCTGTCGTAACCGCTTTTAGTTTAATCAAGATGACTTGAAGTCCATGAGTTATCCGCTGGGACACGTAAATGGCTATAAGTTGCTATTATTAAAATAAATCGCTGGGTCACGCTATCAAAGCCCCCTCAGGCTCCCGGATCAGCGAAATCCTGCCTAACAAACTACGGTTGCAACTCATGTACGAAGCGTTTTACGGACTTAACGAAAAACCTTTCCTGATGCGCCCCGATGCCAAATATTTGTATTTGAGCAAAGGTCATCAGGCAGCTTTATCAATGCTCGAATACGTGTTTATGAGCCAATCCGGTTTTGCGGTTATCACTGGTGAAATCGGTTCGGGAAAAACCAGCCTTGTTCGTAAATTGCTGCAGACGGGTGATGATTCTCTGGCTGTGGGTCTGGTCTCCAACAGTCACGTGAAATCGTTTGAGGAATTGCTGCAGTGGATGCTGCTGGCATTTGATCAGAATTCGAGGGAAGAGTCCAAAGTGCAGCTGTACAAAGCGTTCAGCGACCATTTGATGCATCAGTATTCACAGAATAAGCGCAGTATTCTGATAATTGATGAGGCCCATAATCTGAGTGCCGAGATTATAGAGCAACTACGAATGTTGTCGAATCTCAACGCAGATAATTTCGATCTAATCCAGTTGGTTCTGGTCGGGCAGGCGGCGTTGAGAGAAACACTGAGTGAACCGTTATTGCTGCCCTTTGTACACAGAATTGCAGTAGATTGTCATTTAGAACCGCTGGATCTTGACGAAACGCATGCGTATATCCGCCACCGCTTAATGATTGCCGGTTCACAGCAGGAGATTTTTAGCAATGTAGCTGTACCGTCAATCTGGGAGGCGAGCGGTGGTATTCCCCGCATAATAAATTTGTTGTGTGATACGGCCTTGTTGTTTGGCTTTGCCGAGCAGCTGCCGACAATCGGTGACGATCTGATTCACGATGTGATCAATGATAAGCGTCAGAGTCTTTCGCCAATAGCCGGGTAGGAATGTTCCGGGCGTATTGAAACGGTTTAAAGATTATCTGTAGCTATGGTTGCAACCCGATATTAAATTGCACCAGATTAAAACCACGAACCGCAATTACAATTAGAGTAAACAGCGCTGCTCCGCCGAGTAAATCAATTCTCTCCCTGCGTTCGACCAGTAACAATTCAGAGGCATAGAGAATAATAGCGAGGACAACAATAAAAATATTGACGTTAAACGTTCCGAACAATAGCGGACTCTTGGCGAATAGCAGCGCGCCGACGATCAAAAAGAACAGCAGATAGTCGAAGGAAGTAACCTTGAATTCTTCTTTACGTCTGCCTGGTGAAAACCGAATGGCCAGGAATATTGCCAGGCAAACAGCAACATAATAGATAATTTCCAGTCCGACAGCCCACGGATTCAACCAGGTAATCCGGTCGTGTGTGGAAAGGTAAATAATGAAAACGACCGTAATGTAGATAATGCCGCGTCTGGTGTTTACCCTGAACGGGTAGATGTTGATACTTTGCAGAGCCAGTAGCACGGCCAGTATTGCCGCTACGACACCGAATTCGCGTGGTATGTCATTTATCCATACAGACAAGGCGATTAAAAAGCCTGGGATAGCGATCTCCAGAAATCGTCTGGATCCGTGCATAAGTATCTGATTTTTTTCTATGGCCTCCAGGCTGTTGGACAGAAATGAAAATAGCCTGGTTTGGCCCGGGCGCCAGTTTGATCGCTCTGCGAGAATCAACAGGTAATACGTAGCCCCGCATACGCCGAGATAAATTGCCGCGATCAGCCAGTCGTTACCGCGTGCCAGCCAGATACCGCAGCACACTAGAAATGTATGTACGGTATAGATGATGACCACCGATTCCTTGTGTGCAAAGCCGATTTCCAATAGCCGGTGGTGCATATGATTTTTAGTTGCACGGAAAATATTTGCGCCGGATTGTGCGCGTTTTTTTAGTACTACAAGGATATCAACCACCGGTAAACCCAGTACCAGTAGCACGACTGCTTTGCTGAGTGTCGGGTCTGTGTGCTGGGTTAGCAGAACGGCCAGGAACCCGAGGGTGAAGCCAAGAAACTGGCTGCCGCCGTCACCCATGAATACCATAGCCGGATGGGTGTTGTAGCGTAGGAACCCGACCAGCCCGCCAATTGCCGCCAGCGCCAGAATGATCGATAGTTCACCGTTCGGGGCAATCCAGGCCAGCAGAGCCAGAGCACCGAGGGTGATCAGTGCCTCGCCGCCGGCAAGACCATCCAGGCCATCGGAGTGATTGATTGCGTTGATCACGCCAATCATTGCAACCAGTGTAAAACCCTGGGCAAACCATTTTGGGAACTCATAGTCGATAAATGGAAAATCTATTGCGTAGAGTTCAGCGACATAGATCATCGGAATTACGGCGATAAATTGACCGATGAATTTAGTGTAGTGACCCATCTCCCGGATATCGTCCAACGCCCCGAACAATAGTAAAGTGATACAGCCAAACAGATAGCACAAGACGGTTGTGTCGAGTTCTGTGAGGGTAACGACGGGTATCAGCGCCCCGATAATGATGCCCCAGCCGCCTACCCGCGGTATGGGGTTTGTGTGAACTTTTCGGTCCTCGTTGGGTTCATCCATCATGCCGATCTTTGGCGCTATCCTTACCATGATTGGAATAACAGCAAGGCTGATCATGGTAGCTGCGGCGATCAGGAAAAGATAATTCATGAAATGAATTTAACAGTTGCCACAGGGCATTTTGAGCTTGTAGTGATGGTCATGGGCTTTTACGTGTTTATATTAATTATGAGACGATGCGCTACTGCGAAGCGTGGCTGTCACATACAACAAAGGAAGCAACTGAAGTGTAGCATTGTTGTCGGTGAGACCTATGTACTCGTTTTTTAACGTTTTCTTGATGTAATAGTTCGCCCGGAATTCGTGTTACCAGTAACTGCGCCGGCACGATATACCAGCGTCGCAAGATGTAGCAGGTACCTCTGAATGTCTAGCGCTCACGTTCGATTCTCAGTAACCGCATATCGTTTCTACTGAATGTAATTGTTCCATTCAGGTAACGTGCTTTTAATGCAAAGGTGAGATTGTCGTCAGCTGATTTTTCTGAGGTGCTGGATGCAGGTACTTCAATGGTTGTGCCATTTGTTTCAGTTACGAGCTGGTGTTTCTCAATATCGGCACTTGCCGTGTGTATTGGTTCATAGCGGTCACTGCGTTCGCGCAATTCTGGCAGACCGTTCAGCAGGTCTTCCATATAGCGACCGTAGTCTTCTGCGGCGAAAGACTTTGCATAAACTATTATTGGCATGCGATTGCCAAAATCACTTAATGATTTCGGTAACAGCTTCTGTTCGGCGATTTCTTCGTTAGCAGCTTTGAATTCGTTGTAAGAGAGAGTTTCGAAACGATTTTCGGCAAAAACGATTGCGGCGGTGCGCTGTTCATGTGCCAGGTAGACACCGTAGCCGAGTGCTGCCACTTGAACCAGCACAATGGCGCTTACATCAAATACCAATCCTTTTTTACCGGGCCGATAAAATAGTAAAGTGAGGGCCGGGCCTAAAATAAGATCAATCGGGGCAATAATTTTTAATCCCTGCCAGCCGCCGTCCATGAAAAAAAGATCGCCGGGGAACCAGAACGTCATCATAGTTACGATCAGGACGATGAATATGAGGAGGCTTATTGCAAAATGCAGAGCGACAGCTTGTTTTAGCGAGGGCAGTTTCATGATCAGGTTTTTCGTCAGATAGTAGTTTTCCGGTGACACGGCGGATTGCCGAATCTATCTGACTTCACCAAGCAAATTGCAATCCATTGACCTGACAAACAACGGCGTGTTTCGTCAGTATTGAGTACTACAAGAGTAAAAATTCCAGCAGTGCTTTCTGCGCGTGTAATCGGTTGCCTGCCTCCCGCCATACCACACTGCGTTTGCCATCAATTACTTCTTCGGTTACCTCCTCGCCTCGATGAGCCGGCAGGCAGTGCATAAATACCGCGTCCGGTGATGCAATGTTCATTAGTGCTTGTGTGACCTGATAAGGTTTGAGCAGCGAGTGCAGCCGGTTGCTGTATTTTTCTTCACCCATACTGGCCCAGACATCAGTAACAACAGCATCGGCAGACTTGCAGGCTGATTCTGCATCTTCGTAGAGTTCCACATGGGCTGCGCAGTCCGTTAACAGCTGGTTATCAGGTGCCAGTTCTTTCGGGCATGCGATAGTGAGGGTGAAGTCGAGCAGTCTGGCAGTTGTGATATAAGAATTGCACATATTGTTTCCGGAGCCGAGCCAGGCTATACGAGCACCTTTTATGTCCCCTCGCAGTTCAACCAGAGTTTGCATATCGGCCAGCAACTGGCATGGATGTGACCGATCCGATAAACCGTTGATAACAGGGATTCGCGAAACATGTGCGAAATCTTCAATTGTTTTATGGCTGTGAGTCCTGAGCATCGCTGCATCCACCATTTCCGATAACACGCGTGAGGTGTCGGCTATCGGCTCGCCTCGTCCGAGCTGGGAGTCAGTGGGCGATAAATTTATCGCATGCCCGCCGAGTTGAACCATACCGGCCTCAAATGAAGTGCGGGTTCGGGTGCTGGCCTTCTCGAAAATCATTGCCAGGGTTTTATTTCGCAACGAGTCTCTGATAACTCCCTGTTGCCTTTCTTTCTTGAGCTCTATGGCGGAGTCGAGAATTTGTCGGAATTCGTTCGCTGTAAGGTCTGTCTCGTCGATGAAATGCCGCACAACAGGTGATGGAATACTCATTCGTTTCCTGCCGGATCGTCTGTTTCCTGATTTTGGCAAAGCTCGTTTACCGAATCCGCAATTCGTCGAACTATTTCGTTTATTTCTGCGTCGGTAATGTTGTAGGGGGGTAAAAGTCGAATCACGTTACCTGCAGCTACATTGAATACCACTCTGTTTTCCAGGCCAAGGTTGACGAGGCCGGTGCAGTCTATGTCCAGCGAAATTCCAATCATCATGCCACGGCCGCGTATATCTGTTACCTCCGGGCGATTATGCAATGCATCCCTTAACTTATTCTGCAGTTGCAAACCTGCATTTGAGGCGCGGGTTAACAGGTCTTCCTGTTGCATAGCTTCCAGCACGCTGAGGGCGACGCGGGTAGCGAACGGATTGCCGCCAAATGTTGTTCCGTGATGGCCTGGTTTTATCAGGGTTGAAGCAATACCCTGAGTCAGACAAGCCCCTATAGGGATGCCATTGCCAAGTGCCTTGGCACTGGTGATAACATCCGGTCTGACACCTTGTCCCAGACTTGCGTACCAGTGACCTGTGCGCCCGGCACCGGTTTGAATTTCATCAGCGATCAAGAGCCAGCCATTGGAATCGCAGATGCTGCGCAGCGCAGATAAGTAGCCATCATCCGGTACCACCACGCCGCCTTCGCCAAGGATCGGCTCAACGATAATTGCCACGATATCGTTATGCTCGGTTGCTGCCTGCTCAATGGCGGATACGTCGTTGTACGGCAAGTGCAAAAAGCTCTCGAGCAGCGGGTGGAAGCCATTGTGGACTGCCTCATTGCCGGTAGCGCTGAGCGTTGCCATGGTGCGGCCGTGAAAACTTCCGTGAAAGGCGATTACCCTGGGGTTGGTGATTTGTTTCTGTTGCGCAAACAGACGGCTTATTTTGATCGCAGCTTCGTTGGCTTCGGCGCCTGAATTGCAAAAAAAGACCGCCTCCATCCCTGTGAGCTCGCACAGCTTGGTGGCCAGTTTTTCCTGGTTCTCGATTGCAAACAGGTTGGACGTATGCAGCAGTGTCTGTGCCTGCTCGTTAATGGCAGCTGTCACGTGCGGATGGCAGTGCCCGAGAGCACAAACCGCTATGCCACCGAGCGCATCCAGATATTCATTACCCTGATCATCCCACAAGCGGGTGCCTTCGCCCCGTACAAAGGACACAGGCAAACGGTTATAGGAGTGAATAAGGGAAGATCGACTTGTTGCCGACGCCATGAAGATTTCCTTTGAAACGAATGTATGGCCCGCGATCTGGCAGCCGGATTAGTGTAAGCGCATTGTGCTCAGAAGCCGTACAGACTATGAAAGTCCCTCGGATAAATCAATGGAAACAGCAAATCAACTCCACTGGAGTTTGAGGCTGGCACTTGCTGGCGATACGCGTGGGGTGAGTCACAAACACGATCGGCGACGGTGCAGTGACTTGAATCCCGCGATTTTTCCCCCAGTGTTTGTGCGAGAATAGCTGATTGCCCCTGATGACGTTTTCTGGTTCAGAAAATAACGATGGGACCTGAATCTGATCGGTAGTGCATATCTATCCGAAACCAATAAAACGAGAAGAGAGTGATGGACGTAAACAATCGAATTAAAGACCATATAGAGTCAAATCCGGTCGTACTTTTTATGAAGGGTACACCACAGATGCCAATGTGTGGGTTTTCCAGCCGCACCACCGAAGCGTTGAAGCAGTGCGGGAAAGAATTTGCGTACGTTAATGTAATTATCGATTCGGAAATCAGGGAGTCTTTGCCTGCCTATTCTGATTGGCCAACGTTCCCGCAGTTGTACATTAAAGGCGAATTGGTCGGTGGCTGCGATATCGTGATGGAATTACATGAATCCGGTGAGCTGCGGAAACTGGTCGAAGAAGCTACTGCCTGAATAAATATAAGTGCTTGTCGGATTTTAAGACGCTATTCCGGAGTGGAGTCGGAGTTAAGGTGCTCCCAGCGATTCACAACCTTGCAGAAGAGTTCCGCCGTCATTTTTGTATCGTAGACGGCGGAATGTGCCTCAGATTGATCCCACGGTAGATCGGCGCTTTGGGCGGCGCGAGCAAGAACCGTCTGTCCGTAGGCAAGTCCGCACAGGGTCACCGTGTCGAAGTTGCTGAATGGATGGAATGGATTGCGCTTGATTCCGGTACGGGCAACACAAGCGTTGATAAAGCTCAAATCGAAAAAGGCGTTGTGCCCGACCAGAATGGCGCGGGTGCATCCGGCCTCTTTTACAGCTCGTCTTATCGGTGAAAATATATAGCCAAGTGCGTCCTGCTCCTGGCGGGCAGCACGCAGCGGATGGTACGGATCAATACCGTTCACTTCCATAGACTTCGGGTCCATGTTTGCGCCTTCAAAGGGTACTACGTGGGTGCTTATCGGGGCCTCCGGGTATAATTTGCCGTTTTCATCCATGCTTATAATAACGGCGGCAACTTCGAGCAAAGCGTCTGTTTGTGAGTTGAACCCGCCTGTTTCCACGTCTACAACCACTGGCAGAAAGCCCCGGAAACGCTGATTCATGGGAGTAACGGTTCCGGTCTGGTATCCTTGCGATGTCATTTTGAGTTCATTACCGGTAGTGTGGCAGCAGCTGCATCATCGCTGGGGGTCGGCATTGCAAATGGCGCGTGATGTGGAATTGGAATTGGAATTTCGAAGTTATCGCTTATGTTACGGAGCTGAACAGGGGTCGATGCTGGCCAATGCTATGCGTTACATCATAGTCCGTATACTAACACTGTTAAGTCACAATTTTATCAGCCCAATGGAATAAATGAGCGAAGTAAACGAGGTTGAACCGGGCTACAAACTTATTGGAAAAACCACAGAATTCGCTGACAATGCCGGACTCTCCGATTTGATGAGTGCACGTGGTTGACGGCATTAATCTATAAGTTTGTGCAAATTTCCCTGCTGCGGGCTGTACCGCAGGATCTGCCGGGCCAGACACTTGTGTTATGGCTGAGTGTGGCCATGGCTGCACTCACAGGAATTGCCGGTTTGCTGATTTACTACAGTGTGGGTGAATCCCTGATTAGAACTATAACCGTTCTTGTCGTGCCGGCAGTATTTCTTTATGTTGCGCTATCGATGAAAAACCTGCGATCGCGGTTTATCCAGGCCTATACCGCGATGTGTGGTACTTCAGCTGTTGTGTATGTGGTAGCGCTGCCATTTCTACCGGCTTTTTTTGAAGCGATTGTCGCCACTCAGCACAACAAATTTATTGTTTATGTCATCCTCTTGCTTGATATCTGGACAGTTGTGGTAACGGCGCACATTCTAAAGCACACACTGGATATCGGTATGGCATCGGGGGTATCGATGGCCATAGCGATGATGGTTATGACGCTGGTAGTTGTGGAAATTGTTTCTCCAATGCAAAGTGTTGATCTGTCACCGCAGGTGTCGCTTACGTTCAAATCCCGACTGCTTTCTGTTTAAGCGCCTTTGCAAAAATGCGGGGAATTAATTGCTTAGTGCGTAGTCTTTGCCATGTGTGCCCTGCCGCGATAGGATTAAGCAATTACGGAGATGAATACCATGAAAAGGCTTAATGCCAGTAAGCAACTAAAGAATTTTGGCGCCTCGCTAACCAGGTACTTTGCGGTTGCAGGTGTGGCGTTATTACTTTCAACGCAGGTTTTTGCTGAAACTACCCCGGTTAGGGTCGGTGTGCTGAAGTTTGGTACGGTGAACTGGGAATTGAAATCCATGAAGCACGGTGGTTTTGACCAGGCCAACGGTGTTGATGTAGAGATCGTCCCCTATGCCGGAGGGGATGCAACCAAAATTGCTCTGCAGGGCGGTGCAGTAGATGTGATCGTCTCCGACTGGTTGTGGGTGTCGCGCCAGCGTGCCGACGGACAGAAACTGACTTTTGTACCGTACTCTTCCTCGGTGGGTGCGGTGATGGTATCAGCGGATAGTGATATCGCTAATTTGCAGGAACTGAAAGGTAAAAAGATCGGTGTCGCCGGCGGTCCACTGGACAAGAGCTGGCTGTTGTTGCAGGGAATGGCAGCACAGGCGTACGGATTTGATCTGGCGGCTGAAAATGAAATAGCATTCGGATCACCACCGCTGCTTGCAGAAAAGACCCGACAGGGCGAGCTCGATGCCATGCTCAACTACTGGCACTATTGCGCGCGCCTTGAGGCGGAAGGCTTTAAACGTCTGATCAGTGCAGAAGATGCCGCGAAAAAACTGGGAGCAAGCGGCCCGGTTTCAGCGATCGGTTACGTGTTTTCTGACGAATGGGCAGCAGCAAATCCCAAAGCAGCTGCCGGGTTTGTGCAAGCGTCACGTGATACCAAAAAGCTTATGGGCGAATCCGATGCGGAGTGGGAACGTTTAGCTGAAAGCGGAGCGATAAAAGACAAAGGTGCGGCTTTGCTGACTCTTCGAGATCGCTTTCGTGAAGGTATTCCTGTTCGGCCGGTTGCGGACGAAATTGTCGATGCCAGCAACCTCTACGGTGTACTTGCAGATTTAGGTGGGCCGAAGCTTGTCGGTGATTCACCAACAATGGTAGAGGGTACCTACTGGTCGCAGCTTGTAGGTGGCAGCGAGTAAATCATTCGCGAACAGGGGTGTGCTCTCGTGCTGTCTCCCGCTTGCCGGTGTGGGCACTATCTACCACAGGTTTAGTGTTAGTCTGGGCAGTGGTGGCCTGGTACGCGCAAAGCAGAGCGCTTCCGTCACCGCTGCAGGTATTGGAAGCGGTTGTCAGCGAGTATCACAGTGGTGATCTGATTTTTCATACCACAGCTACACTGATCCGGGTGGCTGCCGCTTTTCTGGTGGCTATGGTTATTGGATCAGCAGTAGGTATCGCGTTGGGGCGCAGCCAGACGCTTGATTACTTTTTCGATCCCTGGGTTATTCTTTTTCTGAATATTCCCGCTCTGGTGATCATTGTACTGAGCTATATCTGGTTCGGATTATCCGAAGCCGCAGCAATTGGTGCGGTTGCATTGAACAAGATACCCAATGTCGTCGTGACGGTGAGGGAAGGGGCCAAGTCCATGGACCCTAGCTATATGGAAATGGCCAGAGTATTCAAGTTCTCGCGCTTTAAAACACTTATCCACGTGATTCTTCCGCAGTTGCAGCCGTACCTTGCCGCTGCCACCCGTTCGGGTATTGCATTGATCTGGAAAATTGTACTGGTTGTGGAGCTGCTGGGGCGGTCAAATGGTGTGGGGTTTCAGATACATTTATATTTTCAGCTGTTTGATGTCGCAACGATACTGGCTTATACGCTGACATTTGTTTTTGTGATGCTGCTGGTAGAATTTCTGTTGCTGCAACCACTGGAGCGACATTCACGACGCTGGCGTGCCAGTCATGCTTGATGTCGATATAAAATCGATGGTGTTTCACTCCAGTGATGGTGGCTCTTTGGAAGCTCTGCGTGATTTGCATTTCCATTGTGGTGCTAATTCATTTACCAGTATCGTTGGTCCCTCAGGTTGTGGCAAAACAACAACACTGCGATGCATTCTTGGACTAGAAACCGGATATAAGGGAGAGATCAGGATATCAGGTCGCCCTGTCACCGCTAGTCCTGGAAAAGTGGCTGCAGTGTTTCAGGAACCACGCATATTACCGTGGCGAACAGTAGAAAAAAATGTTCGGCTCGCTCTAGCGAAGGCAGATGAAAACAATGATCTGGATACTCTGTTTAGTGAATTGGGGTTGAGCGAACACCGTAGCTTTTATCCATCAGAGCTTTCTCTCGGTTTGGCTCGGCGTGTCAGCCTGGCTCGCGCATTTGCTGTTAAACCGGAGTTGCTGATACTGGACGAACCTTTTGTTTCACTCGACGAGGAAACCGCTGGTCGGCTGCGCAGTCTACTTCGGCGGGTTTGGGAAGCCCATTCATGCACTGCTCTTATGGTGACGCATAATTTGCGCGAAGCGATCGAACTGTCGGATCGGATTCTGTTCTATTCACATGCCCCGTCACGAGTAATCACTTGTTATGAAATCCCTGGGCTGCGAGAGAAGCGGGATCGCGATTTCATTGACTCTGTGCGGGATGAAATTGAGGCTCTGGATATTGTCTCTGTTTAACCGCTTATATCGATCTGAACCAGTTTATCCTCCGGGCCAGCTCTTGGCTCCTATGCCGTGGCTTTGCCAATGGCAGAATGGGTGGTAGACTGGCCAGGCGCGATTTTCATGGCGACCCAGTTGGATTTAGAGATTTGCAGATGCTGGAATCCATATACGGCGGTTGCGGGTGGTCACTCGCGGGGTTGTAAAGTGGCCAGATTTTTTCAGTCATCTGAAATATAGCTGTGGGGTGAGCGTCTGTTCATATGAATAGGCTTGCTGAATAGGCCTGCAGTATTACTGGACTATTCGAGTTTGGAAGTACGCAACAGATACCTTTGTCTTTATTAAGACAGCCTAGATATGAACTGCTTTTCCCGTAGCCGCCTTAAAGCAGATGGCGGGTACAAAAAATTACTTAACGGAGGATGCCGATGCAGAAGTCGCTCAATATAGACCCGGGCAAATGCACAGGATGTTTACAGTGCG